>NZ_BAAAMY010000004.1:271415-379290 GCF_039529515.1 Nocardioides lentus
GGGCGAGGGCGCTTACGGACATGCGCATTATTCTAGATCTGGCTCAACGTCCAAAACTTGCGATAGACGATATTGGACCGTTCTTTGCGAGGTTCCTTGTTGATGGCTCCCCAGGAGAGGGCGAAGACCTCGAAGTCGAAGAGAATGACGTCGAGGCGGTCATATGGTCCTGGGAGCAGGAACAAGAGCTGTCGGGTGGTGCCGTGCCGCATGTCTTTATGAGTTTCACCGGCGAAAGCGGCAACGTGTTCTGCGATCCAGATGCGGGCAGGCCCCCTTCCGAAGACTCAGCCACCTTTTCGTTCTCCGTAGTGAACCCGACGGGCGCATATCAAACTGGGAGCAGGTTGCGACGCCGGACGGTCTATACTGATCAAGGTCTCGTTCTCGGCACGAGGGGTCATCACCTGGAACTTGGCTCGGCTGTGATGGTCCTCGCGAAAGAACTCGTCATTGACGCCGACACAATTCGAGTGACAGCGAAGAGCGGCGAGGCTGCTGGAATCTTCGCCGCCCATGTCTCGGCAAATACATTGTCGCGAGTGGAAGCGCCTGCGGATTCTCTGCGTGTGGGCACCTCGAACCCACCACCTCTTCTTCGGCCCTACGCGAAGGGGTCACGGGGTGACACTTCGGAATCTGCGGTCCGGAGGCTTTTTGTGGATTACTCGCAGTTTGTTGACCTGCGAAATGTGTTAATGGCGTTCTTGCCCAGCATGACTGGGGCTCGATCCCATATTAATTATGTCGAGAATCGGATCATACGTGGGGCCGATTTCCGGAGCGCGCTCCTGGCCGATCTAGAAAAGCGGAAGATCATTCGCCGCGAGGGTCAGTGGTTCTACCTTGCGACCAGCAGGCTCACCGACCTGGGCTTCGGCCTGATGGACGTCAAGAGCGGGGAGCCGGGTCCTGCGGTTCTGGACTACCTAGCCAGCGTCAAGGTGTAGCGGCCTGTAGCGGAGGCGGCAGGGTCGTGCGGAGCGTGTCCGTCTCGGTGTGTCGGTACCGCGTGACAGAGTAGGCGTGTGCCAGACGAGTCCGAGAAGCAGTTGCACATCGCTCCGACCGTGGTTGACATGTTCTGTGGGGCGGGCGGGTTGGCTCGAGGCTTCGAGCGAGCCGGCTTTCGCGTCACTGCAGGCACGGATCACGACCCCGACGCGATGGCGACGTTCGCCGCCAACTTCCCGAACGCGCACGCGATCACCGGCGACCTTCGGAAGCCCAAGGTCCGTGCCCAGCTCGTCGATGTAGCCAGAGGTGCCGACGTGGTCGTCGGTGGTCCTCCCTGTCAGGCGTTCTCGCAGGTCCGAAACCACTCGCGACTCATTGATGATCCGCGCAACTCGCTCTACAGGGAGTTTGTACGCGTTGTCGATCGCCTTCGCCCGCGGATCTTTGTGATGGAGAACGTTCAGGGCATGGCCCAGATGGGGGTTAAGGAGCAGGTCATGCAAGACCTGTCGCTCCGCGGTCGGTACCGGGTCAGCGCGAAGGTCCTCGATGCTGCCGACTTCGGCGTCCCGCAGACCCGAAAGCGGCTCATCTTCATCGGCGTACACCGTGATCTTGGTGTCGAACCGCCCCTTGTCGGAGGAAGTGGTGCGAGCGTTGCTCTCGCTCTGATGGCAGATTCGGTTGCAAAGCGTGGTTACCGCCTTGGCCTGCGTAACGACGCCGTCGCGGAGGAGTTGCTTGATCGACTGCGTGACCCCTCCGACCTGGGTATCACATCGGTGGAGCAGGCAATTGGCGATCTGCAGTTTCTAGAGGCGGGAAACAAGATCGACTCGGTGGCAGTCTCCACGCTCGTAAGCCCGGGTTCGGCGTACCAACGAGTGGTGCGTAACATTGATACGCTCGAGAACCTCAGTGTCCCGCGGATGAATCCCGACACGACCATGCGCCTTCATGGCATTCCGCCCGGAGGCAACTACAGAGATCTGCCTGAGGAGCTCCTTGCTCGTTACCTGACGGGTCAGAAATGGGGACCCAGCACGGGATCTGACAACTTAGCTCGCAAGCACTACTCCGCTTACCGCAGGTTGCACCCGGATCTGTGGGCTTGGACGCTGAACACGAAGGCTGACGCGGTCTACCACTTCTCACGACCGCGTGCTTTGAGCGTTCGAGAGTTCTGCCGGCTTCAGTCGTTCGACGACGCCTTCGTCGTTCGAACCGATTCTCGGCGTGGCGAGATTCCTGGACGTCTCCCGAACGGGTCGACCCACAGCAAGTACCGCCAGATCGGGAACGCAGTTCCTGTCCTCTTGGCTCAGCAGATTGCTGCTCGTTTGCTCGAGGTACTCGGTGCCCCGAAAGGTGTGGCGGTTTGACGAACGACGCGGTTGTCGGTGCCGACCCACCCGACCGCGCCTTCGGAGCGGAGAACCGAGCACGTCTGCTCACCGAGTACTTCGACGCGGAGGCCGCCGAAGAGGTCAGGGTCGACACCTCTTGGCGCCACGTCTATCACCTGCTGATGTGGATCGACCGGACCATCGGGTTGGCTCACTGTTACGAGAGTGACAAGTGCCAACCGGGAAGACCTTGGTACGCACGGTCGCTTCGCTTCCATCAGTGGCTTGCAGAGGAGTTAGGCACAACCGCCTCCGACCTGAGTCCTCGAATCGACTGGCTCTTTACGACCGCGGCACAGGACTTGGCGCGTTCGACGGAACTTCGGAGTTCAGCGCTTGGTGATCGTGGTCTCCAGCAGCGGGCGCCTTACGAGCACTTGGGAATGCCTCTTCCGGGGGAGGACCCTGAGCTAGCGAGTGTCATCTCCGAGACTCTGGATGAGCTCCCGCACCCGATTCCTGACGGCCTAGCGAATCGTCTCGCGGACCGGATCCTGGTCTATTTGGGCAGTGAGAACAAGCGGAAAAACCTCGTTGGTGAGGGCTTCGAAGACACTCTTGCGAGCATATTTAGGCGAGTGGACGGCATCGCTGATCGCTACGACATTTTCCTCCGTCCTGCACTCCACGAGCTCCCTGGATTCAACAGGCCGCGCGGAGGCGACAAGACGAAGCGCGTCGACCTTGCTCTGGTCAGGAAGTCGGACAACTGGCGAGTGCTCGTCAGTTGTAAGTGGAGTGTGCGGAGTGATCGTGAGGAGCAGTTCGGCCGCGACTTCGATGCTTACGCTCGACTCGAGTCTCTGGGAAAGAACTTCGGATACGTTATGGTCACGAATGAGTTCGACCCAGCACGACTCGCTGCGGCATGCGAGATGCGCCAACTCAATGAGTTGATCTTTACGGACGTCGTTCACGTGAATCCGGAGGGTCCTCGGGCGGTATATGAAGTGGGCGCCCCGCGACGAATTGGTGGCGGGATTGAACGGGTCATAGGCCATATGGATACAGGTCGGCTTTCTAGCCTGGAGTCGTGGCTTCGCGGGCTGCAGGTGTCCTCGTAGCCAACCTTCTACGACGACTCCGACGATTCCGACTGCTCGTCGTCGGGAACCTCCGGAAGTTCATCAAGAGCTTGCGCATCCAGGATCCCAGAGTCTGGCTGATCTTCTGCCGTCTCGGCTTCGCCGGACGGTTCGGGAATGTGCTCGCCGGGGAAGCCCCAGATTGCTGCCACGGACTTGCTCATCTCAATCTGACGTTTGTTGATGGTGTCGGTCGACCAGTCGTCATAGTCCATGAGTGCCTTCGTCATCAAGATTTCTGACGTGGCGTACGCCTTTTTCTTCTTGGTTGCGAAGTCGGCGTTCTTGATCGAAGTGTTCAGTTTGCGGCTGAGGAGGCTCAGGTTGCCTAGCCTGTTGAGCACTTGGGCATGGTTCGGCCAACGGGCCGCGTCGGGCGTTTGCGGGTAAATGTGCTCAACGTGGACCCGATCCGTGTCCTCCACGGACATCTCCTCAGTGAACCGCATCTCTTGCTCAATCTCGCGAAGCAGGTAGCGAGCGGTAGCGATACGAGCGACGCTCGCGCGGCGGAAGGCGGCAATGAAGGCCGGGGCGCCGGGGGCAAGGTTCTGGAAAGCCGTAACGGCTGTGTCGATGTCTTGGTCGGTTCGCAACGCTGCGGCGGCCTTATAGATCGTGGACTCGAGGGTGGTGCTTTCCTTGCCGCCGATGACGCTATACCTCACTATCAAGGCGGTAAGGGCTTCCGCCAATCTGCGCAAGTCAGCCTTGTCCTCACCCTCGTCCAACATCGCGTAGCCAGAGAGGAGAACTGGGTAGGAGACCTTGGCACCGAGAGCGCGCAAACCGAGTAGCAATCGCTGAAGTTCCTTGTCGGCGTCTCGGCCCCTGACGATCTCTCGATAGATCGGCGCGCTCTCCGCGAGTGCCAACGAGAACTCCACGGAGTCCACGTTCTCCGCCAAGATCGTGGTCTTGATTTCGCGGTAGAGTTTTCTAGCCTTGACGTCACCTCGTTCGCTGACCCAGTAGTGCCGAATGAAGTCTTCAACGCTAGCCTCGTCCGCTATCCCGAGGATGACCTGCCACGCGGCGACGATCCGTTGACGGGCATCAGGACCGCTTGCCCTCCGAAGGAGGAGGTTACGGAGCAGGTCTGGTGTGGACAGGCCGATCCCGCGGTCATTCAGCGTCTCGAATACGGCAGCTGCGTTGTCCTCGTCGGTCGAGGTGACCACCACAACTGACATGTGGTCGCAGAGCACCTTGCCAATGCGGGTGTTGCGGTTGAACCCATCCTGGCCGCCACCGGCAGCTGATTCTTGTTCGGCGATCTTCTCCGAGAAGTAGTCCCGCGCCTTCCGGATGAGTCCGTGCGATTTCAGTTTTGCTGCCGGCCGACTTTGGCCGTCGTATCTCTCATCTTGGACTTCGGCGCGGTAGTAATCTTTGTCGTACACATTCATGGTGAGGACAGGGGTCGTGACGTCACTTGCGTCGTCGAAGTCCGCGATGTATTTACCCTGAAGGCGGGTCGCCGCATCTTTCTTCCACTTGACTCGTGCGTCTCGAAGAACCGAAAGCAAGATGGTTGCAGTCGCGAGCCTTTGCTGACCGTCGAGAAGCAGGTTAGTCGCGCCGCCCGTTACGAGGACGGCAGAGCCGAGGAAGTATTCCTCATTGGTGATGTTGTTGCCTGGGTATGCTTCGTCGAATGCGAGCAGGTCCAGCCAGAAGGCCTCGATCTCCGCCGAGGCCCAAGAATAGGACCTCTGCCACTCCGGCACTTCGATACGAGGACTAGTGGTGCTCAGCAGGGTGCCTATGGTGCGGCGGCCAGCGTCGTATCTCTCGTCGGGCATGCCCACACTCTAGGGACGTGTCAGCCATCGCTACCTAAGGCCGACCCATTGAGGCACCGAGCTAGTTGTGATGTCCAGGGACGTTGGTGCGGTGGGTCGTCCTGATAGGTGAAGGCCTCCGGCGGTGGAGTGGAGCTGTCTAGTTCACCGCTCCTCACACCGGAGGCCTTCATGTCTCACGCTAATGCCACGCTCACTCCGCTGACCCGGTTGCGGCTCGCGCAGCTGGTCGTCGATGCCGGGTGGACCTACGCCGCGGCGGCCACGATGTTTATGGTCCATCCCAGGACCGCGAAGAAGTGGGCTGACTGTTACCGCGAGCACGGCCGCCCGGGCATGGCTGATCGCAGTTCACGCCCGCGGTGCAGCGCCACGAAGACCCCATCAGATGTGGTGCGGCGCATCGTGCGGCTGCGGTGGCGCCATCGGCTGGGACCGGTCCAGATCGCGGGCCGACTGGGCGTGCCGGCCTCGACCGTCCACGCCGTCCTCACCAGATGTCGGATCAACCGGTTGTCACACATCGACCGCGTCACCGGCGAACCCCTGCGCCGCTACGAGCACGACCACCCCGGGTCGCTGATCCACGTCGACGTCACGAAGCCATCAGGGGTTCGCCAACATCTCCGGCGGGGGCGGCTGGCGCTACGTCGGACGCCAACAAGGCGGGAGGAACGCTCGTGACACCGCCCGCCGCACCGGTGAACGCGGCAAGAAGTCACGACCCAAGATCGGCACCGCGTTCGTCCACACCGTGATCGATGACCACTCCCGGGTCGCCTACGCCGAGATCTGCACCGACGAAAAGGCGGTCACCGCGATCGGGGTCCTCCATCGCGCGAGCGCCTGGTTCAACGAACGAGGAGTGCACGTCGAGCGAGTGCTGTCCGACAACGGCTTGGCCTACCGCTCCCACGCCTGGCGCGATGCCTGCGCCGATCTCGGCATCGTCCACAAACGCACCCGGCCCTATCGGCCCCAGACCAACGGCAAGATCGAACGGTTCCACCGCATCCTCGGCTACGGCTGGGCCTACGCCCGTCACTACGACAACGACGCCCAACGCCGCGACCAACTACCCAGCTGAGTCCACTTCTACAATCACCACCGAGCACACTCCGCCACCGGCGGACAACCACCCATCAGCAGACTCACCAACCTGCCTGGACATCACAACTAGTGGGGGATGACCCCCGTCGCACCCTGTTGGGGGACCGCCTTGTCGTAGCAGGCGAGATCCTGCCACGGTTCCAGGGCCGTTCGCGGCCTGCGCCAAGGTCCCCGGATACGACGAAAAACCCCCAGCCCGGTGATGGGCTGGGGGCTTCGTCATTGCATGACCGCGAGGGTCTACCTCGGACGAGGGGGAGACCTCACCGAAGCGGGAGCGGCGCTCTGACGCCGGGCCTCGGTGGCTCAATCCGGGGGTTTCTGGGGAACGAGAGCCGCACCTTCACCAGTCTGCCCGTGGTTGTGGGCCCCGTGGGGATCGAACCCACAACCCGCGGATTAAAAGTCCGCTGCTCTGCCAGTTGAGCTAGAGGCCCGCGCACGTGCGCGCGGTGAGCCTAGGCGGTTCGCGCGCGCGGGCGGCGACCGGCGCGGGAGGATGCGCCGGTGGACGCGACAGCACCGCAGGACGCCCCCGGCCTGGCGAGGTGGCTGGAGGGCCTCCGCCTGCCGACGACCCGCCTGCGGGAGGGGTACGAGGTGTCGGACGTGGACGCGTTCCTCGCGGGGGTGCGCGACGACCTCGTGCGACAGGTCCCGCTCGACCGCGGACGCGTCGACGGCGCGGCCTTCCGCCCCACGCGGCTCTCGACCGGCTACGCGATGGGCGCCACCGACGCCGCGCTCGCCCAGCTCGCCCAGCGCCTCGACGGCCTCCGGGCGCCGTCGGCGTCCCCCTCCGGCGACGTGGCGGACCGTCCGGTCGCCGACCCCGGCCTGGCGGCCTGGGTCGCCGGGCTCCGGTTCGCCACCACCGAGTGGACCCGGCAGGGCTACGACCAGCAGCAGGTCGACCGGCTCCTCGCCGGGGTCCGCGCGGACCTCGAGGGCCCCGGGCCGCCGCCGGACCCCGGGCGCGTGCGCGCGCCCACCCTCGACAGGGTCCGGGCGACCCCGGGCTACGACGTCGCCGCCGTGGACGCCGCGCTGGCGGAGCTCGCCGTACGGCTCGACGCGGTGGCGGGCGCCGGGCCCGTGGCGGCTGCCCGGCCGTCCCCACCCTCTCCGACCTCGCCGCACGCCGCGACCCGCTCGTTGGTGCTCCTGCTCCTGCTGACGGTGCTGGCGCTCGGGGCGATCGTCGCCTTGGGGCTGCTGACCTGAGGGCGTGGGCCACCCGGGCGTCCGTCACGGGCTGCGGACTGGGTCCGGGCCCCACCTCGGCGGTAGCGTCGAGCCGGTGTCCGCCCCCGACCTCGACGAGCGTCCCCGCCGTACCTTCGCCGTCATCAGCCACCCCGACGCCGGCAAGTCGACCCTGACCGAGGCGCTCGCGCTGCACGCGTCGGTGATCTCCGAGGCCGGCGCGGTGCACGGCAAGGCCGGGCGCCGCGGCACGGTCTCGGACTGGATGGAGATGGAGCGCGCCCGCGGCATCTCCATCACCTCCGCGGCGCTGCAGTTCTCCTACGGCGGCCACGTGGTCAACCTGGTCGACACCCCGGGCCACAGCGACTTCTCCGAGGACACCTACCGGGTGCTGTCGGCCGTCGACTCCGCGGTGATGCTCGTCGACGCGGCCAAGGGCCTCGAGCCGCAGACGATGAAGCTGTTCAAGGTCTGCACCCTGCGGGGGATCCCGGTCATCACCGTCATCAACAAGTGGGACCGCCCCGGCCTCGAGGCCCTCGAGCTGATGGACCTCATCGAGCAGCAGATCGGGCTCAAGCCGACCCCGCTGACCTGGCCGGTGGGGGAGTCGGGCGACTTCCGCGGCGTGCTGGACCGCCGCGACGGCGGGTTCATCGCCTACACCCGCACCGCCGGCGGCGCCACCCGCGCGCCGGAGCGGCGCATGGATCCGGCCGAGGCGCTCGCCTCGGAGGGTGAGGCCTGGTCGCGGGCCGAGGAGGAGCACGAGCTGCTCTCCGCCGACGACGCCGACCACGACCCCGAGGCCTTCCTCGCGGGCCGCTCGACCCCGGTGCTGTTCGGCTCCGCGCTGCTGAACTTCGGCGTCGCGCGGATCCTCGACGAGCTGCTCACCGTCGCCCCCGGCCCCGGACCGACGACCGCGGTGGACGGCTCGGTGCGCCGCCCCGACGACGAGTTCAGCGCGTTCGTCTTCAAGGTGCAGTCCGGCATGAACGCCGCCCACCGCGACCGGCTCGCCTACGCCCGCGTCTGCTCGGGTGTCTTCGAGCGCGGGATGGTCGTCACCCACGCGCGGACCGGTCGTCCCTTCGCCACGAAGTACGCCCAGACGGTGATGGGCCGCGAGCGCACCTCGGTGGAGACCGCGCTGCCCGGCGACATCGTCGGGCTCGTCAACGCCGCGGCCCTGCGGCCGGGCGACACGATCTACGCCGGCCCGGCCGTCGACTACCCGCCGATCGCGACGTTCGCCCCGGAGCACTTCGCGACCGCCAGCAACGTCGAGACCGGCCGCTCCAAGCAGTTCCGCAAGGGCATCGAGCAGCTCGACCAGGAGGGCGCCATCCAGGTGCTGCGCTCGGACGTCCGCGGCGACGCGAACCCGGTGCTCGCGGCCGTCGGCCCGATGCAGTTCGAGGTCGTGCAGGCGCGGATGCAGGCGGAGTTCGGCGTGCCGATCCGCCTCGAGACCCTCTCGTACTCGCTCGCGCGGGTCACCGACGCCGCCGGCGCCGAGATGCTCGCCGGCACGTCCGGGGCGGAGGTGCTGTCCCGCTCCGACGGCACCCGCCTCGCGGTGTTCGCCGACAAGTGGCGGATGGCCTCCGTGCTGCGCCAGCACCCCGACCTCCACCTCGAGCCCCTGCCCGCCGGCGTCGTCTGAGTCGGCTCCCGGCGACCGGGGGCGGAGCGCCGCGGGGTCCGTGCGCGGAACGGGGCGGTGCGTCCCGCTGCAGGGCCGGTCACACCGCGTCACGTCAGCGGGTGGCCGTTCGGCCGGTGGGGCCGGTGCGGGGGTCGTGGGCGCGGCGCCTCAGCCCGACGTACGGCGGGAGCGGCGCACCAGCGCGCGGTGGAGCTCGTCGGCGGCGTCGAGGAGGAGGGCCGCCACCTCCGCGTGGCGCTCCTCGAGGCGGTGGGTCGGTCCGGAGACGCCGAGGGCGGCGACGACGCCGTCGCCGGCGCCGCGGACCGGGACGCCGACCCCGTCCAGGCCGACCTCGAGCTCGCCGCGGGTGGTGGCCCAGCCGCGATCGCGGGACCGCTCCAGCTCGGCGCGCAGGGTCGCGTGGGTGGACAGGGTGGCGGGGGTGCGGATCTCGAGCCGGCCGAAGGGGAAGCGGACGGCGTCCCAGGCGATCAGCGCCTTGCCGAGCGCCGAGCAGTGGGTGGGCACGTCGTAGCCCACCCAGCTCGCGGCGCCGACGATGTGGGGGCCGTCGACCTGCTCGACGATGACCACGGTGTCGCCGTGGGCGACCGCGAGGTGCACGGTCTCCGCCGTGCGGGCGGCCAGCGTCTGCATCAGCGGGCGGGCGGCGGCGATGAGGGCCTCGGTGCGGTCGAAGCGGGCCGCGTACTCCACGAAGAGCGGACCCCCGCGGTAGCTCCCGGACTCCGTGCGCTCGACGAGGTCGTTGCGCTCGAGGGCGGCCATCGTCCGCGACACCGTGGAGCGCTGCATGCCGGTCGCGTCGACGAGCTCGGTGAACGTCGGGCCGCGCTCCGCACGCACCACCAGTCCCAGCAGCTGGGCGGCGCGATCGAGGACGCCGGGTGGGGGGGCCTGCTCGCTGTTGCGCACAGTGCAACTCTAGTTGCGCTCAACGGAACTGGTCAAACGACTGTCCACCGGGTGTTCGCGCAGGTCAGAGGCCTTCTTGCGGCATTCTTGATGGAGGTCACAAGAACGCGAGATTTCGTCCGTGTTTCGTCTGGCGTGGTGCTTGACGAGGCCCCGTCCGGAGTCCCAGGCTTCCCCTAACTCAGCACGATCCCGGGAGAGCCCATGCACCACTTGTGCGCACTCGACGACGTCGTCCCCGGGGAGGGGCTGCGCGTCGCCACCGTCTCGCCACCGGTCGCGGTGTTCCGCACCGACGACGACGAGGTCTTCGTCCTCGACGACACCTGCTCCCACCAGGACGCGTCCCTCGCGGACGGCTGGGTCGAGGACTGTCGGGTGGAGTGCCCCCTGCACGCCTCCCGCTTCGACCTGCGCACCGGCGAGGTCGACCAACCGCCGGCCAAGCGTGGGGTGCGCGTCCACCGCGCCGAGGTCCGCGACGGCGAGGTCTGGGTCGAGCTGTCCACCGCCGCGCCCAACCTGCCTCCCGGTGTGACGGCCGGCGTGACGACCGCGACGGGGGTGTCGGCATGACCCGCCACGTGGTGGTCGTCGGCGCCTCGCTCGCCGGTCACGCGACGGCACGCTCCCTGCGCGACGCCGGGTACGACGGCGCGCTGACCGTGGTGGGCGACGAGCCGCACCGCCCCTACGACCGGCCCCCGCTGTCCAAGGGCTTCCTCGACGGGTCGCTGTCGGCGGAGGACCTCGCCCTCGAGGACGCCGAGGAGGACCTCGGCGCCACCTGGCTCGTCGGGCAGCGCGCGACGTCCCTCGAGCGGACCTCGGCCGGGCCGGCGGTGACCCTCGACGACGGCACCGTGCTGCTCGCCGACGCGGTGGTGCTCGCCACCGGCGCCCGGGCACGGCGGCTGCCGACCGCCATCGGCGGCGACCTCGCCGGCGTGCACTCCCTGCGCACGCTGGACGACGCCCTCGCCCTGCGGGCCGACCTCGTGCCCGGCGCGCGCCTGGTGCTCGTCGGGGCCGGGTTCGTCGGTGCCGAGATCGCCGCGACGGCGCACCACCTCGGCCTCGACGTCACCCTGGTCGAGGCCACCCGCACGCCGCTGGCCGGCCCGCTCGGCGCCGAGGTCGGCGCCGCCGTGGCGGGCCTCCACGCCCGCCACGGCGTCCCGCTGCACGCCGGTGTGCCCGTCTCCGCGCTCCTCGGCGCCGAGCGTGTCGAGGGCGTGCTGCTCGACGACGGCACCCACCTGCCCGCGGACGTCGTGGTCGTCGGGGTCGGCTCCGCGCCGGCCACCGGCTGGCTGCACGGCTCCGGCCTGGACCTCGACGCCGTCGGCGCCGTGCGGGCCGACCGCGCCGGCGCCACCGCGGTGCCGGGCGTGTGGGCCGTCGGCGACTGCGCCGCCTGGTGGGACGACGCCCTCGGCGACCACCACCGCACCGAGCACTGGAACGACGCGCTGCACCGCCCCCGCGCCGTCGCGGCCGCGATCCTCGGCACCGCCGCCCCGGCCGCCCCGGCGCCGTACTTCTGGTCCGACCAGTACGGCGTGCGCCTGCAGTTCGCGGGCCGCCGGCACGGCGACGAGGTGCTCACCGTCGAGGCGGGCACCCTCGAGGGCGGTGACGCCCTGGTCGTGTGGTGGCGCCACGGGACGCCCGTCGCGGTGCTCGGCATGGGTCAGCCCAAGCTGTTCAACCGCTGGAAGCGGGGCCTCGGCGCCGCCGCGGTGGCCGCGTGACGACCCTCGACCCCGGCCCCGCCCCCCTCGAGGAGCACGGCCGGCCCGAGGCGCAGGACCAGCACGGGGAGCCGCCGGTCACCACCACGCCCGAGCAGGCCGCCCGCGGCGTGACGCCGTCGAGCCTGCTGCGCACGCTGCCGGGCCCGACGTACACCGACGCGGGCTGGTGGGCCGCGGAGTGCGAGCAGGTCTTCGAGCGCTCCTGGTTCTGCGCGGTGCGCGCCGACGACCTCCCACGGCCCGGCTCGTTCCGCACCGTCACGGTCGGGCGCGAGTCCGTGCTGATCAGCCGCACGCGGCGCGGCGAGGTGCGGGCGTTCCTCAACGTCTGCCGCCACCGTGGCGCGCGGATCTGCACGGAGGAGTCCGGGGAGCGGCAGCGGTCGTTCCAGTGCCCCTACCACGCCTGGACCTACGACTTCGAGGGCAAGCTGGTCGCGGCGCCCAACCTCACGAGCATGCCCGACGTGGACCGCGTGGAGTTCGGTCTGCGCACCGTCGACGTCCACACCTGGCTCGGCTACGTCTGGGTCAGCCTGGCGCGCCTGCACGGTGACGAGCCCCCGTCGTTCGCAGAGACCGTCGAGGCCGAGGTGGTCGAGCGGCTGGGCAGCCTCGCCCCGCTCGCGTCGTACGACGTGGACGGGCTGCGGCTGGGCCGGCGGATCACCTACGACGTCGCGGCGAACTGGAAGCTCATCGTCGAGAACTTCATGGAGTGCTACCACTGCGCGACGATCCACCCCGAGCTGACCGAGGTGCTGCCGGAGTTCGCCGACGGCCTCGCCGCGCAGTACTACGTCAACCACGGCGCCGAGTTCGGCGACGACGTCGCGGGGTTCACGGTCGACGGCTCGGCGGGGTTCGACCCGCTGCCGGGCGTCGCCGAGGACCAGGACCGCCGCTACTACGCGATGACGATCAAGCCGCAGGTCTTCGTCAACCTCGTCCCCGACCACGTGATCGTGCACCGGATGGTCCCGATGGGGCCCGAGCGGACCGTGGTCGAGTGCGACTGGCTCTACGCGCCGTCGGTGGTCGAGCGGGCCGGGGCCGGCGACGCGGACGTGCTCGCGCGCCTGGACGCGAGCGTCGAGCTCTTCCACCGCGTCAACAGCCAGGACTTCGAGGCCTGCGAGCGCTGCCAGCCCGCGATGGGCTCGCGGCTGTACGCCGAGGGCGGGGTGCTCGTGCCCAGCGAGCACCACATCGAGGCCTTCCACGACTGGGTGCGTGACCGGGTGGAGGGGGTGGCCCGATGAGCGGGACCCAGCAGAAGGTCGTCGTGGTCGGCGCCGGCGTCGTCGGGGCCGCGGTCGCCGACGAGCTGACGATGCGCGGCTGGACCGACGTCACCGTCCTGGACGCGGGACCGATCCCGCACACCGGCGGCTCCACCACCCACGCGCCGGGCCTGGTCTTCCGGGCCAGCGGCTCGCGGATGATGACCGAGCTCGCCGCCTACACCGTCGACAAGCTCGGGTCGCTGGCGACCGAGGAGGGGCCCTGCTTCCTCCCGGTCGGCGGGCTGGAGGTGGCGACCACCCCCGAGCGACTCGCCGAGCTGCACCGCCGTGCCGGCTGGCTCGCGGGCCACGGCATCGAGGCCCGTGTCGTCGACGCGGCCGAGTGCGTGCGGCTCCACGACCTGCTCGACCCCGACGCGGTCCTCGGTGGCCTGCACACCCCCGGCGACGGGCTCGCCAAGGCGGTCCGGGCGGTCGACGCCCAGACCCGCCGCGCCGAGGCCGCCGGCGTCACGCTCCGCGGCGGCGTCGAGGTCACCGGCCTCGTGCGCGGCGACGACGGCCGGGTGGCCGGCGTCGAGACCACCGACGGCGTGGTCGACGCGGACGTCGTCGTGTGCTGCGCCGGCATCTGGGGCCAGAAGGTCGCCGCGATGGCCGGCCTGCGGCTGCCGCTGGTGCCGCTCGAGCACCAGCTCGCCACCACGACCGCGCTGCCCGCGCACGCGGGGCGGTCGGCTCCCGAGGGCCGGGAGGCGTGGCGCCCGATCCTGCGCCACCAGGGCGAGGACCTCTACTACCGCGACCTCGGCGAGAAGCAGATGATCGGCTCCTACGCCCACCGCCCCATGCCCGTCCGCGTCGAGGAGTTCGAGGGCTGGGGCGGCGCGGTGATGCCGTCGGTGCGCCCGTGGACGCCCGCCGACTTCGAGGGCCCGTGGAAGGCCTCCCAGGAGCTGCTGCCCGCCCTGCGGGAGGCCGAGGTCGAGTCCGGCATCAACGGGATGTTCTCCTTCACCACCGACGGTGGTCCGCTGGTCGGCGAGAGCCGCGACGTCCCGGGCTTCTGGGTCGCCGAGGCCGTCTGGGTGACCCACTCCGCGGGCGTCGGGCGGATGGTCGCCGAGCTGCTCGTCGACGGGGTCTCCACCGTCGACCCGGCCGGCGCCGACCTGCACCGGTTCCCGCCCCACGGCGACGGCCCGGCGTACGTCTCGGCGCGGGGGCAGCAGGGGTTCGTCGAGGTCTACGACATCGTCCACCCCCACCAGTCGATGGACGACCCGCGCCCGCTGCGGCTCCCGCCGTGGCACGACCGCCAGGCCGCGCTCGACGCGGTGTGCGAGTCGGCGGGCGGCTGGGAGCGCCCGCTCTGGTACGGCGCCAACGCGGGCCTGGTCACCGACGCCGACGAGGCCGTGCGTCCCGGCGACTGGGCGGCCCGCTACTGGTCGCCGATCGCCGTCGCCGAGGCGCGCGCGACCCGCGAGGGCGTGGCGCTCCACGACCTGTCGTCGCTGACCCGCGTCGAGGTGAGCGGCCGCGGTGCGGTCGCGTTCCTCGACGGCCTGGTCACCGCGAAGATGGACACCCCGGTCGGGCGCGTCACCTACTGCCTGATGCTCGACGAGCGCGGTCGCGTCCTGTCCGACGTCACCGTCGCGCGGCTCGCCCCGTCGTACGGCCGGGACCGGTTCCTGCTCGGCGTCAACGGGCCCCTCGACGTCGACCGGCTGAAGGCCCTCGCGCCCGACGACGTCGCCGTCGTCGACCTGACGCCCGGCACCTGCTGCGTCGGCCTGTGGGGACCGCGGGCCCGCGACGTGATCAGCGCCGTCAGCACCGACGACTGGAGCAACGAGGCGCTCGGCTACTTCCGCGCCACCGAGGGCCACGTCGGGATGGTGCCGGTCACCGCGATGCGGGTCTCCTACGTCGGGGAGCTGGGCTGGGAGCTCTCGTGCTCCGCCGACCTGGGCCGGCGCCTGTGGGACACGCTGATGGCGGCCGGTGCCGAGCACGGGATCGTCGCGGCCGGCCGGGTCGCGTTCACCTCGATGCGCCTGGAGAAGGGCTACCGGGCCTACGGCTCGGAGATGGGCCGCGACCACACGCCGGCCGAGGCCGGCCTGTCGTGGGCGGTGCGCCGGGGCCGGGGCCCCGAGGTCGTGCCGGAGCCCACCCAGCGCCTGGTCTGCCTGACCTCGCCCGACCCGGCCGCGGTCGTGCTGGGCCACGAGCCCGTCCTGGGCCCCGACGGCGCGTGCGTCGGCCACACCACGATCGGCGCCTGGGGCGCCACCGTGGGCCGGGCGGTGGCCTACGCCTGGGTGCGCCCCGACCTCGCCACCCCCGGCACCGCCCTGGGGGTCTCCGCCTTCGGGACCACCCACCCCTACGAGGTCACCGCCGAGCCGCTGTGGGACCCCGAGATGACCCGCGTGAAGGGCACCTGATGGCCGGCTCGACCAGTGGCATGACCCCCGCTCCCCGTCTGCCGGAGCACCCGCCCCGGCTGTGGCGCGACGCCGAGCCGAGGAAGGCCTACGACGTGGTCGTCGTCGGCGGCGGCGGCCACGGCCTCGCCACCGCGTACCACCTGGCCGCGGACCACGGCATCACCGACGTGGCGGTCCTGGAGAAGGGCTGGCTCGCCGGCGGCAACATGGCGCGCAACACCACGATCATCCGGTCCAACTACCTGTGGGACGAGTCGGCCGGCATCTACGAGCACGCCCTGAAGCTGTGGGAGACCCTCGAGGAGCGGCTCGGCACGCAGGTGATGTTCGACCAGCGCGGGGTGCTCAACCTCGCGCACTCGCTGGGCGACGTCCGCGAGGCCAAGCGCCGGGTCAACGCCAACCAGCTCAACGGCATCGACGCGCAGTGGCTCACCCCCGCCGAGGTCGGCAAGCTCGCGCCGGTGCTCGACGTGTCCGACCGGCCCCGCCACCCGGTGCACGGGGCGACGTTCCAGCCGCGCGCCGGGATCGCGAAGCACGACTACGTCGCCTGGGGCTACGCCCGCGCCGCCCACGACCTCGGCGTCGACCTGGTCTCCGACTGCGAGGTGCAGGGCTTCGACACCGTCGGCGACCGGGTCACCTCGATCCGCACCAGCCGCGGCGACATCGCGGCGGGCACCGTGGTGCTGTGCGCGGCGGGTCACTCGGCGGTGCTCGCCTCCGAGCTGGGCGTGCGGCTCCCGGTGCAGAGCCACCCGCTCCAGGCGCTGGTCTCCGAGCTGCTCGAGCAGGTGCTGGACACCGTCGTGATGAGCAACGCCGTGCACGTCTACGTCAGCCAGGCCCACAAGGGCGAGCTGGTGATGGGCGCCGGGGTCGACCAGCACGTCGGCTACGGACGCCGCGGGTCGTTCCACGTCATCGAGGAGCAGATGGCCGCCGCGGTCGAGCTGTTCCCCGTCTTCGCGCGAGCGCACGTGCTGCGGACCTGGGCCGGCATCGTCGACGTCACCCCCGACGCCTCGCCGATCGTCGGCCCGCTCCACGCCCACGACCGCGCGTGGGAGAACGCCTGGATCAACTGCGGCTGGGGGACCGGCGGCTTCAAGGCCACCCCCGGCATCGGTCACGCCTTCGCCGACACCGTCGCCCACGGCCGCGCCCACCCGCTCGTCGCGCCGTACGCCCTGGAGCGGTTCACCACCGGCCGCCTCATCGACGAGCACGGCGCCGCGGCGGTGGCGCACTGATGCGCGAGTCGGCCCGGGTGCGCACCGGACGGGGCCCGCGCCGTCCCGGATGCTCATCAGGGGCGCACACGGCTGCGGACTCGACCGACGAGGAGGGGTGAGGTCGTGCTGAGGATCCCGTGCCCGCACTGCGGGGAGCGCGACGAGACGGAGTTCGGCTACGGCGGCGAGGCCGGCGTCGACTACCCCGCCGACCCGGCGGCGCTCGACGACGCGGCGTGGGGCGACTTCCTGTTCGTCCGCGCCGACCCGGCCGGGTGGTTCACCGAGCGCTGGTGCCACGTCGCGGCCTGCCGCGAGTGGCTGGTCGTCGAGCGTCACACCGTCACCGACGAGATCCGGTCCGCCCGCTTCGCGGGCGACCCGGTGGGAGGCACCCCATGAGCAGGCGACTGCCCACCGGCGGCAGCCGGATCGACCGCACCCGCGAGCTGACCCTCACCGTCGACGGCATCGCGGTCCCCGCGTACGCCGGGGACACCCTGGCCTCCGCGATGCTCGCCGCCGACCTCGGCCAGGTCGGTGCCGGCATCTACACCGGCCGGCCCCGTGGCGTCGTCGGCATCGGGCGCGAGGAGCCGAACGCCTGGGTCCAGGTGCTCTCGGGTCCCGACGGCACGGGCGCCGAGCCGATGGTCCAGGCCACCACCCTCGAGGTGTACGACGGGCTGGCCGTCGAGCGTCTCGCCGGTCGCGGCCGGCTGCTGCCCGAGGTGCTGCCCTACGACGGCGAGGCCCGCTACGACACCCTCCACCTCCACGCCGAGGTCGTCGTGGTCGGCGGCGGGAGGGCCGGCGCCGAGGCGGCGCGCGCGGCGGCGGCGGCCGGCGAGGGCCGGGTGCTCCTGGTCCACGACGGCCCGGCCGGCCTCGCCGACCCCGCCGACCTCGACGGCGTGCGCGTGCTGACCCGCACCACCGTGGTCGGCGGCCACGCGCACGGCCGCCTGGTCGCCGTCCAGCACCGCCCCGGCGAGCGCACCCGACGCCGGCTCCTGCACCTGCAGGCCGGCCGGGTGGTCCTCGCCGGCGGCTGCGAGGAGCGCCCGATCGCCTTCGCCGACAACGACCGGCCCGGCGTGATGCTGGCCGGGGCCGCCGCGTCGTACGTCGAGCGGTACGGCGTGCTGCCCGGGGAGCGGGCCGTCGTCTGGACCGCGCACGACGGCGGCCTGGCCGCCGCGGACGCGCTGCGCGCCGCGGGGGTCGACGTCGTCGCCGTCCTCGACGCCCGGGACGGCCGCGACGGCGGGCCGGCGGCCGAGGTCCTCGGCACCGACGCCGACGCCGACGGGCGCCTGCGCGCCGTGCGGACCACCACCGGGACCCACGAGGTCGACCTCCTCGCCGTGTCGGGCGGTCTCGACCCCGACCTGCGGCTGTGGACCCACGCCGGCGGGACGACCCGCTGGTCCGACGTCGCCGCGGCCTTCCTGCCCGACGCCGCCCCGCCCGGCGGCCGGTGGAGCGTGGTCGGCAGCGCCGCGACCGGCAGGCCCGGCTCGGCGTGCTTCTGCGCGCACGACGTCGCCGATCCCGAGCGGGTCTTCCTCGACACCCACCGCGACGCCACCCTCGGCGACGTCCGCCGCGCGCTCGACGCGGGGCTGCGCAGCGTGGAGCACGTCAAGCGCCACACGACGATCGGCACCGGCGCCGACCAGGGCCGCAGCTCCGGGGTCGTCACCGCCGGGGTCGTCGCCGGCCTGCTCGGCGAGCCGCTGGGCCGCGTCGGCCACACCGGCGCGCGCCCGCCGCTGGTGCCGCTGTCGTTCGGGCTGCTGGCCTCGCGCCACCGCGGCGTGCTCAGCGACCCGCTGCGGGTCACGCCGATCCACGACCGCGTCGCCTCCGCCCCCATGGAGGACGTCGGCCAGTGGCACCGCCCCCACGCCTTCCCGCGCCGGCGCGAGGACGGCACCGTCGAGACCCTCGACGAGGCCGTCGTGCGCGAGTGCCGCGCCGTGCGGACCGGCGTCGGGATGATGGACGCCTCCACCCTCGGCTCCATCCACCTGCGCGGCGCCGACGTCGGGGCGCTGCTCGACATGGTCTACACGAACCTGTTCTCGACGCTGGCCGTCGGCAAGGTCCGGTACGGCGTGATGTGCGGCCTCGACGGCATGGTCGTCGACGACGGCACCACGATGCGGCTCTCCGAGACCGACTGGCTGATGTCGACGACCACGGGCAACGCCGCCGCGGTGCTGGACACGCTGGAGGAGTGGCTGCGCACCGAGTGGCCCCACCTCGACGTCGTCTGCACCTCGCAGACCGACCACTGGGCCACCGTCGCCGTCGCCGGACCCCTCTCGCGGGCCGTCGTCGAGGCGCTGGCGCCCGATGAGGACTGGTCCGCGGAGGGCTTCGCCTTCATGGCGCACCGCGAGGCCGACCTCGCGGGTCTGCCCGGCCGGGTCGCGCGGGTGTCGTTCTCCGGGGAGCTGGCCTTCGAGCTGACCGTCCCCGCCTGGTGGGGCGCGGCGCTGTGGGACGCGGTCGCGGCCGCGGGAGCGCCGCACGACATCACGCCGTACGGGACGGAGACGATGCACGTCCTGCGCGCCGAGAAGGCGTTCCCCATCGTGGGGCAGGACACCGACGGCACCGTCACCCCCGCCGACCTCGGCCTGGGCTGGGCGCTGTCGCGCAAGAAGACCGACTACGTCGGCAGGCGCTCGCTGGCCCGCGCCGACGCGCAGCGCGAGGACCGGCGCCACCTCGTCGGCCTCGCGCCGCTGGACGGCACCACCCGCCTCGTCGAGGGCGCCCAGCTCGTCGACCACGGGGCCGACCTGGCCGCCGTCCCCGTCGCGATGCACGGCCACGTCACCAGTGCGTACGCCGCGGGCGTCGACGGGCCGTTCGCGCTCGCGCTGCTCGACGGCGGGCGCGACCGGATCGGCGAGGTGCTCGACGCCGTCGACGACCTCGTGCCCACGCCCGTGCGCGTCACCGCGCCCGTGACCTACGACCCCGAGGGGGCCCGCCGTGACGGCTGAGAGCGTGCTGGGGACCCGCCGGACGCCGTTGACCGGCACCGTCTTCGGGCTCGACGCGCCCGCGCTGCGGATGTCCGAGACGCCGTACCGCTCGTTGGTGGAGGTGCGCGGCGGGCGCCCCGCGACCCCGGTTGACGGCCACGTGTGGGGCCTGGGCCCACGGTGGTGGCTGGTCGACGGACCGCCGCCGGAGGTGCCGGCGCTCGAGGTGCCGCTCGCGGCGGAGCTGGGGGGCGTGGACGTCTCCGGCCAGCGCACCGCCCTCGTGCTGTCCGGCGAGCACGCCCTCACCGTGATGGCCCACGGCTGCCCCGTCGACCTCGAGGTGGTCGCCGTCGGCGGCGCCGTCCAGGGCCTGCTCGCCGGCTGCCAGGTCGTCGTCGGCCGGGTGGGGGAGCAGGAGTGGCGCTGCTACGTCCGCGCCTCGTTCGCCCGCCACCTCGCCGCCTGGCTCACGGACGCCGCCTCCGAGTACGCCTGAACGCCGAGTCGTCACGAGATCACCAGATCTCGTGACGACTCGGCGTGCCCGGGGCGGGAGCTCGCGACGGCTCGGCGGGGTCAGCGCCGGTGGGTGCCGACCGCCTCCGCCCGGTGGGCGCCGGGCTCGGTCTGCCCGTCGTCCGTGGCGGGCGAGAGGGTCTCCGGCTCGGGCTCCGTGGCGCCCTCGGCGAGGGCCCGCTCCTCGGCCATCTGCTCGATGCCGGTCTTGGTGCCGAGCGGCAGGTTGGGCAGCAGGGCGACCGCGACGAAGGCGACGACCGCGAGCGGCACCGCGGCGAGGAAGACGTGCGCGACGGCCTCGCCGTAGGACTGCTCGACGACCAGGCGCACCGGTCCCGGCAGCTGCGACAGGTCGGGGATCTGGCCGCTGCCGCCGGAGCCCATCGCGGAGGCGGGGACGCCGAGCGACGCGAGGCCGTCGACGATCCGGCTCGAGGCCTGGCTGCCGAGCAGCGCGCCCATGGCGGACACGCCGACCGCGCCGCCGAGGCTGCGGAAGAAGGTCACCGACGAGGAGCCGGCGCCCATCTCGGTCACGGGCAGCACGTTCTGCGTCACCAGCATGAGGTTCTGCATGACGGCGCCGATCCCGATGCCGACGACGGCCATGAAGACCACGAGGTGCCAGAACGGCGTGTCGTAGTGGATGGTCCCCATCAGCGCGAGGCCGACGGTGAGGAAGAGGGTGCCGGTCACCATGTAGCGCTTCCACACCCCGGTGCGGCTGATCAGCTGACCGATGACGATGGAGGACACCACGGAGCCGAGCACCATCGGCAGCGTCAGCAGGCCCGAGGTCGTCGGGGTCTCGCCGCGCGCGAGCTGCATGTACTGCGAGAGGAACACGGTGGTGCCGAACATCGCCACGCCGACCGCGATGCTCGCGATGATCGTCAGGACGACGGTGCGGTTGCGGAACAGCCACATCGGCAGCAGCGGGGAGTGGGCCCTGCGCTCGACCAGCACGAACAGCACGGCGGCGAGCACCGAGCCGCCCACCATCAGGTACGACGTGAGCGAGGCCCACCCGAACTGCGACCCGGCGAGCGTCACCCAGATCAGCAGGGTGGACACGGCGGCGGTCACCAGCACGGCGCCGAGGTAGTCCAGGCGGACGTCGCCGCTGCGCTCGCGCTTGGGCAGGTGCAGCGTCTTCTGGATCACGACCAGCGCGCCGAGGGAGAGCGGCACGACGAGGAAGAAGTTGGCGCGCCAGCCGACCGCGTCGGTGACCAGGCCGCCGAGCAGCGGGCCGCCGATGGTGCCGATCGACATCACGCCGCCGAGCACGCCCATGTACTTGCCGCGCTCGCGGGGGCTGATGATGTCGGAGATCACGATGATCGCCAGCGACATCAGGCCGCCGACGCCGAGGCCCTGCACGCCGCGGCAGGCGATCAGCTGGCCCGTGGTCTGGCTGAACGCCGCCAGGATCGAGCCGATCGTGAACAGGCCCAGCGACAGCTGCAGCAGCAGCTTGCGGTCGAAGAGGTCCGCGAGCTTGCCCCAGACCGGCGTCGAGACGGTCATGGCGAGCAGGGTGGCCGTCACGACCCAGGTGTAGGACGACTGGCCGCCGCCGAGGTCGGCGATGATCCGCGGCAGGGACGTCGACACGACGGTGCTGGAGAGGATCGCGACGAGCATCCCCAGCATCAGCCCGGACAGGGCGGTGATGATCTCGCGCGGCGTCATGGGCGCGGGGCTCGCGTCGGCGGTCCCCGAGGACGCGGCCGGCGACGTGCCCTCGGCGCGGGTGGTGGGATCGGGCGGTGCGGTGGTCATACGGCGCTCTCCTGCAGGTGCGTGGCGGTGGCGTGGGAGGACGAGACGGCGTCCGGGAGCCGGGAGATCCCGTCGTGCAGGCGGGCCATGAGGCGGGCCAGCGCGACGGCGTCCTCGGGGTCCCAGTCGCCGAGGACGGTGTCGATGGAGGCGATGAGGTCGGCGTGGACGCGCTCGAGCAGCGCCCGGCCGTGCGCGGTCAGCGTCAGCCGGTGGGCCCGGCGGTCCTCGGGCGCGACCTCGCGGGCGACGAGGCCGTCGTCCTCGAGCTGGCGGACCTGGCGGCTGGCGACGGGCAGCCCGATGTGCTGCGCCGTCGCGACGTCGCTGACGCGCGCGGCCTCGCCGTGCTTGTCGGCCTCGGCGATGACGCGGAGCGCGGTCAGCCCGCCGGGACCGACCTCGTCGGGCACCAGCCGGGCGATCTCGCGGCGCAGCGGGCCGATGAGGCGCAGGGCCTCGACGATCTCGCGACTGGCCCGCTGCGTGGCCTCGTCGCGGCTGGTGACCGACATGCCTACCTCCCACAATGATTGCTTTCGGCAATGGTAACCGCGCACAACCACCGGATGTTCCCGGGCGGCGACGACCTCGGTCACCGCACGTTCAGGGGAGGGCCATCCACAGTTCGGACGCGGGGATGGCGGCATCGGTGCCGCGGGTTGCTAGTGTCAGTGGTGCTGAAGGTGCATGTCTTTGCAGGTCGACGCCCGCGGAGTTCGTGTCCAACGGCGTTTCTAGTCCGTGTACTTCTCGGTGTGCGGGTGGGAGCGACGTGTCACCCGCACCTGAAGCGGGTCGCCGAAGTGGCGGCTCACACTGATAGAGGAGTACCAGCACCATGGCTCAGGGCACCGTGAAGTGGTTCAACGCCGAGAAGGGTTTCGGCTTCATCGCGCAGGAGGACGGCGGCGACGACGTCTTCGTGCACTACTCGGCGATCCAGACCCAGGGCTACAAGTCCCTGGACGAGAACCAGAAGGTGGAGTTCGACGTCACCCAGGGTCCCAAGGGCCCCCAGGCTGAGAACGTTCGCCCCGCCTGACCTCAGGCGTCGCCTGTCACCAGGCATCGCAAGACCCCGTCCGGCTCCGCCGGGCGGGGTCTTCGCACGTCCGGAGCCCGCGGCGGGCCGCGGGAGCCCTCAGCAGGCCGCGAAGAGCAGCGGACCCGTCGAGAGGTCCGACACGACGAGCTGGCCGCGCCGCGGGCTCATGTCCATGACGACCGCGCGGCCGTCGGCGACGACCTCCTCGAGCCGGAACCGGTCGCGGAAGCTGCCGCCCTGCCCCGGGGCCTCGCCGGACGCGAGCCGGGCCCGGGGGTCCGCGTCCTCGCGGGCCGCGTCGGCGGTCTCGAGGCCCAGCACGGTGCGGACGTCGCCGCCCGGCACCCGCGCCATCGCGAACGACGTCAGCGGGTGCACCCCGCCGGCCTCGTCGACGAGCCGGTCGCCGCTCGCCTGGTCCACCTCGTCGGCGGTCGTCATCGCGAGCTCCCCGCACGCGTAGGTGCCGGTGTAGACGGCGGCCGAGAGCGCGTCGGGCAGCGGTCCGACGACGTCGGCGACCTCGTCCAGCATGCCCGAGGCCTCCCCGGTCGCGGAGGCCCGGGCGGTCCGGAGGTACGCCGCGGAGTCCGACGTCAGCACGAGGCCCTCGTCGGCCAGCAGCACGACGTAGCCGAACACGGGGCTGAACGCCGGGTCGAGGCGCGCCAGGAGGTCCGCACCGCCCTGCCACACCCCGTCGGCCTCGTCCGGGCGGGCGAAGCCGAGACCCGCGAGCCGCTCGCCGAGCGCGTCCAGGTCGGCGTCCTCGGGCAGCTGGAGGCTGACGACCGCGCCGTCGGTCGACTGGCTGAAGCCCTCCCACTCCACCGTGCCCGGGGAGAGGCCGAACTGCTCCTGCAGGGCCTCGGCGGAGGCCACCGTGGCGCTGGTGGAGACCAGGTCGGAGCGGTAGGCCTCGTCGAGGAAGCGGCGGACGGCGGCGCCGGAGCTGTCGGCGTCCAGGTCCGCCCCACGCTCGGCGCGCACGCCGGCCCAGTCGGTGAAGGACAGCCGCTGCGACGCCGCCGGCGAGACCTCCGCCGCCCGGGCCAGGTCGCCCTCCGGGCCACCGAGCGCACGCACGGCCCACAGCGCGACCCCGACCACGAGCACGACCGCGAGCCCCAGCGCGAGGACCACCCGCCGCGGGCCCGGTCCGAGGGGGCCGAACCGCTCGGCGACACGGGTCATGGGGCGGGTCCTCCTGGTCGCCGGGTGCTGTGAGACTAACGGCCATGGCCCAGCGCAGCGCGCCCTCCACGTCCTCGGATCCCTCGCGCTCGGCGAAGGTCGCCGCGGCGGGCGCGGTCGTCACCCGGGCCGGCGACGACCTGCCCGAGGTGCTCCTCGTCCACCGCCCGTCGTACGACGACTGGTCACTGCCCAAGGGCAAGGTCGACCCGGGCGAGCACCCCACCCGGACCGCCGTGCGGGAGGTCGAGGAGGAGACCGGGCTGCGGGTGCGGCTCGGCCCGGCGCTGCGCGACCAGTTCTACGTCGTCGGCCACGGCCGTGGCGCCCGCACCAAGGTCGTGCACTACTTCGTCGCCCGCGTCGAGGGCGACGACGACGTGACGGGCTACCGCCGCGGCCAGGAGATCGACGAGGTCGCGTGGGTGCCCTGGCTGGACGCGCTGCGCCTGCTGACCTACCCCCGCGACCGGGACACCGTGCGCGAGGCCGCCGCCCTCCGCCGCCGCGCCGACGTCCTCGTCGTGGTGCGCCACGGCCACGCCCGCGCGCGCAAGTCGTGGCGCCGCGACGACCGCGTCCGCCCGCTGACCGCGGCCGGCGCCCGGCAGGCCGAGCGGCTGGTGCCCCTCCTGGAGTCCTACGGCGTGCGCCGGGTGCTGAGCTCCTCGTCGACGCGCTGCGTGCAGACGCTCACGCCGTACGCCGAGGCGCACGACCGCCGGCTGCACACCCGCGAGGAGCTCTCCGAGGAGGGGGCGAGCGCCTCCGGGGTGGCGGAGGTGATCGACGACCTGCGCTCCCGCACGGGTCCCGCCGTCGTGTGCACCCACCGCCCCGTGCTGCCCCTGGTCTACGACGCGCTGGGCACGCACGCGGCCCGGCTGGAGCCCGGCGGCCTGCTGGTCGTGCACCGTCGCAGCGGTCTCGTCCTGGCCGCCGACGAGCTGCCCGCTCCGCGCGGCTGAACGCCCCGGGTCACGGAACGGTCACACGATGCCGGGTGACGTGAGCCACGTCTCCCTCTTTGCCCGTCCGGCGCCGAGTCTCCGGCGTGCGTTCACCGCTCGTTCACCGCTGACGGCGCGCGCGGTCACCTGGTCTGCCTAGCGTCCTCGGCGTCAACTGAACGACCTCTGCAGCACAGACGAACCAGGAGAACGACGTGCGGATCACTTCCCAGCGCCCCCGGCTGAAGCGGGTCCTCCCCGGCCTCGCGGCCGTGACCCTCACCGTGGCCCTCGCCGGCTGCTCGGCGGGCAACGAGGACACCGGCTCCGGCAGCGGAGGCGAGGGCGGCGACAGCGACCTGTCCGGCACCATCGCCGGCGCCGGCGCCAGCTCGCAGGAGGCGGCCCAGGCCGCGTGGCGCGCCGGCTTCCAGGAGGCCAACCCCGACGTCACCGTGAACTACGACCCGGTGGGCTCGGGCGGTGGCCGCGAGCAGTTCATCGCCGGCGGCGTCGCCTTCGCCGGCACCGACTCCTACCTCGACGAGGAGGAGCTCGCCGCCGCCACGGAGCGCTGCGGCGGCGACCCGATCGAGGTCCCGGCCTACGTCAGCCCCATCGCGGTCATCTACAACCTCGAGGGCGTCGACGAGCTCAACCTCGCGCCGGAGACCATCACCGGCATCTTCGAGGGCGACATCACGACGTGGGACGACCCGGCCATCGCCGAGGACAACCCCGACGCCGACCTGCCCGACACGGCGATCACCCCCGTCCACCGCAGCGACGACTCGGGCACCACCGAGAACTTCACCGAGTACCTCTCGGCCGCCGGCGGCTGGGCCGAGGAGCCCAGCGACGTGTGGCCGATCCAGGGCGGCGAGGCCGCCAGCGGCACCTCCGGCGTCGTGGACGCGGTCGGTGGCGGCGACGGCACGATCGGCTACGCGGACGCGTCCCAGGCCGGCGACCTCGGTGCGGCCAACGTCCTGGTCGGCGAGGAGTACGTCGCGCCGTCCCCCGAGGCCGCCGCGGAGATCATCACCGCGTCCCCGGCCGTCGAGGGTCGCGAGGCCAACTCCATGGCCGTCGACATCGACCGCGAGACCGAGGAGGCCGGCGTCTACCCGGTCGTGCTCGCGTCCTACATGCTCGCCTGCCCCTCCTACGAGGACGCCGCCGAGGGCGAGCTGGTCAACGCCTTCCTGACCTACGTGGTCAGCGAGGACGGCCAGGCCGCCGCCGCCGAGACCGCGGGCTCCGCCCCGCTGTCGTCCGAGGTCAGCGAGCAGGCGACGGAGATCGTCAGCCAGATCGGCTGATCGCCACGACGACAGACAGCACCACGGCGGCCCCGCGACATGGGGGCGGGAGTCGCCACGGGGGTCCCGGGACTGCGAGCATGACGGTCCCGGGACCCAGGCGCGAGGCGGGTCCTCGCGTCACGGAGCGCGGACACCGCGAGGAGAACGAGTGAGCACCACGGTTGAGGAGTCACGGCGGTCGGGCCGACGCGTCGGTGACAGCGTGTTCAGCGGTCTGGCGCTCGGCGCCGCGCTGGTCATCCTGGTCGCCCTCGCAGGCGTCGCGATCTTCCTGGTGCTCGAGGGCCTGCCCGGCCTGACGGCGCCGGAGGAGAACCTCGGCGGCGCGTCCAGCTTCTGGGGGTTCGTGTGGCCCCTGGTCTTCGGCACCCTGCTGGCGGCGCTGATCGCGCTGGTGATCGCGACGCCGCTCTCGGTCGGGATGGCCCTGGTGATCTCCCACTACGCCCCGCGCCGGGTCGCCAAGCCGATCGGCTACGTCGTCGACCTGCTCGCCGCGGTCCCCAGCGTCGTGTACGGCGTGTGGGGCATCGTGGTGCTCGGCCCGCAGCTGGTCCCGTCGTACGGCTGGCTGGCGGAGAACGCCTCGTTCATCCCGTTCTTCGCGGGCCCGGCCTCCACGACCGGCCGCACCATCTTCACCGCCGGCCTGGTGCTGGCGATCATGATCCTGCCGATCGTCACCGCGATCTGCCGCGAGATCTTCGCCCAGACCCCGACGCTGCACCAGGAGGCCGCCCTGGCCCTCGGTGCGACGCGGTGGGAGATGATCCGCATGGCCGTCTTCCCCTACGCCAAGTCCGGCATGGTCTCGGCCGTGATGCTCGGCCTGGGCCGCGCCCTGGGCGAGACGATGGCCGTCGCCCTGGTGCTGTCGGCCTCCGGCGTCATCACCTTCAACATGATCTCCTCGACCAACCCCTCGACGATCGCCGCCAACATCGCCCTGCAGTTCCCCGAGGCGAGCGGCCTGACCGTCAACGTGCTGATCGCCAGCGGCCTCGTGCTGTTCGTGATCACGTTCGGGGTCAACTTCGCGGCCCGCGCGATCGCCGGCCGGTCCGAGCGGAGGCTCGCACGATGACCGACACGCTCACCCGTCCGGACGCCCGCGACGCGATGCCGCTGTCCGGGCCGCGCCTGCCGCAGTCGGCGCCCTGGATCGTCGCCGCCGTCGCGGTGGTCGTCGGCGTGGGCCTCGGCCTGCTGCTGGGCCGCGGCGTCGTCGTGATGGCGATCCTCGCGGGCCTCACCTTCGTCGTCGGCATCACCGTGTGGGCCGCGAGCCTCGAGGGTCGGCGCGGCGCGGTCGACCGGCTCGTCACCTCGCTGGTGTGGACGGCCTTCGCGATCGCGCTCGTCCCGCTGCTCTCGCTGGTGTGGACCGTGGTCTCGCGGGGCTTCCCGGCCCTGTCGGTCGACTTCTTCACCTTCTCGATGCGCGGCGTCATCGGCGATGCGCAGGGCGGCATCTACCACGCCCTGATCGGCACGCTCCTCGTGACGCTGGGCGCCGCGGTGATCTCGATCCCGATCGGTGTGATGACCGCGATCTACCTCGTCGAGTACGGCGTGAAGTCCCGCCTGGCCCGGGCGATCACCTTCCTGGTCGACGTCATGACCGGCATCCCCTCGATCGTCGCGGGCCTGTTCGCCTACGCGCTGTTCGTGCTGTTCTTCGGCGAGGGCATCCGGCTGGGCCTCGGCGGCTCGGTGGCGCTGAGCCTGCTGATGATCCCCGTCGTGGTGCGCGCGACCGAGGAGATGCTCAAGCTCGTGCCGGGCGAGCTGCGCGAGGCGGCGTACGCGCTCGGCGTGCCGAAGTGGCGCACCATCACCAAGGTGGTGCTCCCGACCGCGATGAGCGGCATCGTCACCGGCGTCATGCTGGCCATCGCCCGGGTCATCGGCGAGACCGCCCCGCTGCTGATCATCGCGGGCCGCACCGACTCGGTGAACTTCAACCTCTTCGAGGACCGGATGACGACCCTGCCGGTGTTCATCTACTACTCCTACACCCAGCCGGGCGTGCCCCCCGGGCCCGGCGTCGAGCGTGCGTGGGGCGCCGCGCTCGTGCTCATCGCGATCGTCATGGGCCTGAACCTGCTGGCCCGCGTCATCGGCCGGGCCTTCGCCCCCAAGACCGGCCGCTGACCCGCCACCGCCCAGAGAAGGACAGACTCACACCATGGCCAAGAGCATCGACGTCTCGGACCTCAACATCTACTACGGCGACTTCCTCGCCGTGCAGGGCGTCAACATGACCATCAAGGCGCGCTCGGTGACGGCGTTCATCGGTCCGTCCGGGTGCGGCAAGTCGACCTTCCTGCGGTCCCTGAACCGCATGCACGAGGTGATCCCGGGCGCCCGCGTCGAGGGCAAGGTCGTCGTCGACGGTTAGTCGCTCTACGACCCCTCGGTCGACCCGGTCGCGGTCCGCCGCCAGATCGGGATGGTCTTCCAGCGCCCCAACCCGTTCCCGACGATGTCGATCTACGACAACATCCTCGCCGGCAACCGCCTCAACGCCCGCCGCATGAAGAAGTCCCAGGCCGACGACATCGTCGAGAAGTCCCTCAAGGGCGCCAACCTCTGGAACGAGGTCAAGGACCGCCTCGGCAAGCCCGGCATGGGGCTGTCCGGCGGCCAGCAGCAGCGCCTGTGCATCGCCCGCGCCATCGCGGTCGAGCCGCAGGTCCTGCTGATGGACGAGCCGTGCTCGGCCCTCGACCCGATCTCGACCTCGGCCATCGAGGACCTGATCCACGAGCTCAAGACCGACTACACGATCGTGATCGTCACCCACAACATGCAGCAGGCCGCCCGCGTCTCCGACGAGACCGGCTTCTTCAACCTCAAGGCCACGGGCGAGCCCGGCCAGCTGGTGGAGTTCAACCCCACCAAGAAGGTCTTCTCCAACCCCGACGAGCCCTCCACCGAGGCCTACATCTCCGGCCGCTTCGGCTGAGCCCGGCCCCACCCGGGTCTCGCCCCCCGGGGACTCGGCGGACCGACCTCGTCGTCGCCCCGCGGCCCGCGCTGGCGGCGTAGCAGCCACGGTCTCGTCGTCCCGTCCGACCGGGTCGGTCGGCACCACGCGTTCGTGGGGGGACCACCCGGGCGGGGCCGCGACTAGCCGACGGGGAGGACGGCGTGGAGCACCAGGTACGCCGCGGCGGCGGCGGCGCCGGCGGCGGGGAAGGTGAGGACCCAGGCGGTGAGGATGGAGCGGGCGACGCCCCAGCGGACGGCGGACAGGCGCTTGGTGGCGCCGACGCCCATCACCGCGGAGGTGATGGTGTGGGTGGTCGAGATCGGCGCCTCGTACACGTACGCCGTGGTGTAGAGGACGGTGGCCGCGACCGACTCGGCGGCGAAACCGCGGGCGGGGTCGAGGTCGATGATCCGGCGTCCCAGGGTGCGCATGATGCGCCAGCCGCCCGACCAGGTGCCGAGCGAGATGGCGGCGGCGGCGGAGAAGATCACCCAGATCGGCAGGTCGTCGCCGGCCGACACGAACCCGCCGGTGAGCAGCGCCAGGAAGATCACGCCCATCGTCTTCTGGGCGTCCTGCAGGCCGTGGCCGAGCGCCATCGCGGCCGCCGAGACCGTCTGCGCGGCGCGGAACCGGCGGTTGGCGCGACCGGGGTTGGCCCGCCGGAAGATCCACATGATCGCGATCATCACCAGAGCGCCGGCGCCGAAGGCGAACAGCGGCGACAGGATCATCGGGATCAGGACCTTGTCGACGACGGTGTCCCACTTCACGACCGTCCCGGCCACGACCGCGGACCCGGCGAGGCCGCCGATCAGCGCGTGCGACGACGAGCTGGGCAGCCCGAAGTACCAGGTGATCATGTTCCACGTGATCGCCCCGACCAGGCCGGCGAGGACGACGACCAGCCCCGAGGTGCTCTGGGGCGGGCTGATCACCTCCGAGACGGTGCTGGCGACCTGCTGGCCGAGGAACGCGCCCACGAAGTTCATGACCGCGGCCATCGCCAGGGCCACCCGCGGCGTGAGCGCCCGGGTCGACACCGAGGTGGCGATCGCGTTGGCGGCGTCGTGGAAGCCGTTGGTGTAGTCGAAGACCAGCGCCACGACCACGACGGTGACGACGATTGCGAGCTCGGGGCTCATCTGGTCCTCAGGACTCCTTGACCGCGATCTGCTCCACCGTGTTGGCGACCGACTCGAAGGCGTCGACCGCCTGCTCGAGGGTCGTCACGATGTCCTTGAGCTTGAGCACCTCGAGCGCCTTGAAGCTGCCGCTGAACAGGGAGGCCAGGATCCGCCGGTGGTGCTTGTCGGCGAGGTTCTCGAGCCGGTTGATCTCGATCCAGTACTCGCTGAGCTCGCTGTCCTTCATCGACCGCAGCTTGGGCATCGCCGCGGCGGTGATGTCCGCGCACTGCTGGAGCACGTCGACCTGCTCGGACAGCTCGGGAGGCAGCACCTTCACCTCGTAGAGCAGGATGAAGTCGACCGCCTCGTCCATCAGGTCCATGACGTCGTCGAGGCCCGAGGCGAGCGCGTAGATGTCCTCGCGGTCGAACGGCGTGACGAAGGTGCTGTTGACGGCGCGGATGATGCCGTGGGTGGTCTCGTCGGCGGCGTGCTCGGCGTCCCGCATCCGGCGGGCGACGTCCTCGCGGTCCGCGCCCTCGGCGAGCATCTCGGCGAGCAGCGCGGCTCCTCCCACGAGGTGGGTGGCCGAGGTGGCGAAGAGGTCGAAGAACGACGCGTCGACCGGGCGGAACCGGAATGCCACTGCGCTGACCTCGGATGCGTGGGGGACGGGCGGCCACCAACTCTAGGGCCGCCCGTGCCCGGGCCTGCAACCCGAGGTCAGGTGCGGCGGCGCCGCTGCCGCTCGACCAGCGTGTCCTGCACGTGCAGGGTGCCGGGGTGACGGGTCCACGCCCCGTCCGCGTCCAGGTGCCAGGTGTCGGCGTCCTCGGCCGTCACCATGTCGAGCAGACCGCCGACCTCCGCGACCGCGGCCTCGCCGGGGAGCCGGACGAGCACCTCGACCCGACGGTCCAGGTTGCGGTGCATCAGGTCCGCCGAGCCGATCCACACCGCCGGGTCCCCGCCGTTCTCGAACCAGGCGACCCGCGAGTGCTCGAGGTAGCGGCCCAGCACCGAGCGGACCTGGATCGTCTCCGACAGCCCCGGCACGCCGGGGCGCAGCGCGCAGATGCCGCGCACCCACAGCTCGACGCCGACGCCGGCCTGGGAGGCGAGGTAGAGCGCGTCGATGACGGCCTCGTCGACGACGGAGTTGGCCTTGAGCCGGATCCGCGCGGGCCGGCCGGCGCGGTGGTGCGCGATCTCGCCGTGGATCTGCGCGACCAGGCCGTCGCGCACCGACTCGGGGGCGACCAGCAGCCGCTCGTAGGACGACTGACGCGAGTAGCCCGACAGGTTGTTGAACAGGTGGGCCACGTCCTCGCCGATGGTCTCGTCGGCCGTGAGCAGCCCGAGGTCCTCGTAGAGGCGCGCGGTCTTGGGGTTGTAGTTGCCCGTGCCGATGTGGGTGTAACGACGGATCCCCTCGGGCTCGTCGCGCACCACCATCGCCAGCTTGCAGTGGGTCTTGAGCCCCACCAGCCCGTAGACGACGTGGCAGCCGGCGTGCTCGAGCTTGCGGGCCCAGCGGATGTTGGCCTGCTCGTCGAAGCGGGCCTTGATCTCGACGATCACCAGCACCTGCTTGCCGGCCTCGGCGGCGTCGACGAGGGCGTCGATGATGGGGCTGTCGCCGGAGGTGCGGTAGAGCGTCTGCTTGATCGCCAGCACGCGGGGGTCGGCGGCGGCCTGCTCGATGAACCGCTGCACGGAGGTGGCGAACGAGTCGTAGGGGTGGTGCAGCAGCACGTCGCGACGTCGGACGGACTTGAAGACGTCGACGGGCGAGGCCGACTCCACCTCGGCGAGGTGGGTGTGGGTCGTCGGCACGAACGTCGGGTACTTCAGCTCCTCGCGGGGCAGGTCCGCGATGTCGCCCAGGCCGCGCAGGTCGAGCGGGCCGGGGAGGCGGAACACCTCGTCGGGCGCGACGTCGAGCTCGGAGACCAGCAGCCGCAGGACGTCCGGGTCGATCGACTCCTCGACCTCGAGGCGCACGGCGGGCCCGAACTTGCGGCGCAGCAGCTCCTTCTCGAGCGCGGCGAGGAGGTTCTCGGCGTCGTCCTCCTCGACCTCGAGGTCCTCGTTGCGCGTGACGCGGAAGGTGTGGACCTTGACGATCTCCATGCCGGGGAACAGCCGCTTGAGGTGCTCGCGGATGACGTCCTCGAGGGGCACGAAGCGCTGGTTGCCCAGGGGCACGAACCGGTCGAAGATCGGCGGCACCTTGACCCGCGCGAAGGCCTCCTTGCCCGTCTTGGGGTGGCGGACCATCACGGCGAGGTTGAGCGAGAGCCCCGAGATGTAGGGGAACGGGTGCGCGGGGTCGACCGCCAGCGGCGTCAGCACGGGGAAGACGCGGTCCTTGAACAGGCGCTTGCAGTGCTTCTGCTCGTCGCGGTCGAGGTCGTCCCAGCGCAGCAGCTGGATGCCCTCGGACTCGAGCGCGGGGATCATCGTGTCGACGAACAGCCGCGAGTGACGCTCCGCCAGCGCGTCGGTGGTCGCGTGGATCGCCGCGAGCACGTCGCGCGGCATCATCCCGGACGCGGCCCGCACGGCCACCCCGGCGGCGATGCGTCGCTTGAGACCGGCGACGCGGACCATGAAGAACTCGTCGAGGTTGGAGGCGAAGATCGCCAGGAAGCGCACCCGCTCCAGCAGCGGCAGCGACTCGTCCTCGGCCAGCTCGAGCACCCGCTGGTTGAACGCCAGCCAGCTCAGCTCGCGGTCGAGGAAGCGGTCGTCGTACTTCTCGACGGCGCCGAGCGCCTCGTGGTCCGGCACGTACGGCGGCTCGACGTCGAAGCTGTCGGTCTCGATGGCGCCGGTCCCGAGGTCCACCGGGCCGTCCTCGACCGATCCGGCGACGTGCGCGGCGAGGGACTCCTGACTCATCCTCCGATGATCCCACCCGACGGTGAACGGTCGGTGACCTCGCGGCGGCGGTGGGACCGCCCGGGGCGTAAAGACGTCGACCCGCCCCGGTCCGAGGTCCTAGCGTCGTCCCCGGCGGGCGGCGATGAGTCCGGCGCCCCCGTCCGGTCGGAGCAGGCAGGGGCCGGACCCGCCGGCAGCCGGAGGAGGCACGATGAGCTCACCGCTCGCGATCGAGACCCGGGACCTGGTGAAGGTCTTCCGGGGCAAGCAGGGCGACAACCGCGCCGTCGACGGGGTCGACCTCGCGGTCGCCGGCGGCGGCATCCACGGCGTGCTGGGCCCCAACGGCGCCGGCAAGACGACCACGATCCGGATGCTCGCGACCCTGACGGTGCCGGACGCCGGCGAGGCCCGCGTGCTCGGGTACGACGTCGTCCGCGAGGCCGCCGAGGTGCGGTCGCGGGTCGCGCTGACCGGCCAGTTCGCCTCCCTCGACGAGGACCTGACGGGCACCGAGAACCTCGTCATGCTGGCGCGGCTCTACGGCTACTCCCGCACCGCGGCCCGCGAGCGCGCCGCCGAGCTGCTCGACGCCTTCGACCTGACCGCGTCGGCCGGCAAGCAGGTGAAGGCCTACTCCGGTGGCATGCGGCGGCGCATCGACATCGCCGGGTCGATCGTCGTCCGGCCGGAGCTGATGTTCCTCGACGAGCCGACGACCGGGCTCGACCCCCGCAGCCGCAACCAGGTGTGGGAGATCGTCCGGGCCCTCGTGGGCGCGGGCACCACGATCCTGCTGACCACCCAGTACCTCGAGGAGGCCGACCAGCTGGCGGACCGGATCTCCGTCATCGACCACGGCCGCGTGATCGCCGAGGGCACCAGCGGCGAGCTGAAGGCCTCGGTCGGCTCTGGCGCGGTGAAGGTCCGCGTCGCCGACCCGGCCGAGCGCGCTGAGGTCGCCCGGCTGCTGGCCGAGTCGCTCGACCAGGTGCCGGACCTCGACTCCGACCCCGCCTCGCTGAGCCTCCGGGTGGCCCGGCCCGAGCTGGTCGCCGGCGCGCTGCAGCGGGTGGGGGAGCGGGGCCTGGTCGTCAGCGAGTACTCGCTGGGCCAGCCCAGCCTCGACGAGGTCTTCCTCGCCCTCACCGGCCGGCCCGCCGAGGACCAGGCGGACCCCGCGACCCGGACCGACCGGCCCACCACCACCACGACCGACGACGCGCCCACGACGACCCGGGAGGCCCGCGCATGAGCACCGTCCCCACCACCGCCCGGGCCGTGCCCGACAGCGCCGCCGCCGACACCGCGAAGGTGCTCGCCGCGATCGGCTCGGCCGAGCGGCCCGCCCGCGCCGGCGCCGTCAGCTCGTCGCTGACCTTCGGCTGGCGCGCGCTGCTGAAGATCAAGCACGTGCCGGAGCAGCTGTTCGACGTGACCATGTTCCCGGTGCTGTTCACCGTCATGTTCACCTTCGTCTTCGGCGGCGCGATCTCGGGCTCCCCGGGGGACTACCTGCAGTACGCGCTGCCGGGGATCCTCGTGCAGACCGTCGTGTTCATCACGATGTACACGGCCATGACGATCAACACCGACATCGAGAAGGGGGTCTTCGACCGCATCCGGTCGCTGCCGGTGTGGCGGCCCTCGCTGCTGGTCGGGGCACTGCTGGGCGACACCCTGCGCTACCTGATGGCCTCCACGGTGGTCGTGGTCGTCGGGGTGCTGATCGGCTACCGCGCCCCGGGCGGGGTGCTGGGCGTGGTCGCGGCGGTCGCGGTGCTGCTGGCGTTCTGCTTCTCGATCAGCTGGCTGTGGCTGATCCTCGGGCTCAAGCTGCGCACCCCCAACGCGGTCATGGGCACGGCGATGATGGTGCTGTTCCCGCTGACCTTCGTGTCGTCGGTCTTCGCGCCCCCGGAGACGATGCCGGGCTGGCTGCGGGCGTTCGTCGAGGTCAACCCGGTCTCGCTGCTCGTCGAGGCCGCCCGCGGGCTCATGGACGGGGTGCCGGACGGCGGGGACATCGGCCTGGTGCTGGTGCTCGCCGTCGTGGTCACCGCCGTGTTCTCGCCGATCGCGATGCGGCTGTACAACCGCGCCTCCTGACCGCCGGGCGGCACGAGCACCGGCGGTCGATAGGGTCGCGGCCCATGACCCGACGTCGCGGTGCGCAGGAGCTGGCCCAGGCGGCCGTCTTGAAGGGGGTCCTGGCGCTGCCGGGCTCGGTACGGCGGCGCCTGACGTCCGCGCACGGTGCGCACGGCCAGTGGCTGGCCAACGACGTGCGGCTGATGCTGCGCCTGATGCAGCTGGCCGGCGAGCCCGGCCCCGAGACCCTCCCGGTCGACGAGGGCCGGGTGGCGATGGCCCGGCAGACCGCCGCGGCGGGCGGGCGGCGACGGGTGGCGTCGGTGCGCGACCTCCGTCTCGGGGAGGGGGACGACGCCCTCCTGGCCCGCCTGTACGTGCCCCGGTCGCGGCTGCTGGAGCAGACCGCGCCCACGCTGCTGTTCCTGCACGGCGGCGGGTTCGTCTTCGGCGACCTCGAGACGCACGACGGCGCCTGCCGCTTCCTCGCGGAGGAGGCCGGCGTCCGGGTGCTGGCCGTGGACTACCGCCTCGCCCCCGAGCACCCCTTCCCGGCCGCGCACGACGACGCCTGGGCGGCGTACCGCTGGCTGCTCGAGCACCCCGAGCTCGTCGGCGCCGACCTCGACCGCCTGGCCGTCGGCGGGGACTCGGCCGGCGCGAACCTCGCGGCGCACGTCGCCCGGCGCGCCGCCGCCGAGGGCCTGCCGCTCGCGTTCCAGCTGCTGGTCTACCCGATCACCGACGCGACGCGCACCGGCGGCAGCCGGGAGGCCTACGCGGAGGGCTACTACCTCACCGGCGGCTTCATCGAGCTCGCCGAGCGCAGCTACACCCCCGACCCGGTCAGTCGCACCGACCCGCGGATGTCGCCGCTGCTGGCCGACGACGTCCCCGACGGGCTGGCGCCCGCGCACGTCGCGACGGCCGGGTGGGACCCGCTGCGCGACGAGGGCGAGGACTACGGCTACGCGCTGCAGCGCGCCGGCGTCCGGGTCGAGGTCCGCCGCCACCCCAGCCAGATCCACGGCTTCCTCAACACCGTCGGCGTCGCGCCGACCTCGCGCCTCGCCGTGCGGGAGGTCGCGGCGGCGCTGAAGGAGGCGCTGGGCTGACTCGGCCCGGATGCGCAGGCGGAGGGGCTCGAGTCGGCCCGGATGCGCAGGCGGAGGGGCTCGAGTCGGCCCGGATGCGCAGGCGGAGGGGCTCGAGTCGGCCCGGATGCGCAGCCCGATTCCGTGCGGGAGGTCGCGGCGGCGCTGAAGGAGGCCCTCGGCTAGGGGCGGGCGTACATCACGTGGGTGTCGACGTCGGCGTGGGTGAACCCGTAGCCGGCGTACAGGGCGACCGCGGCGGTGTTGTCGGCCTCGACGTACAGCTCGACCTCCCGTACGCCGTGGCCCGCGGGGCCGCCGTCGACCAGGTGGTGCAGCCCGGCGAGGGTCAGCACCTTGCCGAGACCGCGGCCCTGGGCGGCGGGGGCGATGCCGAGCACGTAGACCTCGCCGAGGTCGGCGGTGCTGCGCTTGGTCCAGTGGAAGCCCAGCAGCTCCCCGGTCGCGGCGTCGCGGGCGAGCAGCAGTCCGGCCGGGTCGTACCAGTCCTGCGCCATCCGGGAGGCCAGGTCGGCCGCGTCCATCGCGCCCTGCTCGGGGTGGGCGGCGAAGGCCGCGGCGTTGACGGCGAGCAGGTCGTCCGCGTCCGCGTCGGTGTACGACGCGACCACCACGCCGTCGGGCACCGTCGCCGGGTCGAGCGGGGTGCTCGAGGGCCGGCGCATCACCCACAGCTCACGCACCCGCGCGAAGCCGTGGGACGCGGCGAGCGCGGCCGCCGCCGGGTGGTCGGCGTGCGACCAGGCGCGCAGCGGCTCGCCCTCGGTGACGGCGAGCACCTCCTCCAGCAGCCCGGTCCCCAGGCCGGCGCCGCGGGCGTCGGGGGCGACGGCCAGCCCGAGGTCGCCGTCGACCTCGACCGCCACGCCCCCCTCGGCCAGCCACCAGCCGACCTCGACGGCGGGCCGGTCGTGCAGGGCCCGCCAGGTGGCCTCGTCGAACGGCGCGGCGCCGTCGGCGGCCTCGCACGCCGCGGCGACCTCACCGATGCGCACCAGGACGTCGGTGTCCAGGGGCGTGCCGGCGTCGGGGGGCAGGTCCTGCGGGGCACCGTCGCTCATGCGACGAGCCTAGGAAGGGCCCCGCTCAGGCGTCGGCGGGGGTGCTGCGGGACGCCCCGTCACGGGCGTCGCGGGCCCCGTCGTCGGCGGCGTCCGCGGACGCGGCCCGGTCCGCCTGCTCGCGGGCGCTGGGCAGCACGAACCGGTAGCCGACGTTGCGCACGGTGCCGATGAGCGTCTCGTTCTCGGGGCCGAGCTTGGCGCGGAGGCGGCGCACGTGGACGTCGACGGTGCGGGTGCCGCCGAAGTAGTCGTAGCCCCACACCTCCTGCAGCAGCTGCTGGCGGCTGAAGACGCGGCCCGGGTGCTGGGCCAGGAACTTGAGGAGCTCGAACTCCTTGAACGTCAGGTCCAGCGAGCGCCCCGACACCTTCGCCGTGTAGGTCGCGTCGTCGACGAGCACCTCGCCGGTGCGGATGACGTGGGCCTCGGGGTCGTCGGCCTCCCGCGCGGCGGCGAGGCGGTCGGCGGCGAGCCGGATCCGGGCCTCGAGCTCGGCGGGGCCGCAGGTGTGGAGCACGACGTCGTCCATCGCCCAGTCCGCGGCGACCACCGAGAGCCCGCCCTCGGTGACGACGAGCAGCACGGGGACCTCGGAGCCCGTCGTACGGATCAGGCGGCAGAGGTCGCGCGCGGAGGCGAGCTCGGTGCGACCGTCCACGAGGATCAGGTCGGCCGCCGGCGCCTCGAGCAGCGCGCTGCCCTCGGCGGGGAGCACCTTCACCTGGTGGCGCAGCAGCGACAGGCTGGGCAGCACCTCGGTGGAGGACTGGAGGGCGCTCGTCAGCAGCAGCAGCGTGCTCATCGCGGTCCTCCTCCGGCCCGGCTGGAGTGACCGAGGATACTTCACCCATGACGGGTCCCGGCACGACCGACCAGCGTGAGAGCGGCCACGCCGCGACGGCGGGCACGGTGCGGGTGCAGTACTGGGCCGCAGCGCGGTCCGCGGCCGGGGTCGGCCACGACGACGTGCCGGTCCACGGCGACGTCTCTCTCGCGGAGCTCCGGGAGGCCGCGCTGGCCCGCCGCGGGGACGACGACCGGCTGCGCCGGGTGCTCGACGTCTGCTCGGTGCTGGTCGGGGACCGGCCCGCCGGCGCGGGCGACCCGGCCGAGGTGCTCGTCCGGCCCGGCGAGCAGGTGCAGTTCCTGCCGCCCTTCGCCGGGGGCTGAGGCCGGCGAGCGACCCGCCGGGCTCGCGCCCGTCCGGCGGGTCCGGGGAGGACCGGCGGCCGGTGAGGCAATAACCCGCGCGCTCGTGGCGTTCGGCCCGGTGTGACCGAGACCCCCCACCTGCGCGACGAGCTCGACGCGCTCGGCGTACGACGGGGGGAGCGGGTGACGCTCGTGCAGCTGTCGACGAAGTTCTGCGCGCCGTGCCGCGCGACCCGCACGACGCTCGCGGGCGTGGCGGAGCTGGTGCCCGGTGTGGTCCACGTCGAGGTCGACGCCGAGGAGCACCTCGCGCTCTCCCGGCGCGTGGGGCTCGAGGTCACCCCGACGACGCTGGTGCTCGACGGCGCCGGCGTCGAGGTCTCCCGGGCCGCCGGGGTCCCGCGGCGGGAGCAGGTCCTGGGGCTTCTATCCCAGATCGTGGACGACGTGTCCACATGACGAGACATCCTGGCGACCGCCGGCAGCTCGGCCCCTACGGTGGAGGCGTGCCCACGATCATGCTGACCCGTCGACGCGCGGTGGACCACTGCCGCGTCCGCTCGGCGCTGTGTCGCATGCCCTGACGCGGCGCACCCGTCTGTCCTGACCGCGGCCCTGTGGTGGCCCGCCGTCGCCGCGCCCGTCCGGTCCTCCGGGCCCCGACGCCCCGCGTCGGTCCGAGCACGTCAGCAGCACCTCAGCACGCATCCAACCCAACGAAAGGTCGCCCATGAGCCGCGAGTCCGCCCTCGTCACCGCCCAGTGGGTCGAGGACAACCTCGACAACCCGAACGTCGTCCTGGTGGAGGTGGACGAGGACACCGCCGCCTACGACAAGGGCCACATCAAGGGCGCCATCAAGCTCGACTGGACCACCGACCTGCAGGACCAGGTGCGTCGCGACGCCATCAGCTCCGAGGGCTTCGGCAAGCTCCTGAGCGAGAAGGGCGTCAAGAACGACGACACCGTCGTCCTCTACGGCGGCAACAACAACTGGTTCGCCGCCTACGCCTACTGGTACTTCAAGCTCTACGGCCACGACGACGTCAAGCTGATGGACGGCGGCCGCAAGAAGTGGGAGCTGGACTCCCGCGAGCTCGTCTCCGACGAGGTCAGCCGCGAGGCCACGACGTACTCCCCGAAGCCCGCCGACCTGGCGATCCGGGCGTTCCGCGACGAGACCGTCGAGGCGATCGGCACCAAGAACCTCGTCGACGTCCGCAGCCCCGACGAGTACGCCGGCCGCCTGATGGCCCCCGCCCACCTCCCGCAGGAGCAGGCCCAGCGCGCCGGCCACATCCCGACCGCCGCCAACGTGCCGTGGTCGAAGGCCGCCAACGACGACGGCACCTTCAAGTCCGACGACGAGCTGAAGGACATCTACACCGAGGCCGGCGTCGACTGGAGCAAGGACACCATCGCCTACTGCCGCATCGGCGAGCGCTCCAGCCACACCTGGTTCGTGCTGCACGAGCTGCTGGGCCAGGAGAACGTCAAGAACTACGACGGCTCCTGGACCGAGTACGGCTCGCTCGTCGGCGTCCCCGTGGTGCTGGGCGACGAGCGGGGTGAGGCCTGATGTGCGGCGCCACCGAGGGTGGCCTGTCGCTGGACGGCATCGACGTCGCGAAGGAGGCCATCATCCAGGGCCAGGTCCTGCGCGGCGGCGAGGGCGGTGAGCCCGTCGGCAACGCCTACGTGCGCCTGCTCGACCGCACCGGCGAGTTCACCGCCGAGGTCCCGACCTCCGCGTCGGGCCACTTCCGCTTCTTCGCCGGCGACGGCGAGTGGACCCTGCGGACGCTGGCCCCCAAGGCCGACCCGGTCGACAACACCGTGACCGCGAAGACCGGCGTCGTCGCCGAGGTCGCCGTCGCGATCTGACGTCGCTGCTGTCCGCACGCCGGCCCGCCGCCCCTTCCCGGGGTGGCGGGCCGGCGTCGTCGGCGGCCCGTGGTGTGGGCGCGACCCGCGCAGGGTAGGTCGAGACCATGGACGCCTCCCTCCCGCCGATCGGCCGCTCGGCGCTCGACCCGATGACGGCCCCGCCCCGTGACGGTGGTGCGGTGATCGCACACGGTCGGAGGCCGTCCTGACCGCCCCCGGGGGTGCCCGGGGCTCCCGGCGCCACCCGTACGCGCCTCCGGACCCCCGGTCGACCTGGAGCCGGGTCGTCTCCTGGCTGGGCCTCGTGCTCCTCGCCGGCACGGCCGGGATCGCCCTGCTCCTCGGGCTGGCGCAGGTCGACGAGGCGCGGGGGTGGGCGGCGCTGCTGGTCGGCGCCGCCGTCACGGTGCTCGTGGCCCTCGGCCTCGCCCGCGAGGTGGCCGCCGCGCGTGGTGCGAGGCGCCCGCCCCATCCCCGGCTGGGCCATCTCGACGGCGAGCCGGCCCTGGTGCTGCCGCGCGACCCGGCACCGACCCGTCTGGTCTCGTGGGCGCTCCTCGCCCTGGCCGTGGTGCTGCTGGTGGGCGCCGTCCTCGCGGCGTGGTCCCGGGAGTGGGTCCTGCTGGCGCTCCTCCTGGCCGGCGGCGGAGGACTGGCGTACGTCGCCGCTCCCGGCCGCGACCTGTCCGGGGGCCTGTGGTTCACCCCGACCCGCGTGGTCGGCGACCACCTGGGCGTGCGGTGGCAGCTCGCCTGGCACGACGTCACCGGTGCCGTCGACACCCAGCCGATGCCGCTGCTGCACCACGAGGGTCGGGTCACGGTGGACCGCACGGGTCCCCGGGGTCGCGGCTGGGACCCGCTGCGGCAGGACGGGATGGTCGCGGTCGACGTCTCCGCGCTCGCGGGCGGGAGCCGGATCGCGTCGTTCGTCGTCCTGACGTGCGTCGCGGACCCCGCACAGCGGGCCGTGCTGGGCACGCCCGCCTCGCTGCCGCCGACCCCGCGGCGCTGAGCTCGGGGTGTACCGGCACGGCCCGGCGCCCGCCGCCGGCCCGGCACCGGTCGCTACGGGCTGTCGAGCACCAGCGTCACGGGCCCGTCGTTGACGGAGGCGACCTGCATGTCGGCGCCGAAGACGCCGCGGGAGACCCGGGCGCCGAGGGCCTCGAGCTCCGCGCACACCGCGTCGTACGCCGGCTCCGAGACGTCGCCGGGGGCCGCGGCGCTCCAGGTGGGTCGGCGGCCCTTGCGGGCGTCGCCGTAGAGCGTGAACTGGCTGACGACGAGCACCGGGGCGTCGACGTCGGACGCGCTCCGCTCGTCGCGCAGGATCCGGACACCCCAGATCTTGCGGGCCGTCCAGGAGACCTCGGCCGCACCGTCCCCGTGGGTCACCCCGAGCAGGACGAGCAGGCCCGGCTCGGCGATCTCGCCGACGACCGTCCCGTCCACGGTGACTGACGCCGAAAGAACTCGCTGCACGACCGCTCTCACGCCGCAAGTCTGGCATCGTCTCTGGCAGCATGCGGGCCATGAGCCACCCCGCGGACCTGCTGATCACCGTCGCGCCCACCGGCGCGGAGACCGCGAAGGCCGACGCGCCCGCGCTGCCGACCACCCCCGAGGAGATCGCGGCGACCGCCCGCGACTGCGAGGCCGCCGGCGCCGGGATGATCCACGTGCACGTCCGCGACCACGACCACGCCCCGACCCTCGACGGGGGGCTGTTGACGGAGTGGGTCGCGGCGATCCGCGAGTCCAGCGACCTGGTCGTCCAGCTGTCGACCGGCGGCTCGGTCCACGACCCCCTCGAGCAGCGGCTGAAGGTGCTCGACGCCGAGCCCGACTCGTGCAGCCTGACGATGGGCACGACCAACTTCGGCGACGACGTCTTCGCCAACCCCTGGCCGTTCGTCTGTGAGCTCTACCAGCTCAGCCAGGAGCGGCGGGTCGTGCCGGAGTTCGAGCTCTTCGACCTCGGCCAGGTCCACGCCCTGTCGCGGCTGCTCGACCGCTACGGCCCGCCGTACGGCGGGAAGGTGCACTGCGACCTGGTGATGGGCGTGCCCGGCGGGATGCCCGGCACGGCCGACGCGCTGGTCGCCGCAGTCGCGATGCTGCCGGCGGCGACGACCAGCTGGGGCGCCACCGGGATCGGCCGGACGACGCTGCCGGTCGCGCTCGCCTCGCTGTCGAAGGGCGGCCACCTCCGCGTCGGGATGGAGGACGTGCTGACGATCAGCCGCGGCGTCGCGGTGGAGTCCAACGCCCAGCTCGTGGAGCGTGCCGTGGCCCTCGGTCGTCTCGCCCAGCGGGAGCCAATGACGCCGGCCGGGGCCCGCGAGCTGCTCGCCGTACGGGCGCGCTGAGGGCTCGTGACCGAATCGTGACCCGATCATGAGGTCGGTTCATGATGTGGTGCTTGACACGTTTCAACGCGCGCTGGTTCTCTCAGCCCACCCTGATCTCACGCACAAGCAGCGGACAGGGCTTCGTCGGGTCGTCGACCCGCGTCGAGAGGACACCCATGCGTTCATCCCCCCTCCGACGGCGGGTCGCCGCCGTCGCCGTCCTGGCCCTGATCCCCGGTCTCGCCGCCGCCGCGACCTCCGGGACCGCCGCGGCGGACCCGACCTCGCCCCCGGCAGGCTCGAGCCCCGGAGCCACCTCCAGCCACGGGTCGGCGGACGGCCACGACCACGACCACGGCCTGTTCCACGAGGCCGGCGAGGAGACCTCGGTCATCGAGGTCCAGGTCGCCGACACCGCCGAGCTCGACGAGCTGCTCGCCACGGGGGTCGACACCACGCACGGCATCGAGCCGCGCGACGGCGGCATCGTCGTGCCCGTCGTCGTCACCCCGAGCGAGGCCGAGAGCCTGCGCGAGGCGGGCTACGAGCTGGGCGCCACCCAGTCGCGACCCGACCAGGACGCCGCGGCCGCGCTCGCCGAGCGCGAGCGCACGCTGGCGGCGGCCCGCCGGGCCAACCGCAGCTTCGCCGCCCGCGCCGACGACCCCACCGCGCCCGACGTCTCCGACGTCCGCATCATCCGCGCGGACTACTACACCAACTACGGCCAGGCCTTCGTCTCCGTCGAGGCGAAGTGGGCCGACGGCCAGACCAACGCCGGTGCGCTGACCGTCGAGCGCGACAGCGGCCCGGGCACGGAGTTCGGCTCGGGTGGCACGCAGACCATCACGCGCTTCGTCGACGCGGGCGTCTACCTCTACCACCGCGGCGCCGCTCCCGCGGCGACCGTCGGCGAGGGCGACGCGGCGGTCGCCGTCCGGCCCGACCGCGTGCGGATCACCAGCCCGTCGGGCGACGTGGCCATCGCGAAGGTCGCCGACTGGCTGCCGACCTCCGGCGACGACCCGTTCAAGGGTCCGGGCTACCAGGAGGACTTCATCGACTCCTACCTCGACCCGACCCAGCTCTACGACCGCATCGCGGCGCTGGCCGAGGAGTTCCCCGACCAGGCCGAGCTCGTCGAGCTGCCCTACGCGTCCAACGGCTACCGCCGCCCGTCGCAGGCGCTGCTCGACCCGCCGGGCAACCGCGTCGTCCTCGGCGCCGGCTCGTCCCGCGCCGAGTACGCCTACGTGCCGAGCACGACGCTCGGATCCGCCGTGCCCGCCGGCGGCCTCGCCGCGGCGCCCGTCGCCGCCGTGAGCGCCGCACCCAACCAGGCGTGGCCCAACGCGACGCCGGCCCAGGGCTGCGGTCCCTTCGCCGACTTCCCCTCGGGCGCGGTCGCCGTGGTCGAGCGGGGAGAGTGCGGCTTCGGCGACAAGGCCGTCAACGCCCAGCAGGCCGGCGCCTCCGCCGTCCTCATCGCCAACAACGTGGCGGGGCTCCCGACCGCTCCCGGCGGCACGGCTCCCGGCGTGACCATCCCGGTGGTCGCGGTCTCCCAGGCCGACGGCCGCACGCTCCGCGCCGCCGCCGGCACGCCGGCGAGCCTCGTGCCCGGAGCGACCCCGGCGAGCAACGCCCGGGTCGGCCTGGACAGCAAGGCGTGGGGCCACGAGGGCGGGGACGACGTCTCCGCACGCCTGTCGCGCCCGGCCTCCTCGCCCTCGGACCTCGTCGTCCGCGTCGCCGGCACGAGCGTCGACGTCGAGCTCGCCACCGACGCGGGGGGCGCGATCACCACGACCGCCGCCCAGGTGGTGGCCGCGATCGACGGCGACCCCCGGGCCTCCGCGCTCGTCAACGCCTACACCTACCGCGGCTCCGCCGGTGACGGCGTGGTCGCCCCGACCCGCCTGATCGGGCTCGACGACAACCTCAACGCCCCCGACTACGTCTCCCACGACCCGCAGCCGGTCTACGCGCTGCGGATCGGCACGGCGCCGGAGGGCGAGAAGCCCGGCGTCCTGGCCTACGCGCAGGAGCACGCCCGCGAGTGGGTGCCGCCGCTGGTGACGATCGAGACCGCGGAGCGGCTGCTGCGCAACTACGGCAGCCACGCGCCCACCACCGACCTGGTCGACAACCTCGAGACCTGGATCGCGCCGTCCATCAACCCCGACGGTGGGCACTACTCCTTCTACGACTTCGCCAGCCAGCGCCGCAACATGGTCCGGTACTGCGCCGAGGGCGGCAACTACGACGTGGGCGCCCGCAACGCGTGGGGCGTCGACCTCAACCGCAACCACGAGATGTACAGCGCCTTCGACGGCTACGACGGTGCGTCGACGACCAACTGCAACTCCGACACGTTCGCGGGCCCCTCGGAGCACTCCGAGGGCGAGGCGCGCAACGTCGAGTGGCTGGGCGCGAAGGACAACGTCAAGTTCTCGATGAACCTGCACAGCTCCGGCAACTACTTCATGTGGTCGCCCGGCTCCTACATCCGCGAGGGCCGTGTCACCGCGCCGCGCCCGAGCCTGCAGGACGAGCAGTTCTTCGAGCAGGCCTCCGAGAAGATCCTCACCGGCATCAAGCGCCACCGCGGCACGTCGGTCACCCCGGCCCGCACCGGCGTCACGGCCGACGTCCTCTACTCGGCGGCCGGCAACTCCGGTGACCAGCTGTACTACAAGCACGACGTGTACGCCTGGAACTTCGAGACCGGCGTGATGTTCCAGCCGCCGTTCACCAACCCCGACCCGACCGGCGGGTCCGCCCAGGCGGAGTCGATGGAGTTCGCCAACGGCCTGATTGAGATGCTGCGGGTCGCCCGTGAGCTCGAGCAGGACACCCTGGCGCCGACCACCGTGGTCGACGTCGCGGAGGCCGGCACCGCCGGCAAGGTCAACGTCACCTTCGACTCCTCCGAGGCCGTCGAGATCCGCTACACCCTCGACGGCACCCGGCCGACCGCCACCAACGGCGAGACGCTGCAGGCCAACGGGGTGCGCGAGGGCGGGGAGACGCTGCTCGTCGACGAGGGCGCGACGATCTACTGGTACGCGACCGACCCCGCCGGCAACGTCGAGGGCGGCTACGACCCGACCGCGGAGTCCGGCACGGGCTTCCGCAAGTGGATCGCCGAGGTCGGCTACGAGCTCGCCCCGGCGGCGTCCACCGTCGAGCTGGACCTCGACCCGGCCGCCGTGCGGGTCGGTCGGTCGGTCGAGGCCACCGTGAGCGTGACCTCCGCCAACGACTTCGACCTGGCACCGTCCGGCGTGGTCACGCTCACCGCCGACGGGCTCGAGCCCCAGGTGGTCGAGCTCGGCGACGACGGCACGGCGACGACGGACCTCGGCCCGTTCCGTGGGGCCGGCGACGTCGAGGTCACGGCCTCCTACGCCGGCGACGACACGAGCGCCGCGTCGACCTCGGACCCGCGGACGGTCGAGGTGAGCACCGTGCCCACGGGCACCCGGGTCGCGCGTCAGCAGCCCGCCCGGGTGCTGACCGACGGGCCGGCGGCGCGCACCCGCGCCCGCCTCGTGGTCCGGGTCGACCTCGCCGACGACGCGGACAGTGCGCCCGCCGGCTGGGTGCAGGTCCGGCGCGCCGGCGAGGTGATCGCCCGCGGCCGGGTCGACGCGGGCCGCGCCGTGGTGACGCTCCCGCGGTTCGCGCAGCCCGGCGCCAAGCAGCTGCGGGTCCGTTACAACGGCTCCGCGACGTTCGGCGCCTCGGCGACCGGCTACCGACTGGTGGTGAGCCGCCCGTAGGGCCCGCACTCCCGTCGTACGTCCGGACCGGCGTCACCCCCTCGGGTGGCGCCGGTCCGGCGCGTCCGGGGTCGTTTGCACCATGAAGGTTAAGTTTTCATCTAACGATGTGATTTCTCTTCGGTGAACGCCTGACACCTTCTACGGTTTGTGCTGCGGGGGCTCCGGCTCCCGAGACCAGGGGGGCGCGGTGGGGACCGCGTCGACAACTCAATGTATGATTTCCGGGGGGAAATTCGTCATGCGCAGCAGCCGCACGAGAAAAGTGTTCATCGTCGTCGGGGCCTTCGTGCTCGCGATGGTGGGGTCGATCGCCTTCGCGTACTGGACGTCGGACGGGTCCGGCACCGGCTACGCGGACACGGGGGACACGCGACCGGTCGTGATCGAGCAGACGTCCGTCGTCAGCGACCTCCGGCCGGGCGGGGCGCCGCAGACGCTGAGCGGCCGCTTCGACAACCCGAACGCCGGACCGGTCTTCATCGGCACGGTGACGGCCAGCATCGACGGCGTGACGACGGCCGCGGGGGCGGTCGGCGAGTGCACCGCCGACGACTACGTGCTCAGCGGAGCCGAGATGACCGTCAACTCCGAGATCGCGGCCGGCGACGACGTCGGCACGTGGTCCGGCGCGAGGCTCGCCTTCGACAACAAGGCGACCGTCGACCAGGACGGCTGCAAGGGCGCGACCGTCACCCTGGCCTACACCGCCCGCTGAACCGCGTGCGCTGGTCCTCCTGGCTGCTCCACCACCGGGGAGGGGTGGTGGAGCAGCGGGGCCGAGCGAGGAGGAGGGGTCGTGGGGCGAGGCAGGCACCGCGCCGAGCGGGTGCGTCCGCGGTGGCGTGGCCGCGCGGGTGGGGTCGTGGCCTCGCTCGTGGTGGCGGGGGTGGTGACCGGGGTCGTCGCGGTCGCGGTCGAGGCCGTGATGACGCTCGGCACCGGGACCGGTACGGCGGCCGCGAGCTCCGCCGTACCGGTCACCCTCGGCCGCGCGACCGGTGGTGCCGACCTGCGCCCGGGGGGACGCGGGACGGTGCGGCTGGTGGCGACGAGCTCGGCCGACGCCGTGGTCCGCCTCGCGCGGCTGGAGCTCGACGCGGCTCGCGGCGACGGCGGGTTCTCGACGGACCGGCCGGGTTGCCCCGGGTCGGCGTTCGGGTTCAGCGCGCAGGACCGCGGGGGTGAGGGCTGGCGCGTGCCCGCGCGCTCGGGCGGGACCGACGGGTCGCTGGCGATCGCGCTGCCCGGGGCGGTGTCGATGACCAGCACGGCGCCGGACGCCTGCCAGGGCGCCACCGTGACCGTGCACCTGCGGGCCGGGCGCTGACGGACCGGGACGGGGAGGTGGAGCGCGTGGTCGGAGGGGCGCTACGACGGGGCGCGGCCGTCGGCCTCGCCGCCGGGCTGGTGCTCGCCGCTGCGCAGGGCCACGCCTTCTGGACCGCCACCACCACGGCCGGGTCGGCGGGGGAGGCGTCGGCGCTGCGGATGCCGGCCGGGCCCGTGCCCGACGTCGAGGTCTCCGACCGCGACGACGTGCGGGTGACCTGGGCGGGGGTCGGGCTCGCCGACGGGACCCCGGCCGACGCCTACGTCGTCACCCGCGTCGCCGACGACGGCACGACGTACGCCGCGACCGGCGGCTGCGCGGGTCCGGTCCCGGCGGGGGCGACGACGACCACCTGTCGCGAGGACGGCGTCCCGGACGGCGTCTGGACCTATCGCGTCGCGCCCCGCCTGGCCTCCTGGTCGGGGCCCGTGGGCGCGGCGAGCGCCGCCGTGCGCACCGACGCGACCGCGCCGAGCACGACCGTCGGGGTCCGCGGGGAGGTCGGCGGGTCGGCGCTCACCGGGTCGACGGTCTGGTTCCGCGGGGCGGCGGCGGGGTCCTTCCGCGTCGTGACCACCGTCGCCGACCCCGGGGGCTCGGGTCCTGCGCGGGCCACGACCTCCGCCGTCGGGGCCCCGGGCTGGACCCACGCCGGCGGACCGGTGACGACCCCGCCCGGCGGGCCCTACCTGTCCGCGCCGGTCGCGTGGGCCGCGGGCACCACCGCCGGCCACGACCTGACCGTGACCGGCGCCGACGTCGCCGGCAACACCCGCGCCCTCACCCTCGCCGTACGCCGGGACGACGACGCCCCGACCGGTGGCGAGGTCGGGCTGCCCGACGGCGCGACCACCGCGACGACGACCGCGGTCCGGGTCGACGCCGCCCAGGACGGCGGGTCCGGGGTCGCGGGCCGACGGCTCGAGGGCACCAGCGCGCCGCTGGCCGGCAACGCCTGCGGCGACTTCGGCCCGTGGACCCTGCTGAGCGTCGACCCCGGCCCGACGTACGACTGGGCGACGCCGGCCGGGCGCTGCTTCCGCGCCCGCCACGTGGTGGTCGACCGCGTCGGCAACGCCCGCGAGGCGGTGGCCCCGCAGACCGTGAAGGTGCGCGACTACGCCGCCACGATCACCGCCACCCCGGGCCTGGTGTCCTACTGGCGCCTGGGGGAGCGCGCCGGGTCCACCCTCACGGCCGTCCGCGGCTCCGCCGGCTCGTACGGCGGGGGGCCGGGCCTGGGCGGGGCCGGGGCGATCGTGGGGGACCCGGACACCGCGGCGTCGTTCGACGGGGTCGACGACCACGCGTCGGTGGCGCGACCGGTGTCGGGGTCGTTCTCGCTGGAGCTGTGGTTCCGCTCGGTCCAGGGCCGGGGCTCCTCCGGCAGCTGGACCAACGGCGCCGCCCTGCTCGACGCGTCGACGCCGACCTTCCTCGGGGAGAGCGGCTTCGGGATCTCGGTGTTCGCCGACGGCCGGGTCGTGGCCGGTGTCGCCGACGGCCTCTTCGCCCCGGCCCGGACCGCGGTCTCGTCAGGTGGACACCTCGACGGGCGCTGGCACCACGTCGTGATGACCCGTGACGCGAGGTCCGGCCGGGTCGAGCTGTACGTCGACGGCGAGCTCCGTGCCGTCGCGGCGGGCTGGACCGGTGCGCTGTCCCGCGCGGCGCGGATGGGCCTCGGGCGCCTGCAGGGCGGCGGCAACGCCTTCCAGGGGGACCTCGACGAGGTCGCGGCGTACGACCGTGTGCTGGACGCGGGGACCGTCCGCGACCACTACCTCTCCGGGTTGCCGTGATGTCGGACCACACACGCGATCGTGCAACTTGAGGAAATCCTCGGTTAACGATGGCGGGATCGCTGTCGGCGTGGCCTATGCTCACGACCACAAGCACACACACATGGGGAGTCCCGCGCATGAAGAAGATCATCGCCAGCCTGGCTGTCGCGTTCCTGATGACCGCCGGCCTCGTGGCCGGCACCTCCACGACGGCCTCGGCCGGCCCGTACAGCGGTACGATCACCACGATCCCGCAGGTGCAGGCCCCGGTCGTCCGTCCCGGCCAGCGCGGTCGGATCCGCCTCGAGGTCCAGTCCGAGGCCGGCAACGCTCCGGTGCGTGGCCCGGTGCTCATCACCATCTCGAAGCGCCCCAGCGGCGTGGCCCGCACCGTCAAGCGCTTCTACAACGGCAACCCGCGGAACTACCGCCTGCCCAAGCTGGCCCCGGGTCGTTACACGCTGGTCGTGACGTACGTGGGCTACCCGCGTTCGGTCTACAAGCCGAGCACGCAGGTGCGCAACCTGTTCGTCCAGCGCTGATCCACCTCTGACGCCCCGTCGCTTCGGCGACGGGGCGTCAGTGCGTTCGGAGGGAGTACACGGTGGGGAAGCGCCGCCTTCTCGTCCTGGTCAGTCTGCTCGTCGTGGGGGCGCTCGTCGCGTTCGCGGGCTGGGTCGCCTGGTTGGGGTGGCAGGCGCAGGGCGACCTGCGCGAGGCCCAGGACCACGCCACCCAGCTGCGCGCCGCCCTGGGCGACCGCGATGCCGCTGCGGCGGAGCGCGCCGGCGACGCGCTGGCAGCGTCCGCGCGCTCGGCGATGGATCGCACCGACGGGCTGGACTGGACGGTCGCGACCTGGTTGCCGGTCATCGGCGACGACGCCGAGGGCGTGCGCGCGATCAGCTCGTCCCTGCACACCCTGGCGGTCGACGGCGTCGCGCCGCTGGTCGCGGCGAGCGGCGACGTGGACCGGTTGACCGTCGAGGGTGGAGTCGACCTCGACGTGGTCGCAGGTCTGCGGGAGCCCGTGGAGCAGGGGTACGACGCGGTGACCCGAGCTGCGGACGAGGTCCGCGCCGTCGACAGCGACGGCTTCGTGGGTCGGGTGCGAGCGCCGTACGAGGAGTACGTCGAGCTGGTCGAGGGGCTCGAGTCCGGCCTGGGCGCGGCGCGCACCGCGGTGGACCTCCTGCCGCCGATGGCCGGCGGTGAGGGCCCTCGCGAGTACCTGCTCGTGGTGCAGAACAACGCCGAGATCCGCGCCTCGGGCGGCCTGCCCGGGGCCTTCGTCCTGCTGGGAGCCGACGGGGGGCGACTCAGCATCCTGCGACAGGGCGGTCCCCGGGACTTCGAGAGCGACCTCGAGCAGCCCATCCTTCCCCTCAGCGAGGCCGAGCAGCTCGTCTACGACGACCTGCTCGGCACCTTCTTCCAGGACGCCAACTTCACCCCCGACTTCCCCCGCACGGCAGAGCTCATGAACGCCCACTGGGAGGCCTCCGGTGCACAGGCGGACCTCGACGGCGTCCTGTCCATCGACCCGGTCGCCCTCAGCTACGTGCTCGGGGCGATCGGCCCGGTCGAGGTCGACGGCCGCACCCTCACGCAGGACAACCTGATCGAGGAGCTGCTCTCGACGCCCTACCTCGAGCTCGAGCCCGAGGCTCAGGACCAGCTCTTCGCGGATGCCGCGCGGGTGATCTTCGAGGAGGCCGTCGGCGGTGGTCTGGGAGACCCGCTGGCATTCCTGGAAGGCCTCGCCCGAGCCGGTCGTGAGGGCCGCTTCCTCATCAGCTCGTTCGACGAGGCCGAGCAGGAGCAGCTCGCGGGGACCCGGGTCGCCGGGGAGCTGACCGGTGACGACGGGGCCACCCCTCATGTCGACGTCAGTCTCAATGACGCCACCGGGTCGAAGATGTCCTACTACCTGCGCTACGGCGTCGAGACTGTCTCGGAGGGGTGTCGCGACGACGGCCAGCGGCTGGCGGGTTCGATGCGGATGCGCCAGACCATCGACCAGGCCGACGCGGAGGAGCTGCCGGAGTCGGTCACTGGTGGCGGCATCCGCGGCACGCCGGCGGGGGCGCAGCTGGTGATCGTGCGCCTCTACGGCCCCTACGGTGGATCGATCGACCGGGTGCGCCTCGGCTCCGATGTGCTGAACCCCGGGATCGTCGAGCTCGACGGGCGGCCGGTGGCCGTGCTGAACGTGTTCCTGTCGTCCACCGAGCCGATCGACCTCGACTGGCGCATGACGACGGCCGCCGGTCAGACCGACGACGTCGAGGTCGGTGTCACGCCGAGCATCGTCCCGGGCGACAAGAACTTCACCACCGCCAGCTCCTGCACCGACTGAGGGAGTGTTCACCTCGCCCCACTCCCACCTCGCCAACGGAGGTCGAGGTGCGAGGGGCCCTGGCGACGGGCCGCGGGACCCGGTGGGTCGGGCGCCGCGTTAGTCGGGCGGCTCGTTGGTCGGAGGTCGAGGTGCGAGGAGCCCTGGCGACGAGCCACGAGACCCGGTGAGCCGTACGCCGCCTTGTTCGGAGGTCGAGGTGCGAGGAGCCCTGGCGACGAGCCACGAGACCCGGTGAGCCGTACGCCTCCCGACCGACGATCACTCCAGGCGCAAACCCCGGGTGATCAGCCCCGCTGCAGGCGCGCCCAGGCGCGCGGCTGGAGGGCGTGACCCTCGGCGGCGACGTCGTAGGCGTAGAGCAGGTCGCCCTCGACGTTGCCGTAGAGCCGGGTGGCGCCGACGACCTCGTGGGCCGACTCGGTGCGCGCGACGGCGTCGGTGGAGAGGTCCAGGCGGCCGCCCGAAGCCTCGCCGTAGTAGATCTCGACCACCCCGGTGTGGTGGGCCACGACCATCTCGACCCGGGCAGTGCCCTTGCCGTCGGAGGTGCCGCGCAGGAACCCGGTCTCGACCATGTCCTCCCGCACGTGCTCGCCGGCGTCGTCGACGACCCAGGTGCGGGACAGGTACTGCAGGAACGGCCGCCCGTCGTGGGTGAAGATCAGCTCCTGGCCGAACTCGTGCTTGTCGATCGTCGGGTAGTCGCCGTGGCCGTTGCCGCGCCACGTGCCGAGCATCCAGGCCAGCGGGGCGACGTCGGGGTGCAGGTCGGAGGGCAGCTCGAACGCCATGGCCGCCAGTCTAGGGTCGAGCCATGTCGCGCTCGCTGGTCGTCAAGGTCACCTGTGGAGCCGAGGACGCCGAGCGCTGCAACCAGGGCTTCACCGTCGCCTCGACGGCCCTCGCGGCCGGCGCCGAGGTCTCGCTGTGGCTGACCGGCGAGGCCGCCTGGTACGGCGTGCCCGGGCGTGCCGAGGACTTCTCGTTGCCGCTCGCCACGCCGCTGGCGGACCTGCTCGCCGCGCTGCTGGCCGCCGGGCGGGTCACGGTCTGCAGCCAGTGCGCCGCCCGCCGCGACATCGACGCCGACGCGGTGCTGCCGGGCGTGCGGATCGCCGGGGCCGCGACCTTCGTCGAGGAGGCGCTGGCCGACGGGGCCCAGGCGCTCGTCTACTGACGCTCCTCTGCAGGCCTGCCTTGCGAGCTCGCTGCGGGATCGTTGCACTGACCACGCAGGAGCGCTGCGTGAGGGTTGAGGTGCGCGGGGGAGTCTCGTCACGAGCACGGGGGTCGTTCTCTGTCGAGGAGGCTCCTGGATGCTGCGGTTGTTCACGTGGGCGCTGGTCGCGACGCTGGCCGTCGTGGGGGTGCGGATGGTGGTCGAGGCCCAGGTCGCCGGCGCGGGCTCGGCGTCCCGAGCTGCCGCCGTGGGGAACGGCGACCCGACCTCGACGGTGGGTGCGGGATCCGTGGTGCACGTTCCCGGGCCCGTCGCCGGGGTCCAGCCGCCGCTGATGGCGGTCCGGGACGCGTTCGGCGCGGCCCGCGGTTACCTCGCCCTGACCGGCTTCTCGCCGTCGTCCCTGGTGGCCCAGCTGAGGGCCGACGGGTTCACGCGCTCGGTGGCCTGGGGTGTGGTGGCCGGCCTCGAGGTGGACTGGAGCGCCGAGGCGGTGGAGGTGGCGTGGTCGGTCGTCCGCAACGCCGGGGTCGGCTCGGAGGAGCTGTCGACGAGGCTGCGCGCCGAGGGGTTCACCCCTGAGCAGGTCCGGGTGGCCGTCGCGACCGTCCGCGGCCCGACGTGAGAGCGGCGGTGACGGGGGCGGTCCACCGGCCCGGGGGTGGTGAGCCGGTCTAGGATCGCGGACATGAAGAGCCGCGCCGAGACCGACTGGCGCGAGAAGCTGCGGGGGAGCGGCTACCGGCTCACGCCGCAGCGCGAGCTCATCCTCGCCGCGGTCGACGCGCTGGGTCACGCCACCCCCGACGAGGTGCTCACCGAGGTCCGCAAGAACTCCTCGGCAGTCAACGTCTCGACCGTCTACCGCACCCTCGAGGTCCTCGAGGAGCTCGGGCTGATCCGTCACACCCACCTCTCGGACCGGGCGCCCACCTACCACTCGGTCTCCGACCACGAGCACTTCCACCTCGTGTGCCGCGGCTGTGGTCGGGTCACCTCGATCGACGCGGCCGTGGCGGCGGAGTTCGCGGCGCTGCTCGAGCGGCAGCACGACTTCGTCGCCGACCTCGGCCACCTCGCGGTCCACGGCCACTGCCGCGACTGCGCCGAGGGTGCGGGAGCCGAGGATGCCGGCGCCGGCGCCGGCACCGCCGCCCAGGCGACCCCCACCCACCACGACCACGACTGAGGCCGGGTGTCGCCGATCACGGCCCGACGTCTGCTCGCGGCGTACGCCGTCCTGCTCGCGGTCGTCTTCCTCTGGCCCGCCGGAGACGCGCCGAGTCGGGCGGTGGACCTGCTGACCGCCGGGGTGCGGACGCTCGGCGTCGACCCCCGGCTGGCCCACCCGGCGATCGTGGAGGTCCTGGCCAACGTCGCCATCACGGTGCCGCTCGCCGTCCTCGGTCGGCTCGGCTGGCCGGCGTCGCCCTGGTGGCAGTGGGCCCTGCTGGGGCTCGCGGTCGGCGTCGGCGCGGAGAGCGCGCAGGCGCTCCTGCTGCCCGACCGGTTCGCCAGCCCGGTCGACGTCGTCGCCAACACCCTCGGCGTCGCCCTCGGCGCTGGGCTCGCCGCGCCGGCCGCCCGTCGGCGACACGCCCGGGCGACCGGGGTGTGAGATCCGGGACGGTTGGTGATTACACTTTCAACGACTTCCGTCCACCTCGTACGACGGACGTCGCAGCCCCGCGACCGCGGGGCCGCCGTCACGCTGAGGAGGACCCCATGAGCAGCACCGACCCGACCCACCCCGCGGAGCCCGCCGGCCACCGCGCCGGCCACCGTGCCGGCCACCGTGCCGACGACCACGCCGACGACCACGCCACCGGGGCTCCCCTCGCCGACCGCAAGAGCACGGTCGCCCGCGAGAAGGAGGCCTACGGCGGCGTCAAGGTCGGCTCGGCCTTCTTCGGCTGGCTGACCGCGACCGGCATGGCCGTCATCCTGACCGCCCTCGTCGCCGCCGCCGGCGCCGGTGTCGGCCTCGTCTCCAGCGCCTCCGAGGTCGCCGACGCGGCCGGCGCGCAGGGCATCTCCGCCGAGGAGATCGGCTGGGCCGGCGTGATCCTCGTGCTCGTCGTCGTGTTCGTCTCCTACTACAGCGGCGGCTACGTCGCCGGTCGCATGGCCCGCTTCAACGGCCTGCGCCAGGGCATTGCCGTCTTCGGCTGGGCCGTCGTCGCCGCGATCGTCGTCGCCGTCCTCGGCGCCATCGGCGGCGCCCAGTTCGACGTCCTCGACCAGCTCAACGCCTTCCCCCGCATCCCCGGCAGCCTCTCCGACATCAGCATCGCCGCCGCCGTCGCGCTGATCGGCGTCATCGCCGCCAGCCTGGTCGGGGCGATGCTCGGCGGGCTCGCGGGCATGCGCTTCCACCGCAAGGTCGACAAGGCCGGCCTCGGCCGCTGAGCCCGACCCCCCGCGCCCCGCGCGGACCAGTCACCGCCGACGGGCGGGGAGCCGACCGGCTCCCCGCCCGTCGGTGCGTCGAGGGAACCCACGGGATGCGTCCCGATCAGCGACTCAGCCGGCGGCGCGACCCGGCACCGCGAACCGCCGGCGCGCCTCGCGGGCGAGCCGACGGGCCCGGCGTTCGGCCTCGACGGCTGTGGCCAGGTGCTCGACGGCCTCGGAGCGGTCACCACGGTCGGCGGCCGCGCCCGCCAGCGCGGCCGCGTCGTCGGCGCGCACCGCCAGCTCGAGGGTGACCGGTCGCAGCGACCGGTCGAGGGCCTCGGCCTCGGTGGCGTGGGCGACGGCGCGGGCGGCAGCACGGTCGGCCAGCACCAGGATCGGTCGGTCGATCAGTCCCATGTCGAGCTCCTCGGACGAGGTGTGTCCCCCCACCGCGTACGCCGGGCACGCTAGCGCGACGGGCGGGCGGTGTCCCGGGAACCGCGAGATCGACGGCCGAGTCCGCGCCGGAGCCCCGCCCGTGCGTCCGCTGTGGGTTCGCTACGGTCGGTTCACGACCTGCACACCGACGTTCGGGGGAGCGATGGCGGAGGACGGACGAGGGCTCGAGATCGACGGCGTCTCCAAGCGGTACGGCGAGGTGACGGCGCTGGCGGACATGACCTTCACGGTCGCGCCGGGGGAGCTGTTCGGCTTCGTCGGCAGCAACGGTGCCGGCAAGACCACCACGATGCGGATCGCGCTGGGGGTGCTGGCGGCCGACGCCGGGGAGGTCCGGCTGGGCGGGCGGCCGGTCGACCTCGAGGTGCGGCGCCGGATCGGCTACATGCCCGAGGAGCGGGGGCTGTACCCCAAGATGAAGGTCGGCGCGCAGCTGGCCTACCTGGCGGAGCTCCACGGGCTGATGCGCGCCGACGCCCGGGCCGCCGTCGCCCGGTGGACCGAGCGCCTCGACATCGCCCACCGCGTCGACGACGCCGTGGAGTCGCTCAGCCTGGGCAACCAGCAGCGGGTGCAGCTCGCCGCCGCCCTGGTCCACGACCCCGACGTGCTGGTGCTCGACGAGCCGTTCAGCGGCCTCGACCCCGTCGCGGTCGACGTGATGAGCGACGTGCTGGCCGAGAAGCGCTCCGAGGGGGTGCCGGTGATCTTCTCCAGCCACCAGCTCGACCTCGTCGAGCGCATCTGCGACCGCGTCGGCATCGTCGTCGCCGGCCGGATGAGCGCCGTCGGCACCGTCGAGGAGCTCCGCCACGCGGGCGCCGTCCAGGTCGAGGTGCACGCGCCGCAGGCGCCGCCCGGGTGGGTCGACGCCGTCCCGGGGGCCCGCGTCGTCCAGGAGACCGACGGCCGGACCCTCGTCGAGCTGGGCCCCGACGGCGACGACCAGGCCCTGCTCGCCGCGGCGCTGCGCACCGGTCCGGTGCACTCCTTCACCCGCCGCCGGCCGTCGCTGACCGAGCTGTTCCGAGAGGTGGTGTCGGCGTGAGCGCTCCCGCCAGCCTGACCGCGCGCCGCGCGATCGCCCTGGTCGCCCGGCGCGAGTTCGTCGTGCAGGTCGTCAAGAAGAGCTTCCTGGTCAGCAACGCCGTCGTCGTGCTCGCGATCATCGGCGGCATCGTCGCCTTCGGCGTCTTCTCCGGCGACGACGAGGGCGAGAAGGTCGGCCTGGTCGCCGAGGCCGGCGCGCTCGCCGGCCCGCTCGCCGCGACCGGGGAGTCGCTCGGCACCCCGGTCGACACCAGCGAGGTCGCCGACGCCGACGAGGCGCGCGCCCAGGTCGCCGACGGCGACCTCGAGGTCGCCCTGCTGCCCGCCCCGGACGGCTCCGGCGGCGTCGTCGCGGTGACCGAGTCGGAGCTCGAGCCCGAGCTGCGGGCCGTCGTCGAGACCACCGTGACGGCCCTGGCCCAGCGCGCCGCCCTCGACGAGGCCGGCGTCGACCCCGACGCGGTCGCCGCCCGCGTCGCGGAGGCGGGCGTGAGGGTCGACGCCCTCGACCCGCCCGAGCCCGACAGCGGCCAGCGCACCTTCCTCGCCTTCACGGCGGTGATCCTGATGTTCGGCCAGCTGATCGGCTTCGGGACCTACGTCGCCATGGGCGTGGTCGAGGAGAAGTCCAGCCGCGTCGTCGAGCTGCTGCTGTCGACCATCCGACCGCTCCACCTGCTGTGGGGCAAGATCCTCGGCATCGGCGCCGTCGGCCTGCTCCAGCTCGCCGTGTACGGCGTCGCGGGCATCGCCGCCGGCACCGCGACCGGCGTCCTGACGGTCACCGGCGCCGCCGTCGGGGTCTTCGTGTCGGTGCTCGGCTGGTTCGTGCTCGGCTTCGCGCTCTTCGCGGTGCTCTACGCCGCGGCCGGCTCGATGGTCTCCCGCCAGGAGGACGTCAACTCCACCACCGGCCCGCTGCTGCTGCTCATCCTCGCCATGTACGGCGTGGGGTTCGCCGCGGTCGGCGACCCCGACGGCACCCTGAGCGCCGTGCTGAGCTGGGTCCCGCCGTTCTCGGCGGTCCTGATGCCGCTGCGCGTCGCGGCCGGTGTCGCCCCGCTCTCCCAGGTGGTCGGGACGGTCCTGCTGATGCTCCTCGTCACCGCGGTCCTCGCCTGGGGCGCCTCGAAGGTCTACCAGCGCTCCGTGCTCCGCACCGGCTCCCAGGTCGCCTGGCGCGAGGCGCTGGGCCTGGCCCGGAGGACCTGATTCCTCGGGCGGAGCCGGGTAGTTGATCCAGAATCACTTTCCGACATTCGTGAATTGCCTTCATGATAGCGAAAGCCAGACATTCCGGAAAATGCGCAAGAATGTCGAAAGTCGGTGAGTGATCACTGGTCATGCCGCCCCTGTGCTGACATTTTTCAGCCAGGCACGAGCGGCATGGGGGCTGCACATGAACGTTGTCGGACGCTGGATCTCACTTTCCACCTCGACATTGGTGGTGACGGGACTGCTGGCCGGGGTTCAGGGCGCCGCCGCGGAGCCCGAACCAGTCGTGGCCGAGCCATCGACCCTGGCGGAGTCGTTCCCGACCTTGTTCGCACCGTCGACGGATCCGGCGAACGCAGCGACGCTCGGCACCGTGCTGCCGACGGGCGACGTGCCGATCCTCAACGCCCCGGGCGACGGATCGATCTCCCTCGACTCGGGGCAGGGGATGAGGTTCGAGCTCGCGACCGGGGAGACCATCGGGGTCACCCGCTCCGGTTCGGCCTCTCCTGGCATCGCCGGTGAGACTGCCGTGACCTACAGCAGCCCCCAGGGCGACTGGGCCGCGAGGCCCACGGCCGACGGTGGCGGCGAGATCATCGACGAGCTGCCCGCCGGCACCACCGAGACCACCTACGACTTCGACCTCCCGGAGGGCACCCGGTTGGTCGAGCTGGAGAAGGGTGACGTCGCCGTCGTCCGGGACGGCGCGACGCCCATGCCCGAGATCGCCGCTGCGGCACAGGAGCTGAGTGACGCCGAGGAGCAGGTGGTGGAGGCCTCGACGGACCAGCTGCTGGCGGCTGAGGAGGACGAGGCGCTGAACGACGAGCTCGAGGAGCTGAGCAGCGGGCCGGAGGACCTCCTGGCCTCGAGCGCCGAGGAGCCGGTGACCGATCTCCCCGCGGCCGACGACTCCCCGGCGTACCTGGAACCGGACGCTCCTCTCGACGTGCTCCGGGCGGCGGCCGACGACCTGGAGTCGGGTCTGCCCGAGAGCAGCTTCGTGGAGGCCACCCAGGACATCGTCAGCTCCGCACGGGCGAGCGCCGCGGACGCGCGGACCGCTGACGAGCTCGAGCCGGTGGCCAACGACGCTGCCGTGGAGTCGGCCAGCGCCGTCGACGCGAACCAGGCGCTGGAGGAGGTCTTCGGGACCGAGCCGCGGGAGGACACGGCCGCCGTACTCGCCGCTGAGCTCGACCTCGGCGACCCGTCGGCGGAGGTGGACCGGGCGGTGGACGCCGTGGTCGAGGCGCAGTCCGAGGTCGGGTCCGACGGCCGTGTGGAGGGCGTGTTCTCGGCACCCATCTCGAAGACCCTCGACACCCACGCCCCTGTCCCGTCGGTGATGAGCGTGTCGAGCCCGACCAGCGTCGACGTCACCGTCCCCGATACCGGCGAGGACGTCGTCGTCGATCCCTTCTTCGTCCCGGTCCTGCTCATCGTCGCTCGCGTCGCCGCCCAGCGGGTCCTGCCCGTGGTGGTCAAGGCAGCCGCCAAGTACGTCGCGAAGAAGGCTGTCAAGAGCGGGTTCAAGGCGGCCGTCGACCGCGCCCGAGCGGCCGCGGCGCACCAGCTCACGATGAGGGCGCAGCAGGCCGCCCGCGCCCTCCAGCAGGCTCGGATCTGGGCGGCCCAGCAGGCCAGGGCTCGGGTCGCCCAGGCGGCCCAGGCGGCCGCCCGCGCGCGTGCGCACGCGGCACGGCTGCGAGAGCTGGCACGGCAGAGCGCCATCCGGGCGCGGGAGCACGCGGTCAGCGCCGCGAGAGCGCTCGCGCAGCGGGCGGCAGTCCTCCGCAACGCGACCCGCGCTGCGGGTCGCGTCGTCGTGAAGCGCGCAGTGACGGCGGGTCGTGCGGTCGTCCAGAAGGTCGTGCGCGCCGTCCAGGTGGGGACGAAGGCGGTCGCCGACGCGAAGCGCGCCGTCTCCGAAGCCGTCCGGCGGGGGGTCGAACGCGCCCGTCGTGCGCTCGAGCGCGCCGCAGAGGCCGCGCGCAGGCGCCTGTCCGAGGCTTCACAGCGAGCACGGGAGACCCTGGAGCGCGCGGTCGAGCGAGCCAGGCAGAATCCGGACCTCGTCGACGACGTGTCGGGGGAGGCTGCCGATCTCCTGTTCGACGCGGTGACCGGCGCCGACCCCTGTGTGCCCTTCGACGAGGTGGATGTGCTGGACCCACCGACGACGCGGCAGCAGGTGATGGTCAAGGCGGTAGGCCTCGGTGTCCGCGCGGCGTGGTGCGTGGCGGACAGGGTGACCGACGGTGAACGGGACGAGCAGGGGGAGGAGCAGGCAGCGGCCGACGACGTCGACACCTACCGCAACGCCCAGGCCGAGGCACGGGATCGGGCGGTCGAGTTCGAGGTCTCTGCCAGCTCGGAGCCTTCCGCCGATCTCCTGACGGTCACGATCCCGTCGTCGTTCCCCGTGGGCAAGCAGCGCTTCATCCAGTTCCGGGCGTCCAACTTCGGCGCGGCGCTCCCGCTGTCCGAGACGTTCATCTACTCCGCGGCCGGCATCCCGGGCGCATCGAGCGGCACCCTGGACAGCGGCCGGAAGGTCGTGCTGACCGACGAGAACGGTGACGGCGTGTGGAGCAAGGGCGAGGTCGCGACGGGGATCGTCGGTGTGACACCGGCGGTGACGACGTCGAGGATCGAGCGGATGTCCACCACGTTCATCACCTCGGGCCGCGTCTTCGGTCCGACGGCGTCCTTCCAGCTCTCGGTCGCCGGCACACCGGAGCCCGTCCAGCCGACGGCCGGGTCCGGGACCTCCGGTGCCGTGAGGCTGACGTGGCCGGCTCCGTCCGCCGGCGGGGAGCCGATCTCGTCGTACGAGGTGAGGCGGTCCGACACGGGGGCGGTCGCGCGCGTGACGTCGACGAGCCACACGTGGTCGGGTCTGAGCAACGGCACGACCTACACGTTCACCGCGCGCGCCTGCAGCTCCCTGGGGTGCGGTCCGTGGTCGAGCGGTGTCAGCGGCAAGCCCTACACGGTCCCCGGCACGCCGGCGCGGCCGTCGATCTCCAGCCTCGACAACGCGGTGCGGCTCGCCTGGTCCGCCCCGAGCAACGGAGGTTCGTCCATCGTGCGTTTCGAGGTCGCTGGCTCGTTGTCGGGGTCGACCACTGGTACGTCCTACACCTTCGGGCGCGGCCAGAACGCCGACGCGCAGTCCATGAAGGTGAGGGCCTGCAACGCGGCCGGCTGTGGGCCCTACTCGTCCGCCTCGGCGTCACTGCGCCCCAAGGTCATCCAGTTGGTTCGCGGCACGCGGGCGAAGTACGGGTACCACTACGACACGAGGGTCTTCGGTCCCGCCGGCTGGCGGCCGACGATCACGTGCAACGACGGCCAGTACCGCAACTGGGCGGGCCTGACGATCACCCTCGACGGGAACGGCTACTGGCGCAGCGCCACGCGGTGCTACTCCGGGTTCGCCAACCCCCACTGGGTGAACGCCGGTGGTCTGAAGTCCAACAGCATCAGCTGGTAGCGGGCGGTCATCGCAGGAACACGACGGTCTGCTGGGATGTTCGCCCAGCAGACCGCCGTACCTCTGTGGAAGGACCCGCATGCTCGACCTGCCCGGCGCCGTCGCCGCGGACGCCCCCGACTCCGGGGTCGCCGCCCACTACGGCTCCTTCAACGGCGAGCAGCGGACGCTCGAGTCCGGCGGGGGCTTCGTCGACCTGTCGCACCGCGACGTGCTGCGCGTGACCGGTCCGGACCGGCTCACCTGGCTGCACTCGCTGACCACCCAGCACCTCGAGCAGCTGCCGCCCGGCCGCTGGACCGGCGTGCTCGTGCTCAGCCCGCAGGGTCACGTTGAGCACGCCATGACCGGTTACGACGACGGCGAGTCGTTCTGGGCCCACACCGAGCCCGGCGCGGGCGCGGCCCTGGTCACCTGGCTGGACCGGATGCGCTTCATGATGCGCGTGGAGGTCGCCGACGTCACCGCCGAGCAGGCCGTCGCGTGGCGCGCCTCCAAGGCCGTCGGCGCCGACGAGAGCGCCGAGAGCTGGTACGCCGGCTACGAGCTCGTGCCGCGCGACCAGCTCGCCACGTATGCCGAGGCCGCGGGCCCGGCCTGCGGGCTGTGGGCGTTCGAGGCGCTCCGCATCGCGCGCGGTGAGCCGCGCCACGGCCTCGACACCGACCAGCGCACCATCCCCAACGAGGCCGGCTGGATCGGCCCGGCCGTCCACCTCGAGAAAGGCTGCTACCGCGGCCAGGAGACCGTCGCCCGGGTCCACACCCTCGGTCGGCCCCCGCGGCGCCTCACCATGCTCCACCTCGACGGCTCCGAGAACCGCCTGCCGGCCCGCGGCACGGAGCTCCGGGTCGGCGACAGGACCGTCGGCTTCGTCGGCACCTCCGCCCGCCACCACGAGCTGGGACCGATCGCGCTCGCGATGGTCAAGCGCAACGTCGACCTGGGCCTGACCCTCGACGCGGACGGCATCCCCGCCGCCCAGGAGGTCCTCGTGGATCCCGAGGTCGGTCTGCACGTACGACCCAAGCTGCGCTGAGGGTGCCCAGGCTCGACGGGCCCGGCCAGTCGAGGCGGATCGGGCGTGGGAACCCCCGCTCACATCTACGCTGTCCCGCGGGCGTGGACGTGGGGACCGGGCCGGGGGGTGACGACGGATGACGGCCGAGGGACGTCAGGTGTCAGGAGCCCGCCCGGGCCTGCTGCGCCTCGCGCTGGTGGTGCTCGCGACCGCGCTGTCGTCCTACGCGACCCTGCTCAGCTTCTACGGACCGGAGCAGGTCGCGCTTGCGGCCCCGCTCGCCGGGGTGGCCGTGGTCGTGGCCCTCACCGCGACGCCGCGCTCGCTCCCCACGGACGCCGTCGCCGTCGCCGCGACCAGCCTCGTCACGATCACCCTGCAGGTGTCGGACTGGCGCCTGGGCACGGTCGGAGCGGTCACGACGTCGGTCCAGGGCGCGGCCGTCGTGCTCACCTACCGACTCGTCGGTCGGTGGCCGGGGCGCGGCCGGACCGCGATGCGCAGCCTCGGCGACGTGACGGTCCTCGGGCTGGCCGTCGCGGCCGCGGCGGTCTCGTCGTCCGCCCTGAGGTGGACCGGGCTGGGCCTGATCGATGTCTCGGACCTCGCCAACGTCGAGCTGCTCCTCGTCCGGACCGTGGTCTGGGCCTTCGTCGGTGGGGCCCTCGGCGCGCTCGCGCTCGCCGGGCTCGGCGCGCGGGCCTCGTCCGGCGTGCACGTCGTGCGCCCCCGTACGGCGGGGCCGGTCGAGGTGCTGCTGGGGCTGCTGGCCACGGCGACCGTGCTCGCGTTCGCGTTCGCGGGCGACGAGCCCCTGCCGGTGATCTTCCCGCTGTTCCTCGTGGTGGTCTGGGCCTCGCTGCGACTGTCGGCCCTCGGGGCGGTCGCGGTGACCTCGCTCGCGGGCGCGTTCGCCGTCGTCTGCACGGTCGTCGGGCTCGGGAGCTTCGCGCAGGTGGACGACGCCCGGGTCGCCGCGATCCTCGTGCAGGCCTTCTTCCTGTCGATGGTGGTCGTGGCGCTGACGCTGTCCCTGTCGGTCCAGGATCGCGACCGGTCGCTGACCCTGCTGCGGGAGGCGACCCTCGAGGCGCAGGAGCGGTCGCGGGAGCGCGACCTCGTGCTGGCCAACCTCGAGGAGGGGGTGGTCCTCCTCGGCGAGGACGGGACGACGCTGATGCGCAACGAGGCGGCCGGCCGCCTGTTGGGTGACGCCCTGCCCGCGGTCGCCGGCAGCGGGGCCGGCACGGTGACCGTGCAGGACGCCCGCGGGGAGCCGGTCGCCGACGACCTGTGGTCCCGGGCGGTCGCCGACCGTGGCTCGGGCCCTCGCCAGCAGGTGCTGGTGCTGCGTCCCGAGCACGGTGACGCCCGCACGGTCGAGATGCGATCGGTGGCGGCCGACGACTCGTCCGGCGGCGTCCTGGTGGTGGTGACGCTGCGCGACGTGACCGCGCAGCGCCGGCACACCGCCGAGCTTGCGGCGTTCGCCGGGGTCGTCGCGCACGACCTGGCCCGGCCGTTGACGGTGATCACCGGGTGGGCCGAGCTGCTGGACTCGGCGGCCGAGGACGGCGAGGCGGTGCCCGGCGAGCTCACGCGGCGCTACACGGGTCGGATCCTCGGCGCGGCGTCGTCCATGCGCACGCTGCTCGACGACCTCCTGACGTTGACGCTGGCCCCGGACCGTGACCTGCACCCGACCGAGGTGGACGTCTCGGCGCTCTGCGAGGCGTGGACGCGCGGACACGTCGGCCTGGACGCGGGCGTCGGCACCGGGCGGGTCCTCGGTGCCGCGTCGACGGCGAGGGTCGAGGTGGAGGACGGGATCGTCGCCCGCGGCGACGAGACGCTCCTGCGCCAGCTCTTCGAGAACCTGCTGGCCAACGCCGTCAAGTACGTCGCGCCGGGCACCACGCCCCGGGTCGTGGTGAGTCGCGGGCCGTCCTCGCCGGACCAGCTGGTGGTCCGGGTGACCGACAACGGCATCGGCATCCCGGAGGCCGAGGCCTCGCGGGTCTTCGACGAGTTCTACCGCGGTCGCGACGGCCGCGACTTCCAGGGCACGGGGATCGGCCTGGCGATCTGCCAGCGGGTGGTCACCCGCCACGGCGGCAGCATCCGGGTCACGCCGGGCCCCGACGGCACCGGTTCCTGCTTCGAGGTGCGCCTGCCGACCGGGACCGCAGGACCGCAGGACGCCGACGGGGCCGACGGACCCTGAGGTCCGCCGGCCCCGCCCGGTCGGTGCTGCGTCGTCTCAGCGTCGCAGCGTGCGCTCCCGGCTGGTCGCGGGGAGGTAGTCGCCCAGGCCGGACGACGTCGCCGTGACCTGCAGGCGCCGGGCCGAGGCCGGGACGGCGACGGTGAACGTCACCCGACCGCCCGCGCCGACGTCCTGGGTCACCGTGCGGCTGACGGCCCCGCGGATCCGGAGCGTGACCCGCCCGTCGGTGGGCCGGGCGTAGCCGGTCCCGCCGAGCTGGACCGCCGCGCGGACCTGGCGCCCGCCGTTGGCGAAGCCCAGGGAGCGGAACCCGGTGGTGCTGGGCCGGCGGGCGACGACGAGCGGCGCCTCCGCGGTCTCCGAGGGCGCGATGTCCTCGGTGCCGAGGTAGGTCGCGCCCACCGTGTAGGACCCCGCGGCCAGGCCGGCGGGCAGGGCGAGGACGGCGGTGCCGTCGTCACCGACGGCGACGGTGCGGGTCTGCGAGCCGTAGGTGATCTCGACCTCCCCGGCGTCGGCCCCCGGGACGTCCCCGGTGTCCACGGTCGCGGTGACCGTGGCGGGGGTGCCGTGGACGGGGGAGTCGCTGATCTCCAGCGCCACCGTCGACGCGCCTGGCGCCAGGGTGAGCGCGACCGGGGCCGAGGTCGACCCCGACGTGAGGTCGTCGCCGGAGTACGTCGCGCTCAGGGTGTGGTCGCCGGCCCCGAAGCCGCCCGGCACCTCGAGGGAGGCCACGCCGTCGACCACGTCGGCCGTGCCCACGACGGTCTCGCCGTCGGCGAACTCCACGGTGCCGTTCGCCTCGTCGCCTGCGGTGACGGTGGCCGTCAGGGTGACGGCCTCACGCAGGGCTGGGGCCTCCGGGTCCAGCGTCAGCGCGACCGCGCTGGTGCCGAGGACCGCGGTGGTGCCGGTGGCGACCCGCTCCGTGGCGAACCCGGTGGCGGTGACGGCGAGCTCGCCGAGCGCGGCGTCCGCCGGGACGGCGAGCTCCGCGGCGGCCAGGCCGTCGCCGTCGGCGACCGCGGTCACCGAGGTCAGGCCGGGGGCGGAGAACACGACGGCCTCGCCGGGGCGGAACCCGCCGGCGCTGACCGGGAGGGACCCCTCCGGCGCGACGTCGGCGGGCGCGGTGACCTCGCCGCCCGCCAGGAACGCGTCCAGCTCCTCGCAGACCGCGCCGGGGGTGCCGACGGGCGGCAGCTCCACGGCGGTGCCGGTGACGCCGTCGTCCTCACGCAGGACCGTGGTGACGATGGCCCGCTCGCCCATGACGGCACCGCTGGTGTCGACGACGCTGGCCTTCACCGCCGACCCGTTGGAGGCGCCGGCGACGCGGTCGCCCTGGACGGCGGCGGACACGACCCGGCAGGTCTCGCCCGGGGCGAAGGTGACCGGCTCCATCGTGGCGCCCGCGCGGCTGGTGGCCGAGCCGAGCAGCGAGACGTAGCCGGAGACGGCCTCGGCGGCGGGCTCGTCGAGGTAGACGGCGACGTCGACCGTGCCGGGTGCGCTGCCCTCGTCGGTCTTCGGCGCGAAGACCGACATCGTGGGCCGGGTCCCGGGGTCGGGGGTGCCGACCCCCGACCGCTCGAGGGCCAGGTCGGACAGGTGCACCCCGCCGGCGTTGCTGCCGTCGGCGTTGGGCAGGGAGGTCAGGCGGACCTCCCGCAGGTCGCTCACGTCGAGACCGGCGGCGACGAGGTCGGCGACGGGGACGTTGACCTGCTGCAGGACCACCTTCTTCAGCGTCGTCACGGCGGCGCTGCTCTCCGAGCTGGGCAGGCGGGTCAGCGCCAGCGGGTTGAACTCGGAGACCGGCGCGGCGTACGCGGTGCCGGCGCCGTCGGTGACGGTCACGGTCATGTCGACCGCGGTCGGCACGGTCTCGTCCGCGGCCAGCTTGATCGCCAGCCGGTCGTACGACGTGGCGTCGCGGCGCGCGGCCGGCAGCCCGACGCGCACCTCGGCGCTGGTGGTGGCCGAGGTCAGCGACCAGCTGAGGCGGCCGGTGGGGGTGGCGGGGACGTTGCCGGCGTTGGAGGCCGGGGTCCAGTGCGGGACCTGCGAGCTGGCCAGGGTGCTGGCGCAGGGGGTGAGGTCCTGCGGGGTGGTGCGGCCGGCGAGGCTGGCGCAGGTGACGAGGGTGGCGTTGGCCACCCGCACCAGCGACGAGCTGCGCTCGAACGAGGCGATCGTGGCCCGCTCCGAGGCGGGCGCGGTGGCGACGGTGCGGACGTCGACGTCCCCCAGCGCGGCGGGCACGCCGCCGGTGCCGTCGAACATCGGCGTGAACTCGTCCTGCCCGCCGAGGGTCATCAGGAACCAGGCCGCCATGTAGGAGGCGCCCTGCTGGTACTGCTCGGCGGGGCTCAGGCGGATCGAGGTCCCGGCGGTCGAGGGGGCGGTGCCGCAGGTCGGCTCGGTCGCGCGGGCGCTGGCCGGGTTGGTGCCGCTCCAGTCGTCGGAGACGCTGAAGGCGTACTCACCCGGGGTCCACACGGTGTTGTAGAAGTTGTGGTTGGCGCCCATCACCCAGGTGCCGGAGCGCAGGACGTCGTCGCCGAAGGCGTAGCGGGAGTCGTCGAGCATGTGCTGGCCCTGCTGGTTGGAGACGTCGCCGTCGCAGTAGGGGAGCACCACGTTCATCGGCACGTCGGGCACGGTCATGCGGCCGAAGTCGACGGGGGCCAGCGGCAGGACCGACTCGATGGCCCACGGGTCCTCGAGCGCCGCGTTGAGGGTGACGGCCGCGGTGACGCCCTCGCCGCCGCGGGAGTGGCCCATCATGCCGATGGTGCTGAGGTCGAAGCGCCCCACGAGGTCGGCCGCGGTCACGATGTCGAGCGGCGGGGCGCCGTTGACGAAGCCGTCGGAGCGGGTGCCGTAGGAACGGGTGCCCTCGACCAGGGCCTGGTCGAGGTCGAGGGTGCGGTCCCGCCAGGCGTCGTAGTACGACACGGGGCGGCCGGCGCTCGCGTCGTCGAGCATCTCGACGGTGTCGAGCATCAGCCGGCCGCGGGCGACCGCACCCTGGTCGGCGGCGAGCTGGTTGTCGTTGGAGTTGATCGCGTTGGCCGAGACCGAGACCACGGCGTAGCCGTTGCCGGCCAGGATCCGCGCCAGCGCGTCGTACCCGGCGTAGCTGGGGATGGAGCGGCGGTCCTCGAGGTCGGGGGAGACCGCGCAGGGCCAGCGGTTCGGGTTCGCCGTGCCGGGGCCGTAGCAGGAGGTGTGGCGGCCGTGGAGCAGCATCACGGTGGGACGGGCGCCGCCGGTGGTGGGCAGGTAGATCTTGCCCTCGAGCTCGCCGCGGACGCCGCCGATGGCTGAGAGCGGGACGGCCTGGTCGCCGAAGCGGTAGATGGACTCGGTCCACTCGTAGTCGCCGGGGGCGGCGGGGTCGACGTCGATCGGGTCGACCGCGCGCTCCTCGGGGACCTCCACGGCGGTGCCGGTGGCCGCGGAGCGGCCGGCGGGGGCCTCGGTCTGCGAGGCCCAGCCGGCGCGGACGGTCGAGGTGCTGGTGACCGTGGGGTCGGTGGTGAAGACGCTCAGCCCGAGGCCGTCGGCGTCCTCGGTGGCGATGCCGATGGTCTGGCCGTCGACGACGATCGTCGGGGCGTCGGACTTCACGGGCAGCGGCTCGGGGAGGCTCAGGGAGACCTCGTATCCGCCGGCGGCGCGGGTGACCTGCCACTCGCGGCCGGCGGTGCCGCCGGAGTCGAGCAGGGCGCTGCCGGCCGCGGCCGGGTCGTCGGGGGCGGCGAGCGCGGGGGCGGCGGCGGTGAGCGCGGCACCGGCGAGGACGGTGAGGCTGAGCAGCGTGGTGCCGAGGCGTCGTACGGCTCGGCGGCGGGGTGGTGGCACGGACCCTCCTGGGTCGGCGGGCCCCGTCGGGGATCGGGTCCCGACGCGGGCGTGGTGCAGGGGCGCGCCGAACCTAGGCAGCGCATGTTTCGCCGCTGTCGCCGTCGTGTGTCGACCGACGCTCCGGGCGGTCACGGTTCGGCATCGGGTGCGACGCGGTCGCCGGATCGGCTCGGGAGCGGGACCGAACGGGGCCCAGCCTTGCGGCTTTCCCCTGCCGCAGCAGAGATTCGGGACCTAGGCTCGTCGTGCGCGGCGGGCGAGCGACGGGAGGCTCATGGACGGCGTCGAGGTCTCCGACCGACTGTGGCGGCTCACTCTGGAGCACTCCCCGGTCGGCATGACGATCGTGTCTCCCGAGGGCCGGTTCCTCGCGGTCAACGCGGCGCTGTGCGCGATGCTCGGCCGCGACTCGGCGACGCTGCGCTCGACGACGTTCCAGGAGATCACCCACCCCGACGACCTCGCGCTCGACCTCCAGCTGCTCGCGCGCCTGCTCGCCGACGACGTGCCGTCGTACCGGATGGTCAAGCGGTTCCTACGGCCCGACGGCAGCGTCGTGTGGGGTGACCTGTCGGTCGCACTGGTGCGCGACGACGACGGCACCCCGCTGCACCTGGTCAGCCAGGTCATCGACGTCACCCAGCAGCACGACGACCGCGCGCGGCTGGCGGAGGCCGAGGCCCGCCTCGACCGTCAGCTGCGCCGCGCCGAGGCCATCTTCGACACCATCGACGTCGGCCTGGTGCTGATCGACGCGCACGGCCACTACGAGTCGATGAACCGCCACCACGAGGCCCTGATGCGCATCGCCTTCCCCGACGGTCATGCGGGCCGCGCCGGTCAGCTCGGGGAGGTGTACGGCGAGGACGCCCGCACGCCCCTGACCAGCGAGCAGATGCCGACCACGCGCGCCCACCAGGGCGAGGAGTACGACGACCTGCGGATCTGGATCGGTCCGCCCGGCGGCGAGCAGCGAGCCCTGTCGGTCTCGGCCCGCTCGGTCCACGACGCCGAGGGGCACTTCACCGGGGCGGCGCTGGTCTACAAGGACGTCACCGACTACCTGCGGGCCCTCGCGGTCAAGGACGAGTTCCTGGCCTCGGTCTCCCACGAGCTGCGCACCCCGCTGACCTCGGTGCTCGGCCACCTCGAGATCGCCGCGTCCCACCCGGAGGTGACCGACGAGCTGGCCCGGCGACTCGGGGTCGTCGAGCGCAACGCCCAGCGTCTCGACGCGCTCGTCGCCGACCTCCTCGAGGTCGCGCGGCAGCGCGAGGGCCGGATGCCGGTCGAGCGGATCGAGACCGACCTCACCCCGGTCGTGCTCCAGGCGGTCGAGGCCGCGCGGCCCGCGGCGGAGGCGCGCGGCCTGACGCTCGAGGCCGATCTCCCCCTGAGCGCGGTGGCCCGCGTCGACGCCGGCCGGATCCGGCAGGTCCTCGACAACCTGCTGTCCAACGCCGTGAAGTACTCCACCCCGCCCGGCAGCGTCTGCTTAGGTCTCGTCGACACCGGTGACGAGCTGGTGATCCGGATCGCCGACACCGGCCTCGGCATCGCCCCCGACGAGGTCGACCAGCTCTTCAGCCGCTTCTTCCGCGGCGCCGAGGCCCGCTCCCGCCAGATCCCCGGCACCGGCCTCGGCCTGGTCATCGTCCGCTCGATCGTCGAGGCCCACGGCGGCACCGTGGACCTCACCAGCGAGGTCGGCGCCGGCACCACCGTCACCGTCCGCCTCCCCACCTGACCCCCACCCCACCCGGTGGTCGAGGTGCTCCGCAGCCCTCGGAGGTCGAGGTGCTTCCCGTAGCGGCCCCCGGAGGTCGAGGTGCTCCGTAGCGACGCAGGAGCGGCGGAGCCACGAGACCCGGTGACCCGCAGCCCCGCGCCGACGGACCGTCAGCTCACGGCCGCAGCTCGGCCGGCACGTCGCTCTGGCCCCAGCGGTTGTCACCCCAGCACCGCACACCGCCGGCGGTGGTCACGACGCAGCCCGAGGCCACGCCGACCGCCACGGAGTCGACCGGCCCCAGGTCCTGCGGGACGTCGAGGACGTCGTCCTCCCGGTAGGTCGGGTCACCCCAGCAGCGGGTCTCACCGGCGACGGTGACCGCGCAGATGTGGGCCGTCCCGAGACTGCCCCCGGCGTCGAGGGACCTCACGGGTCCGAGGTCCGCGGGGGTCTCGCGCTGCCCGTCGCCGCCGTCACCCCAGCAGCGGGCCGAGCCGGCGGTCGTCACCGCGCAGGAGACGGGCCCGCCCGAGATGACCGACCGCACGGTGCCCAGGTCGGCGGGGGGAGCGGTGCGGCCGAAGAAGTCGGCACCCCAGCAGCGGGCCGCACCCCCGGTTGTGACCGCGCAGGTGTGGATCTCACCGGCATCGACCTGGCTGACGGGACCGAGGTCGTCCGGCACCGTGAACTGCCCGAAGTTGGACACGTTGCGCCGACCTCCCCAGCAGCGAGCCGTGGGGGTGCGGACCCCCGCGGCGCAGGTGTAGTTGTCGCCGGAGCTGATGGTGGTGACCTGACCGAGATCGGTCGGGACCACGGTCTCGCCGTAGCCGTCGGGACCCCAGCAGCGGGCGGTCCCCCCGGTGGTGATGCCGCAGGTGTGGGCGGGCCCGGCGCTGATCGAGGTGAACGCGCTCTGGGGGACGTCGGTCGTCGCGTCCGCACCCCAGCAGCGGACGAGGTGGTCCGCGGTCAGGGCGCAGGCCTGGACCGACCCGACGGTCACCTGGACGACCCGAGCGCTGGCATCCCGCGCCTCGACGGCGGGGCGGGGAGCGGACGAGGCCGTGCGCGTGCCGTAGCGGTTGCTGGCGGTGACGTCGACGGTGATGGTCCGTCCGACGGTGTCGACGGGGATCACCAGGCGCTCGCCCACGGCTCCGGTGAGGGGGGTGCAGCCGGCGCCAGTGTCGCAGGACCGCCAGGCGTACGTGTACGTCGCAGCGGTCCCGGCCCATTCGCCGGTGGAGGCCGTGACGGACCCGCCCGCGCGCAGGGCACCGTTGATCGTGGGTGCGGCCAGGAGGGCCGGTGCGCCGACCACGGGGCCGGCGTTGGTGGGGACCGCGCGTGATCCCGCGGCGTTGGCGGCCGTGACGCGGGCGCGGACCGAGCGGCCGAGCTGGGCGGGCTTGAGCCTGATCGAGGCGCCGGTGCCGATCTGGCGGCACCCGGTGACGCCGCCCGTCGCGGCGCGGCCGCAGGCGTCCCAGGCGAAGGCGTAGCGCGTCGGCTTGCCCGTCCACCGGCCGCGGTCGACCCGCAGCGTCGAGCCCACCTGGTGGCTGCCGGTGATCGTGGGTCGCGCCGCCAGGGCCGGTCGCTGCCGGGCGGCCTCGGCGGCGGACTTGGTGGCCGCCGACGTGGCCGTCGACGTGGCCGCCCCCGCGGCGCTCGAGGCGGTGGTGGCGCCGTACGCCCCCGCGACGGTCGCCGGACCGCTCGCCACCACGACGAGGGCCATGAGGCCGAGGGCCGCGCGCCGGGGCCACGACGACCGGTGCGCAGGGGAGGGGAGGGGGTGGTGGCGCAGCGGCACTCGGGTGTCCAGTTCTCTCGGCGCCCACGGCGTGAGCAGGCTCAGGCTGGGCGTCCACCCGCAGTTGCGCAACCGCAAAGGCGACCTGACGTCGGATCTTGCGCCGATCTCCGGGTTCGCGGGCGCGGGACCCGCCCCCGCGGGGCCGCCGTACCTTCCCGCCTACGCTCGGCGGGTGACCCCACCTCCCCGAGCACGGCGCCCCCTGCTCGGACTGCTGGTCGCCTACGCCCTCGTGCTCGCCGTCGTCCTGCTCTTCCCCCGCGGGGAGATGCCGACTACCGCCAACGCCTTCATCACCACGCTGGTGCAGCGGTTCGGGGCGGACCCGACGCTGGTGACGCCGGAGCGGATGGAGGTGGTGCTCAACGTCCTGATCATGGTGCCGCTGGCGCTACTGGGCCGGCTGCTCCGTCCCGGTTACAGCTGGCGGGACTGGACCGCGGTCGGGTTCGTGCTCGCCGCCTCGGTCGAGCTGTTCCAGGGGCTCTTCCTGCCCGAGAGGTCCGCGAGCGCCCTCGACATTGTCGCCAACACCACCGGGGTGGGCCTGGGCGCCATCGTAGGATCACTGCTGCGCATCCCGATCCGGCGTCGGGAGGCGCGACGCCGTTCTGAGACTCCAGGCCGCCATGACGACGGCGTCCGATCAGACCTCGGCGGGCGGAGCCGGCGCTGAGGGGCGCCGGCCCCACCCGGCCGAGATCGTCGGGTGCCCAGGCGTCAGTCGCGCCGTCGAGCAGTCGTCCGAGCGGCAGCGAACTGCCCGTTCTCGACGAATCGGACCGCGAGTCCACGCCGGGGCTTCACCCCCGCAGGGAGTCTGACGGTCGCTCGTCCCGCGGTGAGCCGGGCTCCTACAGGGCCGCCGCGAGGGGAGGACACCAGGATGCGGCCTCGTGGCCTCCCGCCAGGAGACGTCGCCACCACCGAGACGACCGCGCGCCCTCCCACGACGCGGTAGGTCGCACGCAACATGGGCTTCTGACGGAGCCGGACGGGCAGCTCAGCCCGCTGGCCGGCGTCGCCCTGCACCGTCACCACGTAGGTGCCGGGTCGAGCCGAGCGCGGGGGAGTGATGGAGACCGTCCGACGCTCCGCCGACCAGCTGCTGGCGGCGGGCACGGATGTCGTGCCCCTCGACAGACTGGCGATGAACGAGCTGTCGGAGGCCGGGAGCCGCACCTGGACGGGCCGGCCGGCGAGCGGCGTGCGGGTGAGGACGCGGCTACCTTCCAGGGCGACGGTCGGGGGCGTCGACAGCGAGTCCGACGTTGCGGTGGCGATCTCGATGGATCCCGTCGAGGCCCGCCCATCGCCGTCGACGACCCGCACGTTGACGACATGGACCCCCGGGGTGAGATCGAGGTACTGCACGGGGTCGCTGCCTGAGACGTCGTACACCCCGTCGCCGTCGACGTCGAAGTCGTAGGTGGCCGGCTCCGTGGACACGGTGCTGCCCGTGGCGGAGACCATGGTGGGTGTGCCCGCGACTGAGGGCGACGCGGAGAGGACCACCGTGGGCGCTGAGGCGGTGGAGTCGACGACCTCCTCCATCAGCTCACCGACGGACCCGTCGGCCCCGATGTCGAAGACGTCCCCTCCGACCTGCTCGGCGAGGTCAGCGAGCTGTGAGCTGAGCGGCCCGTTGTCCGAGAGGCCGTAGATCCGCGGCACGCCGTCCGAGGATCGGGAGGACGACGGCGACGGCGCGGTCCGCCCGGACGGGCGGCGAGCCGGCCCGGTGGCGACTGCCCGCAGCCGCTCGACCGTGGTCTGCCAGGTGTACCCGGTCACGTCCTCCGGGTCGTGGGCAGGGGCGTCTCCGATCACCGCGATGGATCGCGAGCTGCCGGGCGACCACGAGGCGGCTGCCGCCTCGTAGATCCCGCTGTACACGGCCTCGGGCTCGTCTCCTCCCTGGTCGGGATCCAGCGAGGAGAGGGCGTCCTCGACCGCATCGACGTCCCGGGTCAGGCCCTGGACGGTCCGAGCGACGAAGTCGTCACCGTGGTCGCGGAACTCCACGACACCGACCGCGCTCCCGGGGCTAATGACGAGCACGCGGGCTGTCATGTCGCGCGCCGAGTCCACCGCGTCGTCGATGTAGGGGCCCATCGAGCCCGTCGAGTCGATCGCGAACATGATCTCGACGTCACGTCGCACCGGTTCCGGGGGTGGCGGCGCGGTGGCCGCCGCGTAGGCCGAGGCGGTGATGGAGGCGAGCTTGGCGCCTTCGGTGCGCTTCTCCGTTTCCTCCGTGAAGTAGTTCAGATGGGGGCCGAGCAGGGGCGTGCCGAGGTCGCAGATCGGGTCGTTGTTATGACACAGAGACGTGGCCGATGCGGGCTTCCGGTCGTAGTAGGCGTCCAGCGACGTGCGCAGACTGGGCCAGTTGAAGCGATAGAAGCCGCTGCCGTTGCGCCCGCCCCCGCGGACTCCCGCGCCGTACGGCTTCTGGAACGGGTCGCCCAGCAGGTAGAGCGAGGAGACCCAGGCGGAGCCGACGGCCTCGTACGTTGAGCGTGCCGCCATGGCGCCCTGCGAATAGCCGACGAGGATCCACTTCGTTCGCTTGCACGGTGATGGTTGATCGCGCTGGAAGCTCCCCATCTTGCGGATAGCCGCGATGGCGCCCTCGTTGGCGCCGTTCCAGACGGCCGAGTCGGTGGGGAACTCCGCGAAGAAGTCGCCTGCGCCCGCGTCCGGGGCCTCGTAGCCGTCGGTCTCGGACAGCCCGACGATCGGCACGCCGGCCAGGTCTCCCGTGTACGACGAGGAGGAGGCGTAGGCGCGGAAGGCACGCTTCAGCGTCGGGCCCTCCCAACCGTTGCTGGTCTGAGACTTGTACGACTGGGGCCCGACGGGGTCCTCGCCCGACCCCCGGAACGCCATGATGGCGACGGGCGTGCACGAGCTGCTCGCCGCGGTCGCCGTGGCGGCGGTGCTGGCTGTGCTGCCCGCGCCGACCACCGTGGAGAGCGCCACGGTGAGCCCCAGCCCGGCGGTGACCGCCGCCCGGCGTCGGCGGGTGCGGCCCCCAGCGCCTCTGTCTGTCCTTGCCATCGTTCCCCCATGAGCTCGGCGTGTGTCCTTGGCTGTCCCGACGGTGAGGGTCGGGGCAGCTCGATCATGTGCGGCGGCAGCGCGCCGTGTCGCAAGGTCGCCGCAAGGACGCTCAGGGCTTCCGCCAAGCCGAACCTCTCCCGGCCCGGGCCGAAAGGGTCTTGACATCACGCGTGCGGGCGGAGGTCTAGACCGACCTCGGCGCCGTTCGGCCGCGGGGCCCTCGTCACCTAGACTCCCGCACGTCACATGGGGCCGACGTTCGCGTCGGAAAGTGCAGGGAGGTGCCGGACGGTGCTGTCCACGTTGCTGTCGCCGCCCGACGTCGGCGAGCTCGAGCAGCAGGCCGTCCTGCGGGCGATGCAGTCCGGCTGGGTCGCCCCGGCCGGCCCGGACCTCAACGCCTTCGAGGCCGAGGTCGCGGAGCGCGTCGACGTCGGCCATGCCGTGGCGCTGGCGTCCGGCACCGCCGCCCTCCACCTCGCGCTCGTCTCCTGGGGCGTGGGTCCGGGCGACGTCGTCCCCGTCTCCACGCTGACCTTCGCCGCCACGGTCAACGCGATCCGCTACGTCGGCGCCGAGCCTCACTTCGTCGACGCGCGGTCCGACGACGGCAACATCGACGTCGACCTGCTCGCGCGGGCGGTCGAGGAGCTGCAGGCCGCCGGGCGCCGCGTGCCCGCGATCGTGCCCGTGGACCTGCTCGGCCGCTGCGTCGAGCTCGACGCGGTCACCAAGATCGCCGAGTCCGCCGGCGCCAGGCTGCTCTGCGACAGCGCCGAGTCCTTCGGCGCCACCCACCGAGGGCGCCCGGCGGGCGCCTGGGGCGACGCGTCCGTCCTGTCGTTCAACGGCAACAAGATCATGACCACCTCCGGCGGCGGGATGCTGCTCACGGACGACGGCGCGATGGCGGCGCACGTGCGCAAGCTGTCGACGCAGGCCCGCGAGGCCGTGCCCCACTACGAGCACACCGAGATCGGCTACAACTACCGGCTCTCCAACATCCTCGCCGCCATGGGCCGCGCCCAGCTCAGCCGCCTCGACGTGATGATCGGCCGCCGCCGCGAGTGGCGCCGGCGCTACCGCGAGCTGGTCGCCGACCGCCCCGGCGTACGCGTGCTCGGCTCCGACGACCCGGCCGACGACGCCCACGACAACTGCTGGCTCACCGCGCTCGTCGTGGACCCGGAGCACGCGGGCACGACGGCACGCGACGTCGGCCAGGCACTCCTGACCGCCGGCATCGAGAGCCGCCCGGTCTGGAAGCCCATGCACCTGCAGCCGGTCTACGCCGACCACTCGTCCACGCTCGACGGCACCGCCGAGCGGCTCTTCGACCGGGGGCTCACCCTCCCCTCGGGCTCCGGCATGGGTGAGGCGCAGTTCGACGAGGTCCTCGACGTCCTCGGGAAGGCCCTCGCGTGAGGCGCGCCTACGACGGCCCGAAGCGGCTGATCGACTTCATCGGGGCCCTGGCCCTGATGGTCGTCACGGCACCCGTCACCGCGGTCGTCGCCCTGCTGGTGCGCCGCAACCTCGGCTCGCCCGTGCTGTTTCGCCAGCAGCGCCCCGGGAAGGACGGCGAGATCTTCGAGCTGGTGAAGTTCCGCTCGATGACCGACGTCGACCCCGCTCGCGGGCTCGTCACCGACGCCGACCGCCTCACACCGTTCGGGCAGCGGTTGCGCTCGACGAGCATGGACGAGCTGCCCACCTTGTGGAACGTCGTCCGCGGCCACATGAGCCTCGTCGGCCCTCGCCCGCTCCTGGTCTCCTACCTCGACCGCTACACCCCCGAGCAGGCCCGGCGACACGAGGTGCGCCCCGGAGTCACCGGGCTCGTGCAGGTCAGTGGCCGCAACGCCCTGACCTGGGAGGACAAGTTCGCCCTCGACGTCGAGTACGTCGACCGTCGCAGCCTCCGCCTTGACGTCAGCATCCTCGTGCGGACACTGCTCAGGGTCGCCAAGCGCGACGGGATCGCCGACGCCGGCGGCGTGACCATGGCGGAGTTCATGGGCGCCGGGCTCGGTGGTCGCCGTGCCTGATCGACTGCTGGTCGTCGGCGCCGGTGGATTCGGCCGCGAGACGATCGACGTCGCAGACGCCATGACGGACGTCGCTGGCGCGCCCCGTTGGGAGGTCGTCGGTGTCGCTGACGACTCGCCGAGCGAGCTGAACCTCGCTCGCCTCGCGACACGGGGGATTACCTACCTCGGAACCCTCGACAAGGCCCTCGCCTCGGTCAAGGGCGCGCAGTACGTCATCGGCATCGGATCGCCGAGCGTCCGACGCGGTATCGCCGGCCGTCTCGATAGCGCTGGCTGGTCCGCGGCCACCCTCGTTCACCCCGCGGCCACGCTGGGCTCAGAGGTAGATCTCGGCCCGGGGACGGTCGTCTGCGCCGGAGCGCGCCTCACGACCAACATCCGCCTCGGGCGGCACGTCCATGTCAACCCCAACGCGACAGTCGGCCACGACACGACTCTTGGCGATTTCGTCAGCCTGAACCCGAGCGCATCTATCTCTGGCGACTGCGTGATCGAGAGCGACGCTCTGGTGGGAGTCCAGGGGGTCGTGCTGAACCGGCTCCGGGTGCGGGCTGGCGCGCTCGTCGGTGCCGCGGCCTGCGTAACAACGGACGTGGCGGCAGCGACCACGGTCGTCGGAGTTCCCGCCCGTCCACTGACGCAAGGAAAAAGAGAATGAAAAAAGTCATGGTCGTCTACGGGACCCGGCCTGAAGCCATCAAGGTTGCGCCAGTGATCGGTGCGCTCATGGCCGACGACCGCTTCACCGTGGTGCCGGTGGTCACGGGGCAGCACCGGGAGATGCTCGACCAGGTCAACACCTTGTTCGGGATCGAGCCCGTGGCCGACCTCGACCTCATGCGACCGGGCGCCAGCCTCACGCAATTGTCCGTCGCGTCGCTTGCCGCCCTCGAACCCGTGCTGCGGGAGCACGCTCCGGATGCGGTGGTGGTCCAGGGGGACACCTCGACCGCCTTCATCGCGGCGCTCGCGGCGTTTTACCAGGGCATCCCCGTGGTGCACCTCGAAGCGGGTCTAAGGACCTACGACCTCGACGCCCCGTTCCCTGAGGAGGCTAACCGCCAGCTCCTGAGCCGGGTGGCCGCGCTGCACCTCGCGCCGACCCCGTCTGCCCGGGAGAATCTTGCCCAAGAGCACACGTCGCCGGCCAGCATCGCCGTAACCGGCAACACCGTTATCGACGCCCTGATGCAGGCCATCCAGCAGGAGCCGACCTACACCGAACCGGCAGTGGCGCAGATGGTGTCGAGCGGGGAGCGCTTCGTCCTGGTCACAGCCCACCGCCGGGAGTCGTGGGGCCAGCCGATGCGAAACGCCATGACCGCCGTCCGACGGGTGGCCGAGAAGCACCCCGAGCTGCGGTGGGTGGTGCCCATGCACAGGAACCCCGTCGTCCGTGACGTCGTCCGCGACACGTTGGAGGGTCTCGACCGGGTCCTCCTGTGCGAGCCGCTGGACTATCACGAGTTCTGCCACGTGATGAAGGCCGCGTATCTCGTCCTCTCGGACTCGGGAGGTGTGCAGGAGGAGGGCCCCAGCCTTGCCTCCCCGGTCCTGGTCATGCGGGACACGACCGAACGGCCGGAGGCCGTGGACGCGGGTGCGGTCCGCCTGGTCGGCACGGACACCAACGTCGTCGCCGATGCGCTGAGCGAGCTGATCGAGAACGTCGAGGTGCACGCGTCCATGGCTCGCGCGGTGAACCCGTACGGCGACGGTGTCGCGGCCCGGCGATCGGTCGCCGCGATCGCCCACCACTTCGGTCTCGGAGACCGCGAACCCGACTTCGACCCCCACCACCACGGAGACTGAACATGTTCGACAACGGAATCGTCGTCGTCGGCCTGGGCTACATCGGCCTGCCGACCAGCGCTGCGATCGCGACGCAGGGGGTGTCGGTCACCGGGATCGACGTCCGGCGGGACGTCGTCGACGCCATCAACCTGGGCAAGGTCCCGATCGTCGAGCCCGACCTCGACGTTGCCGTCGCCGGTGCGGTGGCGCTGGGCACCCTGCGGGCGACGACGGAGGTCCCCTCGGCCGACGCCTTCATGCTCGCGGTGCCCACCCCGAGCGACGCGGGCAAGGCCCCCGACCTGTCCTACGTGAAGGCCGCGGCGGAGTCCATCGCGCCCGTGCTGAAGGCCGGTGACGTCGTCATCCTCGAGTCGACCTCACCCCCGGGCACGACGCGCCGTGTCAGCGAGTGGATCGCGGCGGCGAGGCCGGACCTGTCCCTCCCGCACCAGGGCGAGGGGCGGCACGACATTTATGTCGCGCACTGCCCGGAGCGGGTGCTCCCCGGGCGGATCATGGTCGAGATCGTCGAGAACGACCGTCTGGTCGGAGGGATCACCCGCGCGTGCGCGGAGCGCGCTGCCGAGGTCTACTCCCTGTTCTGCCGCGGCGAGATCGTGCTGACCGATGCCACCACGGCCGAGATGGCCAAGCTGGTGGAGAACTCGTTCAGGGACGTCAACATCGCGTTCGCCAACGAGCTGGCGGGGATCTGCGACCACCTCGACCTCGACGTGTGGGAGGTCATCGACCTCGCGAACAAGCACCCGCGGGTGAACATCCTGAAGCCTGGACCGGGTGTTGGCGGCCACTGCATCGCCGTGGACCCCTGGTTCATCGTGGCGGCGGCCCCGGAGCAGTCCCGCATCATCCGGACCGCCCGGGAGATCAACGACGCCCGCCCGCACGCCGTCGTGGCCCAGACCGTCTCCCTGGCCAAGCCCGACTCCACGATCGCGGTGCTGGGGCTCGCCTTCAAGGCCAACGTGGACGACCTGCGGGAGAGCCCTGCGATCCAGATCGTCGAGCTGCTGGACGAGGCCCTGCCCGACGCCCGACTGCTCGCCGTCGAGCCCCACGTGGACGCCCTGCCGCCGTCCTTGGCAGGGCGGGACTCCGTCTCGCTCGCCCCGCTCGGTACGGCGCTTGCTGCGGCCGATGTGGTCCTCCTCCTGGTCGACCACCAGGCGTTCATGGACCTGACGCTCGCCGACCTGCGTGACAAGCAGGTCGTCGACACCCGAGGCCTGCTCAAGGCCGCGACCAACCCCCTCGAGAGGACTTCGTGAAGCAGATCGTCCAGTCCATCGGCGACGGCAGCCTCCAGGTGGTCGACGTCCCCTCCCCGACCGCAGGGCCGGCCGAGGTGCTGGTCTCGACGCGGCGCTCACTGCTGTCGACGGGCACCGAGAAGGCCGTGCGCGAGCTGGCCAGCGCGAGCCTGTTCGAGAAGGCCAAGGCACGTCCCGACCTGGTGCGCCAGGTTGTGCGCAAGGCCCGCACCGAGGGGCTCCGGAACACCGTGCAGGCCGTGCGGACCCGCCTCGACGAGGACATGCCCCTCGGCTACAGCGCGGTCGGCGAGGTCATAGAGGTGGGCGACGCGGTCTCCGGGATCACGCCCGGCATGCGCGTGGCCACGGCGTCGGCCGGTCATGCGGAGATCCAGGCCGTGCCCGGGCTGCTCGCCATCCCGGTCCCTGACGGCGTCTCGGACGAGTCCGCCGCGTTCGGGGCCGTCGCAGCCATCGCGCTCCAGGGCATCCGGCAGGCCGGGGTCGACCCGGGGGGCAGCGTGCTCGTCGTGGGCCTGGGCCTGGTCGGCCAGTTGACGGCTCGCCTCGCCCTGGCCGCCGGGTACGACGTCATCGGAGTGGACCTGCGCGCCTGGACGGCAGAGATGGTGACCGCCGCCGGTGGTCTGGGGCTCGAGGAGTCTGGTGCCGCGACGACGGACGCCATCCTCGACCGCACCCGCGGTCGCGGGGTCGACGCCGTCCTGGTCACGGCGTCCACGAAGTCGTCGGACCCGGTGATGTTGGCCGTCGACCGCGTGCGGGACCGCGGCGTCGTCGTCGTCGTCGGTGACGTCGGCCTCGAGCTGTCGCGCACCCCCTTCTACCTGAAGGAGGTGGACCTGCGGTTCGCCCGTTCCTACGGCCCCGGGCGCTACGAGCGCTCGTACGAGGAGTACGCCGTTGACTACCCCGTCGGCCAGGTGCGCTGGACCGAGGGCCGCAACATCGAGGCGTTCCTCGACCTGGTCGCGCGGGGTCGTCTGACTGTCGATGACCTGGTCACCCACTCCTTCCCGATCACGGACCACGAGCGCGCCTACGAGACGATCAGCGCGGACGACCGCGCTCTGGCGGTGCAGTTCACCTACGACCCGGCTGCGGTGTCGCGCGGGACCGTCGAGCTCCGTCCTCGGTCGGCCTCGTCGGGAGACATCGGCCTGGTCGGTGCGGGCAACTACGCCAAGATGACGTTGGTCCCGGCGATGAAGTCGGTGGGGATGTCCATCGCGGCGGTGACCTCGACGGGTGGTCTCAGCGCCCGGCACCTCGCGCAGCGCCACGACATCGCCACGGTGGTCCCAGGGGTGGACGACCTCGTGTCCGACCCGGCGCTCGGGACGATCTTCGTGCTGTCGCGGCACGACTCGCACGCCGAGATCACGAGCAAGGCGCTCCGCGCCGGCAAGAACGTGTTCGTCGAGAAGCCGCTCGCGCTGTCTGAGGACGAGCTGGACGACGTCGTCGATTCGCTCTCCTCCGGCGACGGCCAGTTGTGGGGTGGGTTCAACCGACGCCACAGCCCGGCCGTCGTGGAGGCCCGCCGCGCCCTCGGCCGGGACGGCGGCCCGCTCGTCCTGGCCTATCGGGTCAGTGCGGGACGGCTCCCGGACGCCCACTGGTACAAGGACCGCCGGCAGGGCGGACGTCTGCTCGGCGAGGTCTGCCACTTCATCGACCTCGCCGCCTGGATCGTGGGTCAGCCCGCCGAGGAGGTCGTGGCTTTGGGCTCCCGGCGCGCCGAGACCCTCCTGCAGGAGGACCTGGCCGTGACCCTCCGCTTCCCTGACGGCTCGCTGGCGAGCATCACCTACGCCGAGCACCCGCACCCGGCGACGACGAAGGAGCGCCTCGAGATCCTCGGCCGAGGACGTAGCGTGGTCGTGGACGACTTCGCTCGTGTGGTGGTCGACGGCAAGGACGTCAAGCTCCCGTCGTCCGGCAAGGGACACGTCGAGAACCTGCGCGCGTTCCAGCAGTCCCTCGCGTCCGCGGTCGACGACGCCGACCTGCGAGCGACGATCACGAGCACGGCGACGAGCCTGGCCGCTGCCAGGTCCCTGAGCACCGGGCACGTGGTCCGCCCTGACCTGCGCGTCTCGGCGGACCCGTTCCAGTGAGGCTGAGCACTGCTGTCAGCGACCTGCGAGCCCTAGGTAGCTCGGCCCCGCTGCGGGCGGCGTATGAGCTCTCGAAGCGCAGCGGCGGACACACGCTGCTCTTTCGGGAGGTGCCGGACCGCGGAGCGCGCTCGCGCGCCATCGGCCTCGGCAGCGCGGTACCGCGTTCCGACGCGGCCAGGGACCGGTGCCTGGCGGACGCAGCCGAGATCCTCGCCAGCGGCGTCCGTGTCTTCGGGACCCGGGTGCCCACCGGTGTCCACGCGCCCTGGAACGTGGACCCGCTCTCGGGGAACGTGTGGCCGGAGTCGACCCCCTGGTGGCAGATCGACATCCGGAGCGGTGCTCGACTTTCGGACGTCAAGTGGGTGTGGGAGGCCGGTCGCCATCGCGACCTGGTGGTCCTGGCACGCGCCTCTGTCCTGGACCCCGACGGCCCGTGGCTCGATGAGCTGCACGCGATGCTGCGGGCATGGTTCGCACAGTGCCGTCCCGAGAGGGGCGTGCACTGGTACTCAAGCCTGGAGCTCGCCCTCCGTGCGATCTCCTGGGCCCAGGTCATCAGCCTGCTGGACGGCGAGATCGACGCCGACGTCCGTGCGCGGATGGACCACCAGCTCGTGGCCAGCGCCCGTCACATCCTCGTCGAGCTGCCGTACACGGTCAGCAGCATGAAGAACAACCACCTGCTGGGGGACGGACTCGGGCTGGTCGTGCTCGCCCGGATGTTTCCCGACTTCCGCGGGTCCCGTCGCTGGGCACGGATCGGCGACGCGCTCCTCCTCAAGCAGCTGTCGCGTCACATGCGTGACGACGGGTCGATGATCGAGGACTCCCTCTCCTACCACCGCTTCGTGATGGAGATGCTCCTTGTCCGGTCGCTCCTGGGATCGGTCCCGGCAGAGGTGAGCCGGGCGCTCCACGGGGCCGGTCGTTCCATGCGTGACCTCGGTGTGCTGGACGGCGCCGTCCCCCAGTTCGGGGACTGGGACGAAGGCCGAGTCCTCGCGGACTCCTCCCCGGCGGGATCAGTCGCCGGATCGACGACGGCCGCCCTCGTCGCCTCGGGCGAGGCCCTCGGAGGCGACCACGGCCGGTACGACGAGGTGTGCTGGTACCTGGCGCCAGCGGAAACCCCTACCCCGGCCCCGGTCGACCGCGCTACCCCTGGCGGCGCCCACCGCCGGACGGGAGGCTTCGACGTCGTCCAGCACGGGGACTGGCGTGTCTGGGTCAAGACGGGCACGGGGCCGTCACACCAGCACGCTGACGTGGGGTCGGTCTGGATCAGGTCGCGAGACCGCTGGGTCACGGAGGACCCGGGCACCGGAACGTACAACGGGCCGCTCAATGTGCGGAACGGGTTCCGCACGTCGGCCGCTCATCCGGTGTGGCGCCCGGACGGCGAGGACCAGCTGGGCCCGCACCGCGCCTTCCGATGGATGCGCGGTTTTGAGCCGTCGCGCGTCGTTGACGAGGGTCCAGGGCGAACCACCGTGCTCTCGGTGCACGCTGCGTTCGTCGGGCTCGGGCTCGGGCGTGTCGCGCGGGTGGTCGAGGTGTCCGCCGAGGGCGTGCTAGTGGTCGACTTCGTCGAACAGACCGGGGACGGGACCACGCGTTGGGTCATGAACGTCCCGCGCGGCGCTCACGCCGAGGGACTGGACTTGGACGGTGTTGAAGTGACCGGCGCCAAGGAGCCCTTCCGCGGATGGTTCAGCCCGACCTACGGTGCGTGGGAGCCCCGCCCGTGGTCGGCGTGCGTCCTGGACGGCTCGGCGTTCACCTGGTCAGCCGGACGGTCCCGGGGAGCCGTCGAGTCCGAGGGGTCCGTGTCCGCGGACGGTCGGGTTTTCCAAATCAGTTGGCGGGAGGACGGGGTCGTCGTCGATGTCACGGGCTCCGAGGACGCCCAACGGTTGGAGATTCGCGGTGCCTGAGAACCGTCGTGTGCTGGTCCTGAACCACTTCGCCGTCGGAGCGGGGCAAGCTGGCGGGACGCGGCACGTTGAGTTGTTCGGACGTCTAACCGGTTGGGACCACCTTATCGTCGCCGCCGACCTCAACCCTCAGACGGGCGAGCGAATGACGAGCGAGCCGGGTCTCACCCTGGTCCCGGTGCCGACCTTTAGCTCCAACGGACCCCGTCGCGTCGTCAATTGGGCTGCCTACGCTGGTCGCGCTTTCGTAACGGGCATGGGACAGGAAGATGTCGACCTCGTCTACGGTTCATCACCCCACCTGCTTGCGGCGGCCGCAGCATGGGGGGTGTCGTTCCTCAAGCGCAAACCGTTTGTGATGGAGGTTCGGGACCTCTGGCCTCAAGTACTTGTCGACATGGGCTCGCTTGACGAACAATCGACAATCTACCGGGCGCTGTCGGCGCTGGAATCGTTCCTTTATAGCCGAGCTGCCGCGATAGTCACGATGGCGGAAGGCACCGAGGAAAGCCTTTTAAGCCGTGGCCTCCCCGAGTCGAAGATCAAGTTCATCCCGAACGGCGCCGACCGACACGAGCCCGTGGGGGCCTTTGAGCGCCAAGAACTGCGCGCCACGTACAAATTCACGCGCTTCACTGCGGTCTACACCGGTGCTCACGGACCAGCCAACAACCTCGCAGCCCTGCTAGACGCTGCGCGGCAACTCGGCTCGGAGGAAATTGACCTCGTCCTCGTCGGCGGCGGCCTAGAGAAGGAGCAGCTGATCCGACGCGCGACCGACGATGGCCTCACAAACGTGCGGTTCATGGATCCAGTACCGAAGTCGGAGATGCCAGCGCTGCTCGCCGCTGCTGACTTGGGTCTTCACATCCTCGCGGATGTCGATCTTTTTCAAACCGCGATAAGCCCCAATAAGGTGTTCGACTACATGGCAGCGGGCCTTCCCGTCCTCACAAACAATCGGGGACGGATTGGGGACTTGGTCGCATCGTCAGCTGCAGGGTGGAGTTGTCCGACGGCGGACCTGGCAGAAGGTATCAAGAAGGTTTCTGCGATGACTGCTCGGGAGCGTAACCAGGTTGGCGAGAGTGGGGCGCGTTGGCTCGAGAGTAATCAAAGTCGTACGATGATGGCAGATCGGCTAAGGAGTGTCTTGCAATCTCTCGTCTAGATTACGCCGCTTAGTGCACCTTCTGCTCAACCTTTTCACGCAATAGCATCGAGTTCATCAGGAAGCGCATGTCGCCGGATACTTCAGGCATTATCGAGTATTGGTGAAACAAGAACTCGAATTACAGGCAATTGTCGACGAAATCACTCAGCATGAATGTCGTTTGCTGCGACGATGCGTCGTGGCCGTGGTCGTGGCCGTGGCCGTGGCCGTCGACTTCGACGCCGACGCGACAACCCCTTAGCATCACCAAACGGGTCGGCAGTCAGAGATTGACGGGACCCAATCACCCACACAACCGCATAGACGGCGATACCAGTATTCAAGAGGTATACAGGCGTCCCCGCGACCCACGTTCCAATGGTCGCAAAAACACCCGCAATGCCGATCAACTCGAGCGTGTTTCGCTCTTTAGAGCGTGTGCCGAGGCGGGTCACACCAGCAAAAATCATGGCAAGAATGACCGGGGCCACAGCAATGCCAGAGTAGCCGAAGTTATAGTAGATCGAACCCCAAAGTGATGGGGGAGATGTGCCGCGATCACTGCCATAGAGAACAGCGAAGATCTCATTAGCAAGAGTGCTTCCGGCCGAACCAGGAAGCAGTCCCTGAAGCGATTCCAGCCACTCCCCGCCGAAAGTTTCTTGCGGTCCCCGGCGGTAAATGTATCGCCAACCAACGACGGACGAGGTTTGGTTGGAAGCTAAGATGCGCTGAAGGAACTCACCCAAAAGTCCGAGTACGCTAGAGTTCCCCGCACCGCTTCGGCCAAGAACGGCGGTAGCAAGGGTAATGACAGGAACAAAAACGAAAAAAACGGCAAAGACTGTCTTGCCCGTCACTCTGCGACCCGAAACGAGATACGCGAAAGTCGCAAGAACAATTGCAAAGAGCACGAGAGGGCTGCGTTGCCCGGTTCCGAGCAAACTGAAAATTGCGGCCAGCACCAACACTCCTGATACTAGGCGCCGATTCTTTGTGGATCGACCCCAGTACGCGACAAGCACTACTACTAACGCGGGGAATAAGACATTCTTGAATTGGTTCACATACCCTGGGAATAAGTACCGGGAGCCCGCATAGGATTCAAGACGAAGCGTAGCAACATCTTGTTCTTGGCCCGAGATCAGGCCTGAAAGCCCGGAGAAGAAAGCGCTGTAACCGACCGCCGAGTAATATACAACGACAACAACACCGGAAATCACTAGCCAAATGAAGAATTTTGCGCCGGGCCGGAAAGATGTAATAGATCTGCGTTCAATACTCGGAGAACGTTGACCAGAGTTCCAAGACCACTGGACCAGAGCACTCGCACACATGTAGGCCACTAGCGTGTATGCCATCACGTAGCCATGGATGCTGTCCGCGGCGCCATAGATGCTGTCCAGAAGCGGCAAGGACCCAAGGAACATAAGCAATTGCAAGTAGACGAACAGACTGTCGGCTGTAAACAATCCGGTTCGCTGTATAACTCCGAGGTAGTAGGCGACGAATACAGGCACCACCAGGATGGCCAGCCACGTCACGATGACTCCGCACCAACTTCAGGTGCCGTTGCGCCAACTCTTGGCACCGCGTTACTTCGTCCTGCCATCGAGGGCTGAGCTAGCACGTCCGCGACAAATTCACTGAGAACCCCGCGGAGCGAGTAGCTAGTTCGGACAGATAAGTGGAGACCATCCCTGTAGATCCAATTGCCACCACGAAGCGTGGAGCAAATATTCTCGGGGCAGATCAGTCGGGTCAGGTCCAAGAGTGACACCGATGCCCCGCGCGCAACTGAACGCTCGGAAGCAAGGGCACGACCTTGCCGCAACCTCTCTGACTGCACCGAAACCTCCTGAGCACACGACGATTGGTCAGAAGCAAGACGGAGAAAAGTGCACTGATCAAGGTTCCACCAGCCACCGTCGCCGTTGGTGAAGTGCGGAATCGTGCCGATGATGGCGGCACGGTGACCGCTCGCTTCGACGCTATAGATCACCCTTCTCAAGCCTGCCGCCCACAGTTTGGCTTTGTCGGAAGGCGTGGTCGCCGTCTGGCCGGACTGCGGGTCGTGCAGGACGACGTCGCTGCTCGCAATGGCCTCGTTTGCAGCACCGAGGAGCACAAGACGCGGCTGTTGGGTTCGGAGCCAGTTGAGTGCGCCAGTCACATACCCTGCACACGCCTCGTTTACTTGGCCCCTAGTTTCGATGTCAACATCGACCAGCGGGCAACCATTAGCCGTAGCCAGAACTAGATTGTACTGCCCATCGCCTACTCCGGGGAGCAAGCCATCGGAGTACTGACCAGCATTTGAGTCACCCATGAGGATAACAGTTGGCAGCCTTGGACTCGCCAAGAATGTGCACGGGGTCAAGTCGCGGTCGGGAATTGGAGTTGTGGTATGACAACCGATGTCGTAACCGGCGGGCGAAGCCTCAACAGCCGCGCGGGTTCTTGCGACCGAATCGATACCCCAAGAACGTTGGCTGCCAATTGCGACCGCGAGCGAGAGTGCCAGCGGTATGGCAATCATCAAGGTCAGCAAAAAGTGTGGTGCACGGCCCCTCTCCCGGGCGCTACGTCGCAGCGGATTCTCAATAAACTTAAAGCTCAGCCACGCAGGGACTGAAGCGACGGCAGCGCCAATCAGTGGAGCAACAACCGCATCGGGGTAAAGAAGTGTGGCGAACACAATGAACGGCCAATGCCAGAGGTAGAGGCTGTAAGAAAGATCTCCAATCTTCACCGAGGTTCTCGCAGACAAGACCCTGAGAGGCGGCGAGTGAGGGTTGGATAAACCCGACACGAGCAAGAGGACTGTTGCAGTGACAGGGACAGTGGCGTGCCAGCCGGGATAATTGCTCGATGAGTCAGTTATCAGCACTGCGGTGATCAAAGCGCCGACGCCGATAGACGCTAGAGCGGTTGAGCGCTTTGCCCCAACTCCCCGAAGCCGTTCCTCGAAGAAGACGATAAGAGCCCCCGCGCAGAACTCCCAGGCGCGAGCCGGTGCGAGATAGAAGGCGGCACTTACGGGATCGAAAGGCCCCGTCGGCGAGAGGAACGAGAGCCAGAGCTGAAAAAGAAGTGAGATGACTGCTAGCCCGATGATAAAGATGAGAACGGCGGTTCGCGGCTCTCTGTGACGCCAGCGGGCAAGAATCCAGACGACCAATATGGCCACTGGAAAAGCCAGATAAAACTGCTCCTCAACACTTAAAGACCACATATGCAGCAACGGAATGCCTTCTGCGGGGCCGTCAAAATAACCGCCCGTCACGACCAGCAGTGCAAGATTTGCGACCCAGAGCAATCCCGCGAGACCGACGATTGCGGTATCAGTTTGGGCGCCAATGGGTGATTGCAGCACTGCGCTTGCCAAAAGCGTCACCGCGATCATAACTGCAGCCGCGGGTATAAGTCGGGTGATGCGCCTGGCGTAGAAAACGCTTAAACGCAACGTCCCGGATTCTTTCAGACCAGCAAGCAGCATTCGACATATGACGAACCCGGAGATCACAAAGAAGACGTCTACCCCCACGAAGCCCCCAGAGAGTGGCAAGCCCGCGTGGTAAGCAATAACCAGTAGCACGGCAACGGCGCGCAATCCTTGAATGTGATCGAATCGAGCCGAGGTGTCGGGAACCCCGGACGCTCTAGCCGTTGCGTCTAGGGAGCGCGTCAAGGCCATGCCTTCCGTCATCCGCGCGCCGCAGTCACTGTGCTGGACCTGACCCGCGTCAGCACAGCCTCAAAGTTTTGCTCCCAGACGAGCTCGGCTTGGCCCACCTCGAAGCAGTGGGCGGCCCACTCGGTCGAGGGCTTTTCTTGCGCCAACTTGATGAGCTCTGCGCACAGGCTCTCGACATTCACGTCGACGAGTATGCCCACGTCATACTTTTCAATGAATCGTCGATTCTCGGTCAAGTTGCCGGCGAGAACGGGCCTCCCGCTAGATACGACCTCCAGCAGCTTATTCGAGAGGGAATCGTTGTTGTCTTGCGAGGGCTCGTAAAGAGCGAGCCCAATATGCCCCCGCCGGTACGTTTCTGCAACGCGACTGTTGTCAAGCGGCCCATGCAGAGAAATGATGTCGGTCGCTCGGTTTCGCTCTATCCGCGCTCGAAGGGTGTTGACGTACTCGTCCGAGCCAGATCCGTAAATATCCAGGTTCAGCCGGGCGCCGCTATCAACGGCCATCGAGGCGGCATCGATCATCATTTCGAAAGCGCGATGCTCAAAAACCGTACCAATGGTCACAATTCTCAGGCGTTCTTGCGGTGACTGCGACGGTGCCGCGAAGTTCCCGGCCCACGAGCGAAGGGGGCCGTTAACAACCACTTGAATATCTCGAAAACCGTAGTGACGTTCAAGAATGTCGGCATGCCCTCTGCAGACCACCGTGACTATTTCAGCCTGTCGACGAAGTATCCGTAGCGTAAGTGGTTCGAGTCGCGCGGCGATCCCGAAGGCGGAACCGGAATTGCCGGAGGACCCAGGCCTCTCGTTGACATCAAGAACAATGTGAGATCCATGCCGCCATTTGTGCAACAGTGCGAGCGGCGCCAAAGCGGTTCCAGTGACGTGAACCACTGCTGCCGGGCTTTTCAGTGCTCGGTGGGCCATGCGCATGAGGGCTGGGACGTAAGAAAATGCGACGTTCCAAGCTACGGTTAGCAATCCTGATCGGGTACGTGGGTTGCGCACACGGACGGCGTGGAAACGTACATTCCCTTCCTGCGTCACCCCTGGTGAGACGCGTTTCCCTGTGCGCCCAACTCCCTGAAGGGACAGAAAGATCACGGGTCCCAGCTCCGCATAAGACTTGGCCGCCTTGCGAGTTCGCGTGGCAAATTCGCGGGGTGCCATCGACAGGACGAGGACTCGCTGAGCTTGGCGACTTGATCGTGCGCTTTTCATGACCGAGGGGCCCCAATTGCTTTGAAGGTAAACAGAATGGCCAAAGCGGTTCGGATTGTTATGCCCAGGAGTGAACCAGCGATCGCGGCGGTGAGAGTTCCGGCGGGCAGGAATAGGAGGAAGGCCCCGATCTGAGCTGGCAGAGTAATCAGGGTGCACACGCCAAAGGCGCCAAGCTGGGGAGGCGAGCAGAGGCCTCCGCTCAGCGCGCTAGGGACGACGTAGAAAAGTCGTACCGCTCCGTAAATACTGAAGAACGACACGGTCCATGCATCAAGCTGAATATCAAAGATAAGCTTGACTCCACCGAGTGCAATGGGAAAGGCTAGTAGTCCCAGGCCTGCTGCCAGGCCCCCCGTTACGAACAACAGTTTTGCAGCAATCTGGGCAGAAATCTCGTCGCGCCTTGCGGCGACCCAGGGAAGCGCCAAGAATCCCAGAACACTTCCGAGCGACAGCATTGGGTAAACGGCAACGAGTTTGGCTTGACTATATATCCCCGTTGCGGCCAGGTCGGCCTGCTGCGCAACGAGCAACTGATCGACCCAGTCTGTTGCTGCCAACGTGAGCATCCCCAACGCGAACGCATAGCCAAGTCGTCCAACGGTGGATTGTTGAATGGGCGAAGTCAGGTTTGGGCTGAGAAGTTTGGCTGACCAGAAGAGAGAAAGGGTGGCTACGACTAGCGCGCTGCCCGCAAGTAGGTAACCGCCAGTGTTTGCTGTCAACAGGCCCGAGAAGCACACCAAACCTAAGCCGGTGAGGAGACGGTGGCCTTGCTGAGCGAAAGCGGCCCTAGAGTCATAGCTGGCTGCCCGCAGGACACCGGACACCACCGTCGATACGGCGACACCGAGCGTGGCAGCGACGAGCGCGGCCGCGTACGACAATCCAAGGTCCAGGTAGCTCCAGAGGATTAGGCCTGTAATGGCGCCGAGGGTTACGGCTCGCGCGCTGACCCACAACGCTCTGAGCCCGAAGCGTGGGAAGTAGGCGGCGGCCGCTGCCTCGCGGGTAAGCGCCTGATCGAACCCCAGGAGACCAAGGGCCACCACCAAGGGGAGTGCATTGCGAATTAGCGCGTACGACCCGAATGACTCGGGTTGAACAGCAGTAGCGAGGACAACTTCGCCGACAAGCAGGGCCACGATTGAGGCCGCATAGATGCCCGCTACGCGAGGTACTCTGCGAAGAAAGTCCCTCGGGGACGAATCGTGGGGCCGGGTCACAAGAGTTCTCGCTCTTGGACGCAAGTATCTTCTGCGCCTCGACCGCTTCGATGTGCTGACATCCTGCCCGGACTCCCCATAGTCGCGTTGATGGGCACACTCTAGGTCCTGGCGCGGCGGTAGACAGTCCGCGTCTCGGCTCAGCGAGTCAGGGCGTGCACGGAGAGGGACAGCGGTGACATACGGTCGTTAACTCGCAGGCTGGCTGTCGGTTTTGAACAAGTGACTCGTCGCGGTCCGTCCCCTCTCGGCGCTGGATGTGCCACGGCTGGGGCACTCGGGGTCAGCGCCCCAGAGCGCGGTACTTCCGAGTGCAAAGCAGGCCGAAGATGACGGCGATGCCGAGGGTCCAGGCCAGGGACTGCAGGACGAGGCTGGTGGTGTCGGAGCCGCCGAGGAGGACCTCGCGCTGGGCGGCGGTGGCGGAGTCGCCGAGGATGAGCGAGCGGGCGGCGTTGATGACCACGCTGACCGGCTGGTGGGTGGCGAAGCCCTGCAGCCAGTCGGGCATGGTCGCGACCGGCACGAACGCCGAGGAGGCGAAGGTCAGCGGGAAGATGATCGGGAAGGTCGCGGCGTTCACCGCCTCCGCGGAGCGCACGGTCAGCCCGATCAGGGCGTAACCCAGGCTGACGGCCAGGGCAAAGACCAGCAGCAGCACGCAGGCGAGCAGCAGGCCCAGGAAGTTCTCGGGGCGGAAGCCGACGGCGAAGCCGGTGGCCAGCAGCACCAGGAGGCCGACGGCGTTGTTGATGGAGTCGGCGTACACGCGACCGCCGAAGACCGCGGAGCGCGACATCGGCAGCGAGCGCAGCCGGTCGACGAAGCCCTTCTGCATGTCGTCGGCGAGCGCGAAGCCGGTGACGCCGGCGCTGAACAGGACGGTCTGCACGGCGATGCCGGGGATCAGGTAGTTGACGTAGTTGATGCCCTCGAGGCCCTGGATCGCGCCGCCGAAGACGTAGCGGAACAGCAGCACGAACATCAGCGGGCTGACCAGGTTGAACACGACCTGCTCGGGCTGGCGCATCAGGCGGCGCAGGTTGCGCGTCGCCATGGCCTGGGTGTCCTTCAGGGCCCAGACCAGCGAGCTGCCCGATCCGCCGGCCTTCGAGGTGCTCGTCGTCGTGCTCATGCGGGCTGCTCCTGCTGGTCTGCGTCGGGGGCCTGGCCGGTGAGGGAGAGGAAGACGTCGTCGAGACTGGGCTCGCGGGAGGCGAGGCCGCGGGCGGTGATCCCGGCGCCGTCGAGGGTGCGGACGACGTCGGCGAGGGTGCGGGTGCCGTCGGGCGCCGGGACGCGGACGAGGTCGTCCTCGACCGTGGCCTCGCGCTCGGCCAGGAGCTGCTGCACGCGGGTGGCCTCCTCGGGGCTGTCGAGGCGGACCTCGACGACCGCGGCGCCCAGGGTGGCCTTGAGCTCGCTTGAGGTGCCCTCGGCGATCACCCGCCCGTGGTCGATGACCGAGATCCGGTCGGCGAGGCGGTCGGCCTCCTCGAGGTACTGCGTGGTCAGCAGGAGCGTCGTGCCGTCGCGGACCAGCTGCTCGATGACGCCCCACAGCCCGATGCGGCTGCGCGGGTCGAGCCCGGTCGTCGGCTCGTCGAGGAACAGCACGGGGGGACGGGCGACGAGGGCGGCCGCCAGGTCGAGGCGTCGTCGCATGCCGCCGGAGTAGGTCTTGGCGGGCCGGCCGGCGGCGTCGGAGAGCTCGAACTGGTCCAGCAGCTCCGTGGCGCGGGTGCGGGCGTCCTTCGTGGCCATGTGGTTGAGACGGCCGACGAGCTCGAGGTTCTCGGTGCCGGTGAGCATCTCGTCGACGGCGGCGTACTGACCGGCGAGCCCGATCCGGCGCCGCGCCTCCGCGGGGTCGGCCAGCACGTCGACGCCCGCGACGACCGCACGACCCGAGTCGGGCCGCAGGAGCGTGGTGAGCACGTTGACCGTCGTGGTCTTCCCCGCGCCGTTGGGCCCGAGCAGACCCAGCACCGTGCCTGGCTGGACCTCCAGCGAGACGCCCTCGAGCGCCTTCACGTCTTTGCCGAACGTCTTGCGCAGGTCCTCCGCGACCACCGCGGGACCCGTCGTACCTGCTCCTGGCTGCGCCATCCGCACCCCTCCCTCTCGTCCGCCCAACCTAGGACCAGTCGGGGACACCGGACTCATCGGTGAGGTGCCCGTGGTCGAAGGGCGAACCGCCCGGTGACAGCAGGTGTTCCCGGGCGGGACGCAGGCGAGGGTCCCTGTGGGCGGGACCGGTCGCGGAGCGGCTCGCTAGGGTCGACGGACGAGTCGGGGAGGGCGCGCACGCGCCCAGGAGGAGGAGCGGTCATGGGCGTGGACACCAGCAACCTGAGGCGGATCGTGGCGGCCAGCGCCGCCGGGATCGCCGCGCTGCAGGGAGCCACGGCGGTGAAGGCGCTGCGGGACGGTCGCCGCGACTACGTCGACCCGATCTGGGGTCCGGGTCTCGGGGTCGCGGCCGTGACCAGCGCCGCGCTCGGCTCGGGCGACCCCGTACGCCGCTGGACCCTCGCTGCGGTGACCTCGGCGTGGGCGGCGCGACTGGCGAAGCACACGCTGGCCAGCGTGCGGTCCAAGGACGAGGAGGACCAGCGCTACACCGAGTACCTCGGCGACGCAGGCCCGGCCGAGGTCGTGCGGAAGGTCTTCGTGACCCAGGGAGTCGCCCAGCTGCTCGTCTCCGCGCCGATCCAGCTCGCGGCGGCCAGCACGCTGCCGGCGTCGGCGCGGCGGTGGCTGTTCCCGGCCGGGATCGCGCTGATGGTGGCCGGCACGGCCATCGAGGCGACCGCCGACCGGCAGAAGGAGGCCTTCATGGCCCGGGACCGCGACGAGCGGCCCGACGTCCTGGACACCGGTCTGTGGGCTTACTCGCGCCACCCCAACTACTTCGGCGACTCCTGCGTGTGGGTCGGCGCGTGGGTGGCCTCCGCGGCCTCCCCGCCGGCCTGGACGACGCTGCCCGCGCCGGCCGCCATGTGCTACTTCCTGGTCTTCGCCACCGGCGCCAAGCGCACCGAGCGGCGGATGCAGGACCGCCCGGCGTTCCAGGACTACCAGCGCCGAGTGTCGTTTTTTGTGCCGCTGCCGCCGAAGAAGGGGTAGTCGGCGCGGCGTCCGGGGGGTCTCGACGGACGCTCCCTCGCTGGCGCTCGGTCGCTGCTCGACCACCGGTGGGACTGGCGCTCGGTCGCTGCTCGACCACCGGTGGACCGGCGCTTGTCTGCTGCTCGACCAGCGGTGGGTGCGGAGTCGTCGGCGCTCGTCCGCTGCTCGACCAGTGGCGAAGCAGGGGTCAGAGGGTCCAGAGGGCGCCGGGGGTGCCGCCGTCGGACTCGGAGGCGGCGGAGATCGCCTCGTCCGCGTAGCCGGCGGCGGCGGCGACCGCGCCGCGGGCGAGGGCGTGGCCGCGGAGGGTGTCGGCGAGCAGCGACCAGGCCTCGACCAGCAGCGTGCCGTCGACGCCGCGGGCCAGCAGCACGCGGGCGAGCCAGGCGTGGGCCTCGAGCAGGATCGTCTCGTCACCGGTCACGAGCGACGCCGAGAGGCAACCGACGAGGTGGTCGGTGAGGCCGGTGAGCTCGGCGTGCCAGTCGCGGGAGCGCTCCCACAGCGCGTCGGGGAAGACGGCGACGCGGTGCATGCCGGTGACGACGTGGGCGACGAGCTCGGCGCGGTGCTCCTCGATCCAGTAGGCGTCGTCGTCGGAGGGGGTGGGGTCGTCGACGGGGGAGCGGTCGCCGCGCAGCGGCAGCTCGCGCAGCAGGCGCACCGCCCCGGCCGGGTCCTTCGCCCAGGCGGTCGCACCGAGCGCGAGCGCGCGTCGGGGGTCGTCGCCGAACCCCTGGCCGCCGACGATGATCGGCAGGCCGAGCGAGTGCATCTGGTTGAGCATCCGCTTCTGGCGCGCCAGCGCCGAGGTGAGCGAGGCGCTGAAGAGCACGGCACGCGGCTTGAGCCGCAGGACCTGTCGGAGCATGTCGCCGGGGTCGGGGGAGGGGCCGAGGTAGCTGACGCGGTGGTCGGCCGCGACCAGGTGCTCCGCGACGACGAGCGCCGGCAGGGAGTGCCACTCCTGCTCCATGCAGGCGACGACGACCAGCGGACGGTCCTGCTCGGGCGGGTCGCTGAACGATCCCAGCCAGCGCACCAGACCCTCGCTGACCGCGGTGGTGGCGTGCTCCTGCGTGACCGACATGGCACCGGTGAGCCAGAGATGACCCACCTCGCGCTGGGCCGGGAGGATGTGACCCTGGATGATCTCGTCGGCGGTCAGGCCCGCGGCGCGCAGCCGCTTCACGGCGGTGAGCGACTGGTGTCGGTCGCCGCCGCTCAGGGCCTGCCAGAGCTGAGGGTCCATGGGGTCCCGCCCGATCGAGGGTGGTTCACGATGACAGTACCCCGTCCGACCCCGGTTTGGCCCCTCCGTCCTGTGCAGACTTCTGGTGTAAACCTCGACACGCTGTCGAGGACGGGGTGGCGTCGAGGTGCTAGGACCATTGTCCGTCTGGCGCTCGGACGGGCGGTCCGACAACGGTGGGGGACCAGACCGTCCCCCAAGCCCCGGAGGCCCGCATGTCCGACACTGCACCCACCACGCACGCCGCCGCCCGCCCTCCTACCGGACGGCCCCGCCGGGCTGTCCGCTCCGCCGCCCTCGCCGGCTCGGCGCTCCTGGTCACCCTCGGCGTCGCGCTCGCCCCCGGCGCCGGTGCGATCGCCGGCGACGACCGCGTCGAGCGCAGCGGCTCCTGCAGCGGACCGGGGGCCGCGCGCTGGGACCTGAAGGTCAAGACCGACGACGGCGGCCTCGAGGTCGAGGGCGAGGTCGACAGCAACCGGTCGGGGCAGACCTGGCGCTGGGTGATCCGTCGCAACGGCGAGCGCGTCGCCGGCGGGGTCGCGACGACGACGGGACCCAGCGGGTCGTTCTCCGTCGAGCGGCGCACGGGCGACGCCGCCGGTCCGGACCGGATCGTCTTCCGGGCCACCCGGGGCGACTCCGGTCAGGTCTGCCGGGGGAGTCTCACCTTCTGAGAGCGTCGCGCGACGCCCCCCGACGCCCCCCGACGCCCCCCGACGCCCCTGACGCGCGAACGGCGATGGCCCGCCGCCCCACGAGGGGACGACGGGCCGTCGTACGCGCGCCCGGACGGGCCGGGACGGGTGGCTCAGGTGCGGTCGTTGATCATGCCCGCGCCGACGGTGACGCCGGTGGCCTCGTCGATGAGGATGAAGGAGCCGGTGGTGCGGTTCTTGGAGTACGGGTCGCACAGCAGCGGCACCGTGGTGCGCAGCTGGACGCGGCCGATCTCGTTGACCCCGAGCTCCTTGGTCTCCTGGTCGCGGTGCAGCGAGTTGACGTCGAGGCGGTACTGGATGTCCTTGACCAGCGCGCGGCCCGTGCGGGTCGTGTGCTTGATCGCCAGCTTCTGCCGCGGCTTCAGCGGGGTGGTGGTCATCCAGCAGATCATCGCGTCGATGTCCTGCGTCGGCGTCGGGGCGTTGTTGACGCGGGCGATCATGTCGCCGCGCGAGACGTCGACGTCGTCGGCGAGACGCACGGTGACCGACATCGGCGGGAAGGCCTCGTGGAGCTCGCGGTCGAACAGGTCGATGCCCTCGATCGTCGAGGTCATCCCCGAGGGCAGGACGACGACCTCGTCGCCCGGCTTCAGCACGCCCCCGGCGACCTGGCCGCCGTACCCGCGGTAGTCGTGGTGCGCGTCGGACTTGGGCCGCACGACGTACTGCACCGGGAAACGTGCGTCGATCAGGTCGCGGTCGGAGGCGACGTGCACGTTCTCGAGGTGGTGCATGAGCGTGGGACCGGAGTACCAGTCCATCTTCTCCGAGCGGGTGACCACGTTGTCGCCCTGGAGCGCCGAGATCGGGATGACCTCGAGGTCCGGGATGTTGAGCTTGGTCGCGAACTGCGTGAACTCGTCGTGGATGCGCTGGTAGGTGGCCTGGTCGAAGTCGACGAGGTCCATCTTGTTGACGGCCAGCACGAGGTGCGGGACGCGCAGCAGCGACAGGATCACCGCGTGGCGGCGCGACTGCTCGGTCAGGCCCTGGCGGGCGTCGACGAGCACGAGGCCGAGGTCGGCGGTCGAGGCGCCGGTGACCATGTTGCGCGTGTACTGCACGTGGCCGGGGGTGTCGGCGATGATGAACTTGCGCTGCGGCGTCGCGAAGTAGCGGTAGGCCACGTCGATCGTGATGCCCTGCTCGCGCTCCGAGCGCAGGCCGTCGGTCAGCAGCGCCAGGTCGGTGTAGTCGTAGCCCTTCGACTGGCTGGTGGCCTCGACGGCCTCGAGCTGGTCGGAGAAGATCGACTTCGAGTCGAGCAGCAGGCGCCCGATCAGGGTCGACTTGCCGTCGTCCACGGAGCCGGCCGTCGCGAAGCGCAGCAGGTCCATGTTGGTCGCGGTGCTCTCCTGGGTGGTGGTGCTCATCAGAAGTAGCCCTCCTTCTTGCGGTCCTCCATGGCGGCCTCGGAGAACCGGTCGTCGCCGCGGGTGGCGCCACGCTCGGTGACCGTGGACATGGCGACCTCGGCGATGATCTCGGGGATGGTCGACGCGCTCGACTCCACGCAGCCGGTCAGCGTCAGGTCGCCGACGGTGCGGAAGCGGACGGTGCGCTCCTCGACGGTCTCCCCGGAGCGGGTGGGGTTGAAGTCCGACTCGCTCAGCAGCATGCCGTCGCGCTCGAACACGCGGCGCTGGTGGGAGTAGTAGATGGAGGGGATCTCGATGCCCTCGCGACCGATGTAGTCCCAGATGTCGAGCTCGGTCCAGTTGCTGATCGGGAAGATCCGCATGTGCTCGCCCTCGTGGAGCCGGCCGTTGTAGAGGCTCCAGAGCTCGGGGCGCTGCATCTTCGGGTCCCACTGGCCGAACTCGTCGCGGTGGGAGTAGACGCGCTCCTTGGCGCGGGCCTTCTCCTCGTCGCGGCGACCGCCACCGAACGCGGCGGTGAAGCCCTCGGTCTCGATGGCGTTGAGCAGGGTGCCGATCTGCAGGCGGTTGCGGCTGGTCTTGCCGTCGTCGACGACGACGCCGTCGGCGATCGCCTGCTCGACGGAGGCGACGACCAGGCGCACGCCCAGACGGTCGACCCAGGAGTCGCGGCAGTCGAGGACCTCGGGGAAGTCGTAGCCGGTGTCGACCTGCAGGACGGGGAACGGGATCTTCGCCGGGTGGAAGGCCTTCTCGGCCAGGCGCAGCATGACGATGGAGTCCTTGCCGCCCGAGAACATCAGGACCGGCTTCTCGAACTCCGCCGCCACCTCCCGGAAGATGTGGATCGACTCCGCCTCCAGCTGGTCGAGCTGGCTCAGCCGGTAGTCGGCGTGGGTGTCAGGCATGGTGAAACTAAGGCCTCTCGTCGGGAGCAGCCCACATCGTAGCGACGGCGAGGCCTCACGGCGCATCGACGCCACGGGCGTGGGCGGGTCGTGATGCGTGTCTCGATGAGTTTGCTGCACTTTGGGCCCGACGCGGCGCCGCGAGCGCCACATCGGCCCCACAGCGGGGGCACTGTTAGCGTCGAGCGCTCGACGCCGCCGAATTGCAAGGATCCTCGTGGCCGACCAGCCGACGACCCCGCCGACCGACACGGCCCCCGAGCCCCGACCCCGCCGCGCCGGGTTCCGCGACGACATCCAGGGGATGCGGGCGCTCGCGGTGCTCGCGATCATGGTGTTCCACGCGGGCCTGAGCCCCTATCCCGGCGGCTTCGTCACCCTCGACGTCTTCTTCGTCGTCTCGGGCTTCCTCATCACCTTCCTGCTCCTGCGCGAGATCGACCGCGACGGGACGGTCTCGCTGACGCGGTTCTACGCACGGCGGGCGCGGCGGATCCTCCCGGCCGCGACCGTGGTGACCCTCGCCGTGCTCGGCGCCTCCGCGCTGTGGCTCGACGTGGTGGCGGCGCGCGACGCGGCCGTGGACGCGCTCTGGGCGGCGTTCTTCGCGGCGAACGTCCGCTTCGCCGTCCAGGAGACCGACTACTTCGCCGAGGACGCGGCCGTCTCGCCGTTCCAGCACTATTGGTCGCTCGCGGTGGAGGAGCAGTTCTACCTCGTGCTGCCGCTGCTGATGGTCGCCTGCGTGGTGCTTGCGCTGCGCCTGGCCCCCCGCGGTCGCCACCTCGGGCTCGGCTCCCCGCGTCGGATGGTCGGGGTCGCCGTCGCGCTGATGACCCTGGCCAGCTTCGCCTGGTCGGTGCACGCGTCAATCGCGAGCCCGGCGACGGCGTACTTCTCGACGTTCACCCGCACGTGGGAGTTCGGCGTCGGCGCCCTGCTCGCGCTCGCCGCGCCGGCGGCCGCGCGGCTGCCCGCCGCCGCCCGCAACCTCCTCGCCGGCGGGGGGCTGCTCGCGATCGCCGTGGCCTGCTTCGTGGTCACCGAGGCCACGCCGTTCCCCGGGTACGCCGCGCTGCTGCCGGTGCTCGGCACCGGGGCGGTGATGGTGGCGGGCGCCGGCGTCACCGGTCGCCCGCCGACCGTGCAGCGGGCACTCGGCGTCGCGCCGCTGCGCCTGGTGGGCGACATGTCCTACTCGTTGTACCTGTGGCACTGGCCGATGCTGACCATCGCCGCGGCGTACGCCGGCCGCGACCTGCGCCTGACCGAGACCGCCGTCGTGCTGGGGCTGTGCGTGGCGCTGTCGTGGGCGACGTACCGGTGGGTCGAGACGCCGTTCCGCACCTACGCGCCGCGTCGCCTCAGCCGGACGCTGGTGCTCTACCCGGTCTCGCTGGCCGTGGTGCTGGCCGGCTCCGGGGTCGCGACCGCGTGGGTCGGGGACGGCGTCGACACCCGCGGCGACGCCATCACCACCCGGGAGTGGGACCGCGCCCCCGGGGACCGCCCGCTGTCGGACGACGAGACCGTGGCGCTGGTGCAGGCGTCGGTGGTCGCGGCCCGCCAGGGCGCCGAGATCCCACGGCGGCTGGACCCGCCGCTGGTCGACCTCGCCGCGCAGCGGGCGGCGGTCGGCACCTGCGACTACGAGGACGCGCCGCCGTGGACGCTGTGCCGTCGCGGCGACGTCGGCGCCGACCGGTCGATCGTGGTGCTCGGCAACTCCCACGGCCGCCATTGGATCCCGGCGGTGGAGAGGATCGCCCAGCAGGAGGGCTTCGAGACCCACTACCTGACCAAGCAGGCGTGCACCCCGGCGCGGGTGCAGTCGATCTCGCGCGACTCCGAGCGGCCGTGGCGGGAGTGCACGCAGTTCAACGCGTGGGCCCAGGAGCAGGTCGAGAGGCTCGAGCCCGACATCGTGATCGCGGTCGGCTCGGCGCCCCGCGGGCTGTTCGTCGACGGCGAGCTCGTCAAGGACACCGACGAGCGCACCGAGGAGATGGGCCGCGGCTTCTCGCGACTGATCGCCGACCTCGAGCCCCACGCCGGCGAGGTGGTGATCCTCGGCGACGTGCCGCGGCGCGACGACCAGCCGGGGGAGTGCCTCGGCCGGCCCCGCGCGAGCCTCGCACGCTGCCTGGCGACGCCCGACGCCCGCGCCGCCGGCGTCGTGGAGGTGAGCCGCGAGGCGACCGTGGGGACCACGGCGCGGTTCATCGACACCGAGCCGTGGTTCTGCGCGGACGGCCGCTGCCCGGCCGTCGTGGGCGACATGATCACCATGCGCGACCAGGGCCACGTGACCAACGTGTACTCCGCCCACCTCGCCGACGCGCTCGCCCGGGCGCTGGGGGTGCGGGGCCGGCGCTGAGCCGGCATCGAGTCGGCCCGGATGCGCAGGTTTCCGGCGTCGAGTCGGCCCGGATGCGCACGTTTCCAGCGTCGAGTCGGCCCGGATGCGCAGGTCAGTGGGTGATCCGGGCCGCCGCGCGGCGCCGGGCCTCGGCGAGACCGGCGAGCAGCATCGGTGCCAGCTCGTCGCGCCGGTCGCCGTACAGGTGCTCGCGTCGTACGACGACGAACACCCAGCCGTGGACGTCCTGAAGATGGCTCCGGCGACGGCGGTCGTGCTCCTGCTGCTCGGGCGTGGAGTGCCACTCGACCCCGTCGTACTCCACGGCGAGGCGGAGCGCGGCGCACGCGAGGTCGAGCCGGCCGAGCAACCGCCCGTCCTCGCGCACCTCGACCTGTGGCTCCAGGAAGCCGAGCCCGAGCTCGACGCACTCCATCCGCAGCACGGACTCCGGTGGCGACTCGGCGCGCGGGTCGACGAGCGGTGCCACGGCGCGGAGGGTGCTCACCCACCGCATCCCGCGGTAGCGGTCCACCCCGCGACGCAGCTGGTCGAGGTCGAAGCGCCCGAGGCGCGCGACGGCGTCCATCGCGGGCAGCGCCACGCGCGGGTTGCGGACGCGCCCCAGGTCGTGGGCGGTGCGCAGGGCCGTCGTGACCCGGATGCCGTGGGCCACGGTGACGTCCTCGGGGCGCAGGTTGCGCTCGCCGCCGTCCGCGAGGCCCCGCTTGAGCCGGCCGTGACCCGAGGGTCGGAAGACGGAGACCGGCCGCAGCTCGACGTGCTCCCCGGGCGCGAGGGCCATCTCGGCGCCCAGCAGCCAGCCGGCGTGGCGGTCGCAGACGACGCTGTCCGGGGGGACGACCAGCCGCAGCGCCTGCGCGCGCAGCAGCAGCGAGTCCCCGGCCTCGGCCGCCAGGTAGACGCCGGGCACGGGGCGCCGGAGCGTCCCCGCCCTGCACAGGCGCGTCAGCTCGCGGGCGCCGACGCCGCTGGCGAGGGCCTGCGCGCGAGTGAAGGGCTCGTCACGCGGCAGCGGGAAGCAGGCGGGGAGGAAGGGGGCGGCGGATGGTGTCGGCATGCCGCTCGTCTGCCCGCGGTGCGGCCCGTCGTACCGATGAATCTCGGAGCTGTGGAGAACCTGCGCACGCGGGCCGACTCGGCGTCATCACGCTGCGCATCCGGGCCGACTCGGCGTCATCACGCGTGCGCATCCGGGCCGACTCGGGGTCAGTCGGCGTCGTGGAGGGCGCGGTCCTTGTGGCGGTCCGGCAGGCGCCAGGCGGCGGCGTTGTTGTCGAACGCCGGGAGCCCGCGGGTCTGGCGGACGAAGCCCCAGGCGAGCGGGCCGAGCAGCAGCAGGCCGGCGCCGATGATGCCGACGGCCTCGGGGGAGAGGCCGAGCATCTTCAGGCCGGTCAGCGACAGCACGATCACGATGCCGCGGCGGATGACGGACTGGCTGACCCAGGAGGCCATGCGGGCACCGAGGAAGGTGCCGGGGGTGCCGCCCAGGATCAGCGGGATCAGCACGCCCCAGTCGACGCCGGAGACGACGACGTGGCCGATCGCCGCGGCGATGACCAGCGGCACCGCCTGCAGCAGGTCGGTGCCGACGAGGCGCAGCGCCGAGAGGGTCGGGTAGAGCAGGAGCAGCGCGACCATGATCAGCGACCCGGACCCCACCGAGGTGATGCCGACGAGCAGGCCGCCGACCGCGCCGACGAGCAGGGTGGGGACGGCGCGGACGACGACCTCCTCCTGCCGGGCCTCGTTGCCGGAGGTCACGGCGCGCAGCTGCAGGTACATCCGCAGCGCATAGCTCGCGGCCGCGAACAGCAGCGCGACGCCGATGGCCTTGAGCAGGAACTCCTCGGTGGACTCGCCGCCGAGATACTGCACGAGGAACCCGCCGGCGGCCGCGAACGGCACCGAGCCCGCGATCAGGAACCCGGCGAGCCGCAGGTTGGGCTTGCCGTGACGCCAGTGGACGGCGGCGCCGACGGTCTTGTTGGCCGCGGCGGCGACGAGGTCGTTGGCCACCGCGGCGGTCGGCGGGATCCCGAGGAAGATCAGCGCCGGCGTCATCAGGGCGCCGCCGCCCATGCCCGTCAGGCCGACGACGATGCCGACGCCGAAGCTGACGACGAGCACGGCCAGCGCGGCGGTGGTGAGGACGTCGTCCATCAGCGCTCCCGGAGGGTCGGGTCGAGCACGGGCAGCAGGGTGGAGAGCATCGAGGTGACGGTAGCGGCGCAGCGCGCCGCCGCCTCGGGCCCGCGCCGGTAGGGGTCGTCGACGTCCTCGGCAGGGTCCGCGGTCGCGCGGGCGCGGGACAGCTCGACGACGGCGTCGCGGCCGCGGGCCTCGGGGTCGACCTGGGTCGCGGCCGCGGCCGCCTGGCCGAGGGTGAGGACCTTCCGGAAGGCCGTCGGGTGGTCGTCGAGCAGGAAGGTGCGGTGCGACCGCTCGGCGGTGAGCACGAGGTCGGCCTCGTCCAGCATCGCGGCGGTGACGCGCCGCGAGCGGAAGGTGTCCGCGTCCACCCCGAGCTCGGCCAGGGCCGGGCGCATCTCGTCGGCCATCGGCGAGCCGCGGTAGCCCTGGGTTCCGGCGCTCGCGAAGCGCAGCGGGCTGTCGGGCCCGGCCGCGTGCCGCGACCACAGCTCCATGAAGGGAGAGCGGCAGATGTTGGCGGTGCAGACGTAGAGGACCGCCAGCTCGCCGGGCTCCCGCATCAGGCCTCCTCGAGGTAGCCCGCGCGCACCAGCGCCGACCACACGTCGTCCACCGCGTCGGCGATGGTGCGACCGGTGGTGTCGACGCGGACCTCCGCGTCGGTCGGCTCCTCGTAGGGCGAGGAGATGCCGGTGAAGTCGGGGATCTCGCCGCGACGGGCCTTGGCGTACAGGCCCTTGCGGTCGCGACGCTCGCACTCCTCGAGCGGCGTGGCGACGTGGACCAGCACGAACGCCGCCCCGGCGTCCTCCGCCATGGCGCGCACCTGCGCGCGGGTCTCGGCGTACGGCGCGATGGGACTGCAAACCGCGAGGCCGCCGTGGCGGCCGATCTCGGCGGCCACCCAGCCGATGCGGCGGATGTTGGTCTTCCGGTCCTCCCGCGAGAAGCCGAGCCCGGCCGACAGGTGCCGGCGCACGACGTCGCCGTCGAGGCTGGTGACGGTGCGCGCTCCGGTCTCGAGCACCCGGTCCATCAGGGCCCGGGCCAGCGTCGACTTCCCGGAGCCCGACAGCCCGGAGAACAGCAGCACCAGACCCTGGTGGGAGCGGTCGGGCCGGTCGCCCAGCACGATCCGTGCGACCTCGCCGCTGACCTCGGTCGGCGCGCCGAGCTCGACCACCTCGTCGTCGCCGGCGTACGCCGCGAGGACGGCGGCGCGCAGCTCGACGTCGAGTCCCGGGGCCGCGGGGTGGGCGGCGAGCGGCACGGCGACGACGGCCGCGTCGGGCAGCTGCGCGGCCACGGCCAGGCACGCGCGCAGCAGCGCGGGGGCCGACAGGTCCGGGGTGCCGGTGCCGACGAGGGCGAGCAGGAGCACGGGTCGGCCGTCGGCGGCCAGCGCGGCGACCTGCTCGTCGCCCGGCGCGTCGGTGACCGGGACGACGCGGCGACCGGCGTGCTGCTCGCGCGCCTGGGCCGGGGTCAGGTACAGGCGACGGAACGGCCCGAACTCCGGGCGGCTCAGCGCGCTCAGCCCGCCGTCCGGGGCGAGCCGGGCCAGGGGCAGCCCCTCCGGGTCGACCAGCTCGAGGCCGTCCCGGGCCGCGGCCTCCGCGACGGCGGGGGGCAGGTCGAGCGTGAGCTCGCCGCCGGGGCCGTCGAACCCGTGGCGCGGCACCAGGGCGCCGACGAGCAGCAGCTCGAGGTCGTCGAGCTCAGCGGCGGATGGGCAGTGCTGGATCAGGTCGGGCACCGCAAGATGGTCCCATCCCCTCGCCGAGACGGGATCAGGACACCTCGACGGTGTAGGTGAGCAGGGTGCCGCCGCCCTCCAGGTCGGTCCCGCTGATGATGACCGTGGTGGCGGGGTCGTCGGACCGCAGGACGACCGGCTGCGGCTGGTTGCCCTCGGCGGACACCTCCGTCGAGCCCTCGAAGCCCTCGGCCGCGACGAGCTCCGCGGCCTCCTGCAGCGTCGGCACCGTCTCGCCGTCGGACGGCATGACGACAGAGAAGGCGGTCAGTCCGTCGTACTCGCTGACCGAGCCGGTGGCCTCGGAGTCGTCGAGGATCGGCACGTCGTCGGGGAAGCCCGGCGGAACGCTCTGGTAGACCCGGCTCTGGCCGTCCTCGGACACGACGCCGCCGTCGGCCGACGCGTCGTCCGACGAGGGAGCGTCGGCGGAGGAACCCGAGGGCGAGGGACTCGACTCGGGCTCGTCGTCACCGCTGCAGCCGGCCAGGACGGCCGTCAGGGCGAGGCTGGACGCCGCGAGGGCGAGGGTCTGCTTGCTGCGCACGGTGGCTCCCCATGGCGGGCCCGGACTCACCCGGGCCGTTCCGCGGCACTGTAACCGCCGCCCTAGGCTCCCGGAGCATGTCGTCCAGCGCCGTCGTGCCCCCCGCGAGCCCCTCCGACCACCGCCCCGCCGACCTGCCCGTCCTGGCCGAGGTGGTCCGCTCCGGCTTCGTCGAGGGGCACCACCGCGGCTCGGTCGTGGCCCTCGCCGCGGACGGGACCGTCGCCTGGTCCGTCGGCGACACGACCTCTCCGGTGCTCCCGCGGTCGTGCAACAAGCCGATCCAGGCGCTCGGGATGGTCCGGGCGGGCCTCGACCTCCCGCCGGACCTGCTCGCGCTCGCGTCGGCCTCCCACTCCGGGGAGCCGTTCCACCTCGACGGCGTACGCCGGATCCTCGACTCCGCCGGGCTGGCCGAGGACGCGCTCGCCACCCCGCCGGACTGGCCGCTCGACGACGAGGCCCGCGACGACGTGATCCGCGCCGGCGGGGCGAAGGCCCCGATCCTCATGAACTGCTCGGGCAAGCACGCCGCCATGCTCGCGACCTGCGTCCTCCGCGGCTGGCCCACCGAGGGCTACACGGCCGCCGACCACCCCCTCCAGGTCGCGATCGCCGCGACCTTCGCCGAGCTCACCGGTGAGAGGGTCGGGACCGTCGCGGTCGACGGCTGCGGGGCGCCGCTGCTGTCCACCTCGCTGACCGGGCTGGCCCGGGCCTTCGCCCGGCTCGCCACCGCCGCGCCGGGGTCGGCCGAGGCCCGGGTCGCCGACGCGATCCGTCGCCACCCCGAGATGGTCTCCGGGTCCCGGCGCGACGAGGCCCGCCTCCTGCGCGCCGTGCCCGGCGCGATCGGCAAGGCCGGGGCCGAGTCCTGCCACGCCATGTCGCTGCCCGACGGCCGGGCCTTCGCGTTGAAGGTGGACGACGGGTCGCCGCGAGCACGCGCGG
>NZ_BAAAMY010000004.1:379332-444705 GCF_039529515.1 Nocardioides lentus
GCTGGTGCGCTCCGGGGTCGACGCCGAGCCGGGCGTCGACGGGGCCGAGGTGCGGGCCACCGGCGAGCTGGTGCTGCGCGGAGCCGGCCGACCGGTCGGCGCCGTCCGTGCTGTCATCTGACAGCGACAGGGCTCTTCTGCTAGCCCTGCTAGCAGTCAAGATCGCGCTGCTGGCGGGAGATATCGCCGACTGTGGGCCAGTTCACGTGCTGTCTCCTTGCAAGCGCTAGCCGTTGCTAGCACACTGGAGGCATGGCGAAGGGAAAGGTAGGCAAGACCGTCGAGAACCTCGGCGACTACCTCAAGGAGCAGCGGGTCTCGGCCGAGCTGTCCCTGCGTCAGCTGGCTGACCAGGCCGGGGTGTCCAACCCCTACCTGAGCCAGATCGAGCGGGGCCTGCGCCGTCCGTCGGCGGAGGTCCTGCAGCAGCTGGCGAAGGCCTTGAGGATCAGCGCCGAGCAGCTCTACGTCCGGGCCGGGATCGTCAGGCCCGCCGACGGCGTGGGCGGCTCCGTGGAGCTCGCCATCCTCGGCGACACGGCCCTCACCGAGCGGCAGAAGCAGTCGCTGCTGGACGTGTACGCCTCGTTCGTGGCGACCAACCAGCCGACCCACGTCGGCCACGGCGACTCCCACACGACCGCGTCCTGACCCTCCCCTCGCGACCATCGACCACCTGAATGAAGGAGTGAGCAGCATGGCCACCAAGACCAAGCTCGAGAACACCCACCGCATCGTCCTCACCCGTCCGCTCTACGTGGGCGTCGGCGTGACCGACTTCGCCGTCGAGGCCGTGCGCGGGCTCGTCAGCGACGCGCAGGCCCGAGCCAACCGCGCGCAGAAGCGTCTCGAGGACCTCGACGCCGCCGAGCTGCGCGAGCAGGCGACCCGTCGCGTCAACGAGCGCGTCGAGGCCTTCGGCAAGGCCGCCGAGGAGACCCAGGAGGCCGCGGAGAAGCGGATCTCCGAGCTGCAGGACGAGGTCCGCTCGATCCCCACCCGCATCAGCGACTTCGTGGTCGGCAACGTCGAGGCCGCCACCGACGTGTACGTCGACCTCGCCAAGCGCGGCGAGTCCCTCGTCACCCGCGTGCGCCGCCAGGAGTCCACGCAGGACACGGTCCGCAACGCCAGGACGACCAAGGCCAAGGCCAAGACCACCCGCACGCAGGCCAAGAAGACCGCGGACAAGGTCGAGAAGGTCGCCGAGCAGGGGGCTGAGGAGACCGCGAAGACCGCCAAGACCGCGGCCAAGTCGACCCGGACCACCGCCAAGAGGGCGGCCACCTCCACCAAGTCGACCGCCAAGGGCGGCGCCACGAAGACCGCCAACACCGCGAAGACCGCGGCCAAGAAGACGGCCGACACGGCGACCAAGTCGCCTGCCACCAGCAGCGCCAAGGCCACGCAGACCTCGGCCCGCAAGACGGTCGAGAGCGCGACCAAGGCCGCCTCCGAGGCTGCCGCCAAGGTCGGCGACTGACCCTCGCCATCCTGCGGCCCCGGTCGTAGACGCACCACGACACCGGCCCGTCGTCCACCCGGACGGCGGGCCGGCGTCGTGCGTACGGCCCCCTACGCTGGGGGGCGTGGACCTCAACGTGTTCGTCGTGCAGGGCGGCATCATGCTCGCCGTCACCGTCGTGCTGCTGGCCGTCAAGGCGTTCGCCTTCGTGACCGCGCTGACGTTCCCCGCCGACGCCTTCACGGCGGCCGACAAGCTCACGAAGCCGGCCTGGCTCGCGATCCTCGGCATCGGGCTGGTCTTCCAGCTGCTCGGCCTGCTCGGCGGGGGCGTGATCGGCATCTTCAACCTGATCTTCACCGTTGCGGCGTTCGTCTACCTCGTCGACGTGCGTCCGGCCCTGCGGAGCGTCACGCGCCGCTGACGAGGCTCCTCAGGCGCGTGTGTCGGTGTACGTCGCCGGGGCCTCGGCCCGTTCGGGCTCCCCGGGTGCGTTCCCCGCGCCCTTGCCGCGGGTGTGCTTGGCGGCGCCGCCCTTGGCGCGCCTCGCCTTGGAGCGCTTCGACCGCGTGGACCGCGGCGGAGGTGCCTGCTCCTTCGGCGCGTAGCCGTACCCGTAGCCGTACCCGTAGCCGTACCCCTTGGCGGCGCGTCGGGCGGGCATCAGGTTGACGACCACCCCGGCCACGGACGCCTCCACCGCCTCGAGGCGGTCGATGGCGTGGTCGAGCTGGTCACGCGAGGTCTTGCCGTGACGGACGACCACGACCGCGCCGTCGGTCTGGGGCGCGAGCAGTGCGGCGTCGGTCACGGGGAGCAGCGGCGGGGCGTCGATGATGACGACGTCGAAGCGCGCCCGCAGGTCGGTGAGCAGGTCCGACATCGCCTGGGACTGCAGCAGCTCGGACGGGTTCGGTGGGATCGGGCCGCTGGTCAGCACCTGGAGGCCGGAGGAGCCGTAGCGCTGGAGCGCGTCCCCGAGCGGCACGCGGCCGATCAGGACCGTGGTCGTCCCCACGGCGTCGTCGAGCCCGAGGCGCGTGGCGACCTGCGGCCGGCGCAGGTCGCAGTCGACCAGCACGACCCGCTGGCCGGCGAGGGCCAGGGTGACCGCCTGGTTGACCGCGATCGTCGACTTGCCCTCGGCCGGCACCGAGCTGGTGACCACGAAGGTCTTGGTGTCGCTGTCGACCTGGACGTACTGCATGTTGGTGCGCAGCACCCGGAAGGCCTCGGCCCAGGGGGTGATGTCGTCCAGCACCTCGGCCGCGTCCCGATCGGCGGCGGAGGTGTCCACCTGGATCGAGGCCAGCAGCGGGGCGTCGGTGACCGCGGCGACGTCGGCCGGGGTCTTCACCGAGGTGTCCAGCAGCTCCCGCGCCACCGCCAGGGCGACGCCGATCAGCAGACCCAGCACCACGGCCAGACCGAGGTTGCGCACAGGCTGGGGGGAGACCGGGGTGTCGGAGACCTGGGCGTCGTCGGACACGCTGGCGCTGATCAGTGGGTCGGCGGTCCCGACCGTCTCGACGTCCTCGACGTAGTCGCTGAGGCCCTCGGCGTACGCCTGCGCGATGTCGCGGGCCAGGAGCGGGTCGGGGTCGGTGGCCGTGATCTCGAGGATCACCGTCTCGGGCACCACGGTCGCCTGCACCTTGCCGATGAGGTCGTCGGCCGTGAGGCCCTCGCCCATGGCGTCGGCGACCCGCTCGGCCAGGGTGCGGCCGGTGACCACCTCGGCGTACGACGTCACCCGCTGGGACGCGAAGAGCTCGCCCTGATAGGCCGCCGAGGTGTCGGACGGTGCCGTGGTCACGAAGAGACGCGCTGAGGACGCGTACTGGGGCGTCGCCTGCCAGGTGAGCGCGCCGGCCACGGCCACGGCCACGACCAGCACGGCCACGATCGTCTTCCAACGTCGGCGGATCGTGAGCCAGTAGTCCTTGAGTTCCACGCCTGTCGTCCGTCCCATGAGCGTCGAATGCCGCGGTCACCCTAACCCGCTCAAGCGGAGGACGGCCCTTCTCGCCGTACGGCGCTCACGGAGTCGACGGTTGAAACCACAAGGTTCGGACAACGTCTGTTCTCCCGACTGGCAAGGGAGAGGGGATGTTGATCTAATCGAGCGTCGTGGGCGCTGGATAGGGCCCGCAGCCGACGATCATGGGGGTCATCAGCATGCAGCAACGACAGGCGGCACTCGTCCGGACACTCCGGACGCACCGCACCGTACTGATGGCGTTGGTCGACGTCGCCGCGTGGCTCCTGGCCTTCGCGTTCGTCGCTCTGCTCCGCTACGCCGACACCCAGTCCGTCCCCTGGGCGAACGTCGCGGTGGCTGCGCTGGCCGCGGGCGGCCTCCACCTCGCCCTGGGGTCCGGCCTCCGGATGCACCAGGGCCGCACCCGCAACGCGAGCGTCGAGGACATGCTCCTGCTGTCGGGGGTGACTCTCGGCGTGGGCTTCGTGCTCTTCGTGGTCAACCTGGTGCCGATCTACGTCCCGCGCTCGCTGCCTGCGCTGGGCGCCGTGAGCGCGCTCCTCGTCATGGCCGGCGCTCGGGTCGCCTGGCGGCAGGCCTCGCAGGCCTCCGAGCGGCCCCGACCCGACGACGTCGTGACGACGGTCGTGGTCGGCGCCGGTGAGGCCGCCACCGAGCTCCTGCGCTCCATGCAGCGCGACCCCGACTCCACGTGGGCACCGGTGGCGCTCCTCGACGACGACCCCCGCAAGCGCTACCTGCGACTGCGGGGCGTGCCGGTCCGCGGCACGACGGACGACCTCGGCCGGGTCCTGCGCGAGACGGGGGCCTCGGCCGTGGTCATCGCGATCCCGAGCGCGCCCTCGGAGCTGATCGACCGGCTGCGGCTCGAGGCGCGTCGCGTCGACGCCGGGCTCGAGATCAAGGTCGTCCCGTCGACCTCGCAGCTGCTGAGCGAGAAGGTCGACATCCGCGACATCCGCGACATCGACCTCACCGACTATTTGGGCCGCAGCCAGCTCGACACCGACCTCGGCGCCATCGCCGGCTACCTGACGGGTCGCCGGGTGCTGGTCACCGGGGCCGGCGGCTCCATCGGCTCCGAGCTCTGCCGCCGGATCCAGCAGTACGACCCGGCCGAGCTGATGATGCTCGACCGCGACGAGTCCGCGCTGCACGCCGTGCAGCTCAGCCTGCACGACCGGGCGCTGCTCGACTCGGGCGACGTGATCCTCTGCGACATCCGCGACACCGTCGCGCTGCACCGCATCATGAACGAGCGCCGACCCGAGGTCGTCTTCCACGCGGCCGCGCTCAAGCACCTGCCGATGCTCGAGCAGTACCCGGCCGAGGCGGTCAAGACCAACGTCTGGGGCACCCGCAACGTGCTGGACGCGTGCGAGGCCGTCGGCGTCGACAAGTTCGTCAACATCTCCACCGACAAGGCCGCCGACCCGTGCAGCGTGCTCGGCTGGTCGAAGCGGCTCGGCGAGCGGCTCACGGCCGAGCGCGGTCGGACGGCGTCCGGCACCTACCTGTCGGTGCGGTTCGGCAACGTGCTCGGCAGCCGTGGCTCCGTGCTCACCGCCTTCGCCCGCCAGATCGCCGTCGGCGGGCCGGTGACGGTGACCGACCCCGACGTGACCCGCTTCTTCATGACGGTGGAGGAGGCCTGCGAGCTGGTCGTGCAGGCCGCGGCGATCGGGTCGCCGGGCGAGGCGCTGGTGCTCGACATGGGCGAGCCGATCAAGATCGTCGACGTGGCCCGCCAGATGATCGCGTCGTCGGGGAGCAAGGTCATCGAGATCGAGTTCACCGGGCTGCGCCCGGGCGAGAAGATGCACGAGGACCTGTTCGGCTCCGACGAGCCGATCGACCACCGCCCGGCCCACCCGCTGGTGTCGCACGTGCCGGTCCCGCCGATCACGGTGCGCGAGGCCGAGGGACTTCCCTCCTCCGGACCTGCACCGCTCGTGCGCGAGGCGATCGCCGCGCTCAGCGAGCGCGGGGTGACCACGCACCTCTGAGTCCACGATGCGCGGACCGGTGACGGCTGAGGCCGTCACCGGTCCGTCGCACGTCGGGGTCCCGTACGCTCCAAGCCGAAACCGCTGAGAAGGAGCCTGGATGCCGAACGACTCCGCCGAGCGCCCCTGGGGCTCCTGGCACGTGATCGACGACGGTCACGGCTACAAGGTCAAGCGCATCCACGTGCACCCCGGCTCCCGGCTGTCGTACCAGACCCACAAGCACCGCTCGGAGCACTGGGTCGTCATCTTCGGGATGGCCACGTGCACGATCGACGGCGAGACCGTCGTCGCCGGGCCGGGGGAGTCCGTCGACGTCGAGTGCGGCGCCGCCCACCGCATCGCCAACCTCCACAGCCAGGAGCTCGTGATCATCGAGGTCCAGCACGGCGGTTACACCGGGGAGGACGACATCGTCCGGCTCGACGACGACTTCGGTCGTCACGAGGAGCAGCCCGCCTCGTCCTGAGCGTCGCGGGGTCTCGTGGCTCCTCGCTGGCGCTCGTCGCGCCTCGACCTCCGGCGGTCGCGGGGTCTCGTGGCTCCTCGCTGGCGCTCGTCGCGCCTCGACCTCCGGTGTCGCAGCTCGACCCCCGGTGGTCGAGCAGCTCGCGAGCCCTGGCGAGCGCGCGGCGTCGAGACCGCCGTCGGGGCTGGGTTGGCGGACTGAGCGCCGCGGGCCGGTCGTGCATCGACCCACGTGTCCCGGGTACGGCGGCGTCACCGTGACATCAGCCGAGGAGACCCCATGACCACCCGCCCCACCCCGTCGGGCGACCCCGCCGACGCCACCACGGGCGAGCTGCTCTCGCGCCTGGCGCAGCAGACCTCCGACCTCGTGCGCAGCGAGATGCAGCTCGCCAAGGTCGAGATGACCGCCAAGGCCAAGCACGCCGGGATCGGCGCGGGCCTGTTCGGAGCCGCCGGCGTCCTGGCCCTGTACGGCGGGGGCGCGCTCGTCGCGACCGCCATCGCCGCCCTGGCGCTCGTGCTCGACCTGTGGCTGGCCGCGCTGATCGTGACCGTCGTGCTGTTCGCGGTCGCCGGTGCGGTCGCGCTCGTCGGAAGGAAGCAGGTCACCGAGGCCACCCCGGCCGCGCCCCAGACCACGATCGACAACGTGAAGGCCGACGTCGCGGCCGTCCAGGAGGCACGCAGCCATGAGCGGTGACCAGAACCAGCCCCAGCCCACCCCCGAGCAGCTCGAGGCCGAGCTGGCCGAGCAGCGCCGGCGGCTGGGGGAGACCGTCGACGCCCTGAGCCACAAGCTCGACGTCAAGGGGCAGGCCCGCGAGCGGGTCACCGACGCCCGCAGCCAGGTCGTCGACCTCGCCACCGACGACGACGGCCGCCCCTCGGTCGCGGTCGCGGCCGCCGCCGGTCTCGCCGCTGCGGCCCTGGTCGGCTGGGTCCTGCTCGCCTGGAGCCGGCGGTCGGCGTGAGCCCCCGCGCGCGCCGCAGCCACGCCGAGCTCGAGGCGGCGTACCACCGGCGCCGCGCGGAGGCAGACCCCTCGACCGCCACCCGCGGACGCGACACCGGCCGGGCCGGCGGCACGCGCACCGAGGCCGGCAGCGGGACCCGCGGCGGGACCCGCACCGCCGGTGACGCACCGCCGGCGGCCGAGGACGACGCCAAGCCCGACTCGCCCACCGACCTGACGAGGCCCGGCTGGACCAACGTCGTCCGCCGGGTGGCGCGGGAGTTCTCGAAGGACCAGTGCACCGACCTCGCCGCGGCGCTCACCTACTACGCGGTGCTGGCGCTGTTCCCCGCGATGATCGCGCTGCTGAGCCTGGTCAGCCTCGCCGGGCAGGGCCAGCAGACGGTGGACACGATCACCCAGATCCTGCGCCAGGTCGGCGCGGGATCGGTCGCCGACACCCTCGAGCCCACCCTGCTCGAGCTGAGCAGCAGCCAGGGCGGCGGCATCGCGCTCGTCGTCGGCCTCGCGACCGCGCTGTTCTCGGCGTCCGGCTACGTCGGCTCCTTCGGGCGCGCCATGAACCGCGTCTACGAGGTCCGCGAGGGCCGGCCGGTCTGGAAGCTGCGGCCCGCGATGATCCTGGTGACCCTGGTCGCCGTCGTGCTCGCCGCGCTGGTGCTGCTCGCGCTCGTCCTCACCGGACCGGCCGCCGAGGCCGTCGGCGACGCCGTCGGGCTGGGCTCGACCGCGGTGACGGTGTGGAGCATCGCGAAGTGGCCGGTGCTGCTGGTCGTGGTGATGGTGATCGTCGCGATCCTCTACTGGGCCACGCCCAACGTGCAGCAGCCGGCGTTCCGCTGGATCAGCGTCGGCGCCGGATTCGCGATCGTCGTGTGGGTCCTCGCGTCCGCGGCGTTCGGCTTCTACGTCGCCAACTTCGGCTCCTACAACGCCACGTACGGTGCCCTGGCCGGCGTCATCGTGTTCCTGCTCTGGCTGTGGATCACCAACCTCGCGCTGCTCTTCGGCGCCGAGCTGGACGCCGAGCTCGAGCGGGGCCGCGAGCTGCAGGCCGGGATCGCGGCGGAGCGGACGCTGCAGCTGCCCGCCCGCGACACCCGCGCCTCCGACAAGGCGGACGCCAAGGAGGAGAAGGACGTCGAGCGGGGCCGCGCGCTGCGGCGCAGCCGCGGGGCGCACGACGCGTCTTCGCCCCAGTGAGAGGATCGCCACCATGCCAGTCGAGGAGACCGCCAGCACGTCCGCCAAGGTGCTGTACCGCCCCTGGGGGACCATCACGTCCATGGCCGGCGGCCTGCTCGCCGGCAAGATCTTCCAGCTCGTGTGGGGCCGGATCCGCGCCGGCTCCGAGGGCGACCCGCCGGGACCGCTGGAGTCGGAGTACTCGACCAAGGAGGTCCTCGCCGCCGCCGTCGTGCAGGGGGCGATCTACTTCCTCGTGAAGGCCGCCATCCAGCGCGGGGGCGCCCGCCTCTTCCAGCGGTGGACCGGCGAGTGGCCCGGCGACTGAGGTCGTCCCTCTCCTAGGGTGGCGGCCATGAAGGTCCTCGTCACCGGCGGCGCCGGCTACATCGGTTCGACCACCTGCAAGGCGCTCGAGGAGGCCGGGCACGTCCCGGTCGTCCTCGACTCCCTGCTCACCGGCCCGCGTGTCTTCGTGAAGGACCGTGCCTTCTACGAGGGCGACGTCGCCGACCGTGCGCTGCTGCGCCGGATCGCCGAGGAGCACCCCGACCTCGAGGCCACGATCCACATGGCCGCGCGGATCGTGGTCCCGGAGTCGGTGCAGCAGCCCTACGAGTACTACCGCGACAACGTCGCGAAGTCGCTCGAGCTGTTCGACGAGCTGACCGCGCTCGGGCTGCCCCGGGTGCTGTTCAGCTCCTCGGCGTCGCTGTACGCCCTCAAGGACGCCTTCGAGGTCACCGAGGCGGACCCGCTGGCGCCCGGCTCGCCGTACGCGAGGACCAAGCTGATGATGGAGATGGCGCTGCAGGACATGGCCGCGGCCACCGACCTGCGCGCGGTCATCCTGCGCTACTTCAACCCCATCGGCTCCGACCCCGACCTGGAGTCCGGGATCTACGCCAGGGAGCCCTCCCACGTGCTCGGGCAGCTCGTCATGGCCGCGCGCGGGCAGAAGGACTCCTTCACGATCACCGGGACCGAGCACCCGACCCGGGACGGCACCGGCATCCGCGACTACGTCCACGTCTGGGACCTCGCCCGCGCGCACGTGCGGGCCGTCGAGCGCTTCGACGACGTGCTCGCCGCCGTTGACGCCCCGAGCACCGTGATCAACGTCGGCACCGGCGACGGTGTCACCGTCCGCGAGCTCGTCGCGGCGTTCGAGCGGGTCTTCGGCGCGACCGTGCCCGTCACCGAGGCGCCCCCGCGGCCCGGCGACGCGGTCGGCGCCTTCGCCAACGTCGACGCGTCCGCGCGCCTGCTCGACTGGCGCACCGAGCTCAGCCTCGACGACGCGATCGCCTCCGCCCTGGCGTGGGGCGAGAGGCGCGAGGAGGTCCTCGGCTACCCGTGAGCCCCCGGCCGGGGGACCGGGTCGCGCGTCAGCGCTCTGGACCCCAGCCGAGCAGGCCGCGCACGTTGCCGGCCAGCTGCATCGGGTCGTACGGCTTGCCCAGGACGCCCGAGATGTCGGCGCCCTCCCAGGGGGCGTCGTCGCCGACGGAGGCCTTCGCGGTGAACAGGATGACCGGCACGTCGACCAGGGTCGGCTCGGCGCGCATCCGCTCCACGGTCGCGAGCCCGTCCATCTCCGGCATCATTAGGTCGAGCAGCACCACGTCGGGGGTGCGGGCCAGCGCCTCGCTGAGGGCCTCCGCGCCCGACGCGGCCGTGACGACCTCCCAGCCGGCGGTCGCCTCGAGGCTGACCCCGGTCAGGTAGCGGATGTCGTCGTCGTCGTCGACGACCAGCGCGAAGACCGTCATGGTGTGCCTCCCGGCGTGGTCCTGTCGAAGTCTGCGGCGAAGTAGTGCTGGGTGTCCACCACCGTAGGGGCCACGACGGCCCGGTCGCCCACGAAGCGGGAGATGGCGTCGGCGAAACCGGCCTCCACGTTGGCCGCGCACATGTCCCACACGCAGACCGCGTCCTCCGCGATCAGCCGCGCCTTGACGGCCTCCTGCACGGCCTCGAAGGCCCCCGTACGACGGTGCGCGGGGTCGGTGAGGGTGATGCCGAGGTAGTAGACCGCGCCGCGGGCGGCGGGGCCGGGGTAGCGGTGGGCGTAGTACTCGGGGCTGATCCACGGCACGGTCGAGAGGTCGTTGGTGAAGGTGCTCAGCCCGGCGACCGTGCCGTCCGCGGTCAGCGCGACGTACTTGTCGACCGTCGGGGCGGTCATCTCCTCGTCGAACTCGGCGCGGGTGAGCACGTGACGGGCCGCGGCCAGCGTGCGCAGCGGGCCGAACGCACGCTCGTAGAGCGCGTGCAGCTCGTCGCGCACGTCGGCGTCGAGGCTGCGGCGGATCTCCACGCGCCAGCCGCGGTAGGTGCCGGCGAGCTCGCCCTCGACGGGTCCGGTGACGGGGACGTCGGTGCGGGGGTCGGTGCTCATGCGCGCTCCCAGGGCTGGACGGCGTACGTCGCGACGACGAGCGCGCAGGCGGGCAGGTCGTCGCAGTGCACGCCGACGACGGCCTGCTGGACCGCACCGAAGTCGCGGCCGCGGCGGCGGCACATGTCGTCGAGGGTGAGGTCGATCAGCTCGCGGACGGACTCCTCGGCGCCGCTGTGGTGCTCGACGAACAGTCCGCCCACGTCGGGGTCGTTGACCCAGCCCAGGCCGGCCCAGGCGGACTGGCCGCGCAGCTCGGCGTGCGCGACCGACAGCACGGCGTACAGACGGTCGCCGTGCACGGAGCCCAGCGGAGGGGCGTCGTCGACGACCTCCACCCGGACGCCCGGGGGGACGACCGACGACAGGGTGATCAGGTTGTGGTCGGCGACGCCGGCGGCGTGCAGGGCGGCGTCGAACGCGGAGAGCGGCGTACGGCCGGTCCCGCGGGCGGCGCGCACGTGGATGAGGCCGGCGGCGACACCGGTCGCGGCGGGAGGCACGCGGTCAGCTCCTCGTGGTGCTGTCGGGGGTGGGGGAGGTCGTGCTGGGGGTCGTGCTGGGGGTGGGGCTGGTGCTGGACGTGCCGGGGGACCCGGCAGCGGACCCGGCAGTGGTGGAGGTGCGGCCGGCAGGGAGGGTGAAGAAGAAGCTGGTGCCCCGGCCGACCACGCTCTCGGCCCAGATGCGACCCCCCATCCTCTCCACCAGCTCGCGGCTGATGGCCAGGCCCAGCCCCGTGCCGCCCTTCTGGCGGCTGTCGGAGGAGTCGACCTGGTGGAACCGCTCGAAGATCCGGTCGAGCTGGGCGGTGGGGATGCCGCGCCCGGTGTCGCGGACCTCGAAGCGGATCTCGTCGCGCTCGGGCCGGTGACGCGCCGCGACGACGACGCGGTCGCCGGGGGCCGAGAACTTCATGGCGTTGCCGATCAGGTTGGTCATCACCTGCACGAACCGGTCGCCGTCGACGACCGCGACGCCCTCGGCGGCCTCGATCACGAGGCCGATGCCGTGCATCCGCGACAGCCCGGACAGCTCGGCGACGACGGTGGTGACCAGCTCGTCGCTGGCGACCTCCTCGAGCTCGAGGACGACCTGGCCGGTGCCGAGCCGCTCGAGGTCGAGCATGTCGTTGATCATCCGTGCGAGCCGCTGGGAGCTCTCCTCGGCGAGTCGGGCGATCTTGGCCGCCGCCGGCGGCAGCTCGCCGAGCGCGCCACCGGACAGCAGCCCGAGGCTGCCGCGGATCGAGGTGAGCGGGGTGCGGAGCTCGTGGCTGACCACCGAGAGGAACTCCTCCTTGATGCGCTCCATCTCGCGGCGTGCGGTGGCGTCGCGGAAGACCACGACCGCGCCACGGTCGTCGTCCCCCTGCCCGTCGGCCTCCTGCCCGTCGACCGACAGGGGACTGGCGGTGATCTCGACGGCCAGCAAGGAGCCGTCGACGCGCACGTAGGAGTCCTCCTCGCCGACCGCGAGGCCGCCGTGCTCGATGGCCTCGGTGACGTAGCAGCCCGCGCGAGGGTAGGGCACGCCGTCGGGCCGGGGGGCGTGGAAGGCGTCGTGGGCGTGACGGCCCTCGATCGAGCCGAGGTCCTCGAGACCCAGGAGGGCCTGGCCCGAGCGGTTCATGAAGGTGACCCGCCCCTGGTGGTCGACGCCGTAGATGCCGTCGCCGACGCTGTCGACGAGCACCCGGGTCTGGTGGACCAGACGGCGCAGGTCCGCGGTCTGCTCGGCCACCCGGCGCTCGAGGCCGACACGGAGGGCCTCGTTCTCCCGGCTGAGCGCGACCTGGCGGACCGCCGCGACGGCGATCAGCACCGACCACAGCACCGCCTGCGCCGTGCGGACGCTGCTGTCGACGGGCACCAGCACCTGCACCAGGCCCGCGAGGAGCAGGGTGGAGAAGATCGCGACCGAGCCGGCGGCGTCGGACCCGGGGGCGCGGGGGACCGGTCCGGGGTCCGGGGTGCGGCCCGGCTCGAGGACGGCGGCCGCGCTGATCGCGGCGTACCCGGCGATCCACCCGAGGTCGGGCCAGGTGCCGAGCGTGTAGGTGCCCTGCGACAGCGTCAGGGCGTAGTGGAGGTCGGCGAGGGCGTAGAGCGCCGAGCCGCCCGCGATCAGGGCCATGACCCAGCGGTCCGAGCCGCGCGAGCGCAGGTAGAGGACCCCCGCGACCGTCACCAGCAGCACGTCGAGGACGGGGATGACGAGCGTCGTGGTGCGGTCCAGGACGCCCTCGGCGGTGGCGAGCAGGTCGCTGAAGACCAGGGAGGTGGCGATGACGAGGACCGCGGCGACGATCAGCACGCCGTCGAGCAGGAGGGTCACGAGCTCGCGGCCCTGCCAGCGGTGCTGGGGCAGGAACACGGCGCCCAGCAGCACCATCGCCAGCGACGCGGCGACGATCAGGTCGCTGACGAAGCTGTACTCCTGCGGCACCACCGTGCCGCCGGACTGGCCGGCCAGCAGGTTGCCGAGCATCGCGAACGTGCCCGCGGTGGCGATCAGCGCCCAGCCCGTGCGCCGCAGCCCGGTGGAGCGCCGCGAGGCGAGCACCGCCCACACCGCGCCGCTCAGCGCCACCAGCAGCAGCCCCAGCGTCGACGCGGTCGCCCGCGCGTCCGGGCCCAGCGGGGAGAGCATCGCCACCGCCGACACCACGACGCAGCCGCCCAGGAACCCCCAGGCCGCGAGCTGGGGCCCCCGTCGTACCGTCCGTGGCGTCGAGCCCTGGGTCCCCGGGGCTCCTGTCATGGGTCGATCCTAGGGATGCCCGTGGTCCGACCACGCCGATTGTGGACAAACGGTGCTGTGGCGGGCCGCGATGATGCCGTTCGTGGACGATCGGCGCCCCCGGGCGCCGACCTCCGGTCCGCGGTTACCGACGAGTAGCAGACCGGATACGGTCAGGACACCTACGTCGAGGAGGACGCGCGTGAAGATCGGGATGCCGCTGAGCTATGCCGGGGGGTTCCGCGAGACCGCGGACCGGCTGACCGAGTTCGAGGACGTCGGGCTCGACCTCGTGATGCTGCCGGAGGCGTACTCGTACGACTCGGTGAGCCAGCTCGGCTACCTCGCCGCGCGCACCGAGCGGGTCGAGCTGTCGGCGAGCATCCTCAACGTCTACTCGCGCAGCCCCGCCCTGATCGCGATGACCGCCGCCGGGCTCGACCACGTCTCGGACGGGCGGTTCGTCCTCGGTCTCGGCGCGTCCGGCCCGCAGGTCGTCGAGGGCTTCCACGGCGTGCCCTACAAGCAGCCGCTCGGTCGCACCCGCGAGGTCGTCGAGATCTGCCGGCGCGTGTGGCGCCGCGAGGCGCTGGACTTCCACGGCGACCACTTCGACGTCCCCCTGCGCCCCGAGGACGGCGGCAGCGGGCTCGGCAAGCCGCTGAAGCTCATCAACCACCCGGTGCGCGACCGGATCCCGATCGTCCTGGCCGCGCTCGGCCCCAAGAACGTCGCCCTCGCCGCCGAGGTCGCCGAGGGCTGGGAGCCGATCTTCTACCACCCCGAGGGCGCCGCCGAGGCCTTCGGCGAGGCGCTCGCGGAGGGCAACGCCCGCCGCCCGGCCGACATGGACCCGCTGCAGGTCGTCGCCGACACCATGGTCTGCGTGTCCGAGGACCCCGACGAGATCGCCGCCGCCGAGGAGCGCGCCCGCAGCCACATCGCCCTGTACGTCGGGGGCATGGGCGCGCGCGGCAAGAACTTCTACCACGACCTCGCCACCCGGTTCGGCTTCGGCGAGGAGGCCGACACCGTCCAGGACCTCTTCCTCGGCGGTCGGAAGGCCGAGGCCGTCGCCGCCGTGCCCGACGCGCTGCTGCACGGCGTGATGCTGATCGGGTCCCGCAGCCACGTCGCCGAGCGCGTCGCGGCGTTCGCGGCCAGCGGCGTCCACGCCCTCAACGCCACCCCGCTGTCCCGCACCCACGAGGGCAGGGTCGCCGACGTCGCGGCCCTCAAGGAGGTCTCCGCATGAGCACCGACACCGGCTCGACCGGCTCCGGTCCCGACTCCGGGGACGCCCCGGACGTCACCGCCCACACCGTCGCCGTCCTGGGGGGCACCGGACCGCAGGGTCGTGGCCTCGCGGGCCGCTTCGCCGCCGCCGGCATCCCCGTCGTCCTCGGCAGCCGCGAGGCCGCGCGCGCCGCGTCGGTCGCCGCCGACGTGCAGGCCTCGTGGGGCGGCTCCGTCACCGGCGCGGCCAACGCCGACGCGGCGCGCGCCGCCGACGTCGTCGTCGTTGCCTGCCCGTGGGACGGCCACGCCGACCTGCTGCGCGACCTCGCCGACCAGCTCGCCGGCAAGGTCGTCGTGGACTGCGTGAACCCCCTCGGGTTCGACAAGCAGGGCCCCTACGCCCTCCGGGTCGAGGAGGGCTCCGCCGCCCAGCAGGCCGCCGAGCTGCTGCCGGGGTCCACCGTCACCGCGGCCTTCCACCACCTCTCGGCGGTGCTGCTCGAGGACACCGAGGTCGCCTCGCTCGACACCGACGTCCTCGTGCTCGGCGACGACCGCGCGGCCACCGACCTCGTCCGCGCCCTGGCCGACGCCGTACCGGGCCTGCGCGGGGTGTACGCCGGTCGCCTCCGCAACGCCGGCCAGGTCGAGGCCCTCACCGCCAACCTCATCGCGGTCAACCGGCGCTACAAGGCCCACGCCGGGGTCCGCGTCACCGACGTCTGAGCGGGCCGGGTCGGCCCGCGCGGGTCCTCGACGTGCGCATCCGGGCCGACTCGGCGACGTCCTGGTGCGCATCCGGGCCGACTCGGGGGAATGGGGCGCGGGGGCGATGAGTTGTCGGGGGCAGGTCGGTCGAGCACGTGGAGGCCGGCAGCACCCGGCACCGTCGACCCGCGAAGGACCCTGAATGTCTGCGACCACCTCCGTCGAGGACGCGCCGCGCCTGACCCGTGAGCAGGTCCTCCTGCTCGCGAGCCTCCTCGTCGGCACATTCGTGGTGATCCTCAACGAGACCACGATGAGCGTCGCGCTCCCCGTGCTCCAGAGCTCCTTCGGCGTCGGCGCCGCGACCGGGCAGTGGCTGACCACCGCGTTCCTGCTCACGATGGGCTCGGTGATCCCCCTGACGGGGTTCCTGATCCAGCGGGTCCCGACGCGGGTGCTGTTCCTCGTCGCGATGGGACTGTTCGCCGCCGGCACGCTCCTGGCCGCCCTGGCGCCCGTCTTCTCGGTGCTGCTCGTCGCCCGCATCATCCAGGCCTCCGGCACCGCGATCATGGTGCCGCTGCTGATGACCACCGTGATGGAGGTCGTCCCGGTCGCCCGCCGCGGCCAGATGATGGGCAACATCACCGTCGTCATCGCCGTCGCCCCGGCCCTCGGGCCCACGGTCTCCGGGCTGGTCCTCGACACCCTCGGCTGGCGCTGGATCTTCGGCTCCATGCTCCCGATCGCGCTGCTCGTCACCGCACTGGGCGCCCGTTACGTCGTGCCGATCGCGGAGTCCCGTCGCACCCGCATCGACCTGCTGTCCGTCCCGCTCGCCGTCGTCGGCTTCGGCGCCCTGGTCTACGGGCTGTCCAGCATCGGCGAGTCCGCCGAGGGCGGGCACGCCGTGCCGGTGTGGCTGCCGTTCGTGGTCGGCGTCGCGGCCCTGGTCGCCTTCGTGGTGCGCCAGCTCGCCCTGCAGCGCGAGGACCGAGCCCTGCTCGACCTGCGGGTGTTCGCGGCCCGCGGCTTCCCGCTCGCGCTGGGTGCGACGCTGATCGCGATGCTGACGATGCTCGGCACCTTCATCCTCGTCCCCTACTTCGCCCAGCAGGCCCTCGCCATGGACCCGCTGACCACCGGCCTGCTGACCCTGCCCGGCGGCCTGCTCATGGGCGCGCTCGGCCCCGTCGTCGGCCGCATCTACGACGCCCGCGGTCCCCGCGTGCTGCTGGTACCGGGCTCGCTGCTGGTCACCGGGGCCCTGTGGCTGCTCTCGACCGTCTCGGTCGACACCGGCTTCGGCACCCTCGCGGCGGCGTTCGTGCTGCTCAGCGTCGGGATCGCCACTCTGATGACGCCGCTGATGACCGTCGCGCTCGGCTCCGTCCCGCAGCCGCTCTACTCCCACGGCAGCGCGATCCTGAGCACCCTCCAGCAGGTGGCCGGCGCCGCCGGCACCGCGCTGTTCGTCACGGTGATGACCGTCGTGGCCACCGCGTCCCCGGGCGGCGTGGAGTCCCGGGAGGGCATCGCCGAGGGCGTGTCCACCGCGTTCATGGTGGCCGGCTGCATCGCGCTGGTCCTCGTCGCGCTCGTCCCGTTCGTCCGTCGGCCCGCCGAGACCCCCGCCGGGACCCCCGCCGGGGACCCCACCGGGACCCCCACCGGGACCGAGCGGACCGACGGCGACGCGACCCGGGCGGCGGACCGGCCCGCCGACGAGCGGGCGACGGTCGCCCCCTGAGGGCGCTCCGTAGGCTCCCCGTCATGAGCGGGCTCAGGAGCGGGACGGCCGCCGCGGCGGGCGGCGACTGGTTCTCCAGTCGTACCCACCGTCGCGGCGCCGTCGACCCCGCCGCCGTCCTGGCGGCCAAGGGTGGTCGCCGCGTCGCGGTGGTGCTGCCCGCCCGCGACGAGGCGGCCACCGTCGGCGCCGTCGTGACCGGCGTACGACGGGCCTGGCTCGAGGCCGTGCCGCTCGTCGACGAGGTCGTGGTCATGGACTCCGACTCCGTCGACGACACCGGCGCCGTCGCCCGTGCCGCCGGGGCCACGGTGCACCGGGTGCGCGACGTGCGCCCCGACCTCGGCGGGCGGCCCGGCAAGGGCGAGGCGATCTGGAAGGCGCAGCTCGCGGTCGACGCCGACGTCCTGGTGTTCGTCGACGCCGACCTCACCGAGTCGGCGCCCGACCTAGTGCCCGCCCTGCTGGCGCCGCTGCTGGCCGACGACACCGTCGCGCTGGTCAAGGGCTTCTACGACCGGCCGCTCCGCGACGGCAGCCCGACCGCCGGCGAGGCGCACGGCGGTCGCGTCACCGAGCTCGTCGCCCGTCCGCTGCTGACCCTGCTGGCCCCCGAGCTCGCCGACGTCGTGCAGCCGCTGGCGGGGGAGTGGGCCGTCCGGGCCGACCACCTCGCCTCCCTGTCCGTGCCGTCCGGGTACGGCGTCGACGTCGCCGTGCTGCTCGACACGGTGCGCGCCGCCGGGCTGGACGCCGTCGCGCAGGTCGACCTCGGCCTGCGCGCCCACACCCACCACGGCCTCGCTGACCTCGGCCCGATGGCGACCCAGGTGATGGCGGCGGTGCTCGCGCGCCGTGCCCACGGCCCGCTGCCGGCGGAGGTGTGCCTGCGCCAGTTCACGCGCGACGCCGCCGGCGACCCGCAGCCGGTCGAGCGCGCCGTGCCCCTGGACGAGCGCCCGCCCGCGGCCGCCGTGCGCGCCCCGGAGCGCGCGTCGTGACCCTCCGGCTGGGCCGCCACCGCTTCGACGACGACGCGACGCTGATGATGGCCATCGTCAACCGCACGCCCGACTCCTTCTACGACCGCGGCGCGACCTGGGCCGAGGACCGTGCCTTCGACCGCGTCGTGCAGGTCGTCGAGGAGGGCGCCGAGATCGTCGACATCGGCGGGGTCAAGGCCGCCCCCGGCGAGGTGATCGACGCCGAGGAGGAGTGCCGCCGGGTCGTCGGGTTCGTCGAGCGCGTCCGCTCGGCCTTCCCCGACCTGGTGATCTCCGTCGACACCTGGCGCGCCCCGGTCGCCCGGGCGGTCTGCGAGGCCGGTGCGGACGTGCTCAACGACGCCTGGGGCGGCGCCGACCCGGCGCTGGTCGACGTCGCCGCCGCCCACGGCGCGGCGATCATCTGCACCCACACCGGCGGCCAGACGCCGCGGACCCGGCCGCACCGGGTGGAGTACGACGACGTCGTCGCCGACGTGCTGCGCGACACCCTCGCCTACGCCGAGCGCGCCGTCGCCGCCGGCGTCGACCCGGCGTCGGTGGTCATCGACCCCGCCCACGACTTCGGCAAGAACACCCTGCACTCCCTCGAGGTGACCCGCCGGCTGGGGGAGATGACCGCCACCGGCTGGCCGGTGCTGGTCTCGCTGTCCCACAAGGACTTCGTCGGCGAGACCCTCGACGTGCCGCTGACCGACCGGCTCACCGGCACGCTCGCGGCGACCGCGGTGTGCGCGCTCGCGGGCGCGCGGATCTTCCGGGTCCACGACGTCGTGCCGACCCGGCAGACCGTCGACATGGTGGGCTCGATCGCCGGCCGCCGCCGCCCCGCCCGCCTGATCCGGGGGCTCGCGTGAGCGCCGACGCCGCCGCGCCGCGGATCGCCGTGGTGCCCTCGCCGCCCGCGCTGCTCCCGTCGTACGCCGGCCGGCAGGACCCCCTGCCCGAGGTGCGGGCCGCCGCCGTCGAGGCGTGCCGCTGGCTGCTGGCTCCCGGGCCGTCCGAGGTGGTGGTCCTCGCCGACGCCCTCGGCGCCCGGGTCGGCGTGTCGCTCCTCGCGGCGGCCGGGTGGACCGGCGCCGTGCGTGCCGTCGGGGTGCCGGGGGAGGCCGGGGTGCCTCCCGACCCCGGAGCGCCCGCGGCTCCGCCCGACGCGCTGCTGGTGGTCGCCGACGGGTCGGCTCGACGTACGGAGAAGGCCCCGGGGCACCTGGACGGGCGTGCCCACCCCTACGACGAGCGCACCGGCCGGGCGCTCGCGGCCGGGGACGCGGCGACGCTGGCCGACCTGGACACAGACCTGGGCGTCGAGCTGCTCGCCGCGGGGACCCCGGCGCTGCGGGCGCTCGGCGCGCTGGTCGGGACTCGGTCGGTGAGCGCCGAGGTGGACTACGAGGGCGACCCGTTCGGGGTGGCCTACTGGGTGGTGAGGTGGACGTGCAGGTCCTGATCGGTCCCGAGGGGCTCGACCCCGCGAGGCGGGCGGACGTCGACGACGACACGCTGGCCGCGCTCTACGCGCCCCCGGTGCGGCCCTGGTGGCGCGCGTCGATGGTCGCCACCACCGACGGTGCCGCCAGCGGCCCCGACGGGCTGAGCGGCTCCATCAACGACGACGCCGACGGTCGCGTCTTCGCCGCCATGCGTGCGGCCGCCGACGCCGTCGTGGTCGGGGCCGGCACGGCGCGCGCCGAGGGCTACGGGCCCGCCGACGTGCCCCTCGTCGTGGTCTCCCGGCGCGGCGAGGTGCCCGACGGCCTGCGCGACGCCGAGCCCGGCCGGGTGGTCCTCGCGACCGGTGACGACGCCGAGCCCACCCGCCTGCGCGCGATGCTCACCGACCGCGGCTGGACCTCGGTCATGGTCGAGGGCGGGCCCTCGCTGCTCGGCAGCCTCCTCGCCGCCGGGGTCGTCGACGAGCTGTGCCTGACCACCGTGCCCCGGCTGCTCGGCGGCGACGCGGGGCGCGTCGTCGGCGGCGAGGACCTCGACGAGCACCTCGAGCTCACCCAGCTGCTCGAGGAGGACGGCACCCTGCTCGCCCGCTACGCCGTCCGTCGCGACCGCGAGCGGCGGCCGTGAGCGTCCGCGTGGACCGCGACGGCGCCGTCGTCCGGGTCCTCTTCGACCGTCCCGAGCGCCACAACGCGTTCACGACGCAGATGTACGCGGACCTCGCCGACCTGGTCGGCGAGCTCCGCGACGACACGACGGCGCGGGTCGTGGTCCTGCGCGGCGCGGGCGGGCGGGCGTTCGCGGCGGGCAACGAGATCCGGGACTTCGCCGGGCCCGACGCCGACCCGACCGCCCACGAGGCCGGCATCCGGGCGCTGCTGCGGGGGCTGCTGGAGCTGCCGCAGGTCACCGTCGCCGCGATCGAGGGCGTCTGCGTCGGCGGCGGGCTCGCCGTCGCCACCCACTGCGACCTCCGGGTCGCCACCACCGGCTCCCGCTTCGGCTACCCCATCGCCCGCACCCTCGGCAACGTGCTCCCGGCCGCCGTGCTCTACCGCTGCGCCGCGGTCTTCGGGGAGTCCGTGACCCGCCAGATGCTGCTCGCGTCACGTCTCGTCGACGCCGAGCGCGCCCACGCGGTCGGGGCCCTGCTCGACGTGGTCGACCCGGCCGGGCTGGACGCCGCCGTCGACGACCTCGTGGCCGGGGTCCTGGCCGCCTCGCCGGCCACGCTGCGCGCGACCAAGGAGCAGCTCCTGGCCCGCGTCGACACCCTCGAGGGCCCGCCCGCCGACGACGAGCGACGGCTCGCCGAGGTCTACGGCGGCGACGACTTCGCCGAGGGGGTCCGCGCCTTCCTGGCCAACGAGAAGCCTCGCTTCGGGACCGCTGGCTACCGTTGAGGCCATGAGCAACCGCCTCCCGACCCACGGCCCGGGACGCGACACCTGGGTGACTGCCCTGGTCTGGTCCGCCGGGTTCGTCGGCGTGCTGTGGGTGCTCGAGGTCCTCGACCAGGTCCTCTTCCGCGGCGGGCTCGACGGCTACGGCATCCGCCCCCTCGACACCGGCGCCGGCCTGGCCGGCATCGTCTTCGCCCCGCTGCTGCACGGCGGCATCGGCCACCTCGTGGCCAACACGGTCCCGCTGCTCGTCCTCGGCTTCCTGATCCTGCTGTCGGGGGTCGCGCGCTGGCTCGCGGTGACCGCGATCGTCTGGATCGTCGGCGGGCTCGGCACCTGGCTCACCGGCGGCTTCAACACCCTCCACCTCGGGGCGTCCGTGCTGGTCTTCGGCTGGCTGGTCTACCTGCTGCTGCGCGGCGTGTTCTCCCGCCGGGTCGGTCAGATCGCGGTCGGCGTCCTCGTGCTGCTGCTGTACGGCGGGGCGCTGTGGGGCGTCTTCCCGGGCCAGCCCGGGATCTCCTGGCAGGCCCACCTGTTCGGCGCCATCGGCGGCGGCCTCGCGGCGTACCTGCTGGCCCGCGACGACGCCCGCCCCGTCCCCACCCAGGTCCAGCCCCGCTGGTGAGACGGCGCCGCCGGCGGTCGGTGGCCCCCAGCGGCCCCCAGCGGCCCTGAGCGGCCCTCAGCGGTCCAGCGAGCGGTGGGCCTCGACCAGCGACGGGCCGTACCAGGTCAGCAGCCGTCCCGACACCAGCTCGGTCGGGGTGCGCGTGAAGGCCTCCGGGCCGTCCTCGGCGGTGAAGAGGTAGGGCTCGTCCGGCAGCAGCACCGCGTCGGCGCCGAGGTCGTCGACCGCGGCGAGGTCCAGCGTCGGGTAGCGGTCGGGACCGTCGGCGACCGCGTTGGCCGCCCCGAGCCGGCGCAGCAGGTCGGAGGTGAAGGTGCGGGGCCCCACGACCATCCACGGGTCGCGCCACACCGGCACCACGACGCGGCGGTCCGCGGGCGGCGTCTCGCCGCACCAGAGCGTGCGCGCCTCGCCCAGCCAGTCCGGCTCGTCGAGGCCGAGCGCCTCGCCGAAGAGTCGCGCCATCGCGTCGACGGCCTGCGGGACGGTCTCGATGTCGGTGACCCACACGGCCACGCCGGCGTCGCGCAGCCGGCGCACGTCGAGCTCGCGGTTCTCCTCCTTGTTGGCCACGACGAGGTCCGGCTCGAGCGCCCGGACCGCCGCCAGGTCGGGGTTCTTGGTGCCGCGGACCCGGCGGACGCCGCGGGCCTCGAGATCGCCCGGGTGGGTGCACCAGTCCGTCGCCCCCACGAGGAGCCCCGTCGGTGCGAGCGCCTCGGTCAGCGACGGCACGAGCGACACGACGCGACGGCGCGGGCCGGCGGGCACGTCGGCGCCGAGGTCGTCGAGCATCACCCCACCCTGTCACGCCGGTAGGTCGCCACGACGACCCCCGAGTCGTGGGTCGTGGTGGTCTCGTGCACGAACCGACGGGTCGTCGCGGGGCCGGCGAGCAGCGGCACCCCGTCGCTCAGCAGCACCGGGTTGATCTTGAGGACCAGCCGGTCGACCTCGTCGGCCAGCGCCCCCGCGAGCCGCCCGCCGCCGCACAGCCAGATCCCGGTCCCCGGCTCCTGCTTCAGCCGGCGGACGACCGCCACCGGGTCCTCGGCGGTGACCTCGACGCCCGGTGCGGCGTCGTCCGGCGCACGGCGTCGGGAGAACACGACCTGGCGGGCGTGCGGGTAGGGGTCGCGGGTGACGGCGAACCCCGCGGCGTACGTCGACCAGCCCATCAGGACGGTGTCGAACTCCGCCCCGGTGGCCTGGGCCCCCAGCGCGGCGTGGGCGAACGCCGGGATGGTGTCGGGGTGCTCGCGCACCAGCGCGTCGACGTGGTCCCCGTCGGTGGGGAACGCCGTGACGTCGCCGTCGGGAGCGGCGATGCGCCCGTCGAGCGAGGTGGCCACGAGGTAGGTCAGCTGTCGCACAGGTCCTCCGATGTACTACGTCCGTAGTGGTCGGCGGCAACGTACTACAGACGTCGTGGTTGCCGGTATCGTGCGCCCGTGGCCCGCAACGACGACCGGCGATCCGCGCTGGGTGACGCGGCCGTGACCGTGCTCGCCCGGCAGGGCGCGCGCGGGCTGACCCACCGCGCGGTCGACCGCGCGGCCGGCGTCGCGCCGGGCACGACCTCGAACTACTTCCGCACGCGCCAGGCGCTCCTCGAGGGCGTGGTGCGGCGCATCGCCGCCCGCCTCGCGCCGGACCCCCGCGTCGTGGCGCGGCTCGCGGAGGCCGTGCCCGACCGGGCGTCGTACGCCGCGCACCTGCGCGACGTCGTGCGGCGGCTGCTGGCGGATCCCGACGTCACCCTCGCCTGGTGGGAGGTGCGCCTCGAGAGCGCCCGCCAGCCGTGGGTCGCCGAGCTGGTCGCGGACACCGTCGGGACGTGGTTCGCCCAGGACCTGGCCCACCAGCGGGCCTCGGGGCTCCCCGGCGGCCCGGCGGAGGTGGCCCTGCTGCACTACGCGGTCGACGGGCTCGTGCTCGACCGTCTCACCGTCCCGATCGACCCCGGGACGTCGGTCGAGGCCGTCGTGGACCGCTTCGTGGCGGGGCTGCTGCCCGACTGACCGGACGCGGCCCCGACCGCGTCAGTCGATCGTGTCGCCGGTGGGGTCCGGGGCGTCGTGGTCGGCCAGCAGGTGGCCGCCCAGCGGCTCCAGGTGGGCGTCGGCCACCTCCCAGGTGGGGGAGGCGGGGTCGGCGCCGGCAGGCAGGTCGAGCGTGATCAGCCCGGTGTTCTCGATGTGCTGGTGCAGGGGCGGCAGCCGGTGGCGGTCGGCGGCGCGCAGCGTCGCCCACACCCGGATCGCGCCGCCGTGGCTGACCGCGAGGGTCGCCGAGCCGGGCTCGGCGTCGGCGAGCGCCGCGGCCACGCCCGCGTCGTACCGGGCCATGAACTCGTGACCGCTCTCCCCGCCGGGCATCCGCACGTCGAGGTCGCCGTCGAGCCAGGACCCGACCGTGGTGATCCACGCGTGCACCGAGTCGTGGTCGCTGGCCATCTCCAGCTCGCCCGCCGAGATCTCCTCGATCCCCGCCGCGACCCGCGGCTCGAGCCCGCGCCGCCGCGCCAGCGGCGCCACCGTCTGGTGGGTGCGCACCAGCCGCGACACCGCCACACCGTGGATCTCCGTGCCCTCCAGGGCGACCGCCGCCGCCTCGGCCTGGCGCACGCCGAGGGGCGTCAGGTCGGCCCCCGGCTCCCCGGTGTCGAGCGCCCCGGCCACGTTGCTGTGGGTCTGGCCGTGGCGCATGAGGAGCAGTCGGGTCGTCACGCCCCGACGGTAGCCGTGCGCGCCGACGGTGGTCACGCCGGCGCAGGTCGACGCCGCGACCGGCGGGGAGGCCCGTCGGGTCACCGGGTCTCGACCCGCGGTCGCGACCCGCGGTCGGTGGTCGGGTCACCGGGTCTCGACCCGCGGTCGCGACCTCCTCCGTCGGTCGCGCGCTCGCTCGACCTCTGACCCGTCGCGACCTCCTCCGTCGGTCGCGGGGTCAGACGTTCCGGCGGTACTGCCCACCCACCTCGAAGAACGCCTCGGTGGTCTGCTGCAGCGTGCAGACGCGGGCGGCGTCCATGAGGGCGGCGAAGACGTTGTCGCCGTCGCGGGCGGCCGCCTTGAGCCGCTCGAGGGCCTGCTCGGCCTCGGCGGCGTGGGCGGCGCGGAAGTCGGTGACCCGCCGCAGCTGGCCCTCCTTCTCCTCCTCCGTGGCGCGCGCGAGCTCGACGTGCTGCGGGGTCGCGTCGTCCGGGCCGTCGGGGGCCAGGAAGGTGTTGACGCCCACGATCGGCAGCGACCCGTCGTGCTTGCGGTGCTCGTAGAGCATCGACTCGTCCTGGATGCGCCCGCGCTGGTAGCCGGTCTCCATCGCGCCCAGCACGCCGCCGCGCTCGTGGATCGCCTCGAACTCCCGCAGCACCGCCTCCTCGACCAGGTCGGTCAGCTCGTCGATGACGAAGGAGCCCTGGAGCGGGTTCTCGTTCAGCGCGAGGCCCCACTCCTTGGTGATGATCATCTGGATCGCCAGCGCGCGGCGCACCGACTCGGTCGACGGGGTGGTGACGGCCTCGTCGTAGGCGTTGGTGTGGAGGCTGTTGGCGTTGTCGTAGATCGCGATCAGCGCCTGCAGCGTGGTCCGGATGTCGTTGAAGTCCATCTCCTGCGCGTGCAGGGAGCGGCCCGAGGTCTGCACGTGGTACTTCAGCTTCTGGCTGCGCTCGTTGCCGCCGTAGACGTCGCGCATCGCGACCGCCCAGATCCGGCGCGCGACGCGCCCGATCACGGAGTACTCCGGGTCCATGCCGTTGGAGAAGAAGAACGACAGGTTGGGCGCGAAGTCGTCGATCGCCAGGCCCCGGGCCAGGTACGACTCGACGTAGGTGAAGCCGTTGGCGAGGGTGAAGGCGAGCTGGCTGATGGGGTTCGCCCCGGCCTCGGCGATGTGGTAGCCGGAGATCGACACCGAGTAGAAGTTGCGCACGGAGTTGGCGATGAACCACTCCTGGATGTCGCCCATCATCCGCAGCGAGAACTCGGTGGAGAACAGGCAGGTGTTCTGGCCCTGGTCCTCCTTGAGGATGTCGGCCTGCACCGTGCCGCGCACCTGGGCCAGGGCGGCCGCGGGCTCGATCCCGCGCTCGGCCGCCTGGTCGACGACGGTGTTGAGGAAGAACGCCAGCACGCAGGGCGCCGGGCCGTTGATCGTCATCGACACCGACGTGGTCGGCGCGATCAGGTCGAACCCGTCGTAGAGCGCCTTCATGTCGTCGAGCGTGGCCACCGAGACGCCCGACGTGCCGACCTTGCCGTAGACGTCCGGGCGGGGGTCGGGGTCGCGGCCGTAGAGGGTCACGGAGTCGAACGCCGTCGACAGCCGGGTGGCCTCGTTGCCCTCGCTGAGCAGCTTGAAGCGGCGGTTGGTGCGGAACGGGTCGCCCTCCCCGGCGAACATCCGCGCCGGGTCCTCGCCGTCGCGCTTGAACGCGAACACCCCGGCGGTGAAGGGGAACATCCCGGGCAGGTTCTCGCGACGCCAGAAGCGGACCAGCTCGCCGTGGTCGGCGTAGCGGGGCAGGCTGACGCGGCGCACCTTCGTGCCGGACAGCGACTCGCGGACCAGCGCGTAGCGGATCTCCTTGTCGCGCACGGTGACGACCTGCTCGTCGCCGGAGTACGCCGCGACGACGTCGCCCCAGCCGTCCAGCGCGTCGGCGACCTCGCGGGGCAGGTCGCGCCGGGCGTCGTGGGCGCGCGACGACACCTCGTCGTGCGCGGGCGAGCCGGTCTCCAGCTCGCCGGCCACCTCGGCCAGCCGCTGCGCGCGCCGCGCCATCCCGGCCAGGCGGTCGGTCTCCGCGTGGTAGCCGCGCACCGAGCCGACGACCTCGGCGAGGTAGCCCGCGCGGTCGGCGGGCAGCACCTGACGGATCCCGGAGGAGTGCCTGACGTCGACGCGGGGGAGCACCCCGTCGGTGACGGGGAGCCCGTGCTCGGCCAGGCCGGTGAGCAGGTGCTGGTAGAGCGCGGTGACGCCGTCGTCGTCGAAGCTCGCGGCCGAGGTGCCGAAGACCGGCATGTCCTCGGGACGCTGTCCGAAGGCCTCCCGGTTGCGCACGAGCTGGCGCCCGACGTCGCGCATCGCGTCGGCCGCGCCCCGGCGCTCGAACTTGTTGATCACCACGACGTCGGCGAAGTCGAGCATGTCGATCTTCTCGAGCTGGCTGGCCGCACCGAACTCGGGCGTCATCACGTAGGCGGAGAGGTCGACGAAGGGCACGATCGCCCCGTCCCCCTGGCCGATGCCGGGGGTCTCGACGACGACCAGGTCGAAGCCGGCCGCCTTGAGCAGCGTGATCACGTCGGGCAGGCACTCGGGCAGCTCGTGGGCGCCTCGGGTGGCCAGCGAGCGGAAGTAGGCGCGGTCGCCGTCGAGCGAGTTCATCCGGATCCGGTCGCCCAGCAGCGCGCCGCCGCCCCTGCGCCGGGTGGGGTCGACGGCGACGACCGCGACCCGCAGCTTGTCCTGCTGGTCCACGCGGAAGCGCCGGACCAGCTCGTCGGTCAGCGAGCTCTTGCCCGACCCACCGGTGCCGGTGAGGCCGAGCGCCGGGACCGTGCGGCGCTCGGCGGCCTCGCGGGCGCGGGCCAGGAGGTCGTCGTCGAGGCGTCCGAGCTCGGCCGCGGTGATCGCCCGCGCGACGGCCCGCCGGTCACCGGCGAGCAGCGCCTCGACGTCGGGTCCGGCGACGGCCAGCAGGTCGGTGTCGCAGGCGCGCACCACCTGGTCGATCATCCCCACCAGCCCGAGCCGCTGGCCGTCCTCGGGGCTGAAGATGGTCACGCCCGCCTCGCGCAGTCGGGCGATCTCGTCGGCCACGATCACGCCCCCGCCCCCGCCCACGACCTGGACGTGGTCGAGGCCCTGCTCGCGCAGCGACTCCGCGAGGTACTCGAAGTACTCGACGTGCCCGCCCTGGTAGGAGCTGACCGCCACGCCCTGCACGTCCTCCTCGAGCGCCGCGTCGACGATCTCCTTGACCGAGCGGTTGTGGCCGAGGTGCACGACCTCGCAGCCGCGGCTCTGGAAGATGCGCCGCATGATGTTGATCGAGGCGTCGTGGCCGTCGAACAGCGCGGAGGCCGTGACGAGGCGGACGGGGTTCGCCGGGGTGTGGAGCTCCGGCGCGGGCGGGGTCTGCAGGTCGGTCATCGGGTCCCTCGGCGTAGATACTTGGACGTCCAACTATCTCATGGTACGCCGACCCGGGCCTCGCTGTCGCCGTGGCGGCGGGAGCGCCCTCAGCGGGGGTCGACCGTGTCGCCCGCGTCCGCGCGGAGCCGGCCGAGCAGCGCGGTCAGCTGCGCCACCTCCGCGGGCGGCAGACCCGGGTCGGTGAACAGCGCGTTGAGCCCGGCCGTGGCCTCCGCGGCCACCTGGCGCCCCGCGTCGGTGAGCACCGCGAGCTTGACCCGGCGGTCGTCCGCCCCGGCCTCCCGTCGGACGAAGCCCTGGCGCTCGAGCCGGTCGACGGCACTGGTCACCGACGCCGGGTGCACCTGCAGCAGCGAGCCCAGGCGGGTCATGGGCATCCGGCCGGCCGAGGAGAACGCGAGCAGCTGCACCACCTCGTAGCGCGCGAAGGTCAGGCCGACCGGGCGCAGCACGGCCTCGACCCGCTCGGTGACGAGCTGGAGGGCGCGCACCAGCGAGGTCACCATGGCCATCCCGTCGGCGGCGTCGGCCCACCCGTGGGCCACCCACTGGCGGTGCGCCTCGGCGATGGGGTCCCGACCGCGCCCGCCGCCGGCGGAGCGGCCCGGTCGCCCCGAAAGGTCCGGCCGGTCCGGCCGGTCCGGACGGTCCGGCCGGTCCGGACGGTCCGGCCGGGGGGCGTCGGGGGTGCTCACGACCGGCCAAGGTACGCCGTCCGCCGGTGGTGCCTGTGGAGAGACGTTTGCGGCGCGGCGGCGGGGCGAGCACCGTCGGGTCATGGAGATCTCCCCCGACGGCGCGGCCGTCCCGCGGATCCGACTGGCGGACGACACGGCGAGCGCGGTGTGGCGGGCCCACGACAACGCCGCCCGACTGCTCGGGGTGGCCGCTGCCCTCGACCCCGGTGCGCCCGAGGCCGGGTCGGCGGGTCCCGCGCTGCGCAGGGTGCTGGTGGCTCTCGGCGCCACCGCGGGCGACCTCGCCGAGGTCAACCGGCTGCTGGGGGCCGGCGTGCGCGGCGCCGTCGCCGACCTCGGTGTGGTCGACGACGACGTCCGGGCCCGGTTCCTCGCGGCCGCCGGGCGGGTGTCGTGACCGGCGCGACCGCCGCCGCGGGCGGGTCGGGCGGTGCGATCGAGACCCTGGTCCAGGGCGAGCCCGCCGCCGTGCGCGAGCTCGCGCGCTGGCTGCGGGGCACCCTGGCCGCGGACGTCGCCGACGCCGCCGACCGGCAGGTCCACGCGCGGCGCCGTGCGGCGGTGGGCTGGGAGGGCGCCGGGGCGAGCGCCTACTACGACGCGGCCGGCGCGGCGGTCCTGGCCGTCGACGACCACGCCGAGAGGGTGCGCCGGGCCGCGGTGGTGGCCGACGACGTGGCCGACCGTCTCGCCGCGCTGCGGCGGGTGATGGCCGACGTCCGGGACCGCGCCGTCGTCGGGGGCCTCACGGTGGCCGGCACGCGCGTGCTGCGCCCGGTCGACCTCGCCGTCGGGCCCGTGCCGCCCGGGGCCGGGGTCCGCCCCGGTGCCGGGGAGCAGGCCCTCTTCGACGTGCTCGCCCGCGAGGTGGCCGAGGCGCGCGCCGCGCACGCGGACTGGGTCGAGCGGCGGATGGCGCGCGCGGTCGCCGACGCCGAGGAGCGCGCCGACGTCGACCGCGTGCTCGCCGGTCTCGCGGGGTCCGGTCGTCCGGGTGCCCCCGGACTGCCGCAGCCCGTCGCTGGCGGGCCGGCCGGTCTCGCGGGGTCGCTCCCACCGGCCCCGGGCCCCGCCGCGTCGTCGGCCGGCAGCGGTGACGGTGGTGACGGTGGTGGCGGTGGCGCCCACCTCGCCGGTCCGGGCGCCCCGGGGGGCCCGACGGGGGCGGCCGGGGTCCGGAGGACCGGCGCGGGAGCGGCGGCGACGACGACGGCGATGACGGCGGTGCCGGCGGCGACGACGGCGGTGCCGGTGATGGTGGCGGTCGACGGGTCGCACCGGGACACGCCTGGGACCGGCGAGGTCCGGAGGGTCGTCGTGCGCACGCCGTGGGCGGCGGACCCGGACGCCGGCCCGGACCGGTGCCCCGGCCGGGGACGCGGGGACGGGGTGCTCCGGACGGACCTCGGAGCGGGCGCGCCCCGCCGGGAGCGCGCCGGCTGAGGTCACGGCACGCTCACGATCGGGCGTCCGGGGGCGAGAGGCTGGTCCGGACCGGTGCCGTCAGCGCTCCCGCGGGCCTAGGCTGCCGAGCACGCGCACGTGCCATCGGGGACCGTGCGGTGTCCCCGGGAGTGTGCATGCCGCGGTTCGCCCAGCGTCTGGGTCTGCTGACCATCGCCGTCGTCGTCGTCGCGGGACTCGACCCCGCCGGGCTGGGGGGAGGGGCGGCGCAGGCCGAGGAGTCGCCGTTCACCGCCCTGGAGGGCTTCGACCTGGCCGAGGTCGCCGACCCCCGGGTGGCGCCCGAGCAGTTCGCGGCCGTCGACGTCGACCTCCCCGGCCTGCGCGCGGACCTGGCCGACGCGCCCCGGACGCAGGGCCGACGCGTCACCGACGGCGGCCTCACGGTGGCGGTCCCGCGACCCGAGGGCGGCACGGAGCGCTTCGCGGTCCAGCGCACCCGCCTGATGGAGCCCGCGCTCGCCGCGGCCCACCCCGAGATCACGACGTACGCCGGCCGCGGCGTCGACGACCCGACCCTCACGGTCGCCCTCGACGTCACGCCGATGGGCTTCCACGCCTCGGTCCGCTCGCCCGCGGCGCAGCGCGCCTGGTTCGTGGACCCCGCCGTCAACGAGCGCGGCACCAGCGAGCACCTGGTCTACTACGGCTCCGCGGTCGACGAGCCGGTCGGCGGCCTCGTCGAGCCCGAGGAGGTCCGGCCGGCGGGCTCCGGCTTCGACGCCGATCGGGCCGCGCGCGCCTCGCGGGGCGACGCCGTGCCCGGTGGCCCGGTGACGCAGAAGGTCTACCGCGTCGCGCTGGTCAGCGACCCGTCGTACGCCGCCTACTTCGGCACGGCCAACGTGCTGGCCGAGAAGGTGACGCTGATGAACCGCGTCAACCAGGTCTACAACGACGACCTCGCCATCTCGATGGTGCTCGTCGACGAGTCCGAGGCGCTGAACCTCGACACCGAGGCGAAGGCGACCGGCGCGAACGGCCCGTGCGGCACCGCCCCCTGCTACGACCCCGGCACCGCCGAGGCCCCCGGCGACCTCGACGGCTGCAGCGGCACCCTGCTCGGCAAGAACCGCACGGTCCTCGGCCAGCTGGTCGGCGCCGACGACTACGACATCGGCCACATCGTGCTGGGCAAGAACGGCGGCGGCATCGCCTACCTCGGCGTCGTCGGCGCCGACTACAAGGGCGGGGGCTGCACCGGCCTGCCCTTCCCCGAGGGCGACTTCTTCGCCATCGACTACGTCGCCCACGAGATGGGCCACCAGTTCGCCGGCCCCCACACCTTCGACGGCACCGAGGGTGCCTGCTCGGGCCGCAACCGCACCGCCGAGACCTCGGTCGAGCCCGGGTCCGGCTCCTCGGTGATGGCCTACGCCGGCATCTGCGACACCGACGACCTGCAGCCGCACACCGACCCCTACTTCTCGCAGCGCACCATCGACAACGTCACCGACTACACGACCCCCGGCGTGGTCGACGACGTGGTCGAGGTCCAGACCGTGTCGCTGCGGGGCTTCGACACCGACGGCGACACGGTCACGCTGGCCTTCGGCGACGCGACCACGACGCTGACGCGTGGTGCCGCGACGTACAACGCGGTGACCGTGCGCGCCGCGATCGCCGAGCTCACCGACCGGCCCCTCGCACAGGTCACGATCGCCGAGTGGGGCTACGACCCCTTCGACTCGGCCGGGCCCGACCTGGCCCCGGTGCTGGCCCCCGACGACCGCGGCTTCCAGGTGATCTTCAGCGCGAGCACCGACCCCGAGGACCCGACGGCCGTCCGCGAGGACGTCGCGCCGCTGAGCATCCCCGACGCGGCCGAGGGCTTCGTGGGCACGACCGCCCAGGGCGGTCCGGCGGCCAACGCCGGCGACGACCGCGTCGCCACGGCCAACACCGCCCCCGTGGTCACCGCGCCCGCCGACCGGACCCTGCCGGTGCGGACCCCGTTCGCGCTCACCGCCAGCGGGACGGACAGCGACGGGGACCGGCTGACCTACCTGTGGGAGCAGAACGACGAGGGCTCCCCGCTGGGCGGCACCGCCCTGGTCGACAACCTCAAGACCACGGGTCCGCTGTTCCGGGTCTTCGGCCGCGCCGCCGAGGTGTCGCTCGAGGACTCCCTCGAGTCCCCCTCGCCCGGCCAGAACGTCGCCGACGGCACGCCGACCCGGGTGTTCCCCGACCTCGCGCAGGTCCTCGACGGCACCACGAACGCCGACAGCGGCCGCTGCCCGGAGCCGCCGGCGGCCGACCCCGCGAACCCCGAGCCGCTCGCACCGGACGTGCGGGAGTGCTTCTCGGAGTTCCTGCCGACCGGCTCCTACACGGGCGCCGGCGCCGGCGACCCGACCGACCCGGCGATGACGTTCCGCGTCACCGCCCGCGACGGCTACGCGCTGGGTGGCGGCACGGCGCACGACGACGTGCGGCTGAGCATCGACCCCAGCGCCGGCCCCTTCCGGGTCACCTCCCAGGCCGAGGGCACGACGCTCGCGGCCGGCTCGACGCAGCAGGTCACCTGGGCCGTCAACGGCACCGAGGACCTCGCCTCGGACGTGCGGATCACGATGTCCACCGACGGCGGCGCGACGTGGGGCGAGGTCCTGGCCGACTCCACGCCCAACGACGGGTCCGCGCGGGTCGAGGTGCCGGCCGTGAGCACCGACGACGCCCGGATCCGGGTCGAGGCGCGCGACAACTACTTCTTCGACGTCAACGACGCCGCGTTCGCCGTCGCCCCGGTGCCGGAGACCACGATCACCGACGGCCCGCCCGCCGGCGGCTTCTCGATCGCGTCGCCGGTCGAGGTGGCCTACTCCTCCTCCGACGGGGACGCGCAGTTCGAGTGCACCCTGGACGGCGAGCCGCTCGACTGCCCGCCCGGCGGCGTGGACCTGGCGGACCTCGAGCCCGGCACGCACCGGCTCACCGTCGCGGCCCGCGACGCGGACGGCGTCGTCGACCCCACGCCGGCCGTCCGCCGTTGGGCCACGCCGCTGGGCGTCGACGACGTGCAGCGCTCCGCGGGCTGGACGCGCTACGAGGCCGCGGGCGCCTACCGGGGCGCGTACCTCCGGACGACCCGGGCGGGCGCGGAGGTCACGGTCCGCGACCAGGGCATGGCCCGGCTCGCGGTCGTGGTGCTCGGCCAGCAGCGCTCGGGCCGGGTGGCGGTCTTCCTCAACGGCGACCGGCTGCGCACGATCAACCTGGCGGCCGAGCGCTTCCGCGGTCGCACGGTGGTCGCGCTGCCGCCCCTGGACCGGCCCCGCAGCGGCCTGGTCCGGGTCCGCGCGCTCGACGGTGGCGCGCCGGTGCGCCTCGAGGGGATCGGCGTCCTGGACCGCTGAGGCTCACTCCCAGCGGAGGCCGCGGGGCAGCTGGCGGAACGTCGTGCCCGTGGGGCCCTCCGCGGGCTCCACGGGCACGGCCGGCCCGCGTCGACCGGCGAGCACGGCGGCGACCAGCAGGAGCACGCCGACGACGGCCAGCAGCTGCATGACCACGTGGGCGGGCGAGGACAGCCAGAACGAGACCGAGGCGAAGGAGCCCTCGGCGTACCGGACCGCCAGCTCGGCGGCGACGTACCACCCGGTCGAGACCAGCTCCGCGAGCGCGCCGAGGAGGCCGAGCACGGCCCACGGCCGGGCGATCCGCAGCAGGCAGCCCACGGCCAGGGAGAGGAACGCGAGCAGCTGCGCCGCTCCACCGACGAGGGACGCGTGCTGGGCCAGGGTGTCCATGGCGAGCAGCCTGCCCACCCACCCCGCGCGCAATCCCCCTCGCGCGTCGCGGGACGCCACGACGACGGCGTGGCCCGGCCCGCCACCGGGACCGCGTCCCGGGGGAGGGTGGGGTGGGGGACCGGACCTCAGGCCCGCTCGGCCAGGTCGGCGTGCGCGTCGCGCAGCTGACGCTTCAGGATCTTGCCCGAGGGGTTCTTGGGCAGGGCGTCGGCGAGGACGACGTACTTCGGGGCCTTGAAGCCGGCGAGGACGGCGCGGGCGTGGGCCGTGACCGCCTCGGCGGTGACCTCGGCGCCCGCCTTCGGCACCACCACCGCCGTGACCGCCTCCACCCAGTGGGGGTGCGCGACCCCGAACACGGCGACCTCGGCGACGCCGTCCAGCGCGTAGATCGCCTCCTCGACCTCCCGGGAGGCGACGTTCTCGCCGCCGGTCTTGATCATGTCCTTCTTGCGGTCCACGACGTAGAGCCGGCCGCCGTCGTCGAGGTAGCCGAGGTCGCCGGAGTGGAACCACCCGCCGGCGAACGCCTCCGCGGTCCTGGCGTTGTCGCGGTAGTAGCCGAGCGTCGCGTGGGGCGAGCGGTGCACGATCTCGCCGACCTCGCCCCGGGCCACGTCGGCGCCCTCGTCGTCGACGATGCGGGTCTCCACGTTGAGCGCCGGACGACCGGCGGACCCGGCGTGGGAGAGCTGCTCGTCGGGGCCGAGGAACGTCGCCAGCGGGGACATCTCGGTCTGGCCGTAGAGGTTGTACAGCGCCACGTCGGGCAGGCGGGCCGCCATCTCCGTGAGGATCGCGACCGGCATCGGGGACGCCCCGTAGTAGCCCTTCCGCAGCGACGACAGGTCCGTGGTGTCGAACGCCGGGCAGCGCAGCAGCGAGATCCACACCGTCGGCGGTGCGAAGAACTTGGTGACGCGGTGCTCGGCGATCGCGGCGAGCACCGCCTCCGGCTCGGGCGCGGGCAGGAGGACGCTGGTGGCCCCGAGCCACACGTCCGGGCCGAGGAACACGTCGAGCTGGGCGCAGTGGTACAGCGGCAGGGTGTGGAGCTCGACGTCGTCGGCGGAGTAGTCCGCCTCGATCGCGCAGGACACGTACTGCCACATCAGGGCGCGGCTGGTCATCACCGCGCCCTTGGGTCGCGACTCGGTGCCCGAGGTGTACATCAGCCGCACCGGGTCGTCGTCGGCCATCGGCACCGGCGCCGGGCCGCCTCCCGGGCCCGGGTCGTGGTCGAACCACGCCTGGGCGTCGCCCCAGTCGCCCCGGGCGCCGCCCAGCGCGGCCAGCACGGTCGGGGGAGCGGACTCCTGACGAGCGGTCGCCGCCTCCGCGACGTCCAGGTGCTCGGCGTCGGCGACCAGTGCGCGGGCCTCGGAGTGGTCGAGGATGAACGCGACCTCGTCGGCGCCGAGCATGAAGTTCAGCGGCACCAGCACGACGCCGGCCCGGGCGCACGCGAAGTCCAGCACCACGTAGGCCCAGGAGTTGCGGGCGAGCAGCGCCAGCCGGTCGCCCTTCGCCAGGCCGGCCGCCTGCAGCGCGGCTGCGGTGCGGTCGACGCAGGCGTCGAGCTCGGCGTAGGTCATCCTCACGCCGTGGGTGGGGTCCACGACCGCCGCCTTGCCCGGCGTACGACGGGCGGAGCGGCGCGGCAGGTCGCCGAGCGCGTGCTGACGGGCCTGGGCGACGGTCGGGGGCGGGCTGTGGTCCATGTCACGCACGGTAGTTCGTCCACCCCGCCCCGCCCACCCGTCGTGGTGGCCGGGAGCAGTGCTGGTCCGGACCGGTCGGTCGAGCGGGGCCCGGACGGTGCCCCGGTCGCGAACCGGGTCCCGGCCGGGGTGCGGGGGGCGGGTCAGCGGGCGCGCTCGGCGAGCCGGACGGCGGCGTGCCGCACGAGCGGTGCCTCGTCGGGGTCGCGCAGCGCGGCCTCCGGGACGGCGCCGCCCAGCAGTGCGGCCGGCTGGGTCAGCCAGGCCCAGACCGACCAGGGGTCGGTGCCGGAGCGCAGCAGCGGCTCCAGCACGGGGCCGAGCTCGGCGCGGACCTCGCCGGCGGTGGTGAGCTGGAAGGCCGGCACGACCGAGCGCTCGTCGAGCGGCACGACGAGCAGCTGGTGGCGGTTCTGGGCCTGGTGGACGGCGAAGCGGGTGCTCTCGAGCGAGGCGCCCCGCAGGTCGGCGAGGGCGGCGTAGTCGTGCCAGCCGCTGGCCAGCAGCCGCGCGCGGACCTGCGCGCGGCGGCGCAGCTGCACCAACGTCACCGGGACGGCGTGGCCGGGCTCCTCGCCGTCCTGGTGCAGCAGCGCGTCGAGGTCGGCGAGCTGCGCCTCGCTGAGCGCGCCCCCGGTGCGGGGGTCGGTCCAGTGCACCTCACCGGCCGGGCCCCGCGTGAACGTGGGGAGCCCGGCCTCGGCGAGGTGGTCGGTCAGCCCGAGGTCGCCGAGCCACGCCGCGAGGCGCTCGGCCCGGTCGTCGTGCTCCGCCATCCGACCCCCTCGCCGCGCGGTCCTACTTGGCGGCCTTGCGGGCGCGCGAGGCGGTCTTGGCGCGCGCGTTGGCGTCGAGCTCGACCTTGCGGATGCGCACCGTCTCCGGCGTGACCTCGACGCACTCGTCCTCGCGGCAGAACTCCAGGCACTGCTCGAGGGAGAGCTTCTTCGGCGGGATCAGCTTCTCGAAGTTGTCGGAGGTGGCGGACCGGATGTTGGTCTGCTGCTTCTCCTTCGTGATGTTGACGTCCATGTCGTCGGCGCGCGAGTTCTCGCCCACGATCATGCCCTCGTAGACCTCGGTCGCCGGGTCGACGAACAGCACGCCACGCTCCTGCAGCGAGGTCATCGCGTACGCCGTGGCCGCACCCTTGCGGTCGGCCACCAGGGAGCCGTTGTTGCGGGAGCGGATCTCGCCCGCCCAGGGCTCGTAGCCCTCGGAGATGTGGTGGGCGATGCCGGTGCCGCGGGTCTCGGTGAGGAACTCGGTGCGGAAGCCGATCAGGCCGCGCGCCGGCACCACGAACTCCATGCGGACCCAGCCGGTGCCGTGGTTGGTCATCTGCTCCATGCGGCCCTTCCGGGCGGCGAGCAGCTCGGTGACGGTGCCGAGGTGCTCCTCGGGCGCGTCGACGGTGAGGCGCTCGAACGGCTCGTGGACCTTGCCGTCGACCTCCTTGGTGACCACCTGGGGCTTGCCGACGGTGAGCTCGAAGCCCTCGCGGCGCATCTGCTCGACGAGGATCGCCAGCGCCAGCTCGCCGCGGCCCTGGACCTCCCACGCGTCGGGGCGGTCGGTGGGCAGCACGCGCAGCGACACGTTGCCGACGAGCTCGGAGTCGAGGCGGTCCTTGACCAGGCGGGCGGTGACCTTCGCGCCCTTGACCCGACCGACCAGCGGGGAGGTGTTGGTGCCGATGGTCATCGAGATCGCGGGCTCGTCGACGTGGATCAGCGGCAGCGCGACCGGGTTCTCCGGGTCCGCGAGGGTCTCGCCGATGGTGATGTCCGGGATGCCGGCGACCGCGACGATGTCGCCGGGCCCGGCCTTCTCGCCGGGCTTGCGCTCGAGCCCCTCGGTGATGAGCAGCTCGGTGATCTTCAGGTTCTTCGCGGTGCCGTCGCGCTGGATCCACGCGACCTGCTGGCCCTTGCGCAGCTCGCCCTGCTTGATGCGGAGCAGCGCGAGCCGACCGAGGAACGGCGAGGCGTCGAGGTTGGTGACGTGCGCCTGCAGCGGCGCGCCCTCGTCGTACGTCGGGGCGGGGATGGTCTCGAGGATCGTGCGGAACAGCGGCTCGAGGTCGCCGTTCTCGGGCAGGCCGCCGTCCTCGGGACGCTCCAGGGAGGCGCGGCCGGCGCGGGCGGAGGCGTAGACGACCGGGAAGTCGAGCGCGTCCTGGGAGTGCGAGTCGTCGAGCAGGTCGAGGAACAGCTCGTAGGTCTCGTCGACGACCTCGGCGATCCGGGCGTCGGAGCGGTCGACCTTGTTGACGACGAGCACGACGGGCATGTCGGCGTTGAGTGCCTTGCGGAGCACGAACCGGGTCTGCGGCAGCGGACCCTCGCTCGCGTCCACCAGCAGCACGATGCCGTCGACCATCGACAGGCCGCGCTCGACCTCGCCTCCGAAGTCGGCGTGGCCGGGGGTGTCGATGATGTTGATGGTCATGTCGCCGTCGGCCATCTCGTGGGCGGACGGGCCCACGTAGTGGACCGCGGTGTTCTTCGCGAGGATCGTGATGCCCTTCTCGCGCTCCAGGTCGCCGGAGTCCATCACGCGGTCGGCGACGCTCTCGGCCTGGTGGGCGGTGAAGGCGCCGGCCTGCTTGAGCATGGCGTCGACCAGCGTGGTCTTGCCGTGGTCGACGTGGGCCACGATCGCCACGTTGCGCAGGTCGTTGCGGGAGGTGCTGCCAGACATGCAGGCCGGTCCGTTCGTGATCGGGGGTCGGCCCGGAAATGAGCCTTGACAACCCTAGTCGGCGTCCGACGCAGGACCCATTCGGCGAGGATGGGCCCATGATCCGCAACGTGGTGGTCGGGGTGGTCCGCGAGGGCGTGGAGCCGGCGGAGGTGGAGACGGCGCTGCAGGCCCTGCGCGAGCTCGCGCTGGACGGTGAGCCGCTGGGCATCGTCGCCGGGCAGGACCTCGGCCTGCGGGAGGGCAACGCGTCGTACTCGCTGACGGTGGACTTCGCGGACGAGGACGCCTACCGCCGCTACGACGCCGACGAGGAGCACAACCGGATCCGGCGCGAGCTGTTCGCGCCCATCTCGGCCGAGATCCGGCGCATCCAGTTCCGGCTGCCGTGACCCGGCTGCCGTGACCCGCTGCCGGGGAGGGTGCCGGCTCAGCGGCCGGCGATGACCTCGGCGGCCTCCTCGGCGACGCGGCGACCGGAGACCGCGGCCCGCTCGCGCAGCCGGGTGAAGGCGGCGCCGACGTCGATGCCCTCGCGCTCCGCGAGCGCTCCCCGGGCCTGCTCGACGGTGACCCGGTCGTTCAGCGCGCCCTGCAGCTGCTCGGTGAGCAGCTCGGAGCGGGCGACGCGACGGTCGTGGAGGATCGCCAGCGTCGCGACGTCGGCGAGGGCCTGCACGATGCGGACCTCGTCGGGGTCGAAGCGGGTGTCGGTGGTGCCGAAGAGGTTGAGGGCACCCAGGGCGTCGTCGCCCAGACGCAGGGGGAAGGCGTGGACGGAGGCGAACCCCAGCGCCTGCGCCCGCGGGGCGAACCGCGGCCACTGCCGGTCCGCGGTCGCCAGGTCGGCGTTCACCACCGGGCGGCGGGTGCGGTAGCAGTCCAGGCAGGGGCCCTCCTCCGCCTGGAGCTGGTAGAGCTCCAGCGCCCGGCCGGAGTCGTTGGAGGCCGCCATGAAGCGCAGCAGGCCCCGGCGGTCGGCGAGGACCAGCCCCACGGCGCCGGCACCGCTCACCTCGGCGGCGGCGTCGGTCAGGTCCTGCAGGAAGGCGACGAGGTCGAGCTCGGCGACGAGGGCGTCGGCGGCCTCGACGAAGAGGTCGGCCAACCGTGCGGTCTGGATCATGGCGACACATCCTTCGGTGGGAGGCCCGGGCCGGTCACGGCCGCTCCTCGTCGGACAAGCGGATCTCCCCGGCGACGATGCCCCGGGCGAGGTCGGTCAGGGAGGAGCCGGTGGCGAACGCGTGGGCGCGCATCCGGGCCAGCGCCTCGGCGAGGCCCACGTCGAGCTGGACCATCACCATCCCCTGGGCCTGGTACACCTCGGTGTGCACGTCCATCGCGTCGAGGAGCCTCGGGGCCACCGAGTCCACGGTGCCCTCCTCGACGGTGTCGAGCAACACCACGGTGGCGATGTCGGCGAGCTCGAGCAGGCAGGCCTGGTCGTCGGCGCCGAGCGGCGCCGGTCGCCGGCCGTAGGTGGTGAGGACGCCGTAGCGGATGCCGCCCAGCTGGACCGGGAAGGCGTGGACGGCAGCGAGCCCCGCGTCGAGCGCCTCCGAGGCGAACCCCGGCCATCGCTGGACGACCTCGTCGAGGTCGGGGACGAGCACGGGGCGCCCGCTCGCGAACGCGTCCGCGGAGGGTCCCTCGCCGAGGGTCACCTGCAGCTCCTCCCAGGCGCGGCTCGTGGCGTCGTACGCCCCGGCGATCGCCTGGCCGAGGCGGGCCGCGGAGGGCGTCATCATCGTGAGCACCGCGCCGTCGGCGCCCATGTCCTCCACGGGCACGCAGCAGATCTCGTGGAGCGTCGCGGCGACGTCGACGCCGCCGGCGTCGAACCGCAGCACCCGCGCGAGCAGCGCAGCACGCCGGGAGGGCACGCGCGCGTCGTCGCTCATCGATGCTCCGTACCCTGTCCCAGGTCGACGAGGAGGCTCCACGGCAACGTCAGGGGACCACCGTAGCGGGTCGGACCGGAGGTGGGGACCCTGCGGACCGCCCCCGGTGGGCCCTCGACGCGGGCCGGGGCGGGGGTGAGGATGGCGCATGGCCACTCCGTCGACCTGCTCCTTCCTCCCGCCCCAGCTGCTGCGCGAGCTCGCCGCCCGGCGCCCCGAGGCCTCGGCCCGGCTGGAGGCCACGCTCGTCGTCGACGAGGTGATCCGGCGCCGTCGGCGCGACACGCCGGCGGGCGCGGCGGCCGCGGCCGTGGCGTCGTTCACGGCGGCCCGGTCGCGGGCGTGGACGGTCCACGACGCCGGGCGCGGCACCGACCTGCCCGGGCGCGTCGTCCGCAGCGCCGGTGACCCGCCGAGCGGCGACGTCGCCGTCGACGAGGCCGCCGAGGGGGTCGAGGCCAGCCTGGCGCTGTTCGCCGAGGCCTTCGGGCGCGACTCCTACGACGGTCGCGGCGGACCGGTGAGCGCCACCGTCCACTACGGGCAGGATTACGTGAACGCCTTCTGGGACGGCACCCAGCTAGTGTTCGGCGACGGTGACGGCGAGGTGTTCGACCGGTTCACGGTCGCGATCGACGTGGTCGCCCACGAGTTCTCCCACGCCGTCGTGCAGCACACCGCGGACCTGGTCTACGAGGGCCAGTCCGGCGCGCTCAACGAGTCCGTGTGCGACGTCTTCGCCTCCTGCCTGGTGCAGCGCCGCCGCGGCGAGACCGCCGCCGAGGCGGACTGGCTGATCGGCCGCGGGCTCTTCCTGCCCGGGGTCGAGGCCCGCGCGCTGCGCGACATGGCCCGGCCCGGCACGGCGTACGACGACCCGGCGGTGGGTCGGGACCCGCAGGTGGGCCACCTCGACGACTACGTCGTGACCGCCGAGGACAACGGCGGGGTGCACCTGAACTCCGGCATCCCCAACCGCGCCTTCCACCTCGCGGCGACCGCGATCGGCGGCCGCTCCTGGGAGACCGCCGGGCCGATCTGGTACGCCGCGCTGACCTCGGTGGGGCCCCGGGCGGACTTCGCGGGCTTCGCGGCGGCGACGGTCGCGGCCGCCGGCGACCGGGTCGACGCCGTCCGCGGCGCCTGGGAGCAGGTCGGCGTGACCCCGGCCGCCAGGACCGGCGGAGCCCGTGGCGGCGGCCGGGACGCGGTCGCCCCGGCGCCCCGGCGGGTGCGGGTGGTCCGCTCCGGTGGCTTCGCGGGCATGGTCGAGACCGGCGAGGTCGACCTCGGCTCCGACGACCCCCGCTGCGCCGAGGTCGGCACCCTGCTCGACCGCGTCGACCTGCCCGCCGCGGCCTCGGGGCTGGGCGCCGGGCCCGGTCGGTCCGCGGTGCCCGACGGCTTCGTCTACGCCTTCGAGACCCCGCAGGTGGGGCGCGTCGAGCTGCCCGAGCACGCCCTCACCGCCGACCTGCGCCGGCTCGCGGGGCTCGTGCTGCCGGAGCACCGCCGCGACGCCTGAGGTCAGTCCTGCTCGCGGTGCACCTTGTGCTGGGCGGCCTGGGCGCGCGGGCGGATGACCAGCTCGTCGACGTTGACGTGGGAGGGCCGGGTCACCATCCAGGTGATGGCGTCGGCGACGTCGTCGGCGACCAGCGGCTCCTTCACCCCGGCGTACACGGCGTCGGCCTTGTCCTGGTCGCCGCCGAAGCGCACCAGCGAGAACTCGTCGGTGTGGACCATGCCGGGCGCGATCTCGGTGACCCGCACGGGCTGGTCCCACAGCTCGAGGCGCAGGGTCTCGGTCACGACCTGGGTGCCGTGCTTGGCGGCGGTGTAGCCGGCCCCGCCCTCGTAGGCGACGCGCCCGGCGGTGGAGCCGACGTTGCAGATGATCCCGGCGCCGGAGGCCGTCAGCGCGGGCAGCAGCGCGCGGGTCACCTGCATCAGGCCGATCACGTTGACCTCGTACATCGCCCGCCACTGCTCGGCGTCCGCCTGCGCCACGGGAGCGCTGCCGAAGGCGCCGCCGGCGTTGTTGACGAGCACGTCGAGGCGGTCGCCGACGGCGGCGGCGAGGTCGGCGACCTGGGCGGCGTCGGTGACGTCGCAGGTCACCGCCGTGCCGCCGATCTCCTCGGCCAGCTCGGCGACGCGGTCGGCACGGCGGGCGGCGCAGTAGACGTGGAAGCCCTCGGCGGCCAGGTGACGGGCGGTGGCCGCGCCGATGCCGCTGGAGGCGCCGGTCACGACCGCCGTGCGGGTCGCGGGGGAGGTCTCGGTCGGGGTGGTGGTCATGGCTGCGATTGTGCCTGCCGGGGCACCGGGGTCCGAGCCCGGGAATCGGTGGGCGCCCGCCGGGGTTGTGCCGGGTCGGGCCGCATCAGGGCCCGCAGGACGACGAGGAGGCGGACCGAGCCGATGCAGCCGCGACGCGTGGCCATGATCAGCCTGCACACCTCACCGCTGGACCAGCCCGGGACCGGGGACGCGGGCGGCATGAACGTCTACGTCATCGAGCTCGCCCGACGCCTGGCGCAGCGCGGCACCGAGGTCGACGTCTTCACCCGCGCCACCTCCTCCCGGCTCGCGCCGGTCGTCGACTGCGGCGACGGCGTCAAGGTCCGCCACGTGACCGCGGGCCCATTCGAGGGCCTGACGAAGTCCGAGCTGCCCGCCCAGCTGTGCACGTTCGCCCGCGAGGTGCTGCGCGCCGAGGCGGTGGAGGCCGTCGGCCACTACGACGTGGTGCACTCCCACTACTGGCTCTCGGGCCAGGTCGGCGCGCTCGCCCGCGACCGCTGGCGGGTGCCGCTGGTGCACTCGATGCACACCATGGCGAAGGTCAAGAACGCCGCGCTGGCCGAGGGCGACGTCCCCGAGCCGCCGGCGCGGGTGCTGGGGGAGCAGCAGGTCGTCGCCGCCGCCGACATGCTGGTCGCCAACACGGACCAGGAGGCCAAGCAGCTCATCAACCTGTACGACGCGGACCCGGGTCGCGTGGAGGTCGTGCACCCCGGCGTCGACCTCACCGTCTTCCGGCCCCGCGACCGAGCCGTCGCCCGCGCCGGTCTCGGGCTGCCGCAGGACGCGCACGTCGTGCTGTTCGCCGGACGGATCCAGGCGCTGAAGGGCCCCGAGGTGCTGCTCCGCGCGATCGCCCACCTGCTCGCCGGGGCGCCGGACCTGCGGTCCCGTCTGGTGGTCCCCGTCGTCGGCGGGCCCTCCGGCTCCGGCCTCGACAAGCCCGAGGCGCTCGCGTCGCTCACCGACGAGCTCGGCCTGGGCGACGTCGTCCGCTTCGTGCCGCCGGTCGCGCAGGCCGAGCTGGCGCGCTGGTACGCCGCGGCCAGCGTCGTCGCGGTCCCGTCCTACAACGAGTCGTTCGGGCTGGTCGCGGCCGAGGCCCAGGCCAGCGGCACGCCGGTCGTGGCGGCCGCCGTCGGGGGCCTCACCACGGTCGTCGACCACGGTCGCAGCGGTCTGCTCGTCGAGGGCCACGCCGTCGACGCCTGGGCGGCCGCACTGCGTCGGGTGCTCACCGAGGACGGCCTGCACGCCCGGCTCGCCGCGGGCGCGGTCGCCTGGGCGCGGGGGTTCGGCTGGGAGCGCACCGCGGCGCAGACCCTCGAGGTCTACCGCCGGGCCCACGACGCCCTGCGCGACCCGCTCGGGCGCCGCGCGGGTCTCGACGGGATGCTCCGGTGACGCCCACGGCCGGGGGGGCTCCCGACCTCCGCCCGGTGGCCGGCGCGGACCCCGACCCGGCCGTCGTCGCCGTGGTGCGCGACTGGCTGGTCGACAACGGGATCGAGCACACCGAGCCGCGCCCCGGGACGTTCTCCGCGACGCTGCCGGGCGAGAAGAAGCTCCAGACCCCGGTGCGCCTCGACGTCGGCACCCACGCGCTGGGCGTGCACGCCTTCGTGTGCCGCGCCCCCGACGAGAACCACGCCCGGGTCCACCGCTGGCTCCTCGAGCGCAACCTCAAGACGTACGGCGTGGCCTTCGCCGTCGACCGGCTCGGCGACATCTACCTCGAGGGCCGGCTGCCCCTCGCGGTCTGCGCGCCCGACGAGCTCGACCGGCTCGTCGGCTCGGTGCTGGCGTGGGCCGACGACTCGTTCAACGCCATCCTCGAGCTGGGGTTCGCCTCCTCCATCCGCAAGGAGTGGGAGTGGCGGCGCCTGCGCGGCGAGCCCACCCACAACCTCGAGGCCTTCCGTGGGTGGCTCGAGTCCGGCGAGGACCCCGGCGACCCCGCCCCCGACACGTCGTCGTGAGCCCCGCCCGCACCCTCGCGGCGACGTACGACGGGATCGGGCGCGTCGTCGACGGACTCGCCGACGCCGACCTCGCCCGCCCGACGCGGGCCGCCGGCTGGACGGTCCGCGACCTGCTGCTGCACCTGCTCCTCGACGCCCAGCGGGCGCTGGTGACGGTCGGCTCGCCCGCGGACTCGGCACCCGACCGCGACCGCTTCGACTACTGGCGCGGGTTCCACCCCCGGCGCGGCGACGGCGGTCGCGCCCACGCCGAGCTCGTGCGGCGGGTGGCCGCGGCGTACGGCGACACCGCCCTGCGGGCGCTGTGGCGCGACACCGCGCCGGCGGCGGCCCACGCCGTCGCCGTGGCCCACCCCGACGACCTCGTGACGACGCAGGGCCACGTGCTGAGCGTCGCCGACCTCGCCTCGACGCTCGTGGTCGAGGCCTGCGTGCACCACCTCGACCTGGTCGTGGAGCTCCCGGACGCCCCCGGGCCGCCCGACGACGCGCTGGCCGAGACCCGCACGGTGCTCGACGGGCTGCTGGGCCGGGCGTTCCCGGCGGCGTGGGACGCGCGGCGGGTGGTGCTGGTCGGCACCGGCCGCGTCGAGCCCACCGCGGCCGAGGCCGCCGGGCTCGCCGACCTCGGCGTGCCCGTCGACGCCCTACCCCTCCTGGGCTGAGCCCGGCTCCGGGGCGGGCTCGGGTGCCCGCGGGCGACGGCGGGTGAGCAGCACGCCGGCGATGCACAGCGCGCCGCCGACGAAGGCCATCGCGGGCGGCACCTCGCCGAGGGTCAGCCACGCCAGGAGCGCGGTCACGAACGGCACCAGGAACGTCGTCATCGCGAACGACCCGGCGTCCGACGACGACAGCGCGTAGGCCCAGGTCAGGAACGCGAGCGCCGAGGGGACCACCCCGAGGTACAGCCACCAGCCGAGGTCGGCCGCCGAGGTGCGGCCCACGACGTCGACCAGCTCGAGCGTCCACGGCAGGCACGTCACCGTGCCCACGACGTAGAACCAGAACGTGACCTCGAGGGCGGACAGGTCGCCCAGCAGTTTCTTCTGGGTCAGCACCCCCACGGCGAAGCCCACGGCGGCGACGAGCACCAGCAGCACCCCGACGAGGTCACCGGTCGGACCCTGCGAGGAGGCGCGCCCGATGAGCACGACGCCGGCGAAGCCGACCGCCAGCCCGGCGTACAGCCAGCGGGTGGTGCGCTCGCCGAGCACCAGGGTGGCGAGCGCCGCGACGACGACCGGACCCACCTGCACCACCAGGGCCGCCGTGCCGGCGTCGATGCGCTGCTCGCCGGCGTTGAGCGCGACGTTGTAGACGCCGATCCATCCGACGCCCCCCGCCACCAGCAGGGGCCAGGCGCCCCGCGGCGGCAGGCGCACCCGCCGCGACGCGACCAGCAGCACCCCCAGCGCGAGGGTCGCGACCACGAGCCGTCCCAGCGCCAGCGACCCCGGCGGGACGCTCTCCCCGAGGTGGCGGATCCCCACGAACGCCGAGGCCCACGCCAGCAGGGTGAACGCCACGGCGGCCAGCGGGAGCCACCGCGAGGCGGGCCGCGGGGTCGTCCGGGCAGGGGACCGGGGGTCGGGGCCGGCCTGCGGGGTCGTCGTCACGGCTCGACGCTAGGGGCCCGGCGGCCGGGCTGTCGCGCGGGTTCCGGACGGCGTACGTCGAGATCCGGACGGGCCCGGCCCGCGGCCGGGTCCCGCCGCTCAGACGTCGAGCTTGTAGCCCAGGCCCCGGACCGTGACGAGGTACTTCGGCTCGCCCGGGTCCGGCTCGAGCTTGGCGCGCAGACGCTTGACGTGGACGTCGAGGGTCTTGGTGTCGCCGACGTAGTCGGAGCCCCAGACGCGGTCGATCAGCTGGCCGCGGGTGAGCACGCGACCGGGGTTGCGGAGGAACATCTCGAGGAGCTCGAACTCCTTCAGCGGCAGCCGCTGCTCGGTGCCGTCGACGGTGACGACGTGCCGCTCGACGTCCATCCGCACCGGCCCGGCCTCGAGGGTGGGGCTCACCGCGTCGCCGACGTCGGCGCCGCGGCGCAGCACGGCGCGGATCCGGGCGACCAGCTCGCGCGGGGAGTAGGGCTTGGTGACGTAGTCGTCGGCGCCGAGCTCGAGGCCGACCACCTTGTCGACCTCGTCGTCCTTCGCGCTGACCATGATCACCGGCACGCCGGAGGTCTGGCGGATCCGGCGGCAGACCTCGGTGCCGGGGATGCCGGGGAGCATCAGGTCGAGCAGCACGATGTCAGCGCCGTTGCGGTCGAACTCGGCCAGGGCGTCGTCACCGGTCGCGGCGATCGCGACCTCGTAGCCCTCCTTGCGCAGCATGTAGCCCAGCGCGTCGCTGTAGCTCTCTTCGTCCTCGACGACGAGTACCCGGGTCACGGACGTCTCCTCCTGCGCTGGTCCACGCGGTCGTACGGGGCGAGCGCGCCGATCGGCTCGCTGCTGGTCACACGGTAGAGCCCCCGATGTCGCCGTGCGGTCATCCGTCCGGGGTCGCGGACACGGAGGCTCACAGGGCGCGGGGGAGGGTCAGGGTGAAGGTCGAGCCCTGGCCCTCGACGGACCAGACCCGGACGTCGCCGCCGTGGGTGGCGGCGACGTGCTTGACGATGGAGAGGCCGAGCCCGGTGCCCCCGGTGGAGCGGTGGCGCGCCGGGTCGACGCGGTAGAAGCGCTCGAAGATCCGGTCGATCTCGCCGGCCGGGATGCCGATGCCCTGGTCGGTGATCGAGACGTCGACGGCGTCCTCCTCGCCGCGGGCGCTGACGAGCACCGAGGAGCCCTCCCGGGAGTAGGCGACGGCGTTGGCGACGAGGTTGCCGACCGCGACGCCGATCTGCTCGGCGTTGCCCAGGACCTCGAGGCCCTCCTCGCCGCCCGCGACGACGGTGATCCGGCGCGCCTGGGCGTCGATCGCGCTGGCGTCGATCGACGACGCGACGACCTCGTCGACGCTCACCCGCACCGGCTGGTCGAGCGGCTCGTCGCCCTGCAGGCGCGACAGCTCGATGATCTGCTGGACCAGGGTGGACAGCCGTACGCTCTCCTTGCCCATCCGCCCGGCGAACCGCTTGACCGCCTCGGGGTCGTCCGCGGCGTCGGCGACGGCCTCCGCCAGCAGCGCGATGGCGCCGACCGGGGTCTTGAGCTCGTGGCTGACGTTGGCGACGAAGTCCCGGCGTACGGCCTCGACGCGGCGCTCGCGCGTGCGGTCCTCCACCAGCGCCAGCACCAGGCGCGAGCCGAGCGGCGCCACCCGGGCGGTCACGTGGCGCGACGGCACGCCCGTGTCGCGGGTCATCACCATCTCGATCTCGCGGATCTGCCCGTCGCGGCGCACCGCCCGCACGAGCTCGGCGAGCTCCTCGGCGACCAGCTCGTTGCCGCGCACCAGGCCCAGGGCGTACGCCGGGGCCGAGGCCTTGAGCACGTTCTCGCCCTCGTCGACGACCACCGCGCTGCTGCGCAGCACGGACAGGACCGTGGCGACGCCGCTCGGCAGGACCGGCTCGGTCACCGGCGGGACCCGGGACTGCTGGCGGTCGCTGATGTGCCAGGCGAGGACCGTGCCGCCGGCGACGACGGCGCCGACGAGCGCGGCAAGGAACGCCTGCACCGTCGGATCCACAGCCCGGACTGTACGGCGGCGCGCCGACCCCGCGGCGCCGGGCGGCGCCGCGGGACGTCGGGCCGCGCAGTGTTCACTGCTCGTTCACGCCGCCGATCCGGCTCGTCGGCCCGCCGGTCGGTCACCGGCCTAGGGTGGGACGCATGCGTGAGGCCTACTACGACGAGCTCGAGGGCGTCTTCGACGACCTCGCCGAGATCACCAAGATGGTCGAGGAGGCCGTGCAGTCCGCCACCCAGGCGCTGCTCACCGGGGACGCCGAGCTCGCGGAGCGCGTCATCTCCGCCGACGCCGCCATCGACTCGCGCCGCGAGAAGGTGGAGAACGACGCCTTCAACCTGCTCTCGCTGCAGCAGCCGGTGGCCCGCGACCTGCGCACCATCGTCGCCGCGCTGCGGATGGTCTCCGAGCTGGAGCGGATGGGCGACCTCGCCGAGCACGTCGCCAAGGTCGCCCGCCTCCGGGTGCCCGGTCTCGCCGTGCCCGAGACGCTGCGCCCGACCATGACCCGCATGTCCACGATCGCCCTGGAGATGGTCGGCCGCCTGCGCGTCGTCATCACCGACCGCGACGTCTCCGCCGCCGCCCGCCTCGCCGAGATCGACGAGGAGATGGACAAGCTGCGGCGGCTCAACTTCACCGAGCTCCTCCGCGCCGACTGGAGCCACGGCGTCGAGGCCGCCGTCGACGTCGCCCTGCTGGGCCGCTACTACGAGCGCCTCGCCGACCACGCCGTCGCCGTCGCCAACCGCGTCGTCTACGTCGTCACCGGCGACTTCCCCGTCGCCGGGGTCTGAGACCCGCTCCCGGCCCGTCCCGCCCGGGCCTCGCGGGGTAGTCCCTGACGTTCGGGCCGTGCTACGGGGTAGTCCCTGACGTCCGGGCCGTGCTGCGGGATGGTCCCTGACGTTCGGACCGTCGTACGGCGGTGATCCGGGTCGGGACGTCAGGGACCATCCCGGCGGGGGCCCGGGGCGAGGGTCACCCGGCTCGAGGTCCGGCCCCGACGGCCGGGCGTGCGGGTCGTGGGTGTCTCGACCCCGCTGAGCTGACGGAGGGCGCTCGTGCTCGCGCCCTCCGGCTCAGCGGCCCTGGTTGGCGACGGCCGCGGCGGCGGCCGCGGCGGCCTCGGGGTCGAGGTACTCGCCGGGACCCAGCGGGCGGAGGTCGTCGCCGAGGCGGTAGACCAGCGGCTGGCCGGTGGGGATGTTGAGGCCGGCGATCTCGTCGTCGCCGATGCCGTCGAGGTGCTTGACGATCGCGCGCAGGCTGTTGCCGTGCGCGGCCACGAGGACCACCCGGCCGGACTGCAGGTCGGCGGCGGCGTCGCCCTCCCACCACGGCATCAGCCGGGCGATGACGTCGGCCAGGCACTCGGTGCGGGGCATCTCGTCGCCGAGGTCGGCGTAGCGCGGGTCGTGGGCCTGGGAGAACTCGTCGTCGAGGTCGATCTCCGGCGGCGGCGTGTCGAAGCTGCGGCGCCACAGCATGAACTGCTCCTCGCCGTACTCCGCGAGGGTCTGCTTCTTGTCCTTGCCCTGCAGGGCGCCGTAGTGGCGCTCGTTGAGGCGCCACGTACGACGCACCGGGATCCAGTGGCGGTCGGCGGCGTCGAGCGACAGCGCGGCGGTCGTGATCGCGCGGCGCAGGAGCGAGGTGTGCACGACGTCGGGCAGCAGGCCCGACTCGCGCAGCAGGCGACCGCCCGCGGCGGCCTCGGCGCGGCCCTTGTCGGTGAGGTCGACGTCGACCCAGCCCGTGAAGAGGTTCTTGGCGTTCCAGTCGCTCTCGCCGTGGCGGAGCAGGACGAGGGTGCGGTCCTCGGACGGGGTCGCGGCCATCACTCGACCTCCGAGCCCTCGGGCAGGACCTCGTCGGCCGGGGTGTAGAGGTCCTCGGTCGGGAACTCGTCCTCCTCGGTGAGGACGGACCCGTCGAGCCCGGCGTAGTAGCCGTTGTTGGCGACCACCGGGACCGCGAAGGTCACCTGCTGACCGCCGCTGTAGGAGATCTCCACGTCGACGAAGCTGCCGAGGCCGAAGTCCCCCTCGACCGGCACGCCCTGGTCGTCGTCCGCGAGGTTGACCGCCCCGCCCGGGGGCAGCTCGATGGGCTCGAACTCCGGGGCCTCGACGTCACCGCCGATGGACTCCACGGTGCCGGGGTCGGTCGGGTACTTGTTGGCGAAGGTCGCGATGAACGTGCCCTCCCCGTCGCCCTCGGTGGAGACGATCACGGCGCCCGCCACGTCGACCGACGCGTCGCGGTCGAACGTCCCGGCGGCGGGGACGTAGACGAGGTTGGTGTTCTCGTTGAACCCGCACGAGGCGAGGACCGGGACCGCCAGCGCGAGGGCGCCGGTCGCTGCCGCCCGCCGGACGAGGGAACGATGCTTCGTGGCCACGACGCGGAGCCTACCGGCGCACCGGTGCGATCACCGGACCAGGCCCTGCTGCGCGGCGACGGTCACCAGCGCGATCACCAGACCGACGCCGAGCACGCCCGCGAGACCCAGGAGCCGCGGGGCGCCGGTGCGCAGCGCGACCCGCAGCGGGAGGTGCCGGCGGCCCTCCCGGTGGTCGTCGACGAGCCCGGGCAGCGCGCGCAGCACGTGCACCACGACGCCCAGGCCGGCGGCGATCGCGACCAGGGCCGGCTGCGGGGGACCGCCCTGCTCGGTGCCGGGCGGCGCGGCGTACGCCAGCACGGCCGGGTAGAGCGCGAACGACGCGGCCCACGGCACCCACGAGAACCACCCGCCGCGCAGCGAGATGTTGCCGAGCAGGCCCACCGCCCAGGCCACGAGGTACGACGCGCCCGCCAGCACGCCGTTCGAGATCGACAGCGGCACCAGGAGGAGCAGCCCGAGGACGAAGGCGTACCAGACGGTGCCCGGCTCGAGGCGCCCCTCGGCGATCGGCTTGCGGCGGCGACGGGTCTCGTCGCCCCGGTCGCGGGCGGCGGCGATCGCGGCGGCGTCGCGGTCGCGGTCGACGAGGTCGTTGTGCCAGCCGAGCAGGCCCTGGCCGACCAGGGCGGTCGCGCCCAGCAGGCCGATCTCCTCCGCGGGGCGGCCCGCGAGCGCGGCGGCCCCGGCCAGGGCCGCCCCGGTGACGACCGCCTGGCGGGGGTGGGCGGTGAGCACCAGCTGCCACAGGGCCGCGGGCCCGCGGGCGGGCACCACCGGCGCGCTCGTGGCGGGCGCGACGTCGTCCGGACCACCGGGGCGCGGGGTGCCGGACCCCACGGTGTCCGTGTCGCCGTCCCCGGCGGCGCGGGGACGCGTCAGCACGGCCGTGCCGCCCCCGCCGGCCGCGACGGCTGCGGGCTCGGCCTCCACGGCCCCGGGCTCCGTGGCCCCGGGCTCCGCGGCCCCGGGCTCCGTCGTCGCGGGGGTGGCGCCGCGCGCCCACCGGCGTCGCCGCTCCTCCTGGCGCCGCTGCCGCTGCGCCCGCTTCTCGGCCCGGGCCGTGGCGCGGGCGTCGGGCTCGGCCCCGGTCGCCGGGGTGCCGCTCGCGGAGCGTCCCGGCGTGGTCTCGTCGGCCCCACCCGACTGCTGCTGTCCTCCCATGGAGGGGAGTATCCGCTGCCGGGGCCCGCGGCGGCACCCGAAGCGCGGATCGCCTGTCCCCGATCCCGTCGTCCGGGCGCTGCCGGGGGCCCGGACGGAGGTGCGCGGAGGGGGTCGGGAGCGCCCCGGAGGGTCCGCGACGGGGCCTCGTGGCGAGGCTCCCGGGGCTCCGCGGATACACACCGATTATGCTCTGTCAAGACCCGCGCAGGCCTCTGACCTGCACAAACGTCGCCGGAGCACCCCGCCGGCCGTGATATGATGGGGGTCCTTCGGAAGGGGAAACGTACATATGACATTCACCGTCGGCGAAACGGTCGTCTACCCGAACCACGGCGCTGCGATCATCGAGGACATCGAGATGCGCACCATCAAGGGTGAGGACCGCCAGTACCTCGTCCTGCGGATCGTGGCCCAGCAGGACCTGGTCGTCCGGGTCCCCGCGTGCAACCTCGACCTCGTCGGAGTCCGCGACGTCGTCGACAAGGAGGGCCTCGACCGCGTGTTCGACGTGCTCCGTGCGCGGGAGGTCGAGGAGCCGACCAACTGGTCGCGCCGCTACAAGGCCAACCTGGAGAAGCTGCACAGCGGCGACGTCATGAAGGTCGCCGAGGTCGTGCGCGACCTGTGGCGTCGCGAGCGTGACCGCGGCCTGTCGGCCGGCGAGAAGCGGATGCTGGCCAAGGCCCGCCAGATCCTGGTCTCCGAGCTCGCGCTCGCGGAGAGCACCAACGAGGACAAGGCCGAGACCATCCTCGACGAGGTGCTCGCGTCCTGAACGACGTGGACCACGCGTACGACGCCCCCGCGACCCCGGTCGCGGGGGCGTCGCTCGTCTGCGTGCTCGCGCTGCACGACCGCGGACGGCTCCCCTACGCCTCGCTGCACGGCGAGCCGATGCACGTCCACGCCTGGCGGGCACTGGTCACGGCGAGCGAGCGGCTCGCCGTCGCCCCGCCGGTGCTGCTCGTCGATCCCCACGACCGCGTCGCGGCGCTGGCCGACCTGGCCCTCGCCACCGGTCGGGCGCCCGACGAGGTCGTCGTGGGCGACCCCGCGAGGTGGCGGCCGCCGGTCGCGGCGGACGTCCTGGTCCACGACCCGCTCTGCCCGCTCACCCCGGCGGACTTCCTGGTCGAGCTGGGCGCGACCGCGCCCCGCGTGGCGGCCGTCGGCTGCCGCCCCGTCACCGACACGGTCAAGACCGTCGAGGACGACCGGATCGACGCCACCGTCGACCGTGACGGCCTGGTCGCCGTCGCGGCGCCCGCGCTGGTGCCCGCCGCCCGTCACCGTGGTGGTGCGCTGCCGACCGCCGACATGCCCACGCTGCTGCGCTGGCTCCGCGAGGACGGCGACGTGGCCCTGCCCAAGGCGCCGTCGATGGCGCGACGGGTCGAGGACGGCTCCGCCCTGGTCGTGCTCGAGAGCATCGACGAGCTCGCCGGCCGCGTCCGCACCGCCCCGCGCTGACGCGCCCACGCCCGCCGTCGCGCGGCGGGCTCAGCGCTTGAGGACCGCCCAGAACTCCCGGGCGAACTTCACCGGCTGACGGGCCAGCGCCGCCGGCAGCGACATCGCGTAGCCCACCGGGTCGTCGGCGGCGCGGCGCAGCATGCGGCGGGGCTTGCTGGCGACGCGCTGCTCGAGGTCCGCCACGTACGCCGGGAGGAGCGCGCGGCCCGAGACCTCCGTGCGACGTCCGCAGCGGGTGCACTCGACGTGCTCGAGCAGCCGGCCGGCGTAGCGGAGCTCGTGGTCGGTGACGTCGTCGCAGTGCTCGCACAGCAGCTCGGCGATCGCGTCGCTCATCGCGTCCCCTCTCCTCGTGCGCGGCGCAGCGTCGGCAGGTGGGGGAGTCGACGCCCGTGCGGCGGCGTGCGACCGCCCGACAGGTCGTAGTCCACCTTCTCGAGCAGGCGCTCGGCAAGGAAGAGGTCCTCGGGGAACGTGATCTTCACGTTGGTGGCGTCCCCGGGCACGCAGCGCACCGGCAGGTCGGTGTAGCGCTCCATGCAGCTGGCGGTGTCGGTGCCCACGAAGCCGTCGGCGTGGGCCGCGGCGTACGCCCCCAGCAGCGGTCCGGCGCGGAAGGCCTGCGGGGTCTGCACCGCGACGAGCCGGTCGGCCAGCACCTCGGTGGGCTCGCGGGGCGCCAGGGAGCGCTGGTCGGCCACCGGGATCGCCCCGCCGTGGGTCAGGGCCTGCTCGGTCACGGTCGCGAAGACGTCGGAGGACGCCAGCGGCCGGGCGGCGTCGTGGATCGCGACGACGTCGAGGTCGCCGGCGGCGATGGCCGGGGCCAGGGCCTGCAGGGCCGCCCACTCCGACTCGTGGCGGCTGGCACCGCCCACGACGAGGCGGACGGGGCCCTCGACCTCGCGGCGGCAGATCGCCTCGACCTGCTCCTGGTCGCCCTCCCGCACCACCACGACGGTCTCGACGAACATCGGCAGCAGGCGCGCCCACCGGATGGACCAGGTGAAGACCCGACGCCCCGCGAGGGGCAGCAGCACCTTGTTGGTCGCGTGCCCGGACCGGCGACCCTCGCCGGCGGCGAGGAGGACGAGGGCGGCGCGCGGGGTCGGGGCCGCCGGGGTGGAGGCGGCCGGCACGACGGCGAGCGTAGCCAGACGCCCCCACCCCGGCCGAGCCGGGATGGGGGCGTCGTGGTGGCGGTGACGCGGACGCTCAGACGGCGGCCGCGGCCCGACCGGACAGCTCGACCAGCGACGGCACCTCGGCGCCGGGGGTGTCCATCGACTCCTGGATGCGGCGCATCCGCGTGATCAGCATCGTCTCGTCGAGCTCGACGTCGTCGTAGGTCAGCGTGTGGTCGACCGGGACGTCGTGCTTCAACGTCGCCCCGGCGAGCACGCCGAGCGGCGCCAGGCCGCGCGAGGCGAAGTCGGCGGCGTCGACGATGTGGCCGCGGACGGTCTCGCCGCCGATCCCGTCGATCCGGCTGCCGGCCTTCAGGACCGCCTTGGTCTGGGCGCCGACCTCGGCGGTCCAGTGCTCCGAGACCAGGCTCGGCCGGCCGTCGAGGACCATCTCGTAGACGGTGAGGGGCGCCTCGATGCTCGCCAGGTGGTAGGGCCGGTAGATCGCGAAGTACGGCCCGTCGCCCATCTGGAGGTAGGTCATCTCGTGGTGGACGTAGGGGTCCTCGGTGCGGACCACCACGAACACGCCGGGGGCCACGTCGCCGGTGCAGTAGTCGACGACGCCGGGACGGTCGATGACGCCGCCGTCCTCGACGAGCGCGAACGTCTCGTGGAGGGTCGCGACCGAGGACGGCGGGCCGTGCATGCCCTCGGTGCTGACCTCGAGGCCCGTCGTGTTGGCTAGCGAGGCCATCTCGATCATGGCCTTCGAGCCGTCGACGAAGCTGCAGAGCATCTTCGGGTTCATCTGCTTGGTCGCGGCGCGCTCGGCCAGGGTCACCGGGGTCGCGTAGCGGTCCAGCGGGTTGTTCTTGCCCTTGCCGGCCGCGATCACCTCGAAGTTGAGGTCGCGGGCGAAGTCCACCAGCTTCTTGGTCTCCACCGGCTCGTCGCCGCGGCACACCGAGTACAGCGCGCCCGACTCCTCGGCCAGCTGCTTCATGTAGCGGCCGACGGTGACGTCGGCCTCCACGGTCAGCGTGGCCACGCTGGTGCCGCCCGAGAGGGCCTGCACGGCGACCTGGACGGCCACCTCGGGCACCCCGGTGGCCTCGACGACGACGTCGAGGGGCAGCCCGGCCAGGTCGCGGACGTCGGTCAGCGCGACGCTGCCGCCGGCCTCGATGGCCTCGGCCGCGGCGGCCACGTCGTCGACGGCGACCGGCTGCACGCCGGCCTGGGTCAGGGCCTCGGTCGCGCGGTCGAGCTGGACGTCCAGCACGGCCGACAGCGCGATGCCGGGCATCCGGAGGAGCTGGGCGGCGAACCCGCGGCCCATCTGGCCGGCGCCGACCAGCCCGACGCGCAGCGGGCGGCCGGTCTCGTCGAGCCGCTCCTGCAGCCTGTCGCGGTAGCTCATCTCATGCCTGCTCTCTGGTGATGCGGAAGACGTCGCCCTCGGCGGGCGTGGGGAGGGGACCCGTGCGGACGCAGACGTCGCCGGGCAGCTTGGCCTCGGTGCGACCGTCGGCCTTGATGTCGAGGTGGCCCAGGTTGAGGAGGTTGTCGCGCACGACCGAGCCCACGGCCAGCACCTCGAGGTGCTCGGGGGCGTCGGCCGGGCCGATGACGATGGTGTCGCCCGGGAGCGGACCGTCCTCGGTGACCGCGGCCTCGTGGAGCACCGAGATGTCGTGCAGCTCCGGCGGCGCGGTGTGGGCGAAGAGCACGATGATCCCGTGGTCGAGGAACGCCGGCACCTGGGCGCCGACCGCGGTGACCCGCGTGTCGTAGACGGTGGTGGAGGCGCTCACTCGCCGGTCACGTCCTCGGGCTTGACGCCGGAGACGAAGAGGTCCTCGGTGATGAACTGGGCCAGCGGGCCGGCGGGGCTCGTGGCGTGGATGTCGACGGTCTTGACCTTCTTCATCGGGTAGACGCCGACGCGGGCGGTGCCGCCGCAGTCGATGACGGCCACCGCGAGCTTGTCGAAGGGGGCGGAGCCCTTGAAGCCGTCGACGACCTCGCCGCCGGTGAGCTCGGCGATCCGCTGCGCGACCGGGTGGATGCCGCCGCCGGTGATCGAGGCGATCAGGGGACGCTCGGCCGACGGGGTGATGGTCAGCGGTCCGCCCCAGCCGCCGCGTCCGGCGGTGACCTTGGCGGAGGTGTACTCGCTCATGTGTGCTCCTCGGTGTTGTCGTTCGGGTGTCGAGCGGCGGGTGGCGCGGCGTACGTCGGGTCCCGACGTACGCCGCGCCCGGGTGTGGCGGGTCTCAGCTGCTGGAGCTGTAGAGGCCGAAGCTCGCGAAGTAGGCGATGACGACGGCCAGCGGGCCGGTGACGAGCCGCGAGAACAGGACGGCGGGGACGCCGACCTCCACGGTCTCGGGCTCGGCCTCGCCCAGGGACAGCCCGACGGGGATGAAGTCGCAGCCGACCTGGGGGTTGATGGCGAACAGGGCGGGCAGGGCGTACTGCGGCGGGATGTCGCCCTGGCCGATGCGGTCGCCGAGCAGCACGCCGACGACCTGCGCGATCACGGCGCCGGGGCCGAGGATCGGGGACAGGATCGGGATCGAGCAGAAGATGGCGATCACGAGCAGGCCGAGCAGGCTGCCGGCCACCGGCGCGACCAGGTTGGCGAGCGCGTCGCCCAGGCCGGAGGCGTTGATGATGCCGATCAGGACGGCGATGAACGCCATGAACGGCAGGATGTTGCGGATGACGGTGTCGATCGTGTCGCGACCGGCCTGGTAGAGGACGCCGACGACGCCGCCCACCTTGGTCCCGACGGTGACGAGGATCCGGGTCACGGCGTTGGGACGGCCGCTGACGGTGCTGGCGCGGGTGCTGCTGCTCATGCGACGGACTCCTCGGTGGTGGTCGCACGCCGGGAGAGCATGCGGGAGGTGATGAGCTCCGTGACGATGCCGCGGATCAGGATGACGACCAGGCCGACGAGCAGGAAGCGGACCGCGAGGTCGCTGGTGCTCAGGCCCAGGGTGGTGATGCCCGCCGCGATCCCGAGGTAGACGAACAGCTCGGCGGGGTTGGCGTGCGGGAACAGCCCGGTGATCGGGTGCACGAAGCTGACCGCGGAGTCGTAGAACGCCGGCTTGTAGCGCTCCGGCAGGAACCGACCCATGGTGTAGGCCATCGGGTTGGTCAGGAAGAAGACGCTGAGCACCGGCAGCAGCAGGTAGCGGACCGGGTAGTACTGGATCCCGGGACGGGCGGCCAGCTCACCGACCTTGTCGATCCGCTCGGGACCGACCGCGCGGATCAGCGCATTGACCGCGGTGAGCAGCACGATCAGCAGCGGGATGATCCCGGTGACGAGGCCGACGAAGACCTCGCCACCGGCCTGGAACAGCCCGATGAACCATTCGGCCGCGTGGGCGAGGACGCCGAAGAACCCGCTCGGGTCCTCGACGGTGGTCTCCGTTGTCAGGGGGAGACCCAGGGTGGTGAGTGTCATGATTACTCCTGTCAGGCGGCCCGCTGGGCCGTTGGACGACGTCCCGGTTGTCCTGGGTCGTCGGGGGTGTCGGGTGAGGCCGACGTTCCTGCGCCGCGCGCGGGTCGGGCGACCCGCGCGCGGTGGTGCTAGGTCGTGGGGGCCGCGGCCACGGGCTTGCCCGTGACGCGGTCGGTGCGGGTGATGAGCAGCTCGGCGGCCTGGCGGGCCGCGAGCCTCTGGGGCCGGGTCAGGCCGTCGAGGTCCCCGGCGCCGGCGACCTCGCGCACGGTGCGCCCGGCCAGGGCCGGCAGCGGCTTGGCCGAGGCGAAGGTGGTGTAGCCGGCGAGCACGAGGGCGTCGGCGACGACGCCGTCGGGCGAGACCCGGTCGACCGAGAACGCGACGTACGCGCGACCACCGCGGTAGCGGTTGCCGCCCACGCCGACCGTCACGGGACCGGAGGCCTTGAGGCGGACGACGTCGCCGTTGAAGCGGACGGACTGCTGGTAGGTGAAGTACAGCTGGACCATCCACCCGGCGACGACGGCGCCGAGGACGAGCAGGACCGAGGTCATGGGGTCTCCTGTGCTGCGGGGGTGTCGGCGGCCGGGGCGAGCCCGGCCTCGGACAGGACGCTGCGGGCGAGGGCCTCGTCGCAGACGAGCGAGTCGACGAGCCGGCCCCGGAGGGCCCCGAGCACGCCGAGGGTCTTGGCGCGGCCGTGGGCGACGCCCACGACGTGGGGGATCGCGACGAGGTCGTCGAGGGTGACGGCGATGACGCGCTCGCCGACGGCGGCCTCGACGGGGCGGCCCTCGGCGTCGTAGTAGCGGGCGGCGAGGTCGCCGACGGGCCGGGCGGCCCGGAAGGCGGCCCGCTCCTCGGCGTCGAGGTCGAGGCTGCGGATGATCGCGCTGGACGAGCCGTGGTCGGGGCTGCCGATGCCGACGAACGCGAGGTCGGCCTGCCGGGCGCGCTCGAGCGCGGCCGAGATGGACGGCTCGCGCAGCAGCGCGGCGGTGCTGACCGGGGACTCGAGCGTGGCCGGGGCGTGGAGGAAGCGGTAGTCGGCGCCGATGCGCAGCGCGAGCTCGCGGACCAGCTCCTGGCCGCTGATCTCGTTGGCGATCGACGACAGGCCGCCGACGAGCTGCACGAGGTTGAGGTCGTGGTGCTCGACCTCGGTGGTGACCGCGTAGACCATCGACTGCAGGTTGGTGCCCCAGGACAGGGCGACGGTCATGGAGTCCTTGAGGCTGTCGACGAGGAGCCGCGCGGCCTGGCGGCCGACCTGCTCCTCGGGACGGGCGCCGGGACCGGCGGTGTGCGCCACCCGGACCTCGCGGAGGCCGAACGCGCCGCGCAGACGCTCCTCGAGGTCGTGGACGCGACCGATCGGGTCGTTGATCCGGATCTCGACGATGCCCTGGCGCTGGGCCTCGGTCAGCATGCGCGAGACGTTGGACCGGCTGGTGCCGAGCTGGTCGGCGACCTCGGCCTGGGAGGCGCCCTGCACGTAGTACAGGCGGGCGGCCGCGAGCAGCGTCGCGGGGTCACGGGGCGATGGCATCGTCACCTCCTTGCGGATCAGTAGTCACGTATGTGCTGACGGGTCTTGTCTAGTGTGTGAAGCAGGTCACGGTCAAGGGGCGACCCACCATGTCCGCCCACCGGTCTGGACCGGTGGGCGGACGCGCTCAGAGCGTGCCGCCCAGACGGGCCTGGACCGCGGCGAGCAGGCGGGCCGCGTGGGCGCCGTCGGCGACGCGGTGGTCGACCGTGAGGCCGGCCTCGACCACCAGGGCGGTGCCGAGGCCGCCGGGGACGGCGACCGGACGGCGGCCGACCGCACCCAGGGCCAGGACGCTGGCCTGGGGCGGCGTGAGCAGGGCCTGGAAGCGGTCCACGCCCAGTCCGCCGAGGTTGGACAGCGACGCGTTGGCCGGCGCCATGTGGGACGGGTCGACCTTGCCGCCCTGGGCCTGCGCCACGACGGCCCGCAGCTCGGCGTCGACCTCGGCGGCGGCCGGGACGTCCGGCTCGGCGAAGGTCGGCACCAGCAGCCCGCGGTCGGTGGCCACGGCGACCGCGACGCACGGCGGCGCCGGCTCGGTCGGCCCGTCGTCCTCCCAGCGGCTCAGCAGCTCGGGGACCTCGCGCAGCCCCGCGGCGTACGCCCGCAGCAGGACGGTGGTCCACGACAGGCCGTGACGGGTCACGTCCGCAGCGTCGAGGTGCAGCGTGCGCCACACCGTGAACTGCGGGATCGACGCGCTCGGCACCATGGCCCGCGCCACCGCGCGGCGCACCGCCGTACGACGGGCGTCGGCGTGGCCACCCGCGGCGACCTTCGCCGCCGCCGGGCTGGCGGCCGGGGCCGCCGGGGCGGGGGTGGGCACGGCGGCGGGGGCGGCGGGGGCCGCCGTCGCCGGCGAGGCGGCCGCGCCGAGGACGGCCTCGACGTCGGGGACGCGCACCAGGCCGTCCGGGCCCGTGGGGGTCACCGCACTCAGGTCGACGCCGCGCTCGCGCGCCAGTCCGCGGGCGCGCGGCACGGCGGGGACGATCCCGACCTCGGGCTCGACCGCGGGCTCGGGCTCCGGCTCGGTCGGGGCGGCGGTCGTCGGGGCCTCGGCGGACGGCTCGGCGGGGGCCGGCTCGGACAGGACGTCCGAGGTGGCCGTGGGGAGCTCCGGCTCGGGCTGGGGCTCCGGCTCGGGCTCGGGCTCGGGCTGGGGCTCGCTGAGCAGGTCGCCGAAGCCGCCGCCGTCGTCCTCGCCCTCGACCCACCCCATGGGCTCACCGACGGGCACGACGTCGCCCTCGGTCGCCACGATCTCGACGAGGGTGCCGGAGACGGTGCTCTCGACCTCCATGTCGACCTTGTCGGTCATCACCTCGGCGACGACGTCGCCCTCGCTGATCACGTCCCCGACCGAGGCCGACCAGGTGCCGACCTCGCCCTCGGTCATCGTCATCGACATCTTGGGCATGCGGATGGCGAGACGGGCCATCAGGACTCCTTCATCATCGTGCGGGCGGCCTCGACGATGCCGTCGACCTGCGGGACGGAGGCCTTCTCGAGCTGCGGGGCGTAGGGGATGGGCGCGTTGAGGCCCGAGAGCCGCTTGATCGGGGCCAGGAGGCGGTAGATCGCGGGGGACTCGGTGATCCGCGCGGCGATCTCGGCGGTGAAGCCGACGTGGCCCGGGGCCTCCTGCACGAGCAGGGCGCGGCCGGTGCGGGAGACGTCGTCGAGGATCGGGGCGTCGTCGAGGGGCGACAGCGAGCGGGGGTCGACGACGGAGACCTCGATGCCGTCGGCGGCGAGGGTCTCGGCGGCCTCGAGGGCGCGGGAGACCATGACGCCGGTGGCGACGATCGTGATGTCCCGACCGGTCCGTCGTACGGCGGTCGTGGCCAGCGGGGTGCGGAAGGCCTCCTCGGGCACGTGGCCCGAGGTGCGGTAGAGGAGCTTGTGCTCGAGCACGATGACGGGGTTGGGGTCGTCGATCGCGGCGAGCAGCAGGCCCTTGGCGTCCTCGGGGGTCGAGGGCATGACGACCTTGAGGCCCGGCACGTGGGCGAACCAGGCCTCGAGGCTCTGCGAGTGCTGCGCGGCCGCGCCGGTGCCGGAGCCCAGGGGGGCGCGCAGCACCATCGGCACGGTGGCCGCGCCGCCGAGCATGAAGTGGATCTTGGCGGCCTGGTTGACGATCTGGTCCATCGCCTGGTTGGTGAAGTCCGAGAACTGGATCTCCACGATGGGCCGCATGCCGGCCATCGCCGCGCCGACGGCCGCGCCGACGATGCCGAGCTCGGAGATCGGGGTGTCGCGGATCCGCTCCGCGCCGAAGCGGTGGTACAGGTCGCCGGAGACGCCGAAGGCGCCGCCGTACACGCCGATGTCCTCGCCGAGCATGAAGACCCGGTCGTCGGCCTCCATGGCCTGGCCGATGGCCTCCCGGACCGCCTCGGCGTAGGTGATGACGCGCTCGCTCATGGGTGCTTCCTCAGCTCTCTTCTCGTACGTCGAGGGGGTCAGGCCGGCGCGAAGACGGCGTCGAGGATGTGGGTGGGGTCGGCGTCGGGAGCCTGGTTGGCCTCACGCACGCAGGAGCGGACGTCCTCGAGCGCGGCGGTGCGGACCGCCTGGACCTGCTCGTCGCTCAGCAGCCCGGACTCCTTGACCTTCGTCTCGAAGGCGAGGATCGGGTCCTTGCTGCGCCACTCCGCGATCTCCTCCTTGGTCCGGTAGAGGTTCTTGTCGGACTTGGAGTGGCCCTTCCAGCGGTAGGTGACCGACTCGAGGAGGGTCGGGCCCTCGCCGGCGCGGGCGCGGGCGACCGCGGTCGCGGCGGCGTCGTGGACGGCGACGAGGTCGTTGCCGTCGACGGTGACGCCGGGGATGCCGTAGGCCGCGGCGCGCTCGGCGATGGTCTTGATCGCGAACGACTTCTCGGTGGAGAAGGACATGCCGTACTTGTTGTTCTCGCAGACGAACACGACCGGCAGCTTCCAGATCGCGGCCAGGTTGACGGCCTCGTGGAACGCGCCCTCGTTGGCGGCGCCGTCGCCGAAGAAGCAGGCGACGACGCGGTCCTCGCCGCGCAGCTTGTAGGCGAGCGCCGCGCCCGCCGCGATCGGGATGCCGCCGGCGACGATGCCGTTGGCGCCGAGGTTGCCGGTGGCGACGTCGGCGATGTGCATCGAGCCGCCGCGGCCCCGGCAGTAGCCGGTCTCCTTCGCGAGCAGCTCGGCCATCATCCGCACGAGGTCGGCGCCCTTGCCGATGCAGTGGCCGTGGCCGCGGTGGGTCGAGGTGATCGCGTCGTCGTCACGCAGCGCCAGGCAGACCCCGGTCGCGGAGGCCTCCTGGCCGATCGAGAGGTGCATGGTGCCGTGCATCAGCCCGCGCGCGAAGAGGTCGTCGACCGCCTCCTCGAAGCGGCGGATCCGCCACATCGTGCGCAGCGCGTCCTGCGCCGCCTCGGCATCCGTCGTGAGGGCCTCGGCCGTCGTCAGGGTCATCCCGTCGTTCCTCCGTCTGCACATATGTGCGTCACGTCTTGCACCGACGTGCAGGAACGTACGTGAGCGTCGTCACCCCCCGCAAGCCCCGGGCACCTCAAGATCTGCGCAGGCACCGAGTCGGCAGGACCTCACGCCGTACGGCGGTCGAGTCGGCCCGGATGCGCAGGTGGACGGCGTCGAGTCGGCCCCAATGCGCAGGTGGACGGCGTCGAGTCGGCCCGGATGCGCAGGCACCGGCGCCTGCGCGGCCGACCCGTGGACCGCGTCGTGCGCATCCGGGCCGACTGGGGCCTCAGGCGGTGCGCATCCGGGCCGACTGGGGGGTCAGATGGTGCGCGTCCGGGCCGACCCGGTCAGGGGCGCGGGGGTGCGAGCTCGGCGAGGCGCGCGAGCGCGGCCGGGAAGATGCCGGCGGGCGGGGTCACCAGGCCCGCGCCGACCTGGCCGACGCCGGCGACGGCGCCGGCCATGCCGGTGTTGATCTGCGGCAGGATCCCGGTGCGGCAGACGCGGGTGACGTCGATGCCCGTCGGGGTGCCCTGGAAGTCCAGCACGGGCACGGACCAGCGCGGGTTCTCGGCCAGCGTGATCTCGTGCATGCGGCGGGTCGTGGCGAGCGCGTCGGGCACGGTGCCGCCGACGAGCCGGACGATCGCGGGAGCGGTGGCCATCGCGAACCCGCCGATGCCGGCGGTCTCGGTGATCGCGGAGTCGCCGATGTCGGGGTTGGCGTCCGCGGGGCCGTAGTCGCCGAGGAACAGCCCGTCGGCGACCTGGGCGGGCCCGGTGAACCACTCGTCGCCGGTGCCGGCGACCTGGATGCCGAAGTCGGTGCCGTTGCGGGCCATCGCGACCACCATCGTGGAGCCGTCGATGCCGCGGGCGGCGTCGAGCGCGAGCTTGCAGGCGGGCATGGCGAGGTTGAGGAAGAAGTGGTCGTTGCCGCCGACGAACCGCAGGACGTCCGCGACGTCGGCCGGCTCTCCGGCGGTCACCAGCGCGGGCGCGAGGTCGCGCAGCGTCATCAGCGTCCCGGCGCGGTTGCGGTTGTGGGCCTCGTCGCCCATCTGCAGCATCTGCGTGAGGACCCCGGTGACGTCGAGGGGGCCGGCCTCGTCCCGGACCCGTCGTACGGCGGCGCGGAGCAGCGGGCCGAGCACGTCGCCCATCCAGCGCAGCCGCGTCAGCACGTCGGGGCCGTAGGCGCCGTAGCGGAGCACCTTGCCGAGCCCCTCGTTGAGGGTGCAGTGCGTCCGGCGGCCGGTCTCGAGGTCCTCCAGCACCCACATCCACATGCTCGGGGTGACGACGCCGGCCATGGGGCCGACGGCGCCGCGGTGGTGGCAGGGCCCCAGCGACACGGAGCCGTCGGCGAACAGCGCGGGTGCGTCCTCGGGGTCGTCGACGAGACCCTCGAGGACGGCGCCGCCCATCAGGGCGCCGCGCAGCGGGCCCGACGCCCGTTCCCAGTCGATCGGGGGGCCGGCGTGCAGGAACTCGCCGCGCTCGAGGCCGAGGACCTCCGAGGCGGGGCCCACGTCGACGAGGTGCGCGGTGACGCCGAGGACCGCTGCGACGGCCCTCGCGTTGGCGTCCGTACGACGGGGGTCGAGCGCGACCCGCGCGAGGTCCGCGGTCACGTCCGAGCCCGGCGCGGCGACGGGCGGGCGCCAGTCCACGCGCTCGGTCGTCACGGCCTGGGCCTCGAGGGCGTCGGCGAGCAGGTCGGTGCCGGTGGTGACGACCCTCATCGGGCGGCCTCCTCGTCGTGGCGGGCGGACCCGGAGGCGATGGCGGCGGCGCGACGGGCCGCGCCGGCGTTGGAGAGGTGCACCTCGGCGCCCGCGTCGGCGAGCAGCCGGACCTGGCGGGCGTGGTCCTGCGGGTCGCCCGCCGTGCCGAGGACGGTGAGGACGACCGGCACCTCGAGCCCGGCCACGACGGGCGCCAGCGTCGCGGCGGGGTCGGGCTCCGCGCCGTGGCCGAGGACGACGTCGAGCAGCAGCACCGCGGTCGACGGGTCGGCGGCCGCCCGGCGCACCTCCTCCGTGCGCAGGGTGGGGTCGATCATCGGGTGGGCGCGCCCGGCGGTGTAGGCGTCGTCGCCGAAGTCGGTGAACGTGTGGGGGCCGTCCGCGCCGAGCGCCTCCTCGACCACCAGGCGGGCCTCGGTGCACAGGGTCCCGCCCACGAACAGCCCGACCACCGCACCACCGGCCCCGGACCGGCCGGCACGGGCGGTGCCGACCACGGGCCAGGTGGGCACCGCCGCACCGAGCCCGGTCAGCAGGGTCTCGGTGGCCGCGGTGAGGTCGGGGTGACCGGCGCCGAGCAGGGCGGTCAGGACGGGGGTGGCCGTCGCGTCGGCGACGGCACGCAGCTCGTCGGCGACGTCGGGTGCGGGGGGCTTGGACAGCAGCAGCACCTGCTCGACGCCGGGGTCCGCGTCCAGGCGGCGCAGCGCCTCCCGCGTGGCGAGCCCGCCGACCTCGGCGGTCAGGTCGCGTCCGCCCACGCCGTAGGCCTGGCTCACGCCGACGCCCGCGTGGTCGAGCAGCGCGAGGACCTGCTGGGCGCCGGTCCCGGAGGCGGCGACGAGGCCGACGGGCCCGGGGGCGACGACGTTCGCGAAGCCGAGACCCACCCCGTCGACGACGGCCGTGCCGCAGTCGGGGCCCATCACCAGCACGCCGTGCCCGGTGGCGAGCCGCTTGAGGGCGACCTCGTCGGCGAGGGGCACGTGGTCGGAGAAGACCATGACGTCGCAGCCGGCCTCGATCGCGTCGACGGCCTCGACCACGGCGCTGGGACCGGGCACCGACACCAGGACGACGGCGCGCCCGCCGCCCTGCGCGGCGACGGCGCGCGCCACGGCGGTGGTCGTGCGGTGCGCGGCCACCTCGCCGGCCGCGGG
>NZ_BAAAMY010000004.1:444730-527248 GCF_039529515.1 Nocardioides lentus
CGCAGGCCGGCGTCGGCGAGAGCCGCGACGTCCCGGGCGCGGGCGGCGTCGAGGTCGCCGTCGTCGCCCAGACGCACCGCGACGACCATGTCGTGGGGCCCGGCGGCGTCGGGCACCGCGAACCCCATGCCGGCGAGCACCTCGACGTTGAGCGGGGTGGCCATCGCCACCTGCGCAGAGGCGACCCCGGGCAGGGCCTGCACGGCTCGGCTGACCTGGAGGAGCGCCACCGAGTCGGCGTAGGCCCCGCGGCGGAGCTCGACGTGGGTGCGTGGGGGGTGCGCGGTCATGCCGCCGCTCCGATCCGCTGGGGACTGAGGTGGGACAGCGCCGCCGCGGCGCCGGTGAGCAGGCCGTGCCCGGAGGTGTGGCCGACGGCCAGCAGGTCGCGGGTCGCCGCGCCCTCCGAGGGCGTGCCGGCCGCGGCGAGCCAGGTCGCCAGCCGGGGCACCGCCTCGCCGTGCATCGCGCAGTCGAGCAGGGTGGCCGAGAGCAGCGTGGTGCGCCCGGAGAGCGCGCGCACCATCAGGTCCACGTCGTCGGTGGCGACGCCGGCGGCGCGGTGCGTGACGAGCCAGCCCGCCAGCACGTCGTCGTCGTACGGCGTGAGGCCGTCGCCGCGGCCGACGCGCAGGGCGGGCAGGGGGCCGGGGCCGGTGACGCGCGTCGTCACCGTCGGCACGCCCACGTCGACGAGCCGCCCCACCCTCAGGGCGGCACCGCCCAGGTGCAGGACGCCCGCGCGGACCTCGGCGGTCGGCGGGAGGTGGTCCACGCGGGGCAGGTCGCTGCGCAGCGCGCACGGCACGGCCACCGCGTCGCGCGCCAGCAGGCCCACGCACCGGCCCGACACCTCGACGTAGGTGGCGACGGCGCTGCGGTGCAGGACCGGCACCGGGCCGTCGGGGGCGGTCCGCAGCAGGTCCCGGACGCGGACGGGGGCGGCGACGGGGAGCATCCCGGCGACGCTAACCCGCCCCGCTAGCGTGTGCCGATGTGGAGTTCTGCCGAAGCGTCGCCCCCGTGACGGCACATGTCGCTGACGACGACCGGTCCCTCGCCGCGTCCGGGGAGCGTCGCCGTGGCTGACGACGACCCCGGGCGGCCCGACCCGGCGCCGGGCGGGACCGCGGCCCGGACCGCGGGCGCCCCCGACGCGCTGGCGCGGGTGGACGCCCTGCACATCGCGCTGACTCAGATCGTGCTCGAGGGCGGGGACCTGGCCGGGATCGCGGCCGAGGTCAGCCGCGTGCTCGACATCGCGGTCATCGTCACCTCCAGCGACGGTCGCGAGCGTGCCGCCGCGGTGAGCGACCGGGTGCGGGAGGTCCTCGCCGACCACCAGCTGCTCGACCCCACCGGACGCGTGCGGGTCGAGCGGATCGGGGCGACGGGCACCCCGGTCGCCGCCGGGGAGGCCCGACTGATGCTGGTCGGCGCCGGCGGGGCGGACCTGGCGCGCCTGGTGTGCGTGCGCACCACCCGGCCGTTCGGCCACGACGACGTCCAGTCCCTCGAGCGCGCCGCCGCCGTCGCCGCCCTGCTGATCACCCGCGAGGCCGCGGTCACCGCGGTGGAGAACAAGTACCAGGGCGACTTCCTGCGCGACCTGCTCCTGCGGCGCACCTCCGACCCGGCGTACGTCGCGGAGCACGCGGAGGGCTTCGGCTGGGACCTGCGCCGCCCCCACGTCGTGGTCTCCGCCCAGCTCGACCGGCCCGAGGACGACCCGCCCGTCTCCAGCGCCCGGCGGCGGCAGTGGCAGGAGCGGTTCTCGGCCGCCTGGCGTCAGGTGGGCGCCGAGCTCGGCGAGGGCATCGCCAGCGTCGACTTCTCCTCCGAGGTCGTCACGCTGCTGCCCGTCGGGGAGCCGTCCGACCCTGCCGACCCTGCCGACCCGGGCGACCCGGCCGGACCGGCCGACCCCGCCCCGGGGGCCGACCCGGGCCTCCTGCCCGGCGAGGCGCTCGTACGACGGGCGGTCACCGCCGTGCGCGGGGACCGCGGCGGCGGGCGTCGCCCCTTCTCGGTCGGCGTGAGCCGGGTCGCGGCGACCGTCGACGACCTGCCCGAGGCCTACCTGCAGGCGCGCCGCGCGGTCGACGTGGGGCGCCGGGTGCAGGGGATCGGCGCGCTGGCGTTCTTCGACCGGCTCGGCCTGCACCGACTGATCGCCCTCGTGCCGGAGCAGCGGGAGCTGGCGTCGTTCGTGGCGGACGTGCTGGGCCCGCTCGCCGCGCGCACCGAGGAGGCCGCCGACCTGCGCGAGACGCTGCAGGTGCTGATCGACACCAACTTCAACGTGGCCGAGGCGGCGCGCACGCAGTTCTTCCACTACAACACGATGCGCTACCGCGTCTCCAAGCTCGAGCGGCTCCTCGGCCCGGTGGCCAGCGACCCGCATCTGCGTCTCGACGTCGCCGTCGCCCTGCGCGTGCTCGACGTCGTCGTCTGAGGCGGGGGAGCCGGCACCGGCGCGGGCAGGCCCCGCAAGTGGTGCCAACCACGGGTGCGACCGTTCGGCAGACCCTGCCGTCGTAGGGGTGAGATCCGGCTCACTACGTTGGCGTGGATCTCGGGCTCCGAGGACGAGCGAAGGGCGTGGCCGGATGTCGATGTTCACGTGGGACGTGGTGGACCCCGCCCCGGGCGAGGCCGTCGGGCCGCGCCAGCGACTGCCGTGGGGCAAGACGATCGGCCTGGGCGCCCAGCACGTCGTCGCCATGTTCGGGGCCACGTTCGTCTTCCCGCTCGTCATGGGCCTCGACGCCAACCTCGCGATCATGTTCAGCGGCATCTGCACGGTGCTGTTCCTGCTGATCTGCGCCAACCGCGTGCCCAGCTACCTCGGCACCTCGGCCGCCTTCGTCGGCGGGGTCGCGGCCATCCGGCTGCAGGGCGGCGACTCGGCCGACGTCACCGGCGCGATCATGGTCGCGGGTCTCGTGCTCGTCGTCGTCGGCGTGCTGGTCCACGTCGCCGGCACCGGCCTGATCTCGCGGGTGCTCCCGCCGGCCGTCACCGGCGCCGTGGTGATGCTGATCGGCTTCAACCTCGCGCCCGTGGTGGCGCAGACCTACTGGCCCCAGGACCAGTGGGTCGCGCTGCTGACCGCCACCTTCCTGGTGGCCGGCGCCGTGCTGCTGCCGGGCTTCTGGTCGCGGATCGCGGTCTTCCTGTCACTGGTCTTCGGCTACCTGCTGTCGTGGGCCCTCGACGGGGTCCTCGGCCCGATCACCTCGGTGCTCCCGACCGGCCCCGACCCGGTCGAGCACGACCGCGTCGACCTGTCGGCGGTCGGCCGGGCGGACTGGATCGGCCTGCCCAGCGGCACGCTCGCGGACGGCGTCCCCGTCGTCCACGCCCCGAGCATCGAGCTCACCTTCGTGCTGCTGGTCCTGCCCGGCGTAGTGGCCCTGATCGCCGAGAACCTCGGCCACGTCAAGGCCGTCGCCGACATGACCGGCGAGGACCTGGACCCCTACATGGGCCGCGCCATCGGCGCCGACGGCCTCGCCACCGCGCTGGCCAGCGCGTTCGGCGGCTCCCCGACCACGACGTACGCCGAGAACATCGGCGTCATGAGCGCCACCCGGGTCTACTCGACCGCGGCCTACTACGTCGCCGCCGCGGTCGCGATCCTGCTCGGGCTCTGCCCGAAGTTCGGCGCGATCGTCAACGCCACCCCCGGCGGCGTGCTCGGCGGCATCACGGTCGTGCTGTACGGGATGATCGGCCTGGTGGGCGCCAAGATCTGGGTCGAGAACCGGGTCGACTTCGGCGACCCCGTCAACCTCGTCGGCCTCGCCGCCGGCATCATCGTCGGGGTCGGCAACGTGACCCTCGTGATCACCGACCAGTTCCAGCTCTCCGGCATCGCGTTCGGCACGCTGCTGGTCGTCGTCTACTTCCACCTGGCCCGCACCGGGAGGTCGAGCACGTCCGGCGAGGTGACCCGCGCCCCGTGAAGCCCGCGCCCTTCGTCTACCACCGGCCCCGGACCCTCGACGAGGCCGTCGCCCTGCTCGCCTCCGAGCCCGACGCCAAGGTGATGGCGGGCGGCCAGAGCCTGGTGCCGCTGCTGTCGATGCGGCTCGCCGGTCCGGCGACGATCGTCGACGTCTCGGCGGTCGCGGGCCTCGCCACGCTCGTCGTCGACGACGGCGGGGTCCGGGTGGGCGCGATGGTCCGGCACGCCGACCTCCTCGCCGACCCCGACGCACGCCGGGTCCAGCCGCTCCTCGGCGCGGCGCTGGCGCACGTCGCCCACCCCACGATCCGCAACCGCGGCACGACCGTGGGCTCGATCGTCCACGCCGACGCCGCCGCGGAGATGCCCGTGGTGCTCGCCGTGCTCGAGGGCTCGGTCGACGTGGTCGGCCCGCACGGCGGGCGCACCATCGCCGCCGCCGATCTCGTCGTGGGCCCCCTCGAGTCCTCGCTGGCCCCCGACGAGATCGCCACCTCGGCCTGGTTCCCCGCCCTCGCGCCCGGTGCCGGGGTGGGGTTCGCGGAGATCGCCCGACGCCGCGGCGACTACGCCGTGGTCGGGGTCGCGGCGCTGGTCGAGGCGGGGGGCCGCGCCCGGGTCGGGTACCTGTCGGTCGGCGACGTCCCCACCGTCGTCGACGTCACCGGCGTCGACCCCGCCGACGCGGGGGAGGCGGCGCTCGCCCACCTGGAGCCCGGCGGCGACGTGCACGCCTCCGCGGCGTACCGGGCCCAGCTCGTCCGTGTGCTGACCGCCCGGGTCCTGCGCGAGGCCGAGGCCCACCGACAGACCCGCCAGGGAGCCGCATGAGAGTCCCGACCGACCCGCAGACCGGCCCGCAGACCGACTCGCAGACCGGGGAGTACCTCCACGACGTCCGCCTGCGCGTGAACGGGGTCGTCCACGACCTGCGGGTGCCCGCGCGCCGGCTGCTGAGCGACGCCCTGCGCCACGACCTCGGGCTCACCGGCACCCACGTCGGCTGCGAGCACGGCGTCTGCGGTGCCTGCACCGTCCTCGTCGACGGCCGCCCGGCCCGCGCGTGCCTGATGCTCGCCGTCGCGAGCGTCGGGGCCGAGATCACGACCGTCGAGGGGCTCACCCGCCCGGACGGGTCGCTGGGCCCGGTGCAGCAGGCGTTCCGCGAGTGCCACGGGCTGCAGTGCGGCTTCTGCACCCCGGGCTTCCTGACCACCGTCCACGCCGGGCTCGAGGAGAACCCCGACCCCACCCACGAGGAGGCCCGGGAGATGATCGGCGGCAACCTGTGCCGCTGCACCGGCTACCAGAACATCGTGCGGGCCGTCGAGCGCGCGGCCGTGCTCCGCCGCGAGACCGCGGACGGGGACCGCGCGTGACCACCAGGCTCATGGGCACCGGCGTCCAGCGCGTCGAGGACCAGCGCCTCCTGCGGGGCCAGGGGGCCTACACCGACGACCTCGACGTCGGGCCCGGGCTGCTCCACGCCGCCGTCGTCCGCTCGCCCCACGCGCACGCGCGGATCGTCGACATCGACGTCGACGCGGTCCTCGACGTCGAGGGCGTGCACGCCGTGTTCACCCACGAGGACCTCAGCGGCCCCATGGCCGAGCCGCTGCCGCTGCTCATCCCGCACCCGGCCCTCACCCACGGCCGCACCCAGTACGCGCTGGCCAGGGACGAGGTGAACTACGTCGGCGAGGCGGTCGCGTTCGTCGTGGCCACCGACCGCTACGTCGCCGAGGACGCCGTCGGCCGGGTCCGGGTCACCTACGACGTGCTGCCGGCCGTGGTCGGCATCGAGGCCGCACGCGCCGCCGAGCGCCTGGTGCACGACGACGTGCCGGGCAACCTCGGCGCCCGCCTCGAGCAGCAGGTCGGCGACGCCCCCGCCGCCGTCGCGGCCGCGCCGCACCGGCTCTCGCTGGACCTCGACATCGAGCGCAGCGCGTGCATGCCCCTCGAGGGCCGGGCGACCGTCGCCCGCTGGGAGCCGGCGCTCGACCGGCTGCAGGTGTGGACCTCGACGCAGTCCTCGACGGGCGTCCGCGCCGCCGTCGCGGTCAAGCTCGGCCTCGACCTCGGACAGGTCGACGTCATCACCCCCGACGTCGGCGGCGGTTTCGGCCTGAAGATCAACCACCCGTGGCCCGAGGAGCTCCTGGTCCCGTACGCCGCCCGCGTGCTGGGGCGGCCGGTGAAGTTCGTCGAGGACCGCCGCGAGCACTTCATCTCCTCGGCCCACGAGCGCGGCCAGGTCCAGCACGTCGAGGTCGGCTTCGACGACGACGGGCGGCTGCTCGGGCTCGACGTCGAGTTCTGGCACGACCACGGCGCGTACACGCCGTACGGGCTGATCGTCCCGATCATCACCTCCACCCAGCTCCTGGGCCCCTACAAGCCGGGCGCCTACCGGGTCGTCTTCTCCTCGCTCTACACCAACACCGTGATCGTCACGCCCTACCGCGGCGCCGGGCGGCCCCAGGGCTGCTACGCGATGGAGCGCACGATGGACGCGATCGCGGCGCACCTCGGCAAGGACCGCGCCGAGGTGCGGCGGGTCAACCTGATCCAGCCCGACGAGTTCCCCTACGAGCACCACCTGGTCTTCCAGGACGGCCGTCCGCTGACCTACGACTCCGGCGACTACCCGGCGATGCTGGACAAGATCCTGGCGCTCGTCGACTGGGACGGCTTCGGGGCCCGCAGGGCCGCGGCGGCCGCGGAGGGTCGCCGCCTGGGCATCGGCCTGGCCTGCTACGTCGAGGGCACCGGCGTGGGCCCCTACGAGGGCGCCCACGTGCACGTCGAGACCACCGGCAAGGTCAAGGTCGCGACCGGCCTGACCAGCCAGGGGCAGGGCCACGAGACCGTCTTCGCGCAGCTCGTCGCCGACGAGCTGGGCTGCCGGTTCTCCGACGTCGAGGTGGTCACCGGCGACACCCGCCGGATGCCGTACGCCGTGGGCACCTTCGCCTCGCGCGCCGCCGTGATGAGCGGCTCCGCGGTCCACCTGGCGGCCCGGCGGGCCAAGGAGAAGGCGTTGCGGATCGCCGCCGACGCGCTCGAGGCCGACGAGGACGACCTGCAGATCGTCGACGGCGTCGTCTCCGTCAAGGGCTCCCCGGAGACCGCGCTCGACCTCGGCACGGTCTCGGTGCTGTCGAACCCGCTGCGCTACGCCTTCGACGAGGCCTCGAAGCGGGCCACCCAGTTCAGCGTCGGCGACCCGGGCAGGCCACCGGTCGCCGAGGACGACGAGCCGGGCCTGGAGGGTCGCGACTTCTACTCGCCCGAGCGGGCCACCTTCGCCTCCGGGATGCACGCGGTCGTCGTCGAGACGGACCCGGAGACCGCCGAGGTCGAGATCCTGCAGTACGCCGTCGTCCACGACTGCGGCACGCTGATCAACCCGCTCATCGTGGAGGGCCAGATCCACGGCGGCGTCGCGCAGGGGGTGGGCGGCGCGCTCTACGAGCGGATGGCCTACGACGACACCGGCCAGCTGCTGAACGCCTCCTTCATGGACTTCCTGATGCCCTACGTCAGCGAGGTCCCCGACGGCATCGACATCGACCACCTCGAGACCCCGTCGCCGCTCAACCCGCTCGGCATCAAGGGCGCCGGCGAGGCGGGCGTGATCCCGTCGGCCGCGGTGTTCGCCGCCGCGATCTCCGACGCCGAGGGCTTCGAGATCACCGCCATGCCCATCTCGCCGTCGGAGCTGTTCGCCCTCCGCCAGGCCCAGCAGTCCCCGTGAGACGAGGAGCCCCATGAAGATCTCCGGCGCCGACGACGTCGCCCACCCGCCGCAGGTGGTGTGGGACGCCCTGCTCGACCCGCGGGTCCTCGTGGCCGCGATCCCCGGCTGCTCGCGGCTGGAGGCGACCGGCGAGCACGCCTACGACATGACCGTCACCGCGGGCGTGGCCGCGATCAAGGGCACCTACGACGGCTCGTGCGCGCTGAGCGACCTGACGCCCCACGAGACGCTCACGATGCGGCTCTCGGGCTCCGGCGCCCCGGGCACGGTGGACGCCACCGTCGCCGTGCGCTTCACCGACCTGGGCGGGCGCACCCGCGTCTCCTACGACGCCGACGCCACCGTCGGCGGCATGGTCGGCGGCGTCGGGCAGCGCATGCTGTCGAGCGTCTCGAGGCGCATGGCCGGCGAGTTCTTCGGCAACGTCGCGAAGGCGATCGAGACGCCGCCGGCCTCCGCGGCCGCCGCGGACCCCGCCACCGACGTCGCTCCCGTCGTCGAGACCGCGCCCGGGGTGTTCGTCGCACCCACGGCCGCCGTCGCGGGCCCGGCGTCCGGCACCGGGTTCCTCGCGGGCGTCGCCGTCGGCGCCGGCCTGGTCGCCCTGGGCGTCGTGCTCGGCGGCGCCCTCGGACGTCGGTCGTGACCATCACGCCGGACTCGACCGCCCGCGACCAGGCGGGCGCCGTCCGGGCGGGGGAGATCAGCGCCCGCGAGCTGCTCGAGCTGCACCTCGACCGCATCGACGCGCGCAACGGCGAGCTCACCGCGATCGTCTCCCTCGACCCCGAGCGCGCGCGCGAGGGCGCCGCCGCGGCCGACGAGGCCCTCGCCTCGGGCGCGGAGGTCGGCCCGCTGCACGGTCTGCCGTTCGCGTTCAAGGACACCCACGAGGTCGCCGGCTGGCGCACGACCTACGGCTCGGTGCTCTACGCCGACCACGTCCCCGCGACCGACGAGCTCATCGTCGAGCGGGTCCGCCGGGCCGGGGTCGTGGTGCTCGGACGGACCAACGTGCCCGAGTTCGCCGCGGGGTCCCACACCTTCAACCGGGTCTTCGGCACCACGCTCAACCCCCACGACCCGACCCGGTCCGCCGGCGGGTCCAGCGGGGGAGCGGCCTGCGCGCTCGCGGCCGGGATGGTGCCGCTCGCCGACGGCTCCGACATGGGTGGCTCCCTGCGCAACCCCGCGTCGTTCTGCGGCGTCGTCGGCCTGCGGCCCTCGCTGGGTCGGGTGCCGACGTGGCCGCAGCCCAACCACTGGGAGACGACCTCGGTGGGCGGACCGCTGGCCCGCACCGTCGACGACGTCGCGCTGCTGCTGTCGGTCATGGCCGGGCCCGACCCCCGCGCGCCGCAGGCCCTCGGCGACCCCGGGTCGGCGTTCGCGCCGCCCCTGCGCGGATCCCTGGCCGGACTGCGGGTCGCCGTCACCACCGACCTCGGCGGCGCCTTCGCCTGCGACCGGGAGGTGGCCGCGGTCGTGGCCGCGTCGGCCGGCACCCTGGCGTCGGCGGGCGCCCGGGTCGACGACGAGGTCCCCGACCTGCGCGAGGGCGAGGACGTCTTCCGCACGCTGCGTGCCTGGCACTTCCAGGCGACGTTCGCCGAGCGCCTCGCCGCCCACCCGGACGCCTTCAAGACCTCGCTCGCCGACAACATCCGCGCCGGCGCCGACCTCACCGGCGCCGACGTCGCCCGCGCGTACGCCGGCCGGACCACGCTCGCGCACCGGGTGCGGGAGTTCTTCACCACCCACGACCTGCTGGTGCTGCCGGCCTCCCAGGTGCCGCCGTTCCCGGCCGAGGTGGAGTACCCCGGCGCCATCGACGGCGTGCCGACGGAGACCTACCTCGACTGGATGCGGGCGGCCTACCTCGTCACCGTCACCGGCTGCCCCGCGGTCTCGGTGCCCTTCGGTCGCACCGCCGACGGCCTGCCCGTCGGGCTCCAGCTCGTCGCGGCCCACGGCCGGGACCGGTTCCTGCTGGAGTGCGCGGCCGCGCTGGAGGTCCTCGTCGCCGGATAGACACCGGGTGGCACCGGGTGGCACCGGGTGGCACCGGGTGGCGCCGGGTGGTTCGGGGTGACGCCGACCGCCGTCACAGGCCCGTCAGCCCGCCGTCAGCCCGCCGCCGGTCCCGACCGGACGACCGAGAGCTCCCGGGTGCGGGGCACCCAGTGGCGCAGCACCACGCCGTGACCGGTCAGCGCCCCGAGGGGCAGCAGGTCCAGGGCCGCCGCGACCTGGTCGGCGTCGAGGCCGGCGGCCAGGGTGACGTGGGGCGTCCACGCGCCGGGCGCGGTGTGGGCGGCCGGCGGCCAGGGCGGGTGCCCGGCGGCCGCGTCGAGCAGCGCGCCCACCTCGGCGTGCAGCCCGAGCAGGGCCTCGCCCGGCGTCACCGCCCGGGCGAGCACGAGGCCGCGCCGGGTCGGCAGGACCAGCAGCCCGGTGAGCGTCAGCGGGACGGGCAGCCGCGCCGCGGCCCGTCGTACGGCGTCGGGCGGGGGCAGGTGGCGTCGCTGCGCGAGGGTGACGTGCGGGGCGTTGGTGTGCAGCGGGTGCTCGGCCAGGCTCGGCAGGCCGGCGTCGGCCAGCAGCCGCCACTGGGCGCGGACCCGGTCGTCGAGCGCGTCGTCCAGACCGAGGTCGACCGACGAGGCAGGCACCGGCGTCGGCGAGCGGTCAGTAGCGGCCGACCGGCTTGTGGGAGCCGAACGACATCACCAGCGCGACGATCCACAGCACCACGGTCCAGCCGCCGAGCAGGTTGACCCAGAAGATCGTCCAGTGGTTCGACTTGCCGCGCAGGGCGGCGACGGCCCACGGCAGCATGTAGCCGCCGGTCAGGATCGCGACGAGGACGGCGACGAAGGCGCTGACGGGCCGGTCGCGCTGGTCGGTCAGGTAGCCACTCATGGCCCGAGCGTACCGGCGGGGCCACGCCGCTGCCGGGCGTCGCGGCCTGTCAGAGGTTGCGGCGCGGAGCAGGGCCGGTCGGCAACCTCTGCCATGGTCGCCGTCCGGCGGGGCCGGTTGAATCGTCGCCATGCCTGAGGAGTCACGGGGACCGCGCCGCGTCCGGGTCGGCATCGACACCGGGGGCACGTTCACCGACGTCGTCGCGCTCGACGAGGCCAGCGGCGAGGTGGTGACGACGAAGACGCCGTCGACCCCGGCGAACCCCGCGGACGGCTTCATGGCCGGGATCGCGAAGGTGCTCGACCTCCTGGGGCTCCCGCCCGGCGACGGCGGCCCGCTCGCCGCGGTCAGCCACGGCACCACCGTGGCGACCAACCAGCTCCTGGAGGGCAAGGTCGACCGGCTGGGGTTCCTCACCACCGAGGGCTACGGCGCGATGCTGGAGATCGCGCGCCAGTCCGTGCCCGACGGCTACGGCAACTCCTACTTCTGGGTGAAGCCGCCGCGGATCGTCCCGCGCGACCTGGTGCAGGAGGTCGGGGGCCGCCTGGACCACACGGGCGCCGAGGTCCGGCCCTTCGACGAGGCCGGCGCGCGGCGCGCCGCCCGCTGGTTCCGCGACCACGGCGTCGACACCCTCGGGGTCTGCTTCCTGCACTCCTACGCGAACGACGCCCACGAGGAGCGGATGCGCGCCGTCCTCGCCGAGGAGCACCCCGACGCGGTGGTCTCGGTCAGCAGCGAGGTGCTGCGCGAGTACCGCGAGTACGAGCGCGCCATGACCACGCTCGTCGACGCGGCCGTGAAGCCGCGGCTCGGCCGCTACGTGCGCACCATCTCCGAGCGCCTCGCCGCCCTGGCCGGCCGCGAGGACGTCGGGGCGGTGCCCTTCTACGTGATGAAGTCCAACGGCGGCGTGCTGAGCGCCGAGGAGGTCGTCCACCAGCCGATCACGACGGTGCTGTCGGGCCCCGCGGCGGGCGCGCTCGGCGCGGCACTGATCGCCCGCACCGCGGGCTTCGACAAGGTGCTCACCTGTGACGGCGGCGGCACGTCGACCGACGTCTCGGTCGTCGTGGACGGCGAGCCCACGCTGACCACCGAGGGCTCCGTGGGGGCCTTCCCGAGCAAGATCCCGATGATCGACGTCGTCACCGTCGGCGCCGGCGGCGGGTCGGTGGCCTGGCTGGGCCCGGAGGGCACCCTCAAGGTCGGGCCCCACTCGGCCGGCGCCGACCCCGGCCCGCTCTGCTACGCCACGGGCGGCACCGACGTCACCATCACCGACGCCCACGTCGTGCTGGGCCGGATCCCGCCCCACCTGCTCGGCGGCGAGATCCCGCTCGACGTCGCGGCGGCCCGCGCGGGGGTCGAGAAGCTGGCCGGCGAGCTCGGTCTGAGCCCCGAGGCGGCCGCCGCGGGCGTGCTGGAGATCTCCGCCTGGAACCAGGCCAACGCGCTGCGCGAGGTCACCGTCAAGCGCGGCCTCGACGTCCGCGACTTCACCCTCGTGACCTTCGGCGGCTCGGGCTCGCTGCTGCTGTGCCGTCTGGTCGACGTGCTCGGGCTGCGCCGGGTGCTGGTGCCGCCCGACCCCGGCAACGTCTCCGCGTTCGGGCTGCTGACGGTCGACGTCCGCAACGACGTCGTGCAGACCCACGTCGCGCTCGCCGACGACCTCGACCCCGCGACGCTCCGCGACGCGTACGCCGGGCTCGTGGCCCGCGCCGACGAGGCGCTCGCGAGGGAGGGGTTCGCCCCGGAGGCGCGGGTCCACCACTGCACCGCCGACCTGCGCTACCTCGGCCAGGCCTTCGAGGTGCGGGTGGGCGTCCCGCCGCCCGAGGACCTCGACCCGGCCGCGCTCGACGCGGTCGCCGACGCCTTCCACGCCGCGCACCGCGGCCTGTACGGCTACGACTTCGCCCACGACGCCGACCAGCAGGTCGAGTGGGTCAACCTGCGGGTCTCCGGCATCGGGCCGATCCGGCGCCCCGAGATTCCCTCGTACGAGCCGGCGCCGCAGGACCCGACGCCCACCGGTCGCCGCGAGGTGTGCTTCGACCCGGCCGCCGGCCACGTCGACACCCCGGTGCTGCGGCGCACCGACCTCACCCCGGGCACCACGGTGGTCGGCCCCGCGGTCATCGAGGAGTTCGGCTCGACCGTGCCCCTGCACCCCGGGTTCTCCGCCCGGGTGGACGCCCACCGCAACCTCGTCGTCGAGCGTGTCGGGAGGGACGCATGACCAGCTCCAGCCGCCGGGCCCCCACCGAGTTCCCGTTCGGGTTCCTCACCGACGACCGCGGTGCCGGCGCGGACCCGGTGCTGACCGAGATCGTGGCCGGGAGCCTGGCCGCCGTCGAGCGGGAGGTCGAGACCGCGATCGCGCGCACGTCGCGCAGCCCGATGATCCGCGACGCCCACGACTTCCGCGCCGGCATCCACGACCGCCTGCTCCGCAAGCTCACGGGCCGCTCGTACTCCGCGCTCGTGCACCCCGTGGCCCGGGACTTCCCGATCGCCGGGATGCGCGAGGGCGACGTCTTCTTCCACAACGACGTCTACCGCTCCGAGGGCGGCATCGGTCACCTGCCCGACCTCTGCGTCACCGTCCCGGTCTTCAGCGAGGGCGCGGTCGTCGCGTTCGTGCAGGCCTTCGGCCACCACGACGACATCGGCGGCGCCGTGCCCGGCTCGATGCCGTCCGGGGCCACGAGCGTGTTCTCCGAGGGGCTCATGGTCCCCCCGATCCGGCTGTGGGACGCCGGCGTGCCCAACCGGGCGGCGCTCACGATCATGACCCGCAACTCCCGGATGCCGGAGTCGCTGGCCGCCGACCTCGACGCCGAGTGCTCGGCCTGCCTGATGGGCGCGCGGCGGCTGGGCGAGCTGTTCGACCGCTACGGCGTCGCCGCCGTCGAGGCGTGCTTCGACGCGATCATCGACGGCTCCACGCGCACCTACCGCCGCGAGATCCTGTCCAAGATCCCCGTCGGGACCTGGACGTGGGAGGACTACGCCGAGCACGACGGCGTCGACGAGCCGCAGCTGCACACCCAGCGGATCACCCTGACGCGCACGCCCGAGGACGACCCGGACGGCGAGCGGCTGGTGCTGGACTTCGACGGCACCTCCCCGCAGGCGAAGGGGCCGATCAACCACTGCGGCGACTACAGCGACGGCGTCTTCCTCGCCAAGTGGCTGGCGCCGATCCTGCGCAACCTCGCGGACACCCCCGAGCGCATGGCCGAGCTCGACGTCAACGAGGGCGTCGTGCCGCTGCTCGAGCTCCGCTTCCCCGAGCCCGGCACGCTGCTGACGCCGGTCTTCCCGGCCCCGACCAACGCGCGGACCTTCGTCATCCTGCGGCTGCTGGGCGTGCTGGCCGGGGTGGTCGCCAAGGCGGTCGACGGCCGGATGCCCGCCGACCAGGAGACGATCCGCTACACCGGGGTGTACGGCGAGGACCACGACGGCCGGCCCTACCTGATGCGCGAGGTGCTCGGCGGCGGCTCGGGCGGGCGCTACTACGCCGACGGCGAGGACACCATCCACGTCGTCCCCGACTCCCGCAACCTGCCGACCGAGTTCACCGAGGCCCGCTTCCCGTTCCGCGTCGAGGCGCTCCGGCTCGCGATGGACTCCGGCGGCGCCGGCCAGCACCGCGGCGGCCTCGGCTACGAGAAGCACGTCCGGATGCTCAAGGACGGCCACTTCATGTCGATCGCCGACCGCTCGATCCTGGCCTGCTGGGGCGTGAAGGGCGGCCTGGCGGGCGCGCCGTTCTCCGTCGTCGTCGACCCGGGCGGGCCCGCGGAGCGCGAGGTCGACGCGCTGGCCGACGCCGAGCCCGTGCGGGCCGGCGAGGTGATCCGGATCCGCACCACCGGCGGCGGCGGGTGGGGCGACCCGCTGCAGCGCGACCCCGAGGCGGTCGTGCGGGACGTGGTGTGGCGCAAGGTGTCCCCGCAGGCCGCGCTGGCGTCGTACGGCGTGGTGCTGACCGGCTCCCTCGAGGCCGGCGACCTGGGCCACGACGCCGCGGCGACCGCCGCCGAGCGGGCCTCCCGGCCCGGCCCCGGCGAGGCGTTCTTCGACCGCGGCCCGGGCTACGCCCGCCTGTCCGGCGGGGCGACGCACGCCGCGGTCGACCGGCGGGTCGACGTGGGGTGAGTGCCACCCGGGTCGTGGTGCTCGCGGGCCGCGGCAAGACCGGCCGCGCGGTGGCGTCGGCGCTCGGGCGGCGCGGCGTCGGGGTCGTCGCGCTCGGCCGGGAGGTGGCCGGGGACCCGGCCGGGTCCCTCGCCCGGCTGGCGCGCGGCTGCGACGCCGCGTACGTCGTGGCCCCCAACCTGCACCCCGACGAGCCGGCCCACGTGGCCGCGGTGCTCGACGGGCTGCGGGCCGCCGGCGTCGGCCGGGTGGCCTACCACTCGGTGGCGTCGCCGTACGCGCCGTCGATGCCGCACCACCTCGGCAAGGCGGCCGCCGAGGACCTGGTGCGTCGGTCGGGGCTGGCGTGGACGGTGCTGCAGCCGGGGGCCTACCGGGACAACCTCGACCTGTCCGCCGACCTCGTGGTGCCGTACGACGTGCGCGCGCGGTTCGGCTTCGCCGACCTGGCCGACGTGGGCGAGGCGGCGGCGGTGGTGCTGACGGGGGCCGGCCACGAGGGGGCGACCTACGAGCTGGCCTCGCGGGTCGCGTCGGTCGCCGAGCTGGCCGCCGAGGCGGGGGTGACGGCGCGCCGGGGCGAGGTGGACCTGTCCGCGCTCGACCCGCGGGAGGCGGCGTGGTTGCGCGCGATGTTCGCCCACTACGACGCCCACGGGCTGCCGGTCGGCACGCGGGTGCTCGCGGCGCTGCTCGGGCGCGCCTGAGCCCTCGGTCCTCAGGGCCGCCCGGCGTGGGGCACGTCCACGTCGACCGCGCGGATCTCGCCCTCGCGGGCGGCGCTGCGGGCGTGCTCGTCGAAGTCCGGGGCGCAGCACAGGTACAGCGTGCGGCCGTCGGCGCCGCCGAGCGTGCAGGCGTAGACCCCGGTCCCGGGCGACACCGTGTCCACGACCTCCCCGCCCTCGCGGACCCGGACGGCCCGGCCGCCGACGGCGTCGGCGACCCACAGGCACCCCTTGGCGTCGAGACCGCAGCCGTCCGGCGCGACGGCGAGCTGGCCGATGGCCTCCCCGACGGCGGAGGCGGTCGGCGGCTCGCCGAACCGCGCCCAGTCGCGGCGCGGGCCCAGGGCGCCGTCGGGCGCGACGTCGAAGGCGCTCACCCGGTTGCCGAAGGTCTCGTCGACGAGCAGCGTGCCCCCGTCGGGCGTGATCGCGCTGCCGTTCGGGAACCACAGCCCCTCGGCCACCCGGGTCACGGCGCCGTCCGGGTCGACCCGCAGCAGGCCGGTCCGCGCCAGGTCGGCGCCCCCCATGAGGTCGAAGCCGAAGTCGCCGAGGTAGCAGCGTCCCTCGGCGTCGACGACCATGTCGTTGGGGTGACCGCCGACGTGGTCCGAGACGTCGGCGTGGACCACGACGCTGCCGTCGTGCTCGCGCCGCATGAGAGCCGCGTCGCGCATCGACACGAAGACCATCCGCCCGTCGGGCAGCCACCCCAGGCCCGAGGGCTGACCGGGGACCTCCAGCTCGGTGCGCAGGTCGGAGCCGTCGCCGCGCACCGAGTAGTAGGCCTGCGTGTAGAAGTCGGCGAACCAGAGCCGCCCCGCGCCGTCGTCCTCGGAGGGCCGCCAGCGCGGACACTCCGTGAAGGACATGCCGGTGACGACGCGGCGGACAGGGCGGTCGGCGATGGCGGTCATCCGGGCATCCTGGCAGCGCCGGCCCGGGTGTGACAGGGCCCGACCGGGGGAGGCCTGCGGGCACGACCGAGCCCTCCACCCCGCCCGGCGTGATCCCCCACGTGGACGTCCACGACGGCCCGACGCGGGTCCTCCCGGTGACCCCCGGAGGCGCCGTCGACGTGGGGGTGGGCACGCAGGACGGCCTGCGCGGGGCCGGCGTGCTGCTCCCGCCGGGTGGGGCGCTGCCGCACCTGCTCCACCGGGTGCGGTCGACGGGCGAGGCCGAGTCCGGTCCGGCGTCCGGGTGAACCGGGCCGGGCCGTTTGGCAGAACCTGACGACGGACCGGGCGCCGGGTCGTCTCCGGCCACGATGTCGGGGCGTGGCCCGGATCACTACGGTCGGCGCATGCGGGTGGTGGTGGCTCTCGGCGGCAACGCCATGACGGGCCCCGACGGCAGTGCCCGGCCCGAGGACCAGATCGCCGCGGCCGAGACCGCGACGCGTGCCGTCGCGACCCTGCTGGCCGAGGGGTGGGAGGTCGTCCTCACCCACGGCAACGGCCCGCAGGTGGGGAACCTCCTCGTCAAGAACCAGCTCGCCGCCCACGTCGTCCCCCCGGTGCCGCTCGACTGGTGCGTCGCCCAGACCCAGGGCACCCTCGGCTTCGTCCTGCTCGACGCCCTCGACGCCGCGCTGGCCGCCGCCGGGGTCGAGCGGCGTACGGCGACGGTGGTGACGCGGACCCTGGTCGACGCCGACGACCCCGGCTTCGCGACCCCGTCCAAGCCTGTGGGCCGCTACGTCACGGCCGACGAGGCCCGGGTGATGACGGAGCACGGCGAGACCTGGGAGGACCGCGGGGAGCGGGGCTGGCGCCGCGTCGTCGCGTCGCCCGAGCCGCTCGAGATCGTGGACGCCGGCGCCGTCCGCGCGCTGGTCGACGCCGGGTACGTCGTGGTCGCGGCGGGCGGTGGCGGCGTCCCGGTCGTCCGCGCCGCCGACGGCACCCTGCACGGGGTCGAGGCCGTCGTCGACAAGGACCTGGCCGCGGCGCTCCTGGCCGTCGAGGTCGGTGCGGACGTGCTCGTGATCGCGACCGACGTCCCCCAGGTCGTGGCCGGCTGGGGCACGGACCACGAGCGGCCCCTGCGCCAGGTCTGCCGGCGCGACCTGCGCGCGCTCGCCGACGCCGGCGAGTTCGCCGCCGGCTCCATGGGACCCAAGGTCGAGGCCCTGCTGCGCTACGTCGCCCGCGCCGGCAGCCACGCCGCGATCTGCGCCCTCGACGACATCACCGCGGCGGTCGACGGCGGCGCCGGCACCGTCGTGTCCGCCGACGACGAGTCGTTCCTCGACCCGGACGACTGACACCCCGCACACCCCTACGAGAGGAAGCCATGCCCGACGCCATCGAGGTACGCAAGGTCCCGATCCACTCCGTCGCCGACGCCAGCGAGCTGGAGCGGCTGATCGACGACGGGGTGCTGCACGCCGAGCGGGTGGTCGCGATCATCGGCAAGACCGAGGGCAACGGCGGGGTCAACGACTACACCCGGATCATCGCCGACCGCGCCTTCCGGGAGGTGCTCGTCGCGAGGGGCGCGGACCCCGCGAGGGTCGCGGACGTGCCGATCGTGTGGTCCGGCGGCACCGACGGGGTGATCAGCCCCCACGCCACGATCTTCGCCACCGTCCCGCCGGAGGACGTCACGCCGTCCGACGACAAGCGGCTGTCGGTCGGCTTCGCGATGAGCGAGGTGCTCCGGCCCGAGGACATCGGACGCACGGCGATGATCACCAAGGTCGCGGCCGCGGTGGAGGTCGCGATGGAGCGCGCCGGGATCACCGACGTCGCCGACGTCCACTACGTGCAGACCAAGACCCCGCTGCTCACCCTCAGCACCATCGAGGACGCCAAGTCGCGCGGCGAGACGGTCTTCACCGAGGACACGCTGTACTCGATGGACGTCTCCAACGGCGGCACCGCGCTCGGCATCGCCGTCGCGCTCGGCGAGATCGCGATGCCCCGCGACGAGGACGTCCTGAAGGACCGCTCGCTGTACTCGGCGGTCGCGTCCTGCTCCTCGGGCGTCGAGCTCGACCGCGCCCAGGTGGTCGTCGTCGGCAACGCCCACGGCGTCGGCGGGCGCTACCGCATCGGCCACTCCGTGATGGACGACGCCCTCGACGCCGACGGCATCTGGGACGCCGTCCGCGACGCCGGCCTCGACCTGCCCGAGCGTCCCCGCACCGCCGACCTCGACGGCCGGCTCGTCAACGTCTTCCTCAAGTGCGAGGCCTCCGGCGACGGCAAGGTGCGCGGCCGCCGCAACGCGATGCTCGACGACTCCGACGTGCACTGGCACCGCCAGATCAAGGCGGCGGTCGGCGGGGTCACGGCCTCCGTCACCGGCGACCCCGCGGTCTTCGTGTCCGTCTCGGCCGCCCACCAGGGTCCCGACGGCGGCGGCCCCGTCGCCGCGATCGTCGACCTGGGCTGAGCCCGACGGCGACGGGGACCGCCGAGCGGCGGGGCCCGCCGCTCGGCGGCCCCCGCCCCCCGTCCAGGCACCTGTTTCACCCCTGTTACACGACGAAACGACGTGGTGACAGACCGCGCCTACCGTCGAGAGGTGACGTCCGGGCGGAGCGCACGAGCAGGCGCGGAGGAGTGGCAGCCGGTGTGCCGGCTGGAGGACCTGCGGGTCGGTCAGGGTGCCGTGGCACTCGTCCACGGGCAGTCGGTGGCGGTGTTCCGCACCTCGCGCGAGGAGGTGCACGCGGTCGGCAACCACGACCCGTTCCTGCACACCCAGAGCGTGTCGCGCGGGATCGTCGGGGCGCGCGACGGCGTGCCGTTCGTCGGCTCGGCCCGTCACGGGCACGCCTTCGACCTGGTCACGGGGCGCTGCCTCGACGACGAGCACGCCGCGCTCCCGGCGTACCCGGTGCGGATCGTCGACGGCCGGGTCCTCGTGGGCCCGCGACGGGTGGACCTCAGCGCCTGAGGGCCTCGCGGGCGATCGCCCCGTCCACCAGCTCGGCCAGCAGCGTGCTCACCAGCCGCGGCCGCTCGAGGGTGAGCATGTGACCGGCGCCGGGGGCGACCAGCAGCCGCGCACCGGGGCAGGCGGCGGCGATCGCGCGGGCGTGGCGCGGGGCGGTGAGCCTGTCGGCCGAGCCGACGACGACCGTCACCGGGCGCCCGGCGTACGCCGCGAGCGCCGGGCCGCGCTCGTGACCCATGAGGTCGCGGTAGAAGCCCTCCATCGTGGTCGGGGGACAGTTGATGATCTGGTCGACGACCAGTCCCACGTCGCGCGGGGGCTTGACGTCGCCGAAGAGGTAGCGGCGCACGATCATGCGCTCCGTCAGCGGGGTCCGGCGGCGCTTGGAGCGCGACAGGGAGCGGGCGCGGGTGGCCAGCAGCCGCGGGATCTGCTCGCGCACGCGGGTCCCGCCGGCGCCCGGGATCCCCAGCGTGACGGTGTCGAGGCCGCCGCTGGAGGTCGCGCAGAACAGGACGCCGTCGACGCGCTCCACCAGGTCGGGGCGCTGCTCGGCGAGCGCCATGAGCGTCATGCCGCCGATCGAGTGGCCCGCCAGCACCAGCCGGCCGGTCGGGGCGAACGCGTCGAGGAGGTCCCCGAGGTCGCGCCCGAGGTCGGCGATCGTGCACGCGGCCGTGGGGGCGGCGTCGGAGTCGCCGTGGCCGCGGGCGTCCCAGGTCAGCACCCGGATCCGGCCGCCGTACGCCGCGAGCAGGTCGTGGACCTGGTGGTGCCAGTCCTCGCGGTCCGCGGTCCAGCAGTGCGCCAGCACGACGGTCAGCGGCGGACGCCCGTCGACGGAGTCCGGCCCGTCCAGGCGGACGGCGAGGCGCAGCCCGTCGTGGGTGCGGAGCTCCTGCGGGGCGGGGGTGGTCGTCGCGGGCACCCGCCGATGTTCCCATGACACGGTGTCGCAGGCACCGTGGCTTCCACCACGCGGGTCGGCCCGCGGCCCACGACGCGCGAGTCGGCGTCGGTGTGCGGCGTACGGCGCGCGAGTCGGCGCCGGTGTGCGGTGGCGCTGCACGCACGCGCCGACTCGGGCCCTCCGGGGCGCACGCCCGCGCCGACTCGGCTCAGATGACGGTGGCGGTCGCGATGGCGGCGACGCCCTCGCCGCGGCCGGTGAGGCCGAGGCCGTCGGTGGTCGTCGCCGACAGCGACACGGTGCCGCCGGTCGCGGCGGCCAGCGCCTCCTGGGCCTCGGCGCGCCGACCGGACAGGCGGGGGCGCTCCCCGACGACCTGGACGGCGACGTGCCCGACCTGGAAGCCGGCCTCCCGCACCAGCCGCGCCGTCTCGGCGAGCAGCGCCGTGCCGGCGGCGCCCTTCCACCGCGGCTCGGAGGTGCCGAAGCGCGAGCCCAGGTCGCCCAGCCCGGCCGCCGACAGCAGCGCGTCGCACGCCGCGTGCGCCGCCACGTCCCCGTCGGAGTGGCCCGCCAGGCCCCGCGGCTCGTCGGGCCAGGCCAGGCCGGCGAGGTGCATGGGCACGCCCTCGACCAGGCGGTGGACGTCGGTGCCGACCCCCGTGCGGGGCAGTCGGGTCGCGGGTGTCGGTGCGCTCTCCACGTCGGTGATCATGCCCCGTGGGGTCGTGGGGAAGAATCAGCACCATGCACACACCGCGAGGCGCCTGGTCGTTGGCCGGGCTGTTCGCGGGCCTGGGCGGCGTCGCGGCCTCCCACCTGGTCGCGGCGCTGCTCCACGTGCGGGAGTCGCCCGTCGTCGCCGTCGCCGAGACCGTCGTGCGGCTGCTGCCGACGCCCGTGGTGGAGTGGGGGATCGAGGCCTTCGGCTCGTTCGACAAGGTCGTCCTGGTCGTCGTCATCGTGCTCCTGCTCGCGGCCGTCTTCACCTGGGCCGGACGCCTGGCGCGGCGCCGGTCCTGGCTCCCCGCGGTCCCGTACGGCGTGCTGGCCGGCGTCGGGGCCGTCGCGGTGCTCCTGCGGCCCGGGGCCACCACCTCGGTCGACCTCGCGCCGGTCGCGGCCGGCCTGCTGGTCTGGCTGGGCCTGACCGCCGCCCTGACCGCGCCCCTGCGCCGCCAGGACGCCGAGGCCGCCGAGGCCGCCCCCGGGCCCGGGGGCCGCGACGACGACGGCGAGGACTCCGTGCTCGTCGAGCCCAGCCGCCGCACGTTCCTGACCGCGGTCGGCGCGGTCGCCGTGCTCTCGGTCGGCGCGGCGCTCGGCGGCGAGGTCCTCAGCCGCACCCGCCGCGGCATCGAGCGGGCCCGGTCGCTCCTCGCCCTCGACGTGAGCCGCCCGATGCCGCCGCCCGCGGCGCGCGTCGAGGTCGAGGGGATCAGCCCCTGGATGACCCGCAACGGTGACTTCTACCGCATCGACACCGCGTTCGCCGTTCCCACGATCGACCCCGCCGACTGGCAGCTGCGCATCCACGGCCTGGTCGAGCGCGAGGTCGTCGTCGACTTCGCCGACCTCGTCGACCAGCCCCTCACCGAGGCCTGGGCGACGCTGAGCTGTGTGTCCAACGAGGTCGGTGGCGACCTGATCGGCAACGCCTGGTGGAGCGGCGTGCCGACCCGCGACCTGCTCGCGCTGGCGGGTCCGGTCGACGGCGCCGACGCCGTCATGCAGACCTCCGAGGACGGGTGGACCTGCGCCACGCCGCTCGAGGCGCTGACCGACGACCGGCCCGCGATGCTGGCCGTCGCCATGAACGGCGAGCCGCTGCCGGTCGAGCACGGGTTCCCGGTGCGCGCGGTCGTGCCGGGCCTGTACGGCTACGTCTCGGCCTGCAAGTGGGTCGTCGACTGGGAGGTCACCCGCTTCGACGACGTCTCGGCGTACTGGACCGAGCGCGGCTGGTCCGAGGAGGGCCCGGTCAAGCTCGGCTCCCGGATCGACGTGCCGACCGCCGGCGCCGACCTCGACCCCGGCGACGTGGTCGTCGCCGGCGTCGCCTGGCGCCAGCACACGGGCATCGCCGGCGTGCAGGTCTCCGTCGACGGCGGCGCCTGGACCGACGCCGAGGTCGCCTCGGCCGACCTGCCCGACTCCTGGGTCCAGTGGCGCGCCGTCCTGCCCGCCCCGGCGGCGGGCGACCACGCCGTGCGCGTGCGGGCGATCGACGCCGACGGCGAGGTGCAGACCGGCGCCGAGGCCGCGCCGGCTCCCGACGGCGCCACCGGCTGGCACGAGGTCGACTTCAGCGTGCGCGAGGCCTGAGCGGCGTCGGCCCGGGGGTCCGGGGCCCGGCCGTGGCCGGCCGGTCTCACCAGTTGCGGGTGGCTCCGGCGACGCGGCCGGGCAGGCGCTTCTCGTCGCGCACGACGTACACCAGGCCGCCGGACTTCGGGATCCAGGCGTTCTCGAACTGCGCGCGGTCGTAGGTGCGGCGCACGCCGGCGTTGGACGACGCGGCCGGGTCGTTGACGACCACGTCGCCGGAGCGGGTGAACCCGACGATCACCAGCAGGTGGCCGTTGCTGGAGGAGATCGGCGCCCCCGTGAGCTGGCCGGAGCCGAAGCGGATCGAGGCGACCAGCGGGATCCCCGCGACGACGAACTTCTCGGCCTCGCGCAGCGAGCGCAGGCGGGTGACGAAGGCGTTGGCCACGTGCTGCGCGGCGTACGCCGTGCCGAACGGCCAGTTGCCGGCGCCGCGGTAGCCGTAGTCGTAGCTCATGCGGGCCGCGTGGTCGACGAACGGGTCGGGGCCGGAGGTCCAGGCCGTCGTCCGCGGACCGGGCAGCGAGCGGTGGTAGCCCAGCACCATCGAGATCGACGTGGGGCTGCACCAGGCCTCGCCGCCGTTGCCGTACTGGGGGTGGTGGCCGCGGTGGATCATCTGCGAGTACGACGGGACGTCCAGCACGCGCCCGCGCGCCTCGCCCGGCGCGGAGACCGGCACCCGGGCGTCCGAGGGCAGACGGCTGACCATCGCGCCGACGGTGTCGAGCGTCGGCACGGCGCCGCCGGCCCCCGCGGCGCGGAAGAGCGTCGCGCGGAGCTGCCACGCCCCCAGGCCCTCGGCGCGGTTCGCGACCCAGGTGTCGACGTTGACGCGGGCCAGGTCGTCGTCCTGACCGGAGATCGTGGTGCGCCGGCGGTGGGCGTCACCGGAGGTCCACTCCGCGAGCGTGTCCCACGAGGACGTCGCCCCGCCGCCCTTGCCGCGGACCTCGACCCGGACCCAGCTGTTGCCGGGGGTGGTGGCGTCCCACGAGGCGACGAGCTCGGTCAGCCCGTAGCCCGGCCGCGTCCACGGGGAGGTCCACGACCCGGCCGACCAGCGCTGGCCGCCCACCGAGACCACCGGCGCGCCGGTGCGCAGCCGCACGGCGCCCTTCGCGACGTAGGTGTGCTGCCGGGCGCCCTTCGCGAGCTGGGGCCCGGTGGCCCACTCCCGGTAGGTGATCCGGCGACCGGTGGTCTCCGCCGAGGCGGAGGGCGTGGCGGCGGCGACGGCGGCCACGGCGCCCGGAGCGGTCGCGGTGGACACGACGACCGGGGCGACCAATGCGGGGGCGAGCAGGGTGGCGGCGAGGGGGAATCCGAGCAGGGTGGCGCGGACCGTGGGGAAGGACGGCATGTCCAGCAGGGTAGGTGCTCGAGTCACTCCTGTCCCACGAGTCACAGACCTCGGCGTGTGCGCCCGCGCGGTGCGGGCTGTCCGTGCCGGTCAATAGACTCCGCCCATGGCCCTGCGACTGCACGACACCGCCACCCGGGAGGTGCGCGACTTCGTGCCCCTCCGCGAGGGCGAGGCCGGCATCTACCTGTGCGGCCTCACCGTCCAGTCCGCGCCCCACGTCGGGCACGTCCGCTCCGGGGTCTGCTTCGACGTGCTGCGGCGGTGGCTGACCGTGCGCGGCTACGCGGTCACCTTCATCCGCAACGTCACCGACATCGACGACAAGATCCTCGCCAAGGGCGCGGAGCAGGGCGTGCCGTGGTGGGCGCTGACGGCGACCAACAAGCGCCTGCTCGACGAGGCGTACGCCCTGCTCAACGTGGCCCCGCCGACCTACGAGCCCGCCGCCACCGGCCACGTGCCGGAGATGCTCGAGCTGATCGCGCTCCTGGTCGAGCGCGGCCACGCCTACCCGGCCGCCGACGACTCCGGCGACGTCTACTTCGACGTCGCCTCCTGGCCGGCGTACGGCGAGCTCACCCGCCAGCGGGTCGACGACATGGAGGCGGCCGGCGACGCGGACCCGCGCGGCAAGCGCGACCCGCGCGACTTCGCGCTCTGGAAGGGCGCGAAGCCCTCGGAGCCCGCGAGCGCCTCGTGGCCGAGCCCCTGGGGCCGGGGCCGCCCGGGCTGGCACATCGAGTGCTCGGCGATGGCCGCGAAGTACCTGGGCGCCGCCTTCGACATCCACGGCGGGGGCGTGGACCTGCGCTTCCCCCACCACGAGAACGAGCAGGCCCAGTCCCGGGCCGCCGGCGGCGACTTCGCGTCGTACTGGCTGCACAACGCCTGGATCACCACCGCCGGCGAGAAGATGAGCAAGTCGCTCGGCAACTCGCTGCTGGTGCCCCACGTGCTCGAGCGGGTGCGGGGCGTGGAGCTGCGCTACTACCTGGTCGCGGCGCACTACCGCAGCCACGTGGAGTTCAGCTTCGAGGCACTGGAGGAGGCCGCCACGTCGTACCGGCGCGTCGAGGGCTTCCTGGCGCGCGTCGGTGCCCCGGCGACCACGGTCGACGGCCCCCTGCTGGACCGGCTCCCGCCCGCGTTCGTCGCCGCGCTCGACGACGACCTCGGCACGCCGGCGGCCGTGGGCGCCCTGCACGACGCGGTGCGCGAGGGCAACCGGCTGCTCGCCGGCGGCGGCGCGGACGCGACCGCCCGTGCCGCCGAGGTCGCCGACGGCGTCCGGGCGATGCTCGACGTGCTGGGCCTCGACCCCGCCGACCCGGCCTGGGGCTCGCGCGCCGCGGGCGACGCCGAGGACCGGCTCACCGGCGTCGTCGACTCCCTGGTCACGGCCCTGCTCGCCGAGCGTGCCGAGGCGCGGGCGGCGAAGGACTTCGCGACCGCCGACGCCATCCGCGACCGCCTCGCCGCCGCCGGCCTCGAGGTCACCGACACCCCCGACGGCTCCGCCTGGAGCCTGTCCGACGACCCCCAGAGAGGCCCCGCCTGATGGCCGGCAACTCCCAGCGCCGCGGCGCGACCCGCAAGTCCTCCAAGGCCCCCACCGCCGGATCCGGCGGACGGGTGCGACGCGGCCTCGAGGGCAAGGGACCCACCCCGAAGGCCAAGGACCGTCCCAACCACAAGGCGTACGCCGCGGCGAAGGGCCCGGCGGCCTCGTCGACGTCCTCGCAGAAGGGCGGTGGACGAGGCTCCCGCGGCCCCGCGGGCAAGTCGCGTCGCGACGGCACCGAGGCCGAGTGGATCGCGGGGCGCAACCCGGTCGTCGAGGCGCTGCGGGCCGACCTGCCCATCACCGGGCTCTACGTGGCCGACGGCGCCGAGCGCGACGGCCGGATGCGCGAGGCGTTCGCGCTCGCGGCCGACAAGGGCCTGTCCCTCAACTCCGCCTCGCGCGCCGACCTCGACCGGCTCACCAACGGCGCGGTCCACCAGGGGCTCGCCGCCCGGCTCCCGCCGTACTCCTACGCCCACCCCGAGGACCTCCTCGGCCTGGCCGACGAGGCGGACGAGCCGGCGCTGATCGTCGCGCTCGACTCCGTGACCGACCCCCGCAACCTGGGCGCCGTCGTGCGCTCGGCCGCGGCGTTCGGCGCCCACGGCGTGGTCGTGCCCGAGCGGCGCGCCGCCGGGATGACCGCGTCGGCCTGGAAGACCTCCGCGGGAGCGGCCGCCCGGGTGCCGGTGGCGCGGGCGACCAACCTGGTCCGCACGCTGAAGGAGTACGCCGACGCCGGCTGCATGATCGTCGGCCTCGCCGGCGACGGCGGCCCCGAGGGCGGCCCCGACACCGTGGACCTGCCCGGCCTCGAGCTCGCCGACGGCCCCCTGGTGCTCGTCGTCGGGGCCGAGGACGACGGACTCGCCCGGTTGACCCGCGAGACCTGCGACCAGCTGGTCCGGATCCCGATGGCTCCCGGCGTGGAGTCGCTGAACGCCGGCGTCGCCGCCGGCGTCGCCCTCTACGAGATCGCGCGGCTGCGGTCGGCGTGACCCTGCGCGACCGGCTCCGGCCCACGCGGCGCGGCCTCGCCGTCGCGGGTGCCCTGGCCCTGGTGTGGCTGGTGGTGGCGGTCGCGGTGGCGGTGCCGGCGTTCCTCGGCAGCAGCCGCACCGTCGTGCTCGCCAGCCACGACGCCCTGCTGAGCCCCACCACCGAGGGCTGGCTGACGGTCAACAGCGGGCCGGTGCTGCCCGACGTCCGGCTGCCCTCGCCCGCGCCCTACGGCGGGCTGGAGATCACCCTCGGCAAGACGGAGGCGGCGACCACCGAGGAGCTCGTCGACCGCTACGCGTTCATCGCCAGCCAGCCGGACGCCCAGGTCGACATCGTCGTCGGCGCGGTCGAGGACATGGCGGTCTCGGCGATCCTGCGCGGCGCCGTCGCCGGGCTGGTGCCGGTCGGGGTGTGGCTGCTGCTGGGCCGGGTCCGGCGCCTCGAGCTGCTGCGACGGGTGCGCACGCCGGGCGCGGTGGTGGTCGCCTCGGGCCTGGCGCTCGCGGTCCTCACCGCCTGGCAGCCCTGGGTCGACACCCCCGACGCGATCACCGACGTCGAGGAGTGGGAGACGCTGCAGGACTTCGTCGGTCCCGACGTCCCGGTCCCGGCCGCGGCGGCCGCCGTCGAGATCCGCACCGACGTCACCACCCAGCAGACCCGCGGCCTGATCCAGGGGGCGGTCGACACCTACGAGGCGTCGCAGACCTTCTACGACGACGCGGCCGAGGCCGCCGGCGGTCTCGAGCTCCGCGAGCCGGAGGACGACGAGACCGTGGCCGTCCTCGTCTCCGACCGCCACGACAACATCGGGATGGACCGGGTCGCCCGGGCCATCGCGGACGCCGCGGGCGCGACCGCGGTGCTCGACGCGGGTGACGACACCTCCAGCGGACGCTCGTGGGAGGCGTTCAGCCTCGACTCGCTGGACGCCGCGTTCTCCGACTACGAGGGCCGCTTCTCGGTCACCGGCAACCACGACACCGGGCCCTTCGTGCCGGGCTACCTCGCCGAGCTCGGCTGGGACGTCCTCGACGGCATGGGGGAGGAGGACCCGGGACCGGTCGAGGGACCCGGCGGCTCGGTCCTGTTCGGCGTGCCCGACCCGCGCAGCAGCAGCCTGACCCCGGACCGCGACGCCGTCGGCGCGTCGTTCGACGAGGTGCGGGCCGACCTCGCCGACGAGCTCTGCCGGCTCGCCGACGAGGGGGAGCGCGTTGACACGCTGCTCGTCCACGACGCCAACCTCGGCAACCGGGCGCTGGCCCGCGGCTGCGTCGGCCTCGTGCTCGGGGGCCACGTCCACACCCGGATCGGGCCCGAGGCCTACGAGGGCGAGAACGGCGAGCGCGGCGTCCGCTACACCAACGGCACCACCGGCGGCGCCGCGTTCGCGATCGCCGTCGGCTCCAAGCCGCGCCGCGCCGCCGAGGTCACCCTCCTGACCTACCGCGACGGCGAGGCGGTCGGCCTGCAGTACGTCGTCCTGCAGACCAACGGCGACGTCGAGGTCGGTGACTACGTCGAGCTGGCGGACGTGGCGATCGCCGAGGAGCCCCTCACCGGCGTGCCCGCCGAGCCCACCGAGGAGCAGCCCCGTCTCGGCCCCGAGGACCCCGCCGCCTGACGAGTCGGCCCGGGTGCGCACGATCCGACCCCCGAGTCGGCCCTGATGCGCACGATCCGAGCCCCGAGTCGGCCCGGATGCGCGTCGCGGCTGCACGCGAGCGCCGACTCGGCGTCCCCGGGCTGCCCGTGAGCGCCGGGTCAGCGGTAGCCGTAGACCCGCTGCAGCCGACGCTGGTACGACGTGCCGCGCGTGCGGTTGCCGGCCGCGGTCGCGCGGAGCAGGGCGGGCAGCTCCGCGCGGCAGGCACCGCCGCGACAGTTCCGCGTGGCGTCCCAGACCCGCCGCAGGGCGCGGCGCTCGTCGGCGTACCGGGGGTCGCCGGTCACGCTGCGCAGCTGGAACGGGTCGCGCGCCAGGTCGTAGAGCTCGTCGGCGCCGACACGGTGGCGGAAGTAGGCGTAGCGCGACGTCCGCACCCCGATGGTCGTGCGGGGCCCGGAGAACCCCTGCTTCGGCCGCAGGCGAGAGGTGCGGACGGCCTCGGTCGGCACCGGCTGCGTCCACCCGCGGTCACGCTCGAGGCTGGGCACGCGGCTGGTGCCGTCGAGGGCCCACGGCATCCGCGCGCCGGCCAGGTCGAGCACGGTCGCGGCGAGGTCGACCGTCGAGACGGGGTCGTAGCGGGACCCGCCGGAGCGGAAGCCGGGCCCGGTGACGACCAGCGGGACGCGCAGGGACGGGTCGTGCGGCCAGACCTTGCCCTGGCGCAGCCGGTGCTCGCCGAGCAGGTAGCCGTTGTCGGAGGTGAAGGCCAGCACGGTGTCGGACCACTCGCCGCGCTGCTTGAGCGCGCGCACCAGGCGCCCCACCTGCCGGTCCATCACGTGGATCGACTCGGCGCGCTGCCGGGCGACCTCGCGGATCGCCGCCCACTCCCGCGCGGTCGGCTCGGGGCGGCTGCGGATGGCCGGCGGCTTGTCCGACATGTCGCGCTCGGCGGGCCCGGAGCGCGGGCGTCCGGGGGAGCGGGTGACGAGACGGTCGAAGCGGCCCTTCACCCAGCCGGGGCGGGCGGGGGTCACCAGCCCGAGCAGCCGGCCGTCGCGGTCGCGGACCCCGCGCGGGTCGTCGGGCTCGGCGGGCGCGCCGTGGTGCGGGGCGACGTAGTTGACGTTGAGGAAGAAGGGCGCCCGCCCCGACACCCGCCGCAGCGTGTCCAGCGACAGGTCACCGATCACGTCGGTCTGGTAGCGCCCCCGGTAGCGGTTGTCGATCCGGCCGTTGCGGTTGTACGGCGTGTCGAAGTAGTCGTAGGTGCCGCCGTGGATGCCGTCGCGCCCGGGGTTCTCGATCGCCGCGTGCCACTCGTCCCAGCCCCGCGGCACGTAGCGGTACGACGGGCCGCCGCTGACCCGGGAGTCCATCACGCCGTACCCGTTGAGGTACTTGCCGACGAAGCCGGTGCGGTAGCCCTGCCGGCGCAGCGCCGTGGCCAGGGTCCGGGAGTCGTCGAAGGAGCCGTAGCCCCACGGCCGCTCGTGGGAGAGGACCCGGTGGTTGTGCGCCAGCCGGCCGGTGAGGAACGACGCCCGGGCCGGGCAGCAGAGCGGGTAGTTGGAGAACGCGTTGCGGAACGTCAGCCCGTCGCGCGCCACCAGCCGCCGCAGGGTGGGCGCGAAGCGCAGGTCGTCGTGGCGCATGTCGTCGGCCATGACGACCACGACGTTGGGTCGCGCGGGCAGCGCCGCGGGCCGCCGGTCGGGGCGCGCGCCGCCCGGCGCCGCGGGCACGGCCCCCTCGGCCGTGCTGCCGGCGGGCGCGCGGCCCTCCGGCACGAGCACGTGCACCCCCACGACCAGCGCGATCGCGAGCACGATCGCCAGCAGCAGCGTGGACAGCGTCGTCCTGATCCCCATGTCGTGCCTTCCCCCGAGGTGGTCCCACCCGTGTGACGCCGTGGGCGCGCCGGAGGTTGCCCGGGCGGCCGCTCGTCCCGCAGATCGTCGCGCACCCCGACCCCGGGACCCGTGAGGAGCGCGCCCCGCGTGGCGTCGTACGGCGGGGACCGCGACCGGGGCGACCGCGCCGCCGGGCTGTTGGGCGGGGTGCCCGCGGGTGGCGGCGCGCCTACCATGGGTGCCATGTCCTTGGACGTCCAACGAATCCTGCCGACCCCCGAGGCCGAGGACCTGCTCGCGCTGGTCCGCGAGCTCGCCCGCGAGGAGCTCGCGCCCCAGGTGGAGGCCGCGGAGGCGGAGTCCCGCTTCCCGGGCGACGCCTACGCGCTGCTGGGCAAGTCGGGGCTGATGAGCCTGCCCTTCGCCGAGCGGTGGGGCGGCGGCGAGCAGCCCTACGAGGTCTACCTGCAGGTCGTCGAGGAGCTCGCCGCCGTGTGGCCGAGCCTGGCGGTCGGGGTCTCGGTGCACGCGCTGACCGCGACGGTGCTCGACCGCAACGGCACGGACGAGCAGCGCGAGACCTGGCTGCCCCGGATGCTGGGCGGGGAGTGGCTCGGCGCCTACTGCCTGTCCGAGGCGCAGGCCGGCTCCGACGTCTCGGGGATCCGGACCCGGGCCGTCCACGAGGACGGACCCGACGGCGGCGCCTACGTCGTGAGCGGCACCAAGGCGTGGATCTCCAACGGCCCCCACGCCGACTACTACGTCCTGTTCGCCCGGACCTCCGAGGACGCCCGCTCGGGGCTGTCGGCCTTCCTGGTGCCCTCGGACACGCCGGGCATCGGCCACGGCGCGCCCGAGCGCAAGATGGGGCTCCACTGCGACCCCACCAGCCAGGTGATGTTCGAGCGCACCCGCGTCCCCGCCGCGCAGCGCATCGGCGAGGAGGGCCGCGGGATGGCGGTCGCACTGTCCGCCCTGGACGCCGGCCGCCTCGGCATCGCCGCCGTCGCCACCGGCATCGCCCAGGCGGCGCTGTCCCTGGCGGTCTCGTACGCCGGGCAGCGCGAGCAGTTCGGGCAGCGCATCGGCGACTTCCAGGGCGTGCAGTTCATGCTCGCCGACATGGCGGCCGCCACCGGCGCGGCCCGCGCGGCGTACCTGCACGCGGCGCGGCTCAAGGACGCCGGCAAGCCGTTCGGCCCCGAGGCCAGCATCGCCAAGCTCACCGCCAGCGACGCGGCGGTGAAGGTCACCACCGACGCCGTGCAGGTGCTTGGCGGGGCGGGCTACACCGCGGACTTCCCCGCGGAGCGGCTGTTCCGCGACGCCAAGATCACGCAGATCTTCGAGGGCACCAACCAGATCCAGCGCATGGTGATCGGGCGGTCCCTGCTCAGGCGGTGAGGAATGAGGTCACGGGCTGACCTGAGGGCCGGGGAGGGTGGCGGCATGACGCACCGCAGACCGAGCCCTCCGACCCGCACGAGCCGCCCGACGCGTTCGGTGGCGCAGAAGATGGGGGTCCGGGCGGGCTCACGGGCCCGTCTGGTCGACGCCCCGCCCGGGGTCGCGGACGAGCTCGGCCTGCCCGGTCTGCGGTGGGTCGGGGCGGGCGAGGAGGCCGACCACCTGCACCTGTTCGTCGTCACGGAGGCGGGGATGCGGACGTCGTTCGCGGCCGTGGCCGCCGACCTCGCCCCCGGGGGCGCGCTGTGGGTGTCGTGGCCCAGGGGGAGGCGCCGGGGCGCGGACCTGACCCTCCGCGAGGTCATCGCCGTCGGCTACGACGGCGGGCTGGTCGAGAGCACGTGCCTGCGCGTCGACGACACCTGGGCCGGCCTGCGCTTCACCCACCCGAGGCCCGGCCGGGTCTACGCCAACAGCTACGGCACGCTGCCCTGGCAGCGCCCGGCCGACCGCCGGCCCTGAGCCGGGCCGGGGCGCCTCACTCCGGGGTGGTCAGCGCCTCGTCGGGCCGCGACGGCAGCTCGGTGGCCAGGTAGTCGCGGGCGGCGTCGAAGATGTCCGTCTCCGTGCCTGCGCGCTCGGAGAGGTACCAGCGGTGCTCGAGGATCTCGTGGAAGATCTCGGCCGGCTCCAGCTTGCCCAGGCCCTCGGGCGGGATCATCGAGATGATCGGCTCGTAGACCTGGTTCATCCACCGGTTGGCGACCAGCGACCGGTCCTCGCGCCCGAGGTCGAAGTGGGCGGTGAAGGCCGCGAGGTCGTTGAGGAGCCGTCGGGCCTGGCCGTCCTCCACGTTCATGCCGGTGAGGGCCTGCAGCTCGCGGCAGTGGTGGCCGAGCTCGACGACCCGCGGCTGGATCCGGATCTCGTCGCCGGCGAGGTCGGTGACGATGTCGAGCTCGTCGACGTCGAAGCCGAGGTCGTTGAGCCGTTCGATGCGACGCTCGATCCGCCACATCTCGTCGGTGGAGAACCGCTCCTCGCTGGTCAGCTCCGTCCACAGCGCGTCGTACCGCTCACGGACCAGCGCGACCACGTCGTGCGCGCGCAGCTCGCCCTCGACGGCGTGCGCGGCCTGGAGGTCGAGCAGCTCGGCGAAGACGTTCTCGCAGCCCACGGTCACGTCGTGCTCGCGCATCCCGCGCGAGAGGGTCGGGCGCAGCTCACCGGTCTCGGCGTCGACCAGGTACGCCGAGAACTCGCCCGCGTTGCGCCGGAACAGCACGTTGGACAGCGACACGTCGCCCCAGAAGAAGTCCGACAGGTGCAGCCGCACCAGCAGCACCACCAGCGCGTCGACCAGCGAGGGGATGTTGTCGGCCCTCAGGCCGTGGCTGAACAGGCTGCGGTAGGGCAGCGAGAACCGCAGGTGCTCGGTCACCAGCGCCGCCGGCAGCTCCTCGCCGTCCGCGTCGACCCGGCCGGCGACCACGCCCTGCGGGGCCACCGCCGGCAGCCCGAGGCGCCCGAGGTCGCGCAGCGTCCGGTACTCGCGGAACGCGATCGGCTCCTGGGTCTCCTTCACCGCGTACGTCCGCGCGCCGAGGCGCACCATCCGCACCACGTGGCGCGACAGCCCGCGGGGGAGCGGCACGACGAACTCCTCGCCCCACTCCTCCAGGGGCGTCGACCAGGGCAGGCTCACGATCGCGGGGTCCGGCCTGGTCGCGACGATGCGCAGGGCCATGGGCTCACAGTAGGGCCCCGCGACCCGGCGCGACCCGGCCGCGACCCGGCGGTTTCACCAGGTATGTCACGGAACCCTCACTCCTCGCGCCGCGCACGCCGCGAGAAGTGACACCCGGACGACATACCTGGTGAAACCGCGCGTCGCGCCCGGGCCCGCGTCGCGCCCGGGCCCCGGGCCCGGTCGTACGGGGTGGGCTCAGGACGGCTCGAGGAACACGGCGCCCGGGCCGCGGTCGGCGACCTCGTCGCCGGGGTTGCGCAGGGCGCAGGTGCGCAGGCTGAGGCAGCCGCAGCCGATGCAGTCGTCGAGGTGGTCGCGCAGGCGCTCGATCCGGGCGAGCTGCTCGTCGAGGCGGGTGCGCCAGGCGGCCGACAGCCGCGCCCAGTCGGCCTTGGTCGGGGTGCGGCCGGCGGGCAGCGAGTCGAGCGCCTCCGCGACCTCCTCCAGCGTCAGACCCACCCGCTGCGCGGCCCGCACGAAGGCGATCCGGCGCAGGACGGCGGGCGCGTAGCGGCGCTGGTTGCCGGCGGTGCGTTCCGCCGTGATCAGTCCGCGGCCCTCGTAGAATCGCAACGCCGACGTGCTCACCCCGGAGCGCTCGGCGACCTCCCCGATCGTCAGCCCACGCATGCCGCGAGGATGCCCGGACCTCGAGCGAGGTTCAAGTCCGCCGCCGGATACGCTGCTGCCGCGGGCCGGACGTCCGCGCGCCGGTGTAGCTCAGTTGGTAGAGCGCCTCACTTGTAATGAGGATGTCGCGGGTTCGACTCCTGTCACCGGCTCGGGCGGGGGGCCTCACGTGTCTCGAGGATGTCGCGGGTCCCGACTCCCGTCACCGGCCTCGCCACGCACAGGTGTGCGCGTCGTCCCGTCGGCGGCGCCTGCGCGACACGCCGTCGGCGGGAGGGGTTATGGTCCCGATCACACCGTCCCCCGGGCGCCGGGGAGCGGGGAAGGGAGCCGTCGTGGACGCCACCGGGTCGGACGAGACCGTCGTCCCCGTCTACTTCCTGTCGGACTCCACCGGCATCAGCGCGGAGACCATGGGCAACGCGCTGCTGATGCAGTTTCCCGACACCGTCTTCGAGCGGACGACCATCCCGTTCATCACCAGCATCGAGGCGGCGCGCGACGTCGTGGAGACCCTCGACGCCGCGATGGACGGCCCGGTCCCGCCGCTGGCGTTCACCACCGCCGCCGAGGACCACATCCGTCACACCCTGCTCGAGACCCGGGCGCCGATCATCGACTTCTTCGGCCTCCACATGGAGCGGGTCGAGTCGCTGCTCGGGGTGCAGGGCGTGCGCCAGCCCTCGCGCCTGCACAGCGTCGGCGACGTCAAGCGCTACAACACCCGCATGGCGGCGGTGGAGTTCACCATCGAGCACGACGACGGCCAGTCCCTGCGCGCCCTCGACCGGGCCGACGTGATCCTGCTCGCGCCCTCGCGCTGCGGCAAGACCCCGACGAGCATGTACCTCGCCCTCCAGCACGGGCTGTTCGTCGCCAACTACCCGCTCGTCGAGGAGGACCTCGAGTCCTCCGAGCTGCCGCGCCCCGTGCGCGAGCACCGCGAGCGCTGCTTCGGCATCACCACCACCGCGGAGCGCCTCAGCCGCGTGCGCAACGAACGCCGTCCCGGCTCGTCGTACGCCTCGGCGGGGCAGTGCCGCTGGGAGCTGCGCCGCGCCGGCCAGCTCTACACCGAGCACCACGTGCCCGTCATCGACTCCGCCACCAAGTCGGTGGAGGAGATGGCGGCGCTCGTGCTGCAGACCCTCAAGCGCAACGGCGGCGTCCCCAGCCGCGAGCGGAGCAAGGCCCGTCACTCCCCGGACAGGAAGGCACGACCGTGACCGAGCAGGCAGCCGAGCAGGCAGCAGAGAGCAACGACAACGTCCGCTGGTTCTCCGACCTCGGCATGGACGACCTCGACCAGGTCGGCGGCAAGAACGCCTCGCTGGGCGAGATGGTCTCCCACCTGACCGACCTGGGCGTGCGCGTGCCCGACGGGTTCGCGACGACGGCGGAGGCCTACCACCGGTTCATCGGCGAGACCGGTCTGGCCGAGCAGATCTCCGGGCTGCTCGACGACCTCGACACCGACGACGTACGACGGCTCGCCGAGGTCGGCAAGGAGATCCGCGGGCTGGTGGTCGAGCGTGACTTCCCCGCCGACCTCGAGGCCGACATCCGCGCCGCCTACGAGGCGCTAGTCGAGGGCTCCGGCGACGAGGCGTCGTTCGCGGTCCGCTCCTCGGCCACCGCCGAGGACCTGCCCGACGCCTCCTTCGCCGGCCAGCAGGAGACCTTCCTCAACGTCCGCGGGATCGACGCCGTGCTCGACGCCATCCGCGAGGTCTTCGCCTCGCTCTACAACGACCGCGCGATCGCCTACCGGGTGCACCACGGCTTCGCCCACGGCGACGTCGGCCTGTCGGCGGGCGTGCAGAAGATGGTCCGCTCCGACATCGGCGCCGCCGGCGTCATGTTCACGATGGACACCGAGTCCGGGTTCACCGACGCCGTCTTCGTCACCTCGGCCTACGGCCTGGGCGAGGGCGTCGTGCAGGGCGCGGTCAACCCCGACGAGTTCTACGTCTACAAGCCCGGCCTGCGCGCCGGCCGGCCCGCGATCCTCAAGCGCAACGTCGGCGGCAAGCGCACCAAGATGGTCTACACCGACGACGCCACGGTGGGCCGCACCACGGAGTTCGTCGACGTCGACGACGCCGACGCGCGGCTGCTCTCGCTCACCGACGACGAGGTCACCGAGCTCGCCCGGCACGCGCTGACGATCGAGGAGCACTACGGCCGCCCGATGGACATCGAGTGGGCCCGCGACGGCGTCGACGGCCTGCTCTACGTGCTGCAGGCCCGTCCCGAGACGGTCCAGTCCCGGCGCACGGGCGCGGTCGAGCGGTTCGGCATCGAGTCGTCGGTGACCCGGGGGGCGACCGTGCTGGTCGAGGGCCGCGCCATCGGCCAGAAGATCGGGGCGGGCGCGGTCCAGGTGATGCGCAGCGTCGAGGAGATGGGCGACTTCTCCGACGGCCAGGTGCTCGTCGCCGACATGACCGACCCCGACTGGGAGCCGATCATGAAGCGCGCCGCCGCGATCGTGACCAACCGCGGCGGCCGCACCTGCCACGCCGCGATCATCGCCCGCGAGCTCGGCATCCCCGCGATCGTCGGTACCGGTGACGCGACGACCACGCTGACCGACGGTCGCGAGGTCACCGTCTCGTGCGCCGAGGGCGACACCGGCAACGTCTACGAGGGGATCCTCGACTTCACCGTCGAGCGCACCGAGCTCGACGAGCTGCCCGACCTCGACGTCAAGCTGATGATGAACGTCGGCACCCCGGACCAGGCGTTCTCCTTCGCGCAGCTGCCCAACAAGGGCGTCGGGCTCGCGCGGCTGGAGTTCATCATCAACCGCCAGATCGGCGTCCACCCGAAGGCGCTGCTCGCCCTCGAGTCCGACCCCGACTCGCTGGACCCCGACGTGCGGGCCGAGGTGGAGGAGATCATCGCCGCCCACCCCGGACCGCGGGAGTTCTTCATCCGCCGCGTCGCGGAGGGCGTCTCGATGCTCGCCGCGGCGTTCGCCCCGCACCCGGTGATCGTGCGGATGAGCGACTTCAAGTCCAACGAGTACGCCAACCTCCTCGGCGGCGAGGCCTACGAGCCCGACGAGGAGAACCCGATGATCGGCTACCGCGGCGCCTCGCGGTACCTCTCCGCGGAGTTCGCCGACTGCTTCGCGCTCGAGTGCGAGGCGATGCGCTACGTGCGCGACGAGATGGGCCTGACCAACGTCTGGCTGATGATCCCGTTCGTGCGCACCGTCACCGAGGCGGAGGGCGTGGTCGGGCTGCTCGGCGACCACGGCCTGGAGCGCGGCAAGAACGACCTGAAGGTCGTCATGATGTGCGAGGTGCCGTCCAACGCCGTCGTCGCGGACTCGTTCCTCGACCACTTCGACGGCTTCTCGATCGGGTCCAACGACATGACCCAGCTGACGCTGGGCCTCGACCGCGACTCCTCGCTCGTCGCGGCCGGGTTCGACGAGCGCGACCCCGCGGTCAAGCACATGCTGTCGCTGGCCATCTCGGCCTGCAAGGCCCGCGGCAAGTACGTCGGGATCTGCGGGCAGGGCCCCTCGGACCACCCCGACCTCGCGCAGTGGCTGATGGAGCAGGGCATCGAGTCGATGTCGCTGAACCCCGACACCATCGTCGCGACCTGGGAGCGCCTCGGCGAGCTCGCCGCGAAGGGCTGAGCCGCCCGCAAGGGTTTCCCCGCTTGTCGGGGCTCCCGGGCGCGGTCGAGGGTGGGACGCCCACCTCCGACCGCGACCCGGGAGCAGCCACCATGACGAGCCCGACGAGCCCGATCAGCAGGACCTCACGTCGTACCCGCGTGCTCGCGCTGGGGGCGGCGGCCGCCTTCGCGGCGACCCTCGGGCTGTCGGCCGGCACGGGCGGCGGGCTCGGCGCCGCGGCGGCCCAGGACTCCTCCGGGCCCGCCCGCGACCTCGCGGCGACCGACGCGACCCTGCGCACGCCGTTCGAGGTCAGCGGCGGCGCGCGCTGGACGACCCAGCCCGAGGGCCAGCGGTTCTGGCGCGACCTCGACGCCGCCAGCGAGCGGGTCGAGGTGCGGACCGTCGGGCGCAGCGTCGAGGGCCGCCCGATCCAGCTCGTCGCCGTCGGCGACCCCGCACCGGCGTCCCCGGCCGAGGCCGCCGAGGGCTCCGTGCTGCTCAACGTGTGCTCGATCCACGGCGACGAGCCGTCCGGGCGGGAGGCCTGCCTGCAGATGGCCCGCGACCTCGCCGGCACCACCGACCCCGCCTGGCGGCGACTGCTGCGCGACACCACGGTGCTGTTCCTCGTCGGCAACCCCGACGGCTGGGTCGCCGACACCCGCGGCAACGCCGACGGCGTCGACGTCAACCGCGACTACCTGGCCCTCGCGACCCCCGAGGCGAAGGCCGTCGTGCGCACCATCCGGCACTGGGCGCCCGACACCCTCAACGACCTCCACGAGTACGGCCCCCGCGAGTACTACGACACCGACCTCCTGCAGCTGTGGCCCCGCAACCGGCAGGTCGACGCCGGTGTCCACGACCTGGCGCGCGAGATGAGCGAGGGGTACGCCGCCGACCAGGTGCGCGCGGAGGGCTACACCTCGGGGGAGTACGGGATCCTCGTGAAGGACGGCGAGCCGTTCCAGCAGGTCGCCGGCGACGAGCAGCCCGGCATCCTGCGCAACTACGCCGGCACCCAGCACGTCGTGGGCATGCTCAGCGAGACCGCCAACGCGCCGCTAGACGCCGCCGAGGAGGCCGACGAGTCGCTGCTCAACCGTCGCCGGGTCGAGGTGAACTACCTCGCCGCCGTCGGGAGCGCCCAGTACACCCTCGAGAACCGCGCCACGCTCCTCGCCGAGACGGCCGCCGCCGGCGAGCGGGCGACGGCCGAGGGGGCCGAGCAGAGCGGCGTCGTCTACTTCGCCGGTCAGGACGACCGGCTGCCGACGTCCCCGGACGAGGTCGAGCCCGAGCCGATGTGCGGCTACCGGCTCAGCGCCGACCAGCGCCGTGCGGTGCTGCCCACCCTGCGCCTGCACGGCGTCGAGGTCACCCGCCGCGACGGGGCGCCGTTCGTGTCGATGGCCCAGCCCGACCAGCCGCTGATCCCGCTGCTGCTCGACGCCCGCTCCGACTACGCGATCACGGAGGCCGCGCCGGTCGCGACCTGCTGAGCGTCGGTCTCGGCGTTCGCCCGCGCGGAGACGGGAGGCGGTCCTACCATCGGTTGGTGGACCCAAGCATCCGCCGGGTCACGAGCCCCGGAGGCGCTGCCATGACCACCTCGTCGTCACCCCGCCGGCCCCGCGGCCCGCTCGCGGTCCTCGCCCTCGTCGCGCTGGTCGTCGGGCTGCTGGCCGGCCCCGGCGCGACGGCGGCCCCCGCGGCCCCCACGGCCCCCGCCGCGCCGGTGGGAGCAGCGGCCGCCGAGGCGCCGCTGCAGGTGCAGGGCGTGACCGCGACCGCGGGGGACGGCTCGGCCACCGTCTCCTGGCAGCTGCCCCTGCTGGCGGTGCTCGTGACCTCCTACACCGTCACCGCCCAGCCGGGCGGCGCGAGCGTGACGGTCGGCGACCCTCTGGCCACCAGCGCGGTGGTGCCGGGCCTGCGCAACGGCACGGCGTACACCTTCACGGTGGCGGCGAGCGACCTGCTCGGGACCGGACCGGCGTCGGTGCCCAGCGCCCCGGTCGTGCCGCAGGCGGCCCCCGGCCTGCCGCCGCAGGTGCAGGGCGTGACCGCGACCCCGGGCGACGCCTCCGCCCGCGTCGCCTGGACGGCGCTCGGCGGCGAGGTCACGTCGTACACCGTGACGGCCAGCCCGGGAGGGTCCAGCGTCGTGGTCGGCGCGGCCCGGGCCGGGTCCGCCCCGCAGGCCGTCGTGGGCGGACTGACCAACGGCACCGCCTACACCGTCACGGTCACCGCCGCCGGGGCCGCGGGCTCCGGGCCGGCCTCCGCGCCCAGCGCGCCGGTGACCCCGCGCGCGGCGCCGCTGCTGCCGGTGCCGTCGGTCACCGACGTCGCGGCCACCGCGGGCGACCGGGCGGCGACGGTGACCTGGACGCCGCCCGCGCTGCCCGTCGGCCTGGGCTACCGGGTCGACGTCGTCGGCACCGGGGTGTCGGTGGAGGTCGCCGACCCGACGGCGAGCAGCGCCACCGTCGAGGGGCTCACCAACGGCCGTGCCTACAGCTTCACCGTGACGACCACCCGCGTCGACGGCGCCACGTCGGACCCCGCCGGCCCGACCGCGCCCGTCGTCCCCGCCGGGCCGCCGCTGGCGCCGACCGGCGTCGCCGCGGCCCGGGGCGACGGGAGCCTCGTCGTCACCTGGGCGCCCGCGGTCGCCAACGGCGCCGACGTCACCGCCTACCGGGTCCGCGTCGGCGACCAGGAGCAGACCGTCCCCGCCTCCCCGCGGCGGCTCGAGGTCACCGGGCTGCGCAACGGCACGGCGTACGACGTGACGGTGACCGCGACGAACGCCGCCGGCACCGGCCCCGCCTCGGCGCCCGTCCGCGCGACCCCGGCGGCGCCTCCCGGCCGGGTGGCCCGCCCGACGGCCACGGTGACGGGCCGCACCGTCGTGCTGCGGTGGCGCGCTCCGGCGGCCAACGGCGCGGCCGTGACCGGCTACCGCGTCAGCGGCGGGCCGCGGGCCCGCTCCGTCGGCGCCGGGACCCGCACCCTGCGCCTGACCGGCCTGTCCGCCCGCCGCTACGCCTTCCGGGTCACCGCCCGCAACGCCGTCGGCGCCGGCCCCGCCAGCACCCCCGTCCGGGTCCGCGTCCGCCGCTGAGCCGGCACGGACGGCCGCGCACCTCGGAGCGGGGGGTCCCGCCGGACGTCGGCCGGGTCAGCGGACCCGGCGGGCCTCGAAGCGCTCGGAGGGGTGGACGATCTCCTCCTGCGACGGCACGAGCTGGAGCTCGCGGAAGCCGGACTCGAGGGTCGCGCGCAGCACGCCGTACACCGCGGAGGTGGTGGCGGCCAGCGCCTCGGCCGCGGAGGGGGCGGTGAGCAGGTGCGCGAGCCAGAGCGCCGAGGTCAGGTCGCCGGCGCCGTTGGGCGAGATCGGCAGCTGGGGGGTGGTGACGGCCCAGGCGCCCTCGTCGGTCACGGCGAGCACGTCGAGGTGCCCCTCGGGCACGGCGTCGTGGAGCAGGCTGGTGACCAGCACCGTGCGCGGGCCGCGCTCGCGGACGGCGTCGACGGCGGCGAGGACCTCGTCCATCGTGCGGGTCTCGACGCCGGCCAGGAAGTCCAGCTCGAAGTGGTTGGGCGTGATCAGGTCGGCGGCCGGCACCACCGCGTCGCGCATGAACTCCGGGATGCCCGGACGCACGAACATCCCGCGCCCGACGTCGCCCATCACCGGGTCGCAGCAGTAGACGGCGGCCGGGTTGAGCTCCTTGACCATCGCGACGGTGTCCAGCACGACCTGCCCGACGTCCTCGGCGCCCTGGTAGCCGGTCAGGACCGCGTCCGCCGTGCCGAGCACCGAGACGGTCTCCGCGCCGTTGTCGCCCCGGCCGGGCACCTCGCGCTCGCCGATGCCGGTGATGACGTCGGCGACGTCGGACGCGGCCAGCAGCGGCCCGCGCCACGCGCCGTACCCGGTGTGGTTGGAGAAGTGCACCGTGTTGACGGGCCACACCTCGTGGCCCAGGCGCTGGAGGGGGAAGACGGCCGCGGAGTTGCCGACGTGGCCGTAGGCCACCGACGACTGGATGGACAGGATCCTCATCCGGTGATCCTCCCACCACCGACGTCGGCGGCGCCCGGCAGACTGCCCGCATGAGCGCTCTCGCGGGACTGGTGGACCAGGGCCTCGTGGCCCCCGACTGGGCCGAGGCGCTCGCCCCGGTCGACGACCGGATCGCCGCGATGGGGGAGTTCCTGCGCGCGGAGCTCGCGGCCGGCCGCTCCTACCTGCCGGCCGGCGAGAAGGTGCTGCGCGCCTTCCAGCGCCCGATGGCCGAGGTGCGGGTCCTCGTCGTGGGCCAGGACCCCTACCCCACGCCGGGCCACCCGATCGGGCTGAGCTTCGCCGTCGACGCCGACGTCCGACCGCTGCCCAGGAGCCTGGTCAACGTCTACCGCGAGCTGCGCGACGACCTCGGCGTCGAGCCGCCGGCCCACGGCGACCTGTCGGCGTGGGCCGACCAGGGCGTCCTGCTGCTCAACCGCTGCCTGACCGTCGAGCCGGGCCGACCCGCCTCCCACCGCGGCAAGGGCTGGGAGGAGGTGACGCAGCGGGCGATCGAGGCGCTGGTCGCCCGCGGAGGGCCGCTCGCGGCCGTGCTGTGGGGCCGCGACGCGCAGTCGTTGGCCCCGATGCTCGGCGACGTGCCCAGCGTCGCGTCGCCCCACCCGTCACCGCTGTCGGCGAGCCGTGGGTTCTTCGGGTCGAAGCCGTTCAGCCGGGTCGACGCGATGCTGGCCGAGCAGGGTGGCACCGGCGTCGACTGGCGGCTCTGAGGCCGCCGGCCGACCCCGACGTCGCGCCTCGTCTCAGGCGTTGTCGGCGGGCTCGAGGCTCAGCGACACCGAGTTGATGCAGTAGCGGTCGCCCGTGGGGGTGCCGTAGCCGTCGGGGAACACGTGCCCGAGGTGGGAGCCGCAGTTGGCGCAGCGCACCTCCGTGCGGCGCATGCCGAGGGTGTTGTCCTCGATGTACTCGATGGTGTCGGTGATCGGCTGGTAGAACGACGGCCAGCCGCAGCCCGAGTGGAACTTGGTGTCCGACTCGAACAGCTTGGCCTCGCACGCCTTGCAGCGGTAGACGCCCGTCGTCTCGGTGTCGGTGTACTCGCCGGTGAACGGCCGCTCGGTGCCGGCCTGGCGCAGCACCTGGAACTCCTCGCGCGAGAGCTCCTCGCGCCACTGCTCGTCGGTCTTCTCCACGTTGTAAGCCACGAATCCAGGATACGTCGGGGGCGGAGTCAGAACGAGGTCGCGCAGTACGGCGCGGGTCCGCCGTCGGCCATCCGGCCGAGCGTGCGCACGGCCTCCGGGCGGGCGTCGCCGAGGCGCCCGGCGGCGGCCAGCACCGCGACGTCGACGTCGCCGAGGTACAGCGAGCCGAGGGTGTCGGCGTCGAGCACGGCGTCGGGGTCGTCCGCGCTCGCCGTGACGTCGGCGACGCCGTCGCGCACCGTCACCCGCCAGGTCCCGTCGGCGTGCCCGAGCGGGTCGACGACGCGCAGGACGACCGACCCGTCGACGGACCAGGGTCGCGCCGCGAGCGCGACGGGGACGTCGAGCACCCGCAGCCACAGGTGGTCGCCGAGCCGGGTGGTGCGCACCGCGCGGGGCTCGACGAGCGCGTGGTCGAGCACCCAGTCGACCGGCACGGTGTCGCAGCGCAGCCGCTCCACGAGGTCCATCGACGCCAGCAGCGACCACAGCCGCAGCTCGACCTCCGGCGTCGCGGCCAGCAGGTCGGTCACCTCGACGGTGCGCCGTCCCTCCTCGACCCCGGTCCAGCGGAACGCGGCGTGGCCGTCGGGTCGCTTGTCGGCGTCGAGGTGCAGGAGCACCTGGGCGTGCCGGTCGGGCGAGCGGTCCCAGGGCAGGTAGGCGCCCGTGAGGATGGGCTCGTAGCCCTGGTGGCGGTCCACCGCGCCGCGGGTGCGGGCGAGGTGGTCGGCGAAGACGGCGGAGATCGCGGGCCAGGCCTCGCGGGGGGCGACCAGCTCGAGCCGTCCGGTGTCGGCCGGCAGCGTCCGCCGCAGCGCGACGCGGGTGGTGTCCACCTCGACGCGGCGCAGGCGGGTGGCCGGACCGAAGCCGAAGCGCCCGTAGATCGACCCCTCGGACGCGGTGAGCGCGGCCAGCGGCAGCCCGCGCGCGGCTGCGTCCGCGAGGTCGGCGGTCATCAGCGACCGCAGCAGCCCCCGACGCCGGTGGGTCGGCGCGACCGTGACGTCGGTGACCATGTGCAGCGGCAGCACCCGACCGCCGCCGACGTCGATCGACTGCGTCCAGCTCGCGTAGGTAGCGACCGGCGGAGAGACGGCGACGGGTGCGCCGCTCGCGGGCGCGTCGGCGGGGGGCGTCCACGTCCGCTCGGGCCACACGCCGGACAGGCGCAGGCCGTCGTGGCGCACCTGCGCCCGCCACCGGGCGAGCCAGTCGTCGTCGGGCGCGCCGTCGTGGAACGACTGCACGACGGCGGTGGCCCACGCGCGGCCCTCCTCGCCGTCGGGGTCGACCGTGCGCGGGGTCAGCCGGTGCTCCGTCACACCGGCGAGGGTAGGAGCGCGGGGCCGGGTGGGGCCACGGGGTTACGTTCGACCCCACCACCACCACCCGAGGGAGCGCGTCGTGATCGAGCTGCAGGCGGGGCAGGCCCTGCCCCTGGAGCACACCCGGCTGCGTCTCGGCCTGGGGTGGGACTCCGAGGAGGGCGCCGGGGTGATCTCGGAGCGCAAGGAGGTCGACCTCGACGTCTCGGCGTTCCAGTTCGCCGGCACCGAGCTGTTCGACCTCGCCTTCTACAACAACCTCGCCACCCGTGACGGCTCGACGGTCCACCTCGGCGACAACCTGACCGGCGACGGCAAGGGCGACGACGAGCAGGTCACCGTCGACCTCACGAAGGTCTACCGGACCGTGGACCGCATCGCCGTCCTGGTCAGCAGCTACCAGGGCCACAGCCTGGAGTGGGTCGGCCGCGCCTACTGCCGGGTCGTGGCGGTCGGCGAGGACCCGGGCGGCGCGGACGAGGTCGAGCTGGGGCGGCTCACCATCTCCGGCGGCATCCGCGAGACCGGCGTCGTCCTGGCCGCCCTCGAGCGCACCGCGGAGGGCTGGTCCTTCCGGGGCGTCGGCCGGGGCGTCGAGGCCCGGGTGCCGACGGAGTCCGTGCGCGCCGTGCGCCGCGCGCTCTGAGGACCGGTCGCAGGCACTAGCCTCGGCCCATGGCACGTACGCCGGCCGCGGAGGTGGTCGCGGGGGAGCGGACGGTCCGGGTCTCGAGCCCCGACCGGGTGGTCTACCCGGCCACCGACCGCACGCCCGAGGTCACCAAGCTCATGGTCGCCGAGTACGTCGTGGCGGCCGAGGTCGGGCTGATGCGCGCGCTGCGCGACCGCCCGACGGCGCTGGAGCGCTGGCCGTCGGGGGTGCAGGAGGGGATGCGCCTGGCGACCGGGCCGGGCGACAAGGACGCCGACGCCTTCTACCAGAAGCGCGTCCCGAAGGGCGCGCCCGACTACCTGGAGACCGCCCGCATCACCTTCCCGTCGGGCCGCACCGCCGACGAGATCTGCCCGACCGAGGTGGCCGTCCCGGTCTGGTGCGCCCAGATGGGCACGATCACGTTCCACCCGTGGCCGGTGCGACGCACCGGGGACGACGCGAGCCTCGACCACCCCGACGAGCTGCGGATCGACCTGGACCCGCAGCCCGGCACGACGTTCGGCGACGCCGCGCGGGTCGCCGGCGTGGCGCGCGAGCTCCTCGCCGAGCACGGCATCACCGGCTACGTGAAGACCTCCGGCAACCGCGGCGTCCACGTCTACGTCCGCCTCGAGCCGCGGTGGGACTTCGTCGACGTCCGCCACGCCGCCATCGGCTTCGGGCGCGAGCTGGAGGCCCGCGACGACCAGGTCACCACCGCGTGGTGGAAGGAGGAGCGCGGGAGCCGGATCTTCGTCGACTACAACCAGAACTGCCGCGACCGCACCATCGCCTCGGCGTACTCCCTGCGCCCGCAGCCCGGCGCCCCCGTCTCCACCCCGCTGGGCTGGGACGACCTCGCCGCGCTCGACGACCCGCGCGGCCTCAACCTGTTCACGGTGCCCGAGCGCCTCGCCGACGGCGACCCGTGGGCGGGCATCGACGAGGTCCACCACGACCTGACGCCCCTCCTGGCGCTGTACGACGCGCAGCCCGGGGGCGAGATGCCCTACCCGCCCGACCACCCCAAGATGCCGGGCGAGCCGCCGCGGGTGCAGCCCAGCCGCAAGGTCGCCGCCCACTGGCCGGACGACGCGGACTCCTGACCCCCCTCCAGCCGGCGCCCCGCACGGCGGGGCGGCGCCGGTTGCTAGGTTGCCCCTTCCGTGCCGGAGGGAGGGAGGGCGCCGACCGCCGGCGCCCGCGAGTCGATGAAGCGTGTCCTCGTGCGTGTGTTCCGCGACCCGTTCCAGCCGGTCAACCCGGTCCGGGTGTGGCGGGAGAACCAGGTCAGCGGCAACACCGGCAACCTGCTGTTCAGCGACGCCGCCGTGCGGGCCGTCGCCTGCGAGGACGTCGAGGTCACCTGCTGGACCGACGCCGAGATGTCGGAGCGGGCCGAGGAGGTCGCCGAGCGCTTCGACCACGTCGTGATCCCGCTGGCCAACGCGTTCCGCAACGCCTACCGCGGCCGGCTGCAGTCGCTCACCTCGACCATCCGCACGATGGCCACCCCGGTCACGGTGCTCGGCGTGGGCGCCCAGTCCAGCGCCGACTACGACCTGGAGGCCATGGCGTCCGTCGACGAGACCGCGCGCGAGTTCGCCCGGGCCGTGCTCGAGCACTCCGGCGCCATCGGGGTCCGCGGGGAGTTCACGGCGCGCTACCTGGCCTCGCTCGGCTTCGACGAGGTCGAGGTCATCGGCTGCCCCTCCATGTTCGTGCACGGCGACCGGATGCCGGCCCAGAAGCCGCTCGCCGACACGACCACGGACCTCGCGATCTCGCTGGGGCTCACCCCCGACGCGCCGATGGACGCGCAGTGGCTCGACGAGCTCGTCGCGCAGCACCCCCGCCTGAGCTACATCCCCCAGGACCGGATCGACCTCGAGACGATGATCTGGGGCCACGCCGAGGTCGCCGGTCCGCGCTCGCAGGCCGGCTTCCCCTCCGACCTGTCCCACCCGGTCTTCGCGGACCGGGTCGCCCGGATCCACCTGGACCCCCGGTCGTGGATCGAGGACCTCCGCTCCGCCGACCTCGCGATCGGCACGCGGATCCACGGCGTCATCGCCGGGCTGCTCGCGGGGATCCCCGCCCACCTGCTGGTGCACGACTCCCGCACCCGCGAGCTCGCCGAGCACTTCGGCATCCCGCACACCCGCATCGACGGCGGCCGCGCGCTGCCGAGCCTGGAGGAGGTGCTCGCGGCCGACGCGTCCAGCACCTACCGGGCGCACCCGGCGCGCTGGGAGCAGTTCTCGGCGTTCCTCGACCGCCAGGACCTGCCCCACGTCTGGCGGGAGTCCGCGGTGTCGACGTACGACGACCGCCTGCCGCCCGTCACCGCGCCGGTCGTGGTGGACCACGGCCGCACCCCGACGCCGGCGGAGGTGCTGGCCTGGGTCGAGGAGTACCACTCCGCGTCGGTGGTCCGACTCGAGCGCCAGGCCGCTCGGCAGCGCGCGCAGCTGCGGCGCCAGGCCCGCACCGCGTCGGGCCTGCGCCGCGAGGTCAAGGAGCTGCGCCGCGACGCGCGGGCCGCCGACAAGCGGGCCGAGCGCCTCGCGGGCCGGCTCGACGAGCTCGGCGCGCAGGTGGCGGAGCTGCAGGCGGCGCCCAGCGGCCTGCGCGAGCGTCTCGGCGCCGCCGTGCGACGCCGCGAGGAGTAGCGGCTACAGGCCGCTGATCCCGCCGGCGTCGCCGGCCTGCTCGGAGAAGCTCTCGTGCTCCACGAGGTGCAGCACCGGGATCCCGAGGTGGCGCTCGGCCCGGGAGGCCCAGTCGACGTGGAGGAACTCGGCGACCACGTGACGGCTGGTCAGCACGATGGCCTCGTCGGCGCCGCGGTCCGCGACGACGCGACGCAGGGCGTCGACCGGGTGCTCGTCGGTCGCCGCGCCGTCGACGGTGGCGCCCGCGGCGCGCATCGCCTCGAGCGACGAGGCCAGGTGGCGCGACGCCACCGTGTGCTCGGCCTCGACCAGCGCGCGCTCCTCCTCGGGGCTCGCGACCGGGGCCGCGAGCGGCTCGCCCGCGGCGAAGGAGCCCATCGCGGAGTGCACGCGCGCCGCGGCGTCGTCGACCGGCAGCAGCAGGTGGTAGCGCACCTCGGTGTCCAGGCCCTCGTGGAGCGAGGTGAGGCGGGCGGCGTCGCCGGGGGAGACGTCCTCCTCGACCAGCACGACGACGTCGTACGGGGGCTCGGTGCCGGTGGGCGCGGACGCGGGGTGCTCGGGGGTGCTCATGGTCTCCTCGGGTGGCGGGGCGGTCAGTCGCGGTTCTTCAGGATGGCGGACAGGTCGTAACCGTCCGGCTCGTCGAGCTGGTCGTAGCCGCAGGAGGCGGCGTCGCGGTCGGGCCGCCAGCGCAGGAAGTGGGCGGTGTGGCGGAAGCGCCGGCCCTCCATGTGGTCGTACTTGACCTCCAGCACCCGCTCGGGACGCAGGGGCGTGAACGACAGGTCCTTGCCCGCGCTCCATCGGCTCTGGGTGCCGGGCACGCGGTCGGGGTTGGCGATCGCCCACTCCTGCCAGGAGCCCCACGGGTGCTCGGCGATGGGGCAGACGAGCTCGGCGAGCTCGTCCATCAGCTCGGCGCGACGGGTCGCGGTGAACGACGCGCTGACCCCGATGTGCTGCAGCTGCCCGTCCGCGTCGTGCAGGCCGAGCAGCAGGCTGCCCAGCAGCGGCCGCTCCGGCGTGCTCGTCTTGTGCTCGCGCAGCCCGGCGAGCACCACGTCGGCGGTGCGCTCGTGCTTGATCTTGAGCATCGTGCGCCCGTTCTCGACGTACGGCGCGTCGAGCGGCTTGGCGACCACCCCGTCGAGGCCGGCGCCCTCGAACGTGGAGAACCAGGCGCGGGCCTCGACGGGATCGGTGGTGGTGCGGGTGAGGTGGCAGGGGCCCGCGTCGGGCAGGTCGGCCAGCGCGTCGGCCAGGGCGGCCCGGCGCTCCGAGAAGGGCCGGTCGACGTAGGAGGTGTCGCCGAGGGCCAGCAGGTCGAACGCGACGAAGCCCGCGGGCGTGGTCTCGGCGAGCATCCGCACCCGGGAGTCGGCGGGGTGGATGCGCTCCTGGAGCACCTCGAACTCCAGGCGCGCCGACCCCGGGGGCCCGGCGGCGACGAACAGCTCCCCGTCGAGCACGCACCGCTCCGGCAGCTGGGCGAGGACCGCGGCGACGACCTCGGGGAAGTAGCGGGTCAGCGGCTTGGTGTTGCGGCTGGTGAGCTCGACCTCGTCGCCGTCGCGGAAGACCAGGCAGCGGAACCCGTCCCACTTCGGCTCGAACGACAGCGGCCCGACCTTCGCCGGGTCCGGCACGCCCGTGACCGACTTCGCGAGCATCGGTCGCACGGGCGGCATGACGGGGAGCCTCACCGGCCTCAGTGTGCCACCGGGCCCGCGCCCTAGGGTGGGGCCCACGTTCCCCGGTTGGTCTGCCGGCAGGGCCCGCCTGACTTTGAATCAGGACAAGCGACGTAGGTTCGACTCCTACCCGGGGAGCCACCTCCGCAGGGTGCCGGAGCCCTACCCTGCGGGGATGGTCACCGCCCGCCGCGCCCTGGTCCGCCGCCCCTCGCCCCGCCTGGCCGAGGGCCTGCTCACCCACCTCGAGCGCACGCCGGTCGACGTCGGCCTCGCGATGGCGCAGTGGCAGGGCTACGTCGACGCGCTGCACGCCGAGGGCTGGGAGACGATCGAGGTGCCGCCGGCCCCCGACTGCCCCGACGCGGCCTTCGTCGAGGACACCGTCGTGATGTACGCCGACCTCGCGGTCCTCGCCCGGCCCGGCGCCGACGAGCGCCGGCCCGAGACCGCCGGGACCGAGGAGGTCCTGCGCGACCTCGGCTACCGGGTGCGGCGCATCGAGGAGCCCGGCACCCTCGACGGCGGCGACGTCCTCAAGCACGCCGTCGACGGTCACGGGGTCGTGTGGGTCGGCCTGAACGGCGGTCCCGGCGGGCGCACCAACGCCGCGGGCATCGCGCAGCTCGCCGACCACCTGACCCCGCTCGGGGCGCGGGTCGAGACGGTGCCGCTCAGCAAGGCCCTCCACCTGAAGTCCGCGGTCACCGCGCTGCCCGACGGCACGGTGGTCGGCTGGGACCCGGTCGTCGACGACCCGGGCGTCTGGCCCTCGTACGAGGCGGTGCCGGAGGAGCCCGGTGCCCACGTCGTGCTGCTCGACGGCGAGACGGTCCTGATGTCGACGGCGGCCCCGCTCACGGCGGCGTCGTACGAGGCGCGCGGGCTGCGGGTGGTCGCCGTCGACATCTCCGAGTTCGAGAGGCTCGAGGGCTGCGTCACCTGCCTGTCGGTACGGCTGCGCCACACGCCCTGAGGCGGGACGGCGCGGCCGGGGTCACCTAGTGTCGGCGCCATGAGCGCCGACGTCACCGTGATCGTCCTGGCCGCCGGGGGCGGCACCCGGATGCGGTCCAAGACCATGAAGGTCCTGCACCGGGTCTCCGGCCGCAGCATGCTGGGCCACGTGCTCGCCGCCGTCGAGCGCTGCGAGCCCGCCCGCGTCGTGGCCGTCGTGGGCCACCAGCGCGAGGCCGTGGCCGCGCACCTGGCCGACCTGCGTCCCGACGCGCTCGTGGCCGTGCAGGAGACCCAGGAGGGCACGGGGCACGCGGTCCGGGTCGCGCTCGACGCGATGGCGGCGGCGGGGGAGACCCCCCGTGGCCCGGTCCTGGTGGCGTACGGCGACACGCCGCTGCTCGACGGGGGCTCCCTGGCGTCGTTCGTGACCGAGCACCGCGAGGAGGGGCGCGCCGTCAGCATCCTGTCGGGCGTCGTGGCGGACCCGACCGGCTACGGCCGCGTCGTGCGCCGCGAGGACGGCTCCGTCGAGGCGATCGTCGAGCACAAGGACGCGGACGAGACGCAGCGCGCGGTGCGCGAGATCAACTCCGGGATCCTCGCCTTCGAGCCCGGCTTCCTGCTCGAGGCGATCGGCCGGATCGGCAACGACAACGCCAAGGGCGAGTACTACCTGACCGACGCCGTGGCCCTCGCCCGCGAGGCCGGCCTCGGCGTCGGCGCCCACCGCGTCGCGGACGTGCTGGAGACCGAGGGCGTCAACGACCGCGAGCAGCTCGCGCGGGCGGGTCGGGCGATGAACGACCGCATCCTGCGCCGCTGGATGCAGGCCGGGGTCACCGTCATGGACCCCGCCACCACGTGGGTCGACGCCGACGTCGTGCTGGAGCCCGACGCGACGCTGCTGCCCGGGGTCCAGCTCCTCGGCGCCACCGTGGTCGCCGAGGACGCCGTGGTCGGTCCGGACTGCACTCTGGAGGACTGCGAGGTCGGGGCGGGGGCGCGCGTCGTGCGCGCGCACGCCCAGCTCGCGGTCGTCCACGCCGGGGCCCAGGTCGGGCCGTTCGCCTACCTGCGGCCCGGCTCGGTCGTCGGCCCGTCCGCGAAGGTCGGCACCTTCGTCGAGACCAAGAACTCGACGCTCGCCGAGGGCGCCAAGGTGCCGCACCTGTCCTACGTCGGGGACGCCGACATCGGCGAGGGCACCAACGTCGGGGCCGGCACGATCGTCGCCAACTACGACGGAGTCGCCAAGCACCGCACCACCGTCGGCCGGCACGCCCGGACCGGCTCCAACAACACCTTCGTCGCCCCGGTGACGATCGGGGACGGCGCCGGCACCGGCGCGGGCACGACGGTCCGCGAGGACGTGCCGGCCGGCGCGCTGGCGGTCTCGGCCGGTCCCCAGCGCAACCTCGAGGGCTGGACCGCGCGGCGGCGGCCCGGGACCGCGCAGGCCCGGGCGGCCGAGGAGGCGCAGGTCACACCGGGCTCCTGACCGGTCCCCGGGCGTGGACCCGGGGTGCGCGACGGCCCCGCCGTGGGTCAGAATCGTCTGTCGCCCCACCCGCACCTCCTCGAGGAGTCGTCTCGCGTGAGCGGAATGAAGCGCACCACCGAGAAGAACCTGATGGTCTTCTCCGGCCGGGCCCACCTGGAGCTGGGCCAGGAGGTCGCCGAGCTCCTCGGCACCGGCCTGGTGCCCCAGTCGGCCTACGAGTTCGCGAACTCGGAGATCTACGTCCGCTACGAGGAGTCCGTCCGCGGCTGCGACGCGTTCGTGCTCCAGAGCCACGCGGCGCCCATCAACGAGTGGGTGATGGAGCACCTGATCATGGTCGACGCCCTCAAGCGGGCCTCGGCGAAGCGGATCACCGTCGTGCTGCCGTTCTACGGCTACGCGCGCCAGGACAAGAAGCACCGCGGCCGCGAGCCGATCTCGGCGCGGCTGATGGCGGACCTGTTCAAGACCGCCGGGGCCGACCGCCTGATCACCGTCGACCTCCACGCCGACCAGATCCAGGGCTTCTTCGACGGGCCCGTCGACCACCTGATGGCGCTGCCCGTGCTCGCCGACCACGTCAAGGCCCGGTACGGCGGGGAGCGCCTGGCGGTCGTGTCGCCCGACGCGGGCCGGATCAAGGTCGCGGAGCGCTGGTCGGCCCACCTCGACGGCGCGCCGCTGGCCTTCATCCACAAGACCCGTCGCACGGACCGGCCCAACGAGACCGTGGCCAACCGCGTGGTCGGCGAGGTCGAGGGCCGCATGTGCGTGCTGGTCGACGACATGATCGACACCGGCGGCACGATCGTGAAGGCCGCCGACGCCCTGATGGCCGAGGGCGCGGCGGGCGTGATCATCGCCGCGACGCACGCGATCCTCTCCGACCCGGCGGTCGACCGGCTGAAGAACTCCCCGGCCACCGAGATCGTCGTCACCAACACGCTCCCGATCCCGGCCGACCGAGAGTTCGACAAGCTCACCGTGCTGTCGATCGCCCCCCTGATCTCGCGGGCGATCCGCGAGGTCTTCGAGGACGGCTCGGTCACCAGCCTCTTCGGCGGGGCCACCTGAGCGACGTCGCCGCGGCCCGGCGTCCGGGTCGTGGTCGGGCCGGGTTGGTGCTCGCGCGGCGCGGCCCGTAGGATTCCCAGGTTGCCTCGGCGAGGGAGCGGCCCGGGTCCACCGGGAGACGCACCGTGATCGACAGGGCCGGCAGTTGACTCTGCGCCCGACGTCGGCCGCGTCCGCCGGGCGGCCACGATCCTGCACGACTGTCAGCCACGCACGAGGAGCGCACCACCATGGCCAGCGAGAAGATCACCGCCGAGACCCGCACCGAGTTCGGCAAGGGCGCCGCGCGCCGCATCCGCCGCGCGGACAAGGTGCCCGCCGTGATCTACGGGCACGGCAACGACCCCGTCCACCTGACGCTGCCCGGTCACGCGACCTGGCTCGCGCTCAAGAACGGCGGCGCCAACGCGCTGCTCGAGATCGAGGTCGACGGCTCGACCCAGCTCGCGCTGACCAAGCAGGTGCAGACGGACCCGATCCGCCGCACCCTCGAGCACATCGACTTCGTGGCAGTCCGCCGCGGCGAGAAGGTCACCGTCGACGTGCCCGTCACCGTGGTCGGCGAGGCCGGCCCGGAGACCCTGGTCGTCACCGAGAGCGGCACCATCTCGATCGAGGCCGAGGCCACCAACATCCCCGAGACGATCGAGGTCTCCGTCGAGGGCGCCGAGGTCGGCACCCAGATCTCGGCCGCCGACGTGCAGCTGCCCGAGGGCTCCGAGCTGCTCACCGACCCCGAGGCCCTGGTCGTCAACGTCACCAACGCCCCCACGGCCGCCGAGGTCGAGGCGGAGCTGGAGGAGGCCGAGGCCGAGGCCGGCATCGAGCGCGACGAGTCCGACGAGGAGCTCGCCGAGCAGGCCGAGGCCGAGTCCGCCGAGGGCGACGGCGACGCGTCCGAGGACGGCGACGCCGACAGCGAGTGACCTCGCCCGACGTCTGGCTGGTCGTCGGCCTCGGCAACCCGGGGCCGACGTACGCCGGCCACCGCCACAACGTCGGCTACCTGGTGGTCGACGAGCTGGTCTCCCGTGTCGGGGGGACGCTGCGCGCCCACAGGAGCGGGCGCGCGCAGGTGCTGGAGGGCCGGGTGGGGCCGCCGGGCGGCTCCGCCCCCCGGGTGGTCCTCGCCCGGCCCCGCAGCTACATGAACGAGCTCGGCGGTCCCGTGAAGGCACTCGCCGGCTTCTACCGGGTCGAGCCGGCCCACGTCGTCGCAGTGCACGACGAGCTCGACCTGCCCTTCGGGGGCCTGCGGGTCAAGCTCGGCGGCGGCGACAACGGTCACAACGGCCTGCGCTCGATGCGCTCCTCGCTCGGCACCGGCGACTTCCACCGGGTCCGCGTCGGGATCGGCCGTCCGCCCGGTCGGCAGGACGTCGCCGACTTCGTGCTCTCGGACTACTCCCGGACGGAGCGCAAGGAGCTCGACCTGCAGGTCGTGGAGGCCGCCGACGCGGTCGAGTCGCTGCTGGTCGACGGTCTCGAGCGCACCCAGCAGCAGTTCAACCGCTGAGCGAGCGGGTCCGGGGCACGCCCGGGGTCGTGTCGTCGACGGTCATCCCCATCGCGAGCAGGATCGCGACCAGGTGACGGTCGAAGGCCTCCTCGGGGTCGGTGTAGAACCGGCCCAGGTGGCCGAAGAGCTCGAGCATGACGAACCCGTGGAAGGCGCCCCAGCCGCTCAGCAGCAGGTTCAGTGCCTCCGGCGTCAGGTCGACGTCGGGGTGCTCGGCGAACCTCGCGGCCGACGGGGTGAGCTCGGGGGCGCGGGGGATGAGGACGCGCTCGAGGTCGACGTGGCCCGAGTGCGCCGCCTCGACGAAGATCGACACGGGCACGGCGAAGAACTCGGTCACCCGCTCGTTGGTGACCCCGTCGCCGCCCGTCGGGTGGGTCTGGTCGGTGCTGAAGATGAGGTTGAACTCGGCCTTGTGCTCGTGGGCCCACCGCCGGTAGGCGTGGCCCAGGGCCCGGAGGCGGTCGGGCACCGCGTGTCCCTCGGTCTCCTCCGCCGACGAGCGCAGCGCGGCCGCGGCGGACGCGTACGCGTCGTCGGCCACCGCTGCCATCAGCTCCTGCTGCGACTGGAAGTAGCGGTAGATCGCGGACGGCGTGAGCCCGACGTCGCGCGCGACCGCCCGCAGCGACAGCTGGCTGGTCGCCTCGAGGGTCAGGTGCTGGCGGGCCGCGGACTTGATCTCCTCGATCGTCTCGCGCCGCTGACGCTCCCGTCGGGTCTCCACGGCGGGCGCCTCGGGGTCGGCAGCGTCGTGGGCGACGTCACCCGGGACCGGGCCCGATGCGGCGGTCGTCACCGGGCGTCCCCCCTCGTCCTGCGCGATCAGTGCTTCCTCCAACAGTATCGGGCCGCGGAGCGTCCGCAGGCCGTTTCGAACCGGGCGGGGCCTGCTCCTCAACGGCCGCGCAAGGTACACACCAGAAGTTCGCGATTGAATTGACAACGCCGTTCTGTGGTGTGGACAGTGTTCTCTTGTACACGTGACGTGGGGTGCCGACGGTCGTTGACCACGGTGCTCTGGAGTCCCCGAGCGGAACCAGGGGACACGACCGGATCCGTCCGGTCTCGATCGAGGGGGGGCCTCGAGATGACGAAGGAACGACCGCCGGGTGCCCGGCTGTCGGTCGCCGGCACAGTACCGGTAACCGCGCACGCACCCGACGAGCACGAGGACACGGATGCCCGCGCGTCGGGGACCGTACCGCGTTCTCTCACGACCGCACCGTCCGGGTCGTCACGCCAGGACTTCGCGCGACCGCAGAAGCCGCGCGGCGGGGGAGCCCTGCGCTCCGCCGTCGAGGTCGTCCTCGTCGTCGCCGCGGTCGCCGCGGTCGCCGTGGCGACCGGCGTCGCCGCCGGCCTCGCCGCCCCGGTCCTGCTGGGCTGGATGATCGCCGTCGTCGCCTTCCGGGCGTCCAAGCCGGCCGGCGCCGCGGCGCCGGACGTGCCGCTGCGCGCCGGCTTCTACGTCGTCTCCGCGGCTGCGATCGTCGCGGTGCTGGGCGAGGTCGCCCGCGCCGTCGTGATCGACGTCATGGTCGTCGCGGGCACCGCCACCCTCGTGGCGCTGGCCGCCGTCGCCGTGCGCGAGCTGCGTCGCGGCCCCACCCGCGTCCTGGTCATCGGCGAGCCCGAGGCCACGGCAGCCGCCTTCCGCCGGTGGTCCGACCGGCGGGACGCCGTCGTCGTGGGCCTGTGCGACCTCACCGTCGACGGCGACGCCGGCTACGTGCACCGCTACCCGGGCGCGCCGATGGAGGAGGGCTTCAGCGACATCACCAAGGCCATCGCGGCCTGGAACGTCGACCTCGTGCTCGCCACCACCGGCGCCGGCCTCGGCACCGACGTCTTCCGGCGGCTCGGGTGGCAGCTCGAGCGCACCGGCGCCGAGCTGGGCATGCTCGACGAGTCCGGCTCGCTGTCCCCGCACCGCGTGTCGGTGACCGGGGTCGGCGACAGCACCGTCGTCTCCGTCTCGCCGCCCCGACCCCGGATGCTCGCCGCCGTCGGCAAGATCCTCGTCGACCGGCTCGCCGGTCTCCTCCTGCTCGCGGTGGCCGCACCGGTGATCGCGGTCGCGATGATCGCGATCCGCCTCGACTCCTCCGGTCCCGCGCTCTTCACCCAGACCCGGATCGGCCGCTACGGGCGCCCCTTCACGATCTACAAGCTGCGCACCATGACCGACGACGCCGAGGACCGCCGCACCCTGCTGGCGCACTCCAACGAGTCCGACGCCGTGCTGTTCAAGATCCGTCGCGACCCCCGCGTCACCCGGGTCGGCCGGCTGCTGCGGGTCTCCTCGCTCGACGAGCTGCCCCAGCTGCTCAACGTCGTCCGCGGCGACATGTCGCTGGTCGGTCCCCGCCCGGCGCTGCCGGAGGAGGTCGCCCTCTACGACGAGGCCACCCGGCGCCGCCTCGCGGTCAAGCCCGGTCTCACCGGTCTGTGGCAGGTCAGCGGCCGCTCCGACCTCGCGTGGGAGCGTGCGGTCGCCCTCGACCTGCACTACACCGACAACATCACGGTCGGCGGGGACCTGGCGATCTGCCTGCGCACCCTGCGTGCGGTGTTCCGCCGCGACGGGGCGTACTGATGGTCGCCCGTCGCTCGGCGGGCGACGGTCGGGTCCTGCTCGTCTCCACCCAGGGCGGCCACCTCGCCCAGCTGCTCGCGATGCGCGAGTGGTGGTCGGCCCACGACCGGGTCTGGGTCTGCCCCGACACCGCGGACGTGCGCGACCGCCTGGCCGCGGAGCGCGTGGTCACGTCGTACTCGCCGACGACGCGCAACGTGCCGAACCTGCTGCGCAACGCGGTGCTGGCGTGGCGCGTGCTGCGCCGGGAGCGGCCGAGCCTCGTGGTCTCGGCCGGCGCCGGCGTCGCGGTCCCGTTCTTCGTGCTGGCCTGGCTGTCGCGGGTGCCGACGGCGTTCATCGAGGTCTACGACCGGATCGACACCGCGACCATGACCGGGCGCCTGTGCGGCCCGTTCACGACCGTGCGCATCGCGCAGTGGGAGAGCCAGCTCGAGGTCTACCCGGACGCCCGTCTCGTGGGACCGCTGCTGTGAGCGCCGCGCTGGGACCCGTGCTGTTCTGCGTGGGCACCGACCACCACCGCTTCGACCGGCTGGTGGGCTGGGCCGACGACTGGTTCGCCGAGGCCGCCGGTGCGGCCGGGGTCAGCAAGGTCGTCGTCCAGCACGGCACCTCGCGCGCCCCCGTGGTCGCCGAGGGGCACCCCCACCTCGCCTACGCCGACCTCCAGCGCCTGCTGGCCGAGGCCTCCGCGGTGGTCTGCCACGGCGGTCCGGGCCTGATCAGCGACGCCCGCGGCGCCGGCCACGTCCCGGTGTGCGTGCCGCGCGACCCCGCGCTCGGCGAGCACGTCGACTCCCACCAGATGCGCTTCGCCGACGCCGCCGGCCACGCGGGCGTCGTCCGCCTGGCCCGCCACCCCGAGACCATGGCCGACGCGCTGTCGGCGACCCTCGCCGAGGCCCGCGACGGCACGCGCCCCGACCTCGGCTCGGCCGGTCTGGTCGCCTCGCGCGCCGCCGTGCACCGGCGCCTCGCCGAGGAGCTCGACGGCCTGATGGGACGTCAGCCCCGGCGGCGCACCTCCGTGATCCGCAGCCTGCGGCGCCACCTGGGGGACCGATGACCGGCCGCTCAGGGACGCGCGTCCGCCTCGCGCAGCCGCCGCGCCGGCACCCCGCCGTACACGCCGCCGGGCTCGCAGTCGGCCGCCACGACGGCGCCGGCCGCGACCACGCAGCCCTCGCCGACCCGCACCCCCGGCAGCACCGTGGCCCGGGCGCCCAGCCACACGCGGTCGGCGATGACCGTCGTGCGGTACTGCGAGGCGCGTCCGGCACCACCGGACGCGTCGCGCTCGTGGGTGGCGGTCAGCACCATCACCTGGGGAGCCAGGTGGCAGTCCTCGCCGATCTCGACGCGGCCCCGGGCCACGTCCAGGTAGCACTCGTGGTTGACGAAGGTCCCGCGGCCCACGCGCAGGTCGGTGCCCGTGATGCGGGTGCCGCTGAAGACGTTCATCGTCCGCACGTCGAGGCCCGCCGCCCGGTACAGCGCCCATCGCACCGGCCGGGGGACCAGGGCGGAGCCCGCCACGACGTTGAGCAGCAGGTGCCGCAGCGCGATCGCCGCGTCCAGGCGCAGCGCCCCGGTGGCGGCGGCGAGGAGACGGCCCGGTCGCATGACCCGACCCTAGGGCACCCCCGGACGGGGGTGAGGACCCCGTGACGGTCACCCCGCTCGGCCGCACGGCGCCGCTGCCCGCGACCCCCGCCCGCTCCGCGGCCACGCGCGACGACCACGCCGCGGCGGTGGTCCGGACCGCCGCCCGACCGCTGTCCGCGCTGCTGCTCGGCTACCCGCTGTGGTGGGCGCTGGGCGTGCAGATCCCGCTGTGGCCGGTGGCGGCCCTGCCGCTGCTGGCCTGGATGCTCGTCAACCGCCGTCAGGTGGCGCTGCCGCCGGGCTACGGCGTGCTGCTGCTGCTGCTCGGCTGGATGGTCGTGTCCGGGCTGATGCTGTCCTCGGCGCGGTACGCCGCGGCGTACTCGCTGCGGCTGACGCTCTACGTGTCGGTGGCCGTCATGGGCGTGTTCGTCTGGAACGCGCTGCACCGGGGCCTCGAGCGGCAGCGCGTGCTCAACTGGCTGCTGCTGGTCTGGGGCGTCGCGGTCGTGCTGGCGCTGCCCGGGCTGTTCGTGGCGCCCCTGGAGTTCACGAGCCCCTTCGGCGCCGCCCTGCGCGCCGTGGGCATCAACGACCCCTACATCACCGCGCTCACCCGTCCCCGGCTCATCGAGTTCGACGCGCTCTACCAGACCGCCCGGCCCTCGGCGCTCTTCCCCTACACCAACGACTGGGGCGCCGCGATGGGGATCCTGACCCCGGTCGCGGTGCACGGGGTGGTGACCGCGCGGACGACCCGGCGACGGGTGGGGCTCGGTCTGCTGCTGGCCCTGTCGGCCGCGCCGATCCTCGTCTCCGTCAACCGCGGCGCCTGGGTCAGCATCGGCGTCGCCGTCGCGTACGTGCTCGTCCTGCGGCTCCTCAGCGGGCGGCCCCGGGTGCTGCTCGGCGTGCTGGCCGGGGCCGGCGTCGTGCTGGCCCTCGTCGTGAGCCTGCCCGGGCTGCGCGACCTGCTGACCAACCGCTTCGAGAACAGCAACGTCAGCACCCGCGAGACGCTGTACCAGGCCTCCTGGGGGCTGGCGCTGCGCTCGCCGGTGTTCGGCTGGGGCTCGCCGCAGTCGTCCGAGGGGCTCGCCGACAGCAACAACGTGTCGATCGGCACCCACGGCCAGCTGTGGACCACCCTGGTGTCGCAGGGCATCGTGGGGGCGGCACTGCTGCTCGCCACCGTCGCCGCCATCTGGTGGCACTCCCGCCCCGCCCGCACCACCTCGCCCGACCTGTGGCTCCACGCCACGGGCGTGGTCCTGGTCGTCCAGACGGCCTTCTACGACATCCTCCCGGTCCCGCTCGCCACGGCGCTCTTCGCGCTCGCGGTCTGCGCGGCGGGGAGGCGCACCGCCGCACCCGCCGGTCCCGCGCCGGCCCGCACCATCCCCGACCTGCCCGACGCCGGCCGCCCCCACCGGGCGGCCCGGCGACCCGAGAGGACACCCGCACGATGAGCGCCATGGCCCCCGGCCACCCCGAGCCCCTGCGACCCGTGACGGGGATCCTGCCCGCCGCGCGCGACCGGTGGGTGCTGCTGCTCGTGTGCACGCTGCTGGGCGTCGGCCTCGGTCTCGCCGCGATCCCGCTGGTGCCCACCACCTCGACGGCGACCGCGAGCGTGCAGCTCGGCCCGGGCCTGGTCCCGGTCGGCGAGGTCGCCCCGTCGGCCGCCAACGCCGACGACAACGCCGCGCTCGCCACGACCCGTCCGGTGCTGCAGACGGTGGCCGAGGACCTCGGCACCACGGTCGACGACGTCCAGGAGAGCCTCACCGTCAGCGTCCAGGACGGCACCAGCTTCCTCGACTTCCGCTACAGCTCGGGCAACTCCGCCGACGCGGAGCGCGGCGCCGACGCCGCGGCCGCGGCCTTCATCGAGGCCGCCCAGACGGAGGCCGTGACCCGCTGGGGCCTGCAGAAGCAGAAGATCTACCAGCTCATCGAGACCGCGCCCGCGACCCAGCTCGCGCCGCTGCGCCAGCAGAGCCAGAACCTCAACCGGACCGTCGTCGACCCGGGCCGCGTGGTGCAGCCCGCGTCCGGCACCGCGGAGGACAGCTCCCTGCCCGTCGCGGCCCTCCCGGTCGCCGGCGGCCTCGCGGGCCTGCTGCTCGCCATCGTCGCGGCGTACCTGCTCGAGGCGCGCTCGCCCCGCCTGCGCCGGCGCGGGCAGGTCTCCGTGCCCGGCGTGCGCGACCTCGGTGCCCTCGAGGGCGGGGCCAGCGTCGGCATCGCCGGCGTCGCCGCGATGCTGGGGGTCGGCCGTCGTCTCGGTGGCACCGACGACGACGCCCCGCAGGTCCGCCTCGGCGTCGACGTGATGGCCCGGGGCCGCGACGACATCGTCGGCGTCGTCCGGCGCCAGCTCGCGGAGGCCGCGCCCGACCTCGACGTGCGGGTGGTCCCCGTCGACCTCGAGACCGTCGAGGGCCTCGAGGAGGCCGCGTCCTGCGACGGCATCGTGCTGGTCGGCGTGGAGGGCACGACCCGCGTCGAGGAGATCGACCAGACCGTCTCGCGCCTCGACTTCGTCGACGTGCCCTGCTTCGGCATCGCCACCGCCGGCGGGCGCCGATGGGCGGAGAGCGCATGAGCGGTCCCACCGCGCTCCCCGACGTGGGGGTGACCCTCGCGACCCGCGACCGGTTCGCGCTGCTGGCGCGCGCCCTGGACGCGATCTGGGCGCAGACCTACGCCGGCCGCCTCGACGTCGTGGTCGTCATCGACGGCGAGGTGCCCGACGTGCTGGACCTCCCCGATCCCGTCGCCCCCGAGCGTCAGAGCCTCACCGTGCAGGTCAACCAGCGCACCCCCGGCCTGTGCGGCGCCCGCAACACGGCGCTCGACCTGGTCTCGGCGGACCTGCTCGCGACCTGCGACGACGACGACACCTGGGCGCCCGACCGGGTCCGGCGCCAGGTCGCCGAGCTCGAGGCGCACGCCGAGGCCGTCGCGGTCGCCGGCAGCATCGCGATCGTCCACGACGGGGTCCGCACGGTCCGCGAGGCGCCGTTGCGCGAGGTCCTGCTCGCCGACCTGCTCGCCGACCGGATCATGGAGCTCCACCCCTCCGCGATGCTCTACCGCCGCGAGGCGCTCGAGAAGGTCGAGGGCTGGGACGAGACGCTCCCCGGGGGCTACGCCGAGGACTACGACCTGCTGCTGCGGCTGGCGCGGATCGGGACCCTGCGCCTGGTGCCCGAGGTCGTGGCCGACATCGAGTGGAACGGCGGCTCCTACTTCTTCAGCCGCTGGCGCACCATCGCCGACGCCCTGGACGAGCTGCTGCGCCGTACCCCCGAGTTCGCGGGCGTCCCGCGCGGCCGGGCCCGCATCGAGGGCCAGATCGCCTTCGCCCACGCCGCGCTCGGCGAGCGTGCCGAGGCCCGCCGCTGGATGCGGCGCGCCTGGCGCGACCGTCGTACAGAGCCGCGGGTGCTGCTGACCGCGGCCGTCCTGCTGCGCCTCACCTCGGCCGAGCGGCTCCAGGCCGCCTTGCACCGGCGCGGACGGGGGATCTGAGTGACGAGCCCCGCCACCACGTCGACCGGCGCGCCCCCCGCGGGTGCCGACCGCCGCGCCGTCGCGCGTGGCGGTGCGCTGACCCTCGCCGGCTCGGTGTACGCCGCCGTCGCGGGCTTCGCGCTGACGGTCCTGGTCGGCCGGTGGTTCGGCGCGGAGCTCGCGGGCCTGTACTTCATGGCCGTCGCGGTCTTCATGATCCTCAACGTCGTCGCCCTCGCCGGCGGCGACTCGGGCCTCGTGCGCAGCCTCGCGGCCTACCGCGCCACCGGCGCCCACGAGGACGCCTGGTGGGTCTCGACGGCGATCCTGGCGCCGATGCTCGCCTGGAGCATGGTCGTCGCCGGCGGCCTGGCCCTGCTCGCGGACCCGCTGGCCCGGGCCCTCGTGCCCGAGGCCGCCGGGCTCGGTCGCACCTTCCTCCTCGTCCTCGCCCTGACGCTGGTGTTCTCGGCCGTCGGTCAGGCGAGCGTCAACGGCACCCGCTCCCTGGGCAGCGCGCGCCCCTTCGTGCTGCTCTACCAGGTCTGGCTCCCCACCGGCCGCCTCGCCCTCCTCGCCCTGCTGTGGGTCGTGGACGGGCCGACGACGTGGCTGCTGTGGACCTGGACCGTCCCCCTGGTCCTGATGGACCTCGTGGCGTTCGGCCTGGTGCGCCGGACGCTGCGCCACGATCGCCTGGCGTCGGGGATCGCCCCCCGACCCCGACGCCAGGTCCTGCACGACGCCTGGGCCTTCAACCTGCCCCGGGGTCTCGCCTCGCTGTGCGAGATCGGCATCAAGTGGGCCGACGTGCTGCTCGTCGGCCTGCTGCTCGGACCCGCGGCGGCCGGCGTCTGGGCGGCCGCGAGCCGGTTCGTCACCACCGGCATCATGGCGATGGAGGCCCTGCGGATCGTCACGGCACCGATGCTCGCGAGCGCGTTCGCCCGGGGCGAGGAGCGTGAGGCCGCCGAGGTGCACGCCATGTCGACCACGTGGCTGGTCCTGGTCTCCTGGCCGCTGTTCCTGACGCTCGCGACGTTCTCGCCGCTGGTGATGGCGGTGGTCGGCCCCGAGTTCACCACCGCCGCCCCCGCGTTGAGCCTGCTCTGCGTCGGCCTGCTCGGCTACCTCGCGCTCGGCAACATCAACTCGCTGCTGCTGATGGCCGGCCTGAGCCGGCTGACGGCGGCCAACTCCGTGGTGTCCCTGACGCTCAACGTGGGCCTCGGCCTGCTGCTGATCCCGGTGTGGGGCCTGCCCGGGGCAGCCGTCGCGTGGGTCGTGGCACTGACCGGGGACTCGGTGCTGTGCGTGCTGCGGCGGCGCGGCCGGGTCGACGTGCCGCTGCCGTGGGCGGACACCGCGGTGGCGGGCGGCGTCGCCCTCGCGGCCTTCGGGATCCCCGGCGTGCTCGTGTGGGCCCTCGGCGCGCCCACCCTGCCGTGGCTCGTCGGCTACCTGCTCGTCGCGACGTCCCTGCTCGTCGCGCTGGTGCTGCCGCTCTCGCAGCGTCTGCACCTCGGCGACGTGCGGGCGATGCTGGCGGCGCGCCGATGAGCGCCTCGCGGGCGGTCGCGACCGCCAAGACGCTGCTCCCGCAGGGGGTCAAGGACGTCGCCGAGCGGGGCATCCGCACCGCGACGACGGCGACCGGGCGCCTCCGGACCGGGCCCGACTTCCTGCTGGTCGGCACCAAGCGGGGCGGCACGACGTACACCTGGTCGACGCTGCTGGGCCACCCGCAGGTGATGCCGACCGTGCCGGCGGCCAAGAACCTCAAGAGCCCGCACTACTTCTACCGCTACACCGACCGCGGTCCCGACTGGTACCTCGGCCACTTCCCGACCCGGGCGGCCCGACGCCGACACGCGGAGCGCCACGGCGCGGCACTGGCGTTCGAGGCCAGCCCGCTCTACCTCTTCGACCCGCGGGTGGCCGAGCGCGCCCACCGGCTGCTGCCCGCCGCGCGGATCGTCGTGCTCCTGCGCGACCCGGTCGCGCGCGCGGTGTCGCACCACGCGGAGCGCACGAAGGCCGGCGTCGAGACGCTGTCCTTCGCCGACGCGCTGGCCGCGGAGCCGGACCGTCTCGCGGGCGAGCTGGAGCGGATGGCGGAGGAGCCGGGCTACTACAGCCGTCCCTGGGACTGGTACTCCTACCGCACCCGCGGCGAGTACGCCCCCCAGCTGCGCCGGTGGTTCGACGCCTACGGTCGCGAGCAGGTGCTCGTGATGCGGAGCGAGGACCTATACGCCGACCCGGACGCGACGCTGGGGCGCCTGCAGGAGTTCGTGGGCCTCGACCCGCGGCCCCTGGCCGGCGCCAAGCGCAACCGCAGCCGCCACAAGACCGGGATCGACCCGGGCCTCGAGGCCGAGCTGCGCGCCCACTACGAGCCCCACCACCGCGAGCTCGCCGACCTGCTGGGGACCCAGCCGTGGTGGTGAACGCACTTGAGGCAATCTTCGGGTCGCGTCGGGGACGGCTTGAGAGCACGTCCGTAGCCTCGACGGAGGGTCCGGGGGGACCCGCAGGCGCGCCTCGCGCACTGACGTCCATGAACTCGGGGGAGCACCGCCCATGAAGCCACAGACCCGCACGCCCGGCCACCGCCGCCTGACCCGCGCGGTCGCGGCCCTCGCCGCCGGCCTCGTCGGTCTCGGCCTGACCGCCGCGGTCGGCGCGCCCGCGCAGGCGTTCGACCCGCAGCACACGGTGATGCAGGGCTCGCAGACGACCATGGGCCAGACCGACGGCCCGGTCTGGACGCTCGAGATGACCGGCGACCGGATCTACGCGGGCGGCCAGTTCACCTCGACCCGTCCCTCCGGCGCGGCCGCCGGGACCGGGGAGACCGGCCAGGGCTTCCTCGCCGCCTTCGACGAGGCCACCGGCGCCCCGATCACGGAGTTCGCGCCGAAGCTCACCAACGACTACAACGGTCGCGCCGGCGTCGTGCGCGCCTCCGTGCTCACCCCGGACGGCAGCCAGCTCATCGTCGGCGGCGACTTCAACCTGGTCGACGGCAAGCGCGCCAACTACCTCGCCCGCTTCGACGCCCGCACCGGCGCCTTCCTCGGCCAGGTCGGCAACAACGGCGTCGACGGGCCGGTGCAGGCCCTCGCCGTCTCGCCCGACGGCACCACGCTCTACGTCGGCGGCCGCTTCAGCCGCGCCGGCTGGAGCGCCCGCAAGAACGTCGCGGCGATCAGCCTCGTGAACCGCGCGACGCTGGGCTGGGCGCCGACGGTGTCCACCCCCACGCGCAACGAGGCACTGCGCGTGACCGCGCTCGCCGTGTCCTCGGACAACCAGCGCGTCTTCCTCGCCGGCCCGTTCCAGCAGGTCAACGGCTCCGCCGCGCAGGGCTTCGCCGCCACGGACGCCGCGACCGGCGCGCTGTCGGCCGGCTTCCGCTCCAACTACCTCTACGCGCCCCACAGCTGGGGGACGGCCATCGAGGTCGCCGACAACGAGGTCTTCCTCGGCTCCCGCGACGACTTCACCTCGGGCAGCCGCCGCAACGAGGGCGTCTACTCGCTGGACGCGACCACGGGCGCGGTCAACTGGTACGCGAACTGCTACGGCGACACCTTCGGCCTCCAGGTCGTCGGCGGCGACGTCTACGTCGCCTCCCACGCCCACGACTGCGCGGCGGCCGGCGGCCACCCCGAGCTCAACCCGCGCACCTACCTCGCCATCCACGCGCTCAACCGCAGCACGGGCGTGGTCCGGCCCTACTTCGTGCAGACCTCCGGCAACCTCGACGACGCCAACACCCGGCTGCTCTCGCGCGCCCTGGCCTCCGACGGCAACCAGCTGGTGATGGGCGGCGGGTTCCTCCGCGTCAACGGCGCCGCCCAGGCCAACGTGGTGCGGTTCCTGGCCGGCTCGTCGGCGCCCGAGAAGCCGGCGTACCCGACGGCCACGGCGGGCCCCGGCTACGTCGACCTGCGGGTGCGGCTCGGCTACGACCGCGACGACACCCAGCTGACGTACAAGGTCTACCGGGGCTGGCAGACGTCCGCGCCGATCTACATCGAGACCCGCGAGTCCGTGATGTGGCGGACCGAGAACGTCACCTTCCGTGACACGCAGGTGACCCCGGGCCAGCAGGTCTACTACCGCGTCGAGGCGGTGGACCCCTCGGGTCAGTCCGTGATGTCGGTGCGCACCGCGACCGTCACGGTCGGCTGATCGACCACCGCTCCCGCCGGGGCCCCTCACCGGCGGGAGCGGTCTCATCGACGAGGGCTCGGGGAAGGACAGCCATGGGGACGTCGGGTCTCGGACGACGTGTGCTCGGTCCGCTGTGCGCGGTGCTGCTCGCAGCGGGGTTGCTGGCGGCCGCCCCACCGGGCGCCTCCGCCGAGGCGCCGTTCGACGGTGGCCGCACCCGGTTCTCCGGCACCCCGGTCCCGACCGGGCAGACCGACGGTCCGGTCTGGGCCGTCGAGGTCGCCGGCGGACGGATCTACGCGGGCGGCGAGTTCACCTCCACCCGGCCGTCCGGCGCCGCGGCCGGCGCCCGGGAGACCGGCCAGGGGGCGCTCGCCGCCTTCGACGCCGACACCGGTGCGCCGATCGACTCGTTCTCGCCGCGCTTCGGGACGTTCGAGGACGACGCCGTGCCGACGGTCTGGGCGACCGCGCTGTCGCCCGACGGCTCTCGGCTCTACGTCGGCGGCAACTTCAACTCCGTCGACGGGCAGGAGGCGCGCCGGATCGCCGTCTTCGACACCGCCTCGGGCCGCTTCCTGGGCCAGGTCGGCCGCAACGGCGTGGACGGGCAGGTCACCGCGCTCGCGGCGTCGCCCGACGGCACCACGCTGTACGCCGGCGGGCAGTTCACCCAGGCCAACAACACGCGACGGGTGCGCACGGCCGCCTTCGACGTGACGACACCCGACGGGACCGGCGGTGCGCTGCGAGAGTGGAGCCCGCAGCTGTCCGGCACGATCGACTTCGTCGGCGGCGCCCCGAAGGAGGCCCTGCGGGTGGTCTCGCTGGCCGTCTCGAGCGACAACGCGCGGGTCTTCGTGGCGGGCCCGTTCCGTGAGGTCAACGGGACCCCGATGCAGGGCTTCGCGGCGACCTACGAGGGCGACGGCAGCCTCGTCCCCGGCTTCCGGGGCGACTACTTCTCCGTCCCCTACGGCTGGGGCACCGCCGTCGAGGTGGCGGGCGACGAGGTCTACGTCGGCGCTCGCGACGACGGCACCTCCGGGCTCACCCGCCGCGAGGGCGTCTACTCCCTGGACAGCACGACCGGCGCCGAGACCTGGTACCTGAACTGCTACGGCGACACCTTCGGCCTGCAGGTCGTCGGGGCGGACCTCTACGTCGCCTCGCACGCCCACGACTGCTCGGCCAACGGCGGACACCCCGAGACCTCCCCGCGCACCTACCTCGCGATCGAGGCGGTGAACCGGGCGACGGGTCGCGTCAAGCCGTACTTCGTGCAGACGTCCGGCGCGACCCAGAAGACGCGGCTGCTGTCGCGGGCCCTGGCCTCCGACGGCCGCCAGCTCGTGATGGGCGGCGGCTACGCCCGGGTCAACGAGCGCCTGCAGGGCAACCTGACCCGGTTCCGCACCGGCTCCGCGGCGCCCCAGGGCGTCGTCGCGCCGCAGGTGAGCACCTGCCGGGGCTGCCGCCAGGTGCGGGTGCGCGTGCCGCTGGCCTTCGACCGCGACGACGTGCGCCTGCGCTACGAGATCATCCGCCGCAACCAGACGGGCCAGCCGGTGCGCCGCATCGCCCGGCAGTCGGTGATCTGGCGGAAGGGCGCCATCGTCTTCCGCGACCGCGGCCCGGCCCGCGGGTCCCGCGTCTTCTACCGGGTGCGGGTCAGCGACCCCACCGGCGCCACGCGGCTCTCGGGCAGGTCCCGCACCGTCCGGGTGGGCCGCCCCTGACCCACCCCGGCCCCGGGCCCGCGGGCTGCGGACCCGTCCGCACCGTCAGCACCGTCAGCGCCGGGAGCGCACGAGGGTGACGAGCTCGTCGGCGGCCACGGCGGAGGACTCCTCGCCGTCGGCCCCGAGCGCCGCCCGGCGGACCGCCATGTCGAGCAGGAACAGCTCGGCCGTGCGGGAGTGGTCGCCACGGGCCCGGGCGTCCTCGCGAAGCCGGTCGGTGGCCTCCGCCGGGGACAGGCCCCGGACGCTGGTGTCGAAGGCGAAGTGCCAGTTGCACCGGTCGAGGCCGAGCGGGGCCATCGGCTCCGAGTACTCCCAGTCCCATACGGCGAGGCCCCCGACCGTCGCCGACCACGCCATGTTCCAGCACGACCAGTCGCCGTGCCGCAGCCCGTGGGGGACCGGCTGGGGATGACGGCGGGCGGCCTGGTCGAGGGCGTGGCCGAGGGGACCGGCCCAGCGCTCGGGCAGGCCGGACAGGACGGCGCGCAGCCGCGCGGTCCACGGGGAGTCGACGAGCCTCAGCGACTCGCGCTCGTGCTGGGCGACGAGGCGCTCGAGGAAGGGCAGGGTCGCGTCCAGCTCGTCGGGTCCGATGCGGCGCACGTCGAGGGGCAGGGGGTCGATGCCCACCACGAGCGCGCCCTCCCACTCGACCCGGAACATCGGACCCGGGACCAGCAGGCCGCTGCCGCGGGGCTGCGCGAGTGCGGCCAGGACGTCGTGCTCGGCCTCGAGCTCGGCGCGGGTGCCGGGATCGGCCGCCACCTTGACGAAGACCCGCGGCCGGCCGCGGGTGTCGACGACGGTGACGGTCGGCGCGAGCGGCCCCGTGCCCGGCCGCACGCCCACGGACAGCACGAGCTCGTCGGCCCGGCAGCCGAGCTGCTCGGCGACCAGCTCCCGCAGTCCGCCGCGCGGGCCGGGCTCGGCGACGAGCCGGCTCCGGTCGGTGCGCGGCAGCCCGAGGGCGGCGAGCGCGGCGATCGCGAGGCGCTGCGCCCGCCGGCGGTCGGTGCGCAGGTGGTTGTAGTGGAGCAGCAGCCGGGCGCGCACCGCCGGCGGCGCGTCGAGGGGCAGCAGGTAGCGTGCGCGCCGCGACGAGGGCACCGCCGCGTAGCGCTCGGCACCGGGTGAGGGGGACCGTCCGGAGGCGGCCCGCAGCCGGTGGCGCTCCGGCGTGTCGGCCGGCCAGAGCACCTCGGCCACGCGCGTCAGGGGTCCCTCCGGGAGCCTCTGAGTCGCCACAGCAGCCCCCTCCGTCCCTTCCGTTCCACGTTTCGTTGATCGGCGGACAGGTCTGCCACGCTCTGCCAGATTCGAGAACTCAAGAGCAACGCAAGATCCGCTCAAGAACGGAAGAGCCCCCCGATGACGTCACTGCATTCTCCCATCCCGCGCCGCCCGCGCGCTCGCCTCGTCCCGGCCCTGCTGTCCGGGCTGGTCGCCGCGCTGCTGCCGACCGTCGGCCTCGCGGCCGGTCCCGCGGCCTCGGCCGCCCCGACCAGCACCGTGCCCGTCTCCGCGGGTGTCGCCGTCGCCGGCCTCGCGGGCGCGCCGACGGCCGACGCCGAGCGGGCGTCGTACTGGCGGAAGGTCGGCACGGAGCCGTTCAACCGTCTGGACACCTCGCGCTGGGGCGTCTTCAGCGGCAAGCCGGGCTGCTGCGCCGACGCCGAGTGGAGCCCGTCGATGGCGAAGGTCAGCAACGGCCAGCTCAAGCTGCACACCGCCCCGCGCGACGGCCGCTGGCTCTCCGGCGGCGTCGGCGGCTGGGGCTGGGACACCGCGGTACGCCAGTACGGCCGCTGGGACGCCCGGATCAAGTTCGACAAGGGTGCCGGCGTGTCGGCCGCCGCGCTGCTGTGGCCCACGGGTGACAGCTGGCCGCCGGAGCTGGACTTCTACGAGATCTTCGAGACCTGGGGCCAGCGCGACAAGATGTCGGTCACCACGCACTACAAGGGCTCGCGCGGCGAGCACCTGCGGAGCCAGAAGGTGGTGGCCCGCGACTTCAGCCGCTGGCACGTCGCGAGCGTCCGGTGGATGCCGGGCCGCGTCGCCTACTTCCTCGACGGTCGCCAGATCAAGGTCGAGACCCAGGCCGCCCGCATCCCGCGCGGGAAGATGTGGGTCGGCTTCCAGACCCACGCCCACAAGATCAACGGCCGGTACGCCGCGTTGCCCGAGGGTCGCAGCTCCGTCGCGCTGAGCGTCGACTGGGTCAAGGTCTACGCCCGCAACCGGTAGCCTGCCGCGGTGACCGAGCCGACCTCCCCGTCCCTGCCCGAGCCGACCGCCGAGGTCCTGGCCGACGACCACGCCCTGGCCGCCTGGCTCGCCGAGGCCGCCGGGGACCGGCTGCTCGCCGTACGCCGGGAGGGGCTGGAGGGTCGCGAGCTCAAGGACGCCGGCGACGCGGCCGCCCAGGCGCTGCTCGCGGAGCTGCTCGGGCGCCACCGCCCCGACGACGCGGTGCTCTCGGAGGAGGCGGCCGACGACCACGTCCGCCTCGAGGCGGACCGGGTCTGGATCATCGACCCGCTCGACGGCACCCGCGAGTTCTCCGAGCCGCCGCGCGACGACTGGGCGGTCCACGTCGCGCTGTGGTCCGGCGGCGACCTGGTCGCGGGCGCCGTGGCGCAGCCGGCACTGGGGGAGACCTTCCGGACCGGCCACGACCTGACCGTGCCGCCGCGGACCTCCGACCGCCCCCGCATCGCGGTCTCCCGGACCCGGCCGCCGGCGTTCGTGCGGGCGCTGGCCGAGGAGCTCGACGCCGAGCTGGTGCCGATGGGCTCGGCGGGCGTGAAGATGATGTCGGTGGTCCGCGACGTCACCGACGCCTACGTCCACGCCGGCGGCCAGTACGAGTGGGACTCCGCGGCCCCGGTCGCGGTCGCCCGTGCGGCCGGCCTGTTCACCTCCCGCGTCGACGGCTCCCCGCTCGTCTACAACCAGGCCGACGTGTCGCTGCCCGACCTGATCGTGTGCCGCCCCGAGCTGTCCGAGGCGATCGTGGAGTTCGTCCGGCGCCACGGCACCGACTGAGCCCGCGGCGCCGCGGCGCCCCGGCCCGCACTCAGGGCTGCGGGTGGTCGCGGAGCCAGCGGTCGACGGGGATCGGCTCGTCGGAGTCGTAGCCGACGGGCAGGGTCACGTCGCCCCGCGCGGTGCTGAACACGACGTCCCAGGCGTGGTAGCCCAGGTAGGTGCGGGGGTTGCGCTCCATCACCGCGGCGTGGAGCCGGATCGCCCGCACGTAGCGGACGTCGTTGTTGTAGGCGTAGACCGCGTCGTCGATCGCCGCGTCGTCGCCGGCGGTGAACCCCCGCGCGGCGAGGTAGCGCCCGGCGCCGAGGATCGCGTCGCGGGGGTCGGTGACGTCGCCCTCGCCGTAGCGGGCCCAGGTCTCGTCGATGAACTGCATCGGGCCCCGGGCGCCCGCGACGGAGTCGCCCTCGATCCGGCCCATGCCGGTCTCGACGAGGTGGATGGCGGCGAGGTGCTCCCAGCCCACGCCGAACTCCCGCTGGGCCTCCGCGTAGTAGCCGCGCAGCTCGGCGGCGGGCAGCGGGTCCACCACCCGCCAGGCCGGGAGCGTCTCGTTGGCGGGGTACTCGCGCTGCAGGTCGAGCATCGCGCGGCGGGCCGCCACGTTGTCGCGCACGGCCCCGCGCAGTCCCGGGGCGAGGAGGTCGGCGACCCGGGCGTCCCACGCGGTCCGCTCGGCCAGGGTGCGGTACGCGAGCTGCTGGAGCCGGCCCGCGGCGGCGAGCGTCCGGCCGTCGGTGCCCGGGTCGCGGATCGCGCGCTCCGACGCCTCGACCTGGCGCACGACCTGCCACGGCGCGTCGGCGCGCGACAGGGGCGGGAGGTCGACGGCGCCCCGCGAGCCGGGGCCGGAGGCCGCGGGGGCGCCGCCGGTGCGGGGGTCGGTGTCGGGGCCGGCGGGGTCGCCGGCGCAGGCCGCGGTCGCGACGAGGACGAGGGTCGCGAGCGCCGCCGAGGAGGTCCGGTGGGCGCGAGGGGTCATCGCCCCCAGGGTGCCTGCGCGGTGGTGAGGTCCTGCGGGAGGCGTCCGTAGACTGGCCGACGCACCCCGGGTCCTCGCTCGACCCGGGTCATCGTGCGTGCCGTCACATCTCGAGGAGTCCGCGTGTCGCTCGCCGGCCTGGCCGACGTCGTGCTGTCCGAGCCCACCCTCCGGGCGGTCCTCGCGGACGCCGAGGACGGGCGGACGGCGACGCTCGACGTCACCGCCCCCGCCGCGCTGCGGCCGTTCCTCGTCGACGGCCTGCGCCGCGCCGGTCGGACCGTCCTGGCGGTCACGGCCACCACCCGCGACGCCGAGCAGCTCACCGAGGCGCTGTCGTCGCTGGTCGACCCCGTCCGCGTCGCCCACTTCCCGAGCTGGGAGACGCTCCCGCACGAGCGGCTGAGCCCGCGCAGCGACACGGTCGGGCGCCGGCTCGCGGTGCTGCGCCGTCTCGCCCACCCCGGCACCGACGACGACAACGGGCCCCTCGACGTCGTCGTCGCCCCGGTCCGCAGCCTGCTGCAGCCCCAGGTCAAGGGTCTGGCGGACCTCGAGCCGGTCGAGCTCGTGCCCGGTGAGGAGCACGCCCTCGACGACGTCGTCGCGGCCCTGGCCGGGGCCGCCTACACCCGCGTGGACCTGGTGGAGAAGCGCGGGGAGTTCGCCGTGCGCGGTGGCATCGTCGACGTGTTCCCGCCGACCGAGGAGCACCCGCTGCGGGTCGAGTTCTGGGGCGACGAGATCGAGGAGATCCGCGCGTTCTCGGTGGCCGACCAGCGGGCCATGGAGTCCGTCGCGCACCTGTGGGCCCCGCCGTGTCGCGAGCTGCTGCTGACCCCCGAGGTGCGTGAGCGCGCCCGGCTGCTCGGCCAGGAGCACCCGCAGCTGCGCGAGATGACCGAGAAGATCGCCGAGGGCGTCGCCGTCGAGGGGATGGAGTCGCTGACGCCGGCGCTCGTCGACGAGATGGAGCTGCTCGTCGACCTGCTCCCGCGCGACACCCACGTCGTCGTGCTCGACCCCGAGCGCGCCCGGCGCCGCGCCCACGACCTGGTCGCGACCAGCGAGGAGTTCCTGGACGCCAGCTGGGCCGTCGCCGCGGGCGGCGGCCAGGCGCCCGTCGACCTCGGCGCCGCGTCGTACCGCCCGCTGGGCGACGTCCGCGAGCACACCCTGACCTCCGGACGCGCCTGGTGGACCGTCAGCCCCTTCGGCCTGGCCGACTCCGAGGAGGCCGAGCAGGTCGGCATCGAGCTCGGCGTGCCGGCGCGCGCCCTGCCCGCGCAGCCCGTCGAGTCCTACCGCGGCGAGGTCGAGCGGGCCGTGGACGACGTCCGGGGCTGGCTCGGCCACGGCTACCGGGTGGTCGTGGTCCACCCGGGCCAGGGCCCGGCGCAGCGGATGGTCGAGGTGCTCGGGGAGCACGACGTGCCCGCCCGCCTCGTCGACCGCCTCGACGCCGGCGAGGCTCCCGCCGCCGACGTCGTGACCGTCACCTGCGGGAGCCTCGAGACCGGGTTCGTCGACGACGAGACCCGCCTCGTGCTCCTCACCGGCGAGGACCTGTCGGGCCAGCGCAGCTCGACGCGCGACATGCGCAAGATGCCCGCCCGCCGCAAGAAGCAGATCGACCCCCTCGAGCTGTCGGGCGGCGACTTCGTCGTGCACGAGCAGCACGGCGTCGGCCGCTTCGTCGAGATGAAGCAGCGGGTCGTGCACGGCGCGACCCGCGAGTACCTCGTCCTGCAGTACGGCGCGTCCAAGCGCGGTGGCCCGCCCGACCTGCTCTACGTGCCGGCCGACGCCCTCGACCAGGTGACCCGCTACGTCGGCGGCGAGCAGCCCAGCCTCGACCGCCTCGGTGGCGGCGACTGGACCAAGCGCAAGAACCGCGCCCGCCGCGCCGTGCGCGAGATCGCCGCGGAGCTGATCAAGCTCTACGCCGCGCGCCAGGCGACCCAGGGTCACGCCTTCGGCCCCGACACCCCCTGGCAGCGCGAGCTCGAGGACGCCTTCCCCTTCGCCGAGACCCCCGACCAGCTCACGACGGTCGAGGAGGTCAAGGGCGACATGCGCCTGAGCACCCCGATGGACCGCCTGGTCTGCGGCGACGTCGGCTACGGCAAGACCGAGATCGCGGTGCGCGCGGCGTTCAAGGCGGTGCAGGACGGCAAGCAGGTCGTGGTGCTGGTGCCGACGACGCTGCTGGTCAGCCAGCACTTCTCGACCTTCTCCGAGCGGATGGCCGGCTTCCCGGTGACGCTCAAGGGCCTCTCGCGGTTCCAGACCGACGCCGAGGCGGCGGCCGTCATCGAGGGCCTGCGCGACGGCTCCGTCGACATCGTCATCGGCACGCACCGCCTGCTCAACCCCGACATCCGGATCAAGGACCTCGGCCTGATCATCGTCGACGAGGAGCAGCGCTTCGGCGTCGAGCACAAGGAGCAGATGAAGCGGCTGCGCACCGCCGTCGACGTGCTGTCGATGAGCGCGACGCCGATCCCGCGCACGCTCGAGATGGCCGTGACCGGCATCCGCGAGATGTCGACGATCACCACCCCGCCCGAGGAGCGCCACCCGGTGCTCACCTACGTCGGGGCCTACGAGGACCGCCAGGTCATCGCCGCCGTCCGCCGCGAGCTGCTGCGCGACGGGCAGGTGTTCTACATCCACAACCGGGTGCAGTCGATCGAGAAGGCCGCGGCCCGGATCCGCGAGCTCGTCCCCGAGGCCCGCGTGGCCACCGCGCACGGCCAGATGGGCGAGGCCGCGCTGGAGAAGGTCATGCTCGACTTCTGGGAGAAGAGCTTCGACGTGCTGGTGTGCACGACGATCGTCGAGTCCGGCCTGGACGTCTCCAACGCCAACACCATGATCATCGAGCGCGCCGACACCCTCGGCCTGTCCCAGCTGCACCAGCTGCGCGGCCGCGTGGGCCGCTCGCGCGAGCGCGCCTACGCCTACTTCCTCTACCCGGCCGAGAAGCCGCTGACGGAGACCGCCCACGAGCGGCTCGCGACCCTCGCGCAGCACTCCGACCTCGGCGGCGGCATGGCGATCGCGATGAAGGACCTGGAGATCCGCGGAGCGGGCAACCTGCTGGGCGGCGAGCAGTCCGGCCACATCGCCGACGTCGGCTTCGACCTCTACGTGCGCCTCGTCGGCGAGGCCGTCAGCGAGTTCAAGGGCGGCGCCGACACCGAGGACCTCGGCGAGGTCCGCATCGAGCTGCCGGTCGACGCGCACCTGCCCCACGACTACATCTCCTCCGAGCGGCTGCGCCTGGAGATGTACAAGCGCCTGGCCGAGGTCCGCAGCGACGCCGACGTCGACGCGATCCGCGACGAGCTCGTCGACCGCTACGGCGAGCCCCCGATGGAGGTGGCCTCGCTGCTGTTCGTGGCGCGCTTCCGGGCCCGGGCGCGCGAGGCCGGGGTCAGGGAGTCGACCGTGGCCGGCAAGCACGTCCGGTTCGCCCCGGTCTCGCTGCCCGAGTCCCGCGCCGTGCGCCTGCAGCGCCTCTACCCGGGCTCGATCCTCAAGCCCAGCAGCGACGTGCTGCTCGTGCCGCGCCCCCAGACCAAGCCGGTGGCGGGGTCGCCGCTGAGCGGTCCCGCCCTGCTTGAATGGGCCCGCACGGTGCTCGACACCGTCGTCGACCCGCCCCAGAACCGACCGCAGGAGGCCAGCTAAGTGAGCGCGCCGAGGTCCCAGGTCCCCGCCCGCCGAGCCGCACGGCTGGTGCGTACCGGCGGTCTCGCCGCCGGCGTGCTGGTGCTGTCCGCGGGGTGCGCGCTGCGCCCCGGGATCGCGGCCCAGGTCGACGAGGAGACCATCGACTCCGGTCGCGTCGACGACATCACCGCAGCCGTCTGCGAGGTCGAGGGCCCGACGTACACCAGCCCGCTGCCGCTCGCCGCGCTGAAGGGCCTGGTGCTGCAGACGCTGGTCGACGAGCAGCTCGCCGCCGAGGTCGCCGAGACCTACGACGTGGGGCCGGGCTCCGACTTCGGCGACCAGCAGCGCGAGTTCGCCGCCCAGGTCGCGGACCAGCCCGAGGACGTCCGCGACGGCTACCTCGCCGTGCTCCGGGCCGCGTCGTACGCGCAGGCGATCTTCACCGCGGCCGCCACCGAGCAGCTCACGTCCGACGGCGAGGACCCCGCGGACCCCGCGGCCCTGGAGCGGACCGTGCAGGGCATCCGCGCGCTGGCCGCCCGGGACGCGGACATCGAGATCTCGCCGCGCTTCGGCCTGGCCTACGTCGACGGCCGGCTGACCGCGGACGAGAGCGGCTCCGTGCCGGCCAGCGACTCCGCGATCGCCGCGGCCGCGTCGCTGTCGGGCGACCAGGCCGCGGACCCGGGCTACGCCGCCTCCCTGCCGGCCGACCAGGTCTGCGGCGGCTGAGGGCCGGACCCGTCGTGGGCGAGGTCTCCTCCCTGGTCGAGTTCCGCGCCGTCATGGCGCGGCTGCGCGCCGAGTGCCCGTGGAAGGCCGCCCAGACCCACACCTCGCTGGCCCGCTACCTGCTCGAGGAGACCCACGAGGCGCTGGAGGCGCTGGAGGCGCCGGACGGCCCGGACCTCGAGGCGCTCCGTGAGGAGCTCGGCGACCTGCTGCTGCAGGTGTACTTCCACGCCGCGATCGCCGAGGAGTCCGGCGCGTTCACGGTCGAGGACGTCGCCGCCGACGTCGTGGCCAAGATGCGTCGCCGCAACCCCCACGTCTTCGGCGCCGCGCAGGACGGGCCGCCGCGCGACCCCGCCGCCGTCAACGAGCTCTGGGAGTCGGTCAAGGCCACCGAGAAGCCCCGCGCCTCGCTGCTCGACGGCATCGCCCCCACGCTGCCGGCGCTGCTGCTGGCCGACAAGGTCCTCGACCGCCTCACCCGGGCGGGGGAGGCGCCGGAGTCCGTCCTCGCCCGCGCCGCGCGGGTCCCGGCGGAGCCGACGGGGGCCGCGGGCACGGCGGGGGCGGCGGGGGCCGCCGTCGCGCGGGACCTGCTGGGGGTGGTCGCCCGGGCCCGCGCCGAGGGCGTCGACGCGGAGCAGGCGCTGCGGGTGCTGGCCCGGGCGCTGGCCGCCTCGCCGGACGGGCCCTAGGTTCGGCCCATGGCCCCCGACGCGCCCGCCCGCACCGCCCTCGTGACCGGGGCCGCCGGTGGCATCGGCGCGCGCGTCGTCGACGCGCTGGTCGCCGACGGGTGCCGCGTGCTGGCCCTCGACCTCGCGCTCGGCGCTGAGCACGACCTGCCCGGCGTGGCCCACGCCCTCGCGCCGCCGGCGGCGCTGACGGCCCTCGCCGAGCGCCACGGCGACGCGGTCCTCACCGTGGTCGGCGACGTGCGCGACCCGGCCGTCGCCGAGGCCGCCGTGCGCCGCTGCCTCGACAGGTGGGGACGGCTCGACGTGGTCGTCGCGGCCGCGGCGGTCATCGCGGGCGGCCGTCCGCTCTGGGAGACGCCGACGGAGGAGCTCGACACCCAGTGGGACGTCGGCGCCCGCGGCGTGTGGCACGTGGCCCGCGCCGCCGTCCCCGCGATGCTCGCCGGCCCGGACCCGGGCGGGTGCCGCTTCGTCGCCGTCGCGAGCGCCGCGGGCGGACGGGGCCTCTACGCGCTCTCGGCCTACACGATGGTCAAGCACGCGGTGGTCGGCCTCGTGCGCGGCCTCGCCGCCGACCTCGTGGGAACCGGCGTGACCGTGGTGGCGGTGTCGCCCGGCGCCACGGACACGGCGATGCTGCGCGCGACCGCGGACCTGTACGGCGTCACCACCGACGACCTCGCCGCCCACCAGCTGCTGCGCGCCGCGCTGCCCCCCGCCCAGCTCGCGGAGACGATCCGGTTCTGCTGCTCGACGGCCGGACGGGTGCTGAACGGCTCGGTCGTGGCCGCCGACGGCGGCTTCGGCTGACCCTCCGGACCCGCCCGACCGGTCCGGGTACCCGTTCGCGGGCCCCGGCCAACCTTCCGACAACCCCTCCGGACGGAGGGTGTGCCTGCACGCCCGGTCCGTGATCGTCGTCACAGCGGCCCCGGGCGAGCCGGAGCCGACCACACCCAGCAGACCAGGGGGACACATGGACCGGTACGTCATCGAGCGCGAGCTGCCCGGCGCGGGCGACCTCAGCGAGCAGGAGCTCCACGACATCAGCGCGAAGTCGAACGAGGTGCTCGCCGGGATGAACGACGTGGAGTGGGTCGAGTCCTACGTCAGCGACGACAAGCTCTACTGCGTCTACGACGCCGCGGACCCCGCCCTGATCGCCGAGCACGCCGAGCGCGGCGGGTTCCCCTGCGACCGGATCAGCCCCGTGCGCACCACGATCAGTCCCGCCACCGGCCGCTGAGGCGCACGCACACCACCGCACGACCAGCCGCCCGACCCCGCCCGCCGCGTCCGCTCGCCCCGAGGAGGTCCCCGTGACCGTGGTGCAGGCCGAGCCCGCCCGCCGGACCCCGGTCGCGGCCCGCGACGGCGGGGGGCTGGTGAAGTTCCACGCCCCCGAGATCGTCTTCGGGGTCGGGTCGCTGGGCGAGGCCGGCTTCGCGGCGGCCCGCCTCGGCGCGCGCCGGCCGTTCGTCGTCACCGACCCCGGCGTCCACGCCGCCGGGTGGGTCGACGAGCTGCTGGGCCACCTGCGCGACGCCCGGATGCGGCCCACGGTCTGGTCCGCGGTGACGCCGAACCCCAAGGACCACGAGGTCCGCGCGGCGTACGAGGCCTACCTGGCGGGCGACTGCGACGTCATCGTCGGCCTCGGCGGCGGATCGGTCATCGACGCCGCGAAGGGCGTCGCGATCCTCACCGGCGGCGCCGGCGACATCCTCGACTTCGCCGGCGTCGACCGCGTGTCCTTCCCGATCCCGCCGCTGCTGATGATCCCCAGCACCTCGGGCACCGGCGCCGACGTCAGCCAGTTCTGCATCGTCACCGACACGGACCGGTCGGTGAAGATCACGATCATGGGCCGTGCGCTGGTGCCGGACATCTCGGTCACCGACCCGCGGCTGCTCGTGACCATGCCCGAGGACCTCAACGCGGCCACCGGCCTCGACGCGCTCACCCACGGCATCGAGTCCTTCGTGTCGCTGGCCCACAACCCCCTCGCCGACGGCCACGCGCTCGAGGCGGTGGGCCTGGTCTGCCGCCACCTGCGCGACACCATGACCACGCCGCTCGACCTGGAGCCGCGCGGCAAGATGGCGCAGGCCAGCCTCCAGGCGGGCCTGGCCTTCACCAACGCGATCCTGGGCGCGACCCACGCGATGAGCCACCAGGTCGGCGGCCTCCTGGACGCCCCCCACGGGGTCGTCAACGGCGTGCTGCTGCCCCACGTGATCCGCTACAACGCCCGGGCGACGCCGGGCCGGTTCGTGGCGCTGGCCGCCGCGGCCGGGCTCGACGTGGACTCCCTGAGCCCCCTGGGGGCCGCGGACCTCCTCGCCGAGCACGTGCGCCGGCTCGCGGACGACGTCGGGGTCCCCGCCGGTCTGGCGCAGCTCGGCGTCCGGGCCGAGGACGTGCCGGTGCTGGCGCGGACCACCCTCGACGACGCCTGCCTGACCACCAACCCGCGCGAGGCCTCCGAGGCCGACGTGCTCGCGCTGTTCACCGACGCGCTGTAGCCGTGGCCTCCACCCCCGACCTGAGCGTCCTGACCGGGGTGCGCTCCGGCAAGCGCTCCTACTACCGCGCCTACGTCCGCTCCGACGAGCGCACCCAGCGCGCCGTGCGGGCGATGGACTCCATCTCGCGGGCGCTCGTCCGCACGATGGAGGGCCCCCGCGGGCTGCTCGAGGAGGTGGTGCGGGCGGCGGCCTCGCACCTCGAGGCCGAGTGGACGATGCTCGCCGTCGCCGACGGGCACCTGCCCGGTGCCCGACCCCGCTTCCTCGCCCTGGAGGGCTACGCGCACGACGGGCCCGGGCCGGGCCCGGAGCCGGTCGACGACGACGGGCTGCTGCCGCCGTTCGTGCGTCGCGAGGTGGGGGCCGTCCGGGCCGGCCACGCCACCCGTTCCACCGACGACTCCCGCTGGGTCCGGGTGCCGATGACGCTGGAGGGACGCCGGATCGGGAGCCTGGTCGCCCTGCACGGCCTGCCCCTCGACCCCGAGCCCGGCGACCTGTCGGTGCTGCGGGTGCTCGCCAACCAGGCCGCGGTCTCCCTGCACACCTCCGAGCAGTACCACGCCGGGGTCGCCCTCCACCGGCGCGCGCAACGGCTCTACGACGAGGCGCAGGCCCAGGCGCGCGACCTCGCCGCCCGCACCGCCGAGCTCCGGCTCGCGGAGGACCGTCTGCTGCTGGCCAGCCAGCGCGAGCTGGTCGACGCCGAGCGGCACCGGATCGCGCGGGAGCTCCACGACTCGGTGACCCAGTTCGTGCTCTCGGCCGGGATGGCGGTCGAGGTGGCCCGCGGGGAGGCCGAGCAGGTCGGCGCGCTCGGGGTCCGCGACCACCTCGCGACGGCCAAGGCGCTCAGCGCGGAGGCGGTCGACCAGCTGCGCCGCGCGATCTACGCCCTGCACCAGCCGCACTCCGAGCGGGTCTCCACGCTGCCCGAGCTGCTGCACGAGGTCGCCGAGCACCACCGCCCCCGCCTCGACGTCCGGGTGCGGGTGGAGGGCCGCGAGGAGCAGGTCGACCTCGGGGTCGACGCCGTGCACGAGATCGCCCGGGCGGTGGGGGAGGCGCTGTTCAACGTCGCCCACCACGCGGGGGCGACCCGCTCGGTGGTGCGGGTGCGCTACCGGCCCGACGACCTGCTCGTCACGGTCGCCGACGACGGGACCGGCGACCCCACGGCGCTGAGCCGCCAGCTGCGCGAGCAGCGCGGTCACGACGTCGACGGCCGGCACCGCGGGCTCGCCAACATGGAGGCGCGCGTCGCCGGGCTCGGCGGCACGATCGCGTTCCGCCGAGCGCGCCTCGGCGGCGTCCGGGTCGAGCTGCGCGTGCCCCTGCCCCTCCCCGGCGCCCACCGGCCCGGGCTCATCAGCGGGCTGGTCCACGACGGGCCGCCCCCGACCGGACGGACGTGAGCCGCATGGCCACCCTGACCCCCAGCACCGCGCCGTACGCCGAGGCCGCCCGCACCGACGCGCAGGCCGAGGACCAGATCGGGATCATGCTCGTCGACGACCACGCGATCGTGCGCCAGGGCCTGCGCTCCATCCTCGAGCGCGAGCGGGACCTGCGGGTGCTGGCGGAGGCCTCGACGGCGGCGGAGGCCTCGACCGTGGTGGGCCGGGTCCGTCCCGACGTCGTGCTCCTGGACCTCAAGCTGTCGACCACGTCGGACTCCGAGGGCCTGGCCCTGTGCGCGCAGCTGGTCGCCGCCCACCCCGACCTCGCGGTGCTCGTGCTCACGACGTTCCTCGACGAGCAGCTCGTGATGTCCGCGGTCCGGGCCGGCGCGAAGGGCTACGTCGTGAAGGACGTGGACACCTCCGGGCTCGTGCGGGCGATCCGCGACGTCTCCCGCGGCGGCAGCGCCTTCGACGCGCGCAGCGCCGCCGCGATCGTGCGCGGTCTGAACGCCCCCGCGCCCGAGGAGCACCGCCAGCTGACCGAGCGCGAGCGCGAGGTCCTGGCCCTGCTCGCCCGGGGCCTGTCCAACAGGGCCATCGGCGAGCGCCTCTACATCTCCGAGACCACGGCGAAGTTCCACGTCGGCAACATCCTGCGCAAGCTCGGCGTCTCCCGCCGGGCCGAGGCCGTCTACGAGGCCTCCAAGCTCGGCGTGATCTGACCTCGCAGCCGGGACCCGGCGACCGGACCCCGACCCCGGCCCACGCTCAGCGGTCGACGACGAGCCAGCCGCCGTGGTGCTCGTGGACCTCGTAGCGGCGGCCGGAGCCGCGGCCCCAGGCGTCGAGGTCGGCGAGGGAGACGGTGCGGACGTGGCCCCAGGTGTCGTCGGCGACGTCCTCGAGCGGCACGGCGACCACGACCCGGCGGCGGGCGACGCGCAGGGCCTCGGCGACGACGCGGTCGCCGTGGTCGTCGTCGAGGTGCTCGAGCAGGTGCAGCGCCAGCACGGTGTCGTACGACGCGTCCGGCGCGGGCAGGTGGGCGGCGTCGGCCGGGACGGCGCGCAGGTCGACGCCGAGGGCCGGGGCCACCGCGGCGAGCAGCGCGACGGTGCCGGTCGAGACGTCGCTGGCGGTCACGTCGCGGCCCGCGGCGGCCAGGCGCAGCGCGAAGAAGCCGAAGCAGGAGCCCACCTCCAGCACCGTCCCCGGGCCGACCAGCCCGGCCGCGTGGTCCCAGACGGGGGCGTAGCCCGCGATGGTGCCGTGGCCGCTGGCGGGCACCTGCGCGGCGTCCGCCGTCGCGGCGGCGCGCTCGAGGGTGTTGCGGTAGAAGGCGCCCCAGGCGACGAGCGGGTCGGGGTCGAGGCTGCGCACCACGCCGGTGAAGAGCCGCTCGAACATCTCCGAGCCCCGCAGCCACCCGGGGCGGAACAGCTCGCCCGCCAGCAGGCCCGCGAGGTCGTCGTCCACGTCCGCGAGCCCCAGCGCGTGCCGCACCTGGACCCGGTCGCGCCCGCCGAGGAGGTCGAAGTGGGCGGTGCGGATCATCCCCAGCTCCCGGCGGCCGCGGCCGGCGGGCGCGGCGG
>NZ_BAAAMY010000004.1:527276-530217 GCF_039529515.1 Nocardioides lentus
CGGTAGGCGCCGTCGACGAGCGGCGCGAACGGGTCCAGGGGGGCGGGGTGGCCCGCGACGGCGGGCGCGCGCACGCTCACCGCGGCCGACCGGCCGGGACCTGGTCGGTCGCGCGGTCCAGGCCCGCGAGGTTGCGCACGACCTGGACCCGCGAGCACGACTCGGCGTACGCCGGGAGGTCGCAGCGGCCCAGCCCCCACGAGTAGCGGGGCTCGGGGGTCAGCCACACCGTCTCCCGCGCGCGGCGGGTCAGCTCCTCGAACGCGCCGAGCCCGGGGTCGCGGCCGTTGCTGCGGCCGTCGCCCAGCACGACCAGCGTGGTCCGACGGGTCACGGCGCCGCCGAACTGCTCGAGGAAGGTGGAGAAGACGTGGCCGTAGTCGGAGTCGGCGTCGACGTCGAGCACCCCGCCCGCGGGCAGTCCGGACAGCACCAGCGAGAGGGCCTCGTCGGTGCGGTGCTCGGCGAACAGGTCGGTGGTCTCGACGACGTCGCGGACGAACGCGAACGTCCGCACCGAGGCGGCGACCGCCTGCAGCCCGTGGACCAGGTGGAGCGTGAAGCGGGCGGTGGAGCGCACCGACAGCGACACGTCGCACAGCACGAGCAGGCGGGGCCGGTCCTCGACCTTGCTGACGGTGACGGGCCGGAACGGCACGCCGTCGTAGCGCATGTTGGAGCGCATGGTCCGGCGCCCGTCGACGGTGCCGCGGGCGGAGGCCTTGCGCCGGGGCCGGGGGGCGCCGTGCAGCGAGCGCAGGAGCCGCCGCAGCGACTCCTCGAGCGCCGCGCGCTCGGCCTCGTCGATGGTCTCCGACTGCGCGGCGGTGATCTCGCGCTCCTCGACCTCGAGGTCGGCGGCCATCAGCTTCTCGAGGTGGTCCTTGAGGCGCTCGGGCAGGGAGGCGAGGAACGGGGCCAGGGCCTCGCGCAGCTGGGCCAGCGAGGCCGCGTGCTCGGGGTCGACGTCGTCGGTCTCGTCCTCGGCGGCGTCGAGCCACGCCAGCAGCGTCATCTCCTCCGCCACGGTCAGCTCGGTCTCGAGCTCGAGGCCCGGCCGCCCGGCGAGCTCGCCGGGGTTGCCGGGGTTGTGCATCCGCTGGGTCGACAGCTGCACGCGGGCGGCCTCGCCCATCGAGGTGTCGGTGTCGTCGGAGAACACGATCTCGTCGGTCATCGAGGCCATGTCGATGCGGTTGGCCTCCTGGTGCAGGTTGTACTGCTGGGCCATGTCCTCGGGGTCGAAGAACTCCTTGATGTCCTTCGGCTTGTCGTGGCTGTGGCCCTCCTGGGGGGTCTCGCCGGGGTCGTCGGACAGCGAGAACGACTCGAGCTCGCCGTCGTCGGACAGGTCGTCGTGGCCGTGGCCGTGGCCGTGGCCGGCCTCGTCCTCCGCGACCCGCTCGAGCCCGAAGAAGCGGTCGAAGACCCGCTCGAAGGTGGCGAGGTCCCGGCGGTCCTTGACCAGGCAGACCGCGAGGGCCGACTTGAGGACGGCCCGGTCGTCGAGCACCCCGGGGGTGGCGACGGCGTGCATCGCGTCGATCGCCTCGGCGGTGCTGACGCGGACGCCGTGCAGTCGCAGCCACCGGATGAACCGGTGCAGCGCTCCCTCCATGGCCGGGCCTCCCTCAGACCGGTCGCTTGCGCGTGCCGGGGGCGAAGGAGCGCGAGCCCTGGCCGGCGGGCACCGCGCGGCTGCCCGGCGAGCGCCCGGGGGTCGAGGTCGACCCGTAGTAGGCCTCGTCGTGACGGCCGGGGGCGTCCTTCGACGCCCGCTTCTCCTTGCCGGAGGGGCCGCCGAGGTCGTCGTCGGCGTCGGGCGCCGGGGTGCGGGGAGGCGTCCGGGGCGCGGGGGCCTGGGGCTCGTCCTCGTGCCCGTGGCCGTGCCCGTGGCCGTGCCCGTGACCGGTCAGCGAGTCCGGCACGGACGCGTTCGGGTCCGACAGCGCCGGCACCTCGCGGAGCGCGCGGGCCAGGTCGCGCTCGTACTTGACCACCACGTTGAGGGTGGACGAGAGCACGTCGGCGGACAGCTCGGAGACGCCGAGCACGGCGAGCGTGCGCGCCCAGTCGATGGTCTCGGAGATCGACGGCGCCTTGCGCAGGTCGAGCTCGCGCAGCTGGCGGACCACCTCGACCAGCCGGACCGCGAGGGTCTCCGACAGGCCGGTGTCCTTGCTGGCGATGATGTCGAGCTCGCGCTGCGCGGCGGGGTAGTCGAGGAACAGGTGCAGGCAGCGTCGCTTGAGGGCCGCGGACAGGTCCCGGGTGTTGTTGGAGGTGAGCACGACGTAGGGGATGTGCTCGGCGACCACGGTCCCGATCTCGGGGATGGAGACCTGGTACTCCGCGAGCAGCTCGAGCAGCACGGCCTCGAGCGCCTCGTCGGCGCGGTCGACCTCGTCGATGAGCAGGACGACGGGCTCGGGGGAGGTGATGGCCTCGAGCAGCGGCCGCGGGGCGAGGAAGCGGTCGGAGAAGAAGACGCTGTCCTGGGCGGCGATGCGGTCGACCGCCTCGGGGATCGTCGAGGTGTCCTCGACGATCTGGCCGATCTTCTCGCGCAGGATCTGGGTGTAGAGCAGCTGCTTGCCGTAGTCCCACTCGTAGAGGGCCTTCGTCTCGTCCTGGCCCTCGTAGCACTGCAGGCGCAGCAGCCGGCGCCCGGTGACCGCCGCCAGGCTCTGCGCGAGCTGGGTCTTGCCGACCCCGGCGGGGCCCTCGAGCAGCACCGGCTTGTCGAGGCGCGTCTGCAGGAACACCGTCGTGGCGAGCCGCTCGTCGGTGAGGTAGCCCGCGGCGGCGAACCGCTCCTCCACGTCCGCGACGGAGGCGAACTCGGGCTCGTCCTGGCTGCTGGTCAACGCGTCTCCTCGGGTGGCGTGGCGTGGTGGGGCGGGGCGGTGGGACGTGGTCGCCGGTGGCCGGGACGACGGGG
>NZ_BAAAMY010000004.1:530236-683902 GCF_039529515.1 Nocardioides lentus
CCCCCGGCGGCGCGGTGAGGCTCAGGTGAGGAGGTCGTCCAGGTCGCCGTTCATGCAGTGGTCGACCACGGGGCGGACGGTCTCGAAGGTGCACTCCTTGGCGTTGCCCGGCGTGCAGGCGTCGCCGAGGACGTGGTGGGTGATGCGGTCCACGTCGGCGTCGTCGCCGGTGATCACCTTCTGGTCCTCGTAGAACTTCGTCGGACCCTCGCCGAGACGGTTCTTGGAGTAGGTGTCCTTCGTGACGTCCACGAAGCGCTCCGTGATCCCGACGTCGCGCAGCAGGCGGATCGACGCGGCCAGGGCGGCGTCCGCGGCCTGCACGGTCGTCATGCCGCCGACGTCGACGCCCATCGCCACGGCGATCTCCGCGAAGGCCTTGTAGCGGGCCGGCATGTTGAACGCCCAGACCCGCGGCAGCGCGATCGCGTTGTTGAGTCCGTGGTGGGTGTCGTAGAACGCCGAGACCGCGTGGCTGATGGAGTGGATGATCCCGAGCCCGCCGGAGTTGAAGGCCTGCGCGGCGATGTACTGGGCGTACATCATCCCCTCGCGGCCCTTCAGGTCCTGGCCGTTCCAGACGGCCTCGCGCAGGTTCTCGCTGGTCAGCTTGATGGCGCGGATCGCGTTGCCGAGGCTGGGCTCGAAGTTGAGTCGCGAGACGTACGGCTCGGAGGCGTGCGCGAGCACGTCGAAGCCGCACTGGGCGGTGTAGTCGACCGGGCAGTCGTAGTAGAGCACCGGGTCGTCGATCGCCAGGGTGGTCACCGAGGCGTCGTCGAAGGCGACGTACTTGTGGGGGTTGTCGGGGTCGGTGGTGGTGTCGGTGATGACGTAGGCCCACGAGGTCTCCGACCCGGTGCCGGCCGTCGTGGAGACCGCGATGTGGGGCGGGTTCTTCGGGTTCTCGGACATGTTGAAGCCCTCGAACTCGTTGACGTTGCGGCCGTCGTGGGCCACCGAGACGCGGGCGCCCTTGCACGCGTCGTGGGAGGAGCCGCCGCCGATGGAGACGAAGGAGTCGCACTGGTTCTCGGTGTACATCGCCACCGAGTCCATGACGTTGTAGTCCTTGGGGTTGGACTCGACCTTGTCGTACACGACGACCTCGAGGCCGTGGTACTTCATCGACTCCACGATCTTGTGGACGATGTCGGTCCCGCGCAGGCCCGAGGTCATGACCAGCGTCTTGCGGAACCCCAGCTTGAGGGCCTCGGGGCCGATCATCTCGTGGGCGCCGGGGCCCATCAGGGCCCGCGGGAACGGGTGGAACTCCTTGATCGGGAACGGCTTGAGCAGCTCGTCGACTTGCATGGGTGGGTCTCCTCCTGGGCTGCGCGACTCTGCGCGGTGGGGGCTGGTGGTGCTGCTCACGGACGCTAGGAGCGGCGGCGTCGTGGCAGTAGGAGGGGATCGACAAACGCACCCCACAGCCAGGCACGCACCTGCCCGACCGGGCAGGTACGGCCCTCGCGGCGGACGGTGCCGGCGGTGCCGGGGCTTCCTAGCGTGGTCGGTGAGCGGGGCCGACGGGGCGCCGCCGAGGCGAGGAGGGCACATGGAGCCGGAGCACACCGCGACCGACGGCGAGGCGCTGACCAGCGAGGAGCTGGTCGAGGAGGTCTCCATCGACGGCATGTGCGGGGTCTACTGAGATGACCGCGGGGACGCAGCTCGGCCGGGACCGACGCATCGGGGAGGCCGAGGCCTGGAGCCTGAGCGACTCGGTCGCGCTGCGTCCCGAGCCCTTCGGGGCCCTGCTGTACGACTTCCACACCCGCCAGCTGAGCTTCCTCAAGACGCCCACCCTCGTCGCCGTCGTGCGCGGCCTGGCCGGGGCGGGCTCGGTGGGCGACGCCCTCGACGCCGCCGCGGTCGTCCCGGCCGAGCGCCCGGCGTACCTCTCGGCCCTGGCCACCCTCGCCCGCACGGGCATCATCAAGGAGCGCGCCGCATGACCCTCGCCCCCGAACGCCCGGACGCCCTCGCCGACCCGGCGGCCCTCGAGCCGGTCCTGCCGGTGCGACCGGTGCCGGCGCGCAACCGGCTGGTCGACCAGTTCGAGCTCGGCCTGGACGCCCCGATCTGCCTGACCTGGGAGCTCACCTACGCCTGCAACCTCTCGTGCGTGCACTGCCTGTCGAGCTCCGGCCGTCGCGACCCCGACGAGCTGAGCACCGAGGAGTGCAAGGCGCTGATCGACACCTTCGAGCGGATGCAGATCTTCTACGTCAACATCGGCGGCGGCGAGCCGACCGTGCGCAGCGACTTCTGGGAGCTGCTCGACTACGCCGTCGAGCACCACGTCGGCGTGAAGTTCTCCACCAACGGCTTCCGGATCACCCCCGAGCGGGCGGCGAAGCTGGCGGCGACCGACTACGTCGACGTGCAGATCTCGATGGACGGCGCCACCGCGGAGGTCAACGACGCCGTGCGCGGCGCCGGCACCTACGACGCCGCGCTGCGGGCGATGGCCAACATGCAGGCCGCCGGCATGACGGACTTCAAGCTCTCGGTCGTGTGCACCCGCCACAACATCGGCCAGCTCGACGAGTTCAAGGCCATCGCCGACACCTACGGCGCCCAGCTGCGGCTGACGCGGCTGCGGCCCTCGGGCCGCGGCGCGGACGTATGGGACGAGCTGCACCCGCTGCCGGAGCAGCAGCGCGAGCTGTACGACTGGCTGGTCGCCAACGGCGACCGGGTGCTGACCGGGGACTCGTTCTTCCACCTGGCGGCCTACGGTGACGCGCTGCCCGGGCTCAACCTGTGCGGCGCGGGTCGCGTGGTCTGCCTGGTCGACCCGGTCGGCGACGTCTACGCCTGCCCGTTCGCGATCCACGACCGCTTCAAGGCCGGCAACGTCCGCCGCGGTCACGCCGACGCCCGCGGCACGCAGGTCGACGGGTTCCAGGGCGTCTGGCAGCACTCCGAGCTGTTCGCCGACCTGCGCAACCCGCAGACCGGGGGAGCCTGCACGCAGTGCTCGGCGTACGACGCGTGCCGGGGCGGGTGCATGGCCGCGAAGTTCTTCACGGGCCTGCCGCTGGACGGGCCGGACCCCGAGTGCGTCAAGGGCAACAGCACCGAGGCCCTGGCCGCCGTCGACCGCAGCGTGCTCCCGGGGCAGTCGCAGGACCACTCCCACACCGGCACGGTCCGCAACGCCCCCACCGGGGTGGTGCCGCTGACGCTGATGCGGCGCAAGCCCGCGAGCGCCTGCGACGAGAGTCCCGTGGCGGGGATGTGACGACCCCGCGCCACGTGCACCACGCGCTGGCGCAGCGACGGTGGCCGGGCCTGGAGCCGGACGGCGCCGGGACCCTGGTCCTGGTGCCGGTCGGCTCCACCGAGCAGCACGGCCCGCACCTGCCGCTCGGCACCGACACGATGATCGCCTCGGCGGTCTCCCGGGTCGTCGCCGAGCGGCTCGCGGCCGCGGGGCGGGCGGTGACGGTGGCGCCCGCGCTGTCCTACGGGGCGTCGGGGGAGCACGAGGACTTCCCCGGGACGGTCTCGATCGGTCACGAGGCGCTGTACGCCGTGCTGGTGGAGATCGGCCGCTCGGCCTGCCGGTGGGCGCAGGGCCTGGTGCTGGTCAACGGCCACGGTGGCAACGTCGCGGCCGTCCGCCGGGCCGTCGAGCTGCTCCGCCACGAGGGGCGACCGGTCGCCTGGACGGGGTGCGGCGTCCCGGGCGGCGACGCCCACGCCGGGCGGACCGAGACGTCCCTGCTGCGCCACCTCGCCCCCTGGTCGGTGCAGCTCGGCCTGGCCGAGCCGGGCGTGACGACGCCGGCCGCGGAGCTGATGCCGGAGCTGCGGGCGCGCGGGGTGCGGGCGGTCTCGCCCAACGGCGTGCTCGGCGACCCGACGGGGTCGAGCGCGGTGGAGGGTCGGGAGGCGTTCGACGCCGTCGTGGAGCGGGTCCTGGGCGAGCTGGTCGACGTCGACGTGGGCGACGACGGGCGGCTCCGGGCCCCGGCGGTCCGTGCGGGGACCGCGTCGTGACCCTGGCACCGGAGCGGGGGACCGAGCGGGCGGCGGGCGGGCCCGCGCCGGCGCCGCTGCCCGCCGGGTTCGCGGTCCGCGCGTCCCGCCGGACCCGGGTCGCGGCGACCGACGACGGCGGGCTGCTGCTGCTCGGGGGGACCGCGGGCACCGTGCTGCGCCTGTCCGCCGCCGCGGCCCGCCGGCTGCCCGACGGTCCTCGCCCGGGGCTGGTGGTGCGGGACCCGACCGACGCCCGGCTGGCCCGCGCCCTGCTCGACGCCGGGATGGCCGACCCCGACCTCCCCCCGATCCCGCGCGACCTGGCCGGGGTCACGGTGGTGGTCCCCGTGCACGAGGACGCCGCCGGGCTCGCGACGCTCCTCGCGGCGCTGCCCACTGCGGTGGCGGTCGTCGTGGTCGACGACGCCTCGGCCGACCCGGTGCGCGTCGCCGCGGTGGTCGCGGGCCGGCCGGGAGCGGTGCTGCTGCGCCACGAGGTCAACGCCGGACCCGCCGCGGCACGCAACACCGGCCTGCTCGCGGTGGGCACCCCGGTGGTCTGCTTCTGCGACGCCGACGTCGTGCCGGGTCCCGGCGCACAGTGGCTCGAGCGGCTGCTCGGTCACCTCGACGACCCGCAGGTCGGCCTCGTCGCGCCGCGCGTCACCGCGCTGCCACCCGCCCACCCGGCGCCGGAGCCGTGGGTCGCGGCGTACGAGCGGGCGCGGTCGTCGCTGGACCTCGGTGACCTGCCGGCCGCGGTGCGGCCCGGCGGGGCGGTGTCGTACCTGCCCAGCGCCTGCCTGCTGGCCCGCACCGCGGCCGTCGCCGACGGGTTCGCCACGGCGATGCGGGTGGCCGAGGACGTCGACCTGGTCTGGCGCTGCGTGGGCGCCGGCTGGCGCGCCCGCTACGAGCCCGCCGCCTCCGTCGGCCACCGGCACCGCACCGACCCGGTGGCGTGGCTGCGGCGCAAGGCCTTCTACGGCTCCGGCGCGGCGCTGCTCGCCGCCCGCCACGGCGACGCCGTCGCGCCCGCCGTCCTCGCGCCGTGGACGGCCGCGACGGCCGTCGCGGTCCTCGCGCAGCGTCGCTGGTCCGCCCCGGTCGCCCTCGGCGTCGCGGCCCTGACCACGCACCGCCTGGCCGGCCGGGTCCCGCACGCCGTCCACCCCCACCGCGTCGCGGCCCGCCTGGTGGGCTCCGGTCTGCTGGCCACCGCCCAGCAGACGGCCGGCCTGGCCCTGCGCCACCACTGGCCCCTCGCGCTCACCGCCTGCGTCGTGTCGCGTCGCGCGCGCCGGGCCCTCGTGGTGGCCGCGGTCGCGGAGGGCCTGGCCGACCGGCACCGGGTGGGCGCGACGACGGACCGCGTCGGCTACGTGGCGGCCCACCGCCTCGACGACCTGGCGTACGGCGCGGGCCTGTGGTGGGGCGCCGTCCGGGCGCGCTCGCCCCGGGCCCTGCTGCCGCGGTGGACCACGACCCGCCGGCGCTGACCGGCGGCCGGACGCCGATCGACGGACCGGGTCGCGCGGGGTGAGGATGGGCGTGTGATCGACGACGAGCTCGCGCGACGCGGGGAGCAGCTGCGCACCCAGGCGCCCGTGGTGGTCACCGACGGCGGGCTCCTCCTCGACGAGCCCGGTGCGCTGGCGTGGGTCGAGGTGCGTCTGCACGACCCGGGTGCCCTGGTCGTCGTGCACCTCGCGCACCGGCGTGGACCGGCCGACGACCGGCACGACCTGGTGGCGCTGTCGCGCTGGTACCCGGAGGACGAGGTCGACGTGGAGGTCGACTTCGTCGTCGACTTCGAGGCGGCCGGGCACGGACCCCAGACCCGCCCCGACACCGACACCACCGGTCGGGGGCTGCCGGTCCGCCTGCTGCACACGGGGGGCGGGTCGTCGGGCGGCAGGACCGAGGACAGCTGGTGGCTCCCGCGCCACCCGGAGCACGAGCTCCTCGTCCGGCTGCGCTGGGTCGACGGCTCCCGGGCCGGCGAGGTGCGTCTCGACACCACCGGGTGGCCGGCTCTCGCGACCCGGGTCCGGCGCCTCCGCACCGGCTGAGGTCGGCTCAGAGCGAGAGCAGGACGGTCACGGTGACGCCGACGATCAGCGACGCCACCCCGATGCCGAACGCGAGCCCCCCGCCGAACCCCGGCAGGTGGCCCGTCGTCCGCAGGGCCCGCTCGGTGCGGTGCCAGCGCCACCAGCCCTGGGCGACGCACGTCGCGGCGAGCACCAGGAGCCACAGCGAGAGCAGGGTGCCCGTCACCCGACCGAGCTCGAGCACGGGGGAGTGGACCGCGACGGCGCCGGCGATCAGCGCCATGCCCGTGCGGACCCACGCCAGGTAGGTCCGCTCGTTGGCCAGCGAGAACCGGACGTCGGGGTCGACCCCGTCGTCGTACACGCGGTGCGGCAGCCGCCGCGGTGCCTCGCTCACGGTCCCATCCTCGCGCACGCGGAGAGGGCCGCCGGACCCGAGCCGCCGGACCCGAGCCGGTGGACTCCCCGGCTCGGGCCCGGCGGCCCGGTGACGTCAGCCGCGCGGACGGAAGACGGTCACGGTGACGGGCTCGCTGGCGGAGCGCGGTGCGGCGTCGCCGCCCTGGAACACGGCGCGGTACGTCGTGGTGCCGGGACGCTGGCCGGGGAGGCGGAAGATCGCGGTCCCGTCGACGACCTCACCGCGACGCACCACGCGCCCGCCGGAGCGGAGGACGACCGGGCCGTCCACGTCGCCCGGGCCGACGACGACCCGCAGGGTGAGCGTGTTGCCGGCCCGCACCCGCCGCGCCGAGGGGCGCAGGACGGTGGTGGTCGCGAGCTCGTCGGCGAAGACGTCGCGGGCGGCGCCCAGGTCGCTGAGCACGGTCTCGCCGGTGGCGTCGTCGAGCCCGTCGTTGTCGGTCACCGCGAGCACGCGGCCGTCGACGACGGCGAGGCCCTCGAGCTTCTCCTGGGTCCAGCCGCGCGGCTCCTGCAGCACGGGGAGCACGTCCGCGGCGAGTCGCTTGGTCAGCGTGGCCGTGACGGCGTCGGACCCGTCGCCGGCGCCCGCGGGGACGTCGACGGCGTAGACCCGCTTGACGGCGGGGGCGTCGTCGGCGGCGGCGCCGACCAGGTCGTCGCGCTCGATGACGGCGAGGCTGTCGTCGTCGAGGGCGACCACCTCGCTGAGGCCGACGCGGGAGCCCTCGGCGGCGGGGGCCTCGAGGTCGTAGCCGTACCAGGTCCAGCTCCGCGCGGCGACGTCGTAGCGGCCGATCCGGGCCTGCGTCTCACCGGTCAGCGGGCTCTGCAGCGCGACGTACAGGGTCTCCTCGTCGCCGGTCCCGACGACCGTCACGCCCTCGAGGCCCCGGCTGCCGAGGCGGGCGCCGATCGTGGCGGGCAGGGAGACACGCTCCTGCACGACGCCGTCGTCGTCGACCCGGAGCAGCTGGTTCCCGGGCCCGGTCGCGCCCTCCGAGGCCAGCCAGAAGCCGCCCCGCGGCCGGGCCGCGATGCCCTCCAGGTCGAGCGCGGGCGCCTGACCGTCCTCGGTGACGACGTCGAGGTCGGTGATCAGCGCGGGGGACACGTCGGTGCGGACCGTGTAGATCCGCCCCTCGGTGTAGGCCGAGTCGCTGATCGCGTAGGCCGTCCCCGGCTCGTCGGGGTCGGCGGTGAGGCCGCTCAGGGCGCCCCAGCCGACGGGCGGGTCCGCGGGGGCGGGACCGGTGAACCCGGACACGATGCTCGGGAAGCGCGAGGGGCCCTCCCCACGCTCGTAGACCCCGACGGTGGCGCGGACGCCGGCCTCGGCGTCGTCGGTCTCGGAGGAGACGACCATCAGGTCGCGGTCGGGCACCGGCAGCAGGCCCTCGGGACCGTTGGTGGTGGGCAGCACCGCGACGAGGCGCGGGGTCCGGGGGTCCGTCATGTCGTAGGTCGCGACGACGTTGGACCGCTCGGAGCCGACGAACACGTAGGGGACCCCGTCGTAGACGTCGAAGGCCATGCCCTCGGGCTCGCTGCCCTTGTTGTCGGCGCGGGCCTCGTTGTGCAGGCCGTAGCGCACGGCGATCCGCTCGAAGGAGTTGCCCGCGTCCCAGACGACGTCGCCGGTGGCGGCGTCGAAGACGGTCCAGCCGCGCGACCCGCCGCGCAGGTCGCCCTCGTTGGCGGTGGCGAGCAGGCCGTCGCCGACCCACTGGACGGCGTCGGGCTCGCGCTCCTCGGTGATCGAGCCGGTCTGGTCGATCACGCCGTCGTCGGCGACGTCGATGCCGGGGACGGTCGCCTCGCCCGTGGAGAAGGCGCCGGTGACCTCGCGGGTGGCGAGGTCGAGCAGGACGACGCCGTTGTTCTCCTGCAGGCTGACGGCGGCGACGCCGTCGGCGATGTCGACGTACTCGGGCTCGGGGTCGCTCGGCGCGTACAGCCCGGCCTCGGCGATCACCGGCAGCGGGGCGCCGGTGCCGTCGACGAGGGGCACGTCGGTCGCGGTCCAGTCGGCGGGGTCGGCGGCGGAGAGGTCGATGGTCTGGATCGACCCGGGCGGGGCCTGGGGCAGGTCGCCCTCCTCCCCGCCACCGTCGGGCGTGCCCTCCTCGTCGCGCTGGTTCTCCATCGCGACGACGGCGGTGTCAGACGCCTCGTCGACGGCGATCGAGTCGGGCTGGCCGCCGAGGTCGAGGCTCGCGACCCGCTCGCGGCCCTCCAGCGCGACGACGTCGAGCCGTCCGGAGGGGGCGTCGAGGTCGGTCGTGGTGTCGACGACGACGAGCACGTGGTCGCCGACGACGGCCACCGAGGTGGGGGAGTCGGTGTCGGCGCCGAGACCGGTGAGGTCGATGCTGCCGTCGCCGACGGGGGCGGCGGGGTCGGTGATGTCGAGGAACCCGATCCGCTGCCCGGCGGCGTCGGTGTAGACCACCGTGGTGCCGTCGTCGGTCACGTCGGAGATCTCCGCGACGGTCTCGGCGTCCGGGTCGACGCCCTCCGGCACGTTGCGGAACACCGGGTACGTCGCGGTGCGCTCGAAGCCGACCTGCCCGGCGGCGCGCGCGTCGGCCCGCTGCTCGGCGGTGCGGGGGACGTCGCCCGGGCCGGGGTCGGGGTACGACGGGGCGGAGCCGGCCGTGGCGGTCGTGCTCAGGACGAGCGCGAGACCGGCGACGGCCGCCGCGGCCGGGCCACCGCGTCGGCGGCTCGGGAGGGAGGGGAGGGCTCGGGGCGTGGGCATGGCCGGGATCGTGTCGGCGCGAGGTGTCGACGGCCCCCCGCGGGCGATGACCGCTCGGTGAACAGGCGCGGTCGGGACCCGGACGAAAGCGTTATCGAACTGCGACCCGCCACGGCACAGGTTCCGCAAAGATCCACTCACCCACCCGAGAGGAACCAACCCTGTGAGCCGTATCAAGCCACTGGCGGGCGGCAGCCTCGCGCTGCTCCTCACCGGCACCCTCATCGCCGGCGCCACCAGCGCCGGCGCAGCCCCGGAGGACGGCGTCCGCGCGCCCGACGCCCGCAGCGCCGCGCCCGCCCCCGCGCGCGCCGTGCAGACCTCGCCGGAGGTGACCGCACGCAAGCTCGCCGCCGAGTCCGCCGTGCCGGCGCCGCCCGCGAGCTACCCCTTCCAGCCCCGGCTGAAGGTGTTCCCCGACAACCCGGCCGACGCCTCGATCGCGCGCGGCGCCTTCCCCTACGACGAGATCGCGCCGCGCCTGCAGCGGGTCATGCGCCGCACGGACGCGGTGTCGACCCAGGTCGTGGGCCAGTCGACCCAGGGCCGCGACATCTACCTGGTGACGCTCACCGCGCCGGAGACCGAGGAGCAGACCGCGCAGCAGACGGCGTGGCGCGAGGCGATCAAGGACGACGCCGCCGCGGCGGCCACGGACACGGCGCTCCAGGCCGGCTACAAGATGCCGATCTGGTTCAACGGCAACATCCACGGCAACGAGTGGGAGGGCGCCGACATGACGCTCGACTACATCGACCGGGTGGTCGCCGACTACGAGGCCGGCGACTCCGCGGCGCTCGACATGCTGCGCGGCAGCCGCATGTACTTCACGGTCACCAACAACCCCGACGGTCGCGTCAACGGCGTGCGCGCCACCGCGCTGGGTCTCGACCCCAACCGTGACTTCATCACCAACACCACGCCCGAGACGACGATCATCCGGGACCTCACCGACGACATCCAGCCGCTGTTCTTCTCGGACCTCCACGGCTACACCGGCAACCTCCAGGTCGAGCCCACGGGCCCGCCGCACGGGGAGAACTACGACTACGACCTCTTCATCCCGCACGCCTACGAGTCGGCGCTCGCGATCGAGGACGCCGTGGTCGACGCGAACATTGCGGGCAACCCGCTGACGCCGGCCGGCGGCATCCTGATCCCCTACCGCGACATCCCGTCCGGCTGGGACGACTGGCCGCCGATCTTCACCGCGCAGTACGTCGCCTTCCAGGGCGCCGTCTCCAGCACCGTCGAGCTGCCCCTGGGCCGCGGCACGGCGCCGGTGGGCGTCAGCCAGCCCGAGCGCACGCGCATCAACAAGGAGGTCGGCGCGGTGGTCATGGACACCACCGTCGACTACTTCGAGGCCAACGCCGACGCGCTGCTCGACAACCAGATCGAGACCTTCCGCCGCGGGGCGGCGGGCGAGCCGATCGAGCCGATCCTCGACCCCACGACCGTGCCCGGGCCCACGCAGTGGCAGTCCGAGTGGGACGCCGACGGGGGCGAGGCCTACGCCGCGGACCTGCCGCGCGCCTACGTCATCGGCACGGGCGCCACGCAGCGCTCGGAGTCCGACGCGGCCGCGCTGGTCGACTTCCTCCTCGCCCACGACGTCGAGGTGTCGCGCGCGACCTCGGAGTTCACCGTCGACGGCACGACGTACGCCGCCGGCTCCTACGTGGTCGACATGCACCAGCCGATGCGGGGGCTCGCGAACGCGCTGCTCGACGCCGGCACGGACATCTCCGACCGCGTCGCCGACATGTACGACGTCTCCGCCTGGGCGCCGGGCCTGATCTGGGGCGCCACCACCGCCCCGGTCGGCTCGACGACCGACGCCGACCTCCCGGTGGCCGTCGAGGCCGTCACGGAGTCCGCGCCGGTGGGGTCGACCCCGCCGACCGGCGAGTACCTGGGCCTCGAGCTGCTCGGCGGCGCCGAGCTGCGGGCGCTCAACGACGTGCTGGCCGCCGACGTCCCCGTGACCTGGCTGCCCAGCGGGGTCGCGGTGCTCGGTGACGACGCCGCGTCCTACGCCGCCGCCTCGGCCGCGGCCGCCGAGCACGACGTCGCCTTCACCGCCGTCGACCCGGCCGTCCTCGACACCGAGGGCGCGAAGGGTCTCGACGACCTGACGGTCGGCTACACCGGCACCGCCGACGACCGCCTGGCGCTCGGCGAGATGGGCTTCGACAGCCTGACGCTGCTCACGACGGCCGGCATCACGGACGGGTCCATCGACCTCGACACCATCGACGTGATGTACCTGGGCGGGTCGCTCTCCTTCAACCCCGCGACCCAGCAGGCCGGGATCGACGCCGTGCGGGCCTACCTGGCCGACGGCAAGGGCATGGCGGGCCGCGGCACCAACGCCGTGAACTTCGCCAACACCTTCGGGCTGCTCAGCGCGACGCCGGTCGCCGGCAGCGGCGCCGGCACGGGCATCGTCGACATCGACACCCCCGAGGGCAGCCTCCTCGAGCCCGTGGCCCAGCCCTACGCGTTCGTCGCGCCGGCCACGTGGTTCACGGCCCTCGGTGAGGGCACCACCGCCGAGGCCCGGTACGCCGAGGGCAACCCCCTCGTCGCCGGTCACTGGAACGCCACCCGTGGCCGCCCGGCCGCGGAGGCCGGTGGCCAGGCGTCGGTCGTCTCGGGCAGCACGGCCGAGGGCGCGAACGCGCTGGTGTTCGGCACCCTGCCGACCTACCGCACCTACACCAAGGGCGCGTACAGCCAGCTCGGCCACGGCCTGCTCTGGGGTGCCGACTCGGTCGAGGGCGTCCAGCCCCCGACCGACCCGGAGCCCCCGGTCGAGCCGACCACGCCGGAGATCGACATGACCCTGGCGCGCAACCCGATCGTCGTGGGCCAGCAGCCGCGGGCCCGCGTCGAGCTCGACCTCGGTGACGCCGACGTCGAGCAGGTCACGCTGCAGATCCGCAAGGCCGGCAAGGTCGTCACGACCCGCACGGTCAACCGGGACGGCTCGTTCCTGATCGGCTTCCCGAAGCAGCCGGCCGGCCAGCACCGCATCCGTGCGGTGGTCCTGCCCACCGAGACCACCACCCGCGCCGCGAGCGACGTGGAGGTCCTCCGGGTCCGTCGCGGCTGACCCGGCACCACCCGGCACCACCTGGCACCACCCGGACCGGGGCGGTCCGGTGCGCACCCCGCGCACCGGCCCGCCCCGTTCCACGTCCCGCGACGGACGCGGCCGACCAGCCCCCGTGGTCACGCTCCGGTGGTCGAGCAGTGACGAGCCCCTGGGCGAGGAGCGTCGGTCGAGACCTCCGTCGGTGTGTGGGGTGGTCTCGACGACGGGGGACGTCGTCGGCGCCCGGGCGCGGGGTGCGCCGTGGTGGGTGCGGACGCCGTTAGGCTGACGGCGCCCGTCCGGGCCCCCGGACGTCGGCGCCCATCCCGACCCCCAGGAGCAGCACGTGGCCTCGATCGCAGCCGTCGGAGCCCGCGAGATCCTCGACTCGCGCGGCAACCCCACCGTCGAGGTCGAGGTGCAGCTCGACGACGGCGCGTTCGGCCGCGCGGCGGTCCCGAGCGGCGCGTCGACCGGGGCGTTCGAGGCGGTGGAGCTGCGCGACGGCGGCGACCGCTACCTCGGCAAGGGCGTCCGTCAGGCCGTCGAGGGCGTCAACGAGACCCTCGCCGCCGCGGTCGAGGGCCTCGAGGCCGACGACCAGCGCCTGGTCGACCAGGCGATGATCCAGCTCGACGCGACGCCCAACAAGGCGACGTACGGCGCGAACGCCATCCTCGGCGTCTCGCTCGCCGTCGCGAAGGCGGCCGCCGAGTCGGCGCAGCTGCCCCTCTACCGCTACGTCGGCGGGCCCAACGCCCACGTGCTGCCGGTGCCGATGATGAACATCCTCAACGGCGGCGCCCACGCCGACACCAACGTCGACGTCCAGGAGTTCATGATCGCGCCCGTCGGCGCCGCGTCGTTCTCCGAGGCCGTCCAGCAGGGCGCCGAGGTGTACCACGCCCTGAAGTCGGTGCTGAAGAAGAAGGGCCTCGCCACCGGCGTCGGCGACGAGGGCGGCTTCGCCCCCGACCTGAAGTCCAACCGCGCCGCGCTCGACCTGATCGCCGACGCCGTGAAGGCCGCGGGCCTCACGCTCGGCACCGACGTCGCGCTGGCGCTCGACGTCGCCGCGACCGAGTTCTGCGAGAAGGGCAAGTACACCTTCGAGGGCAAGAAGCGCTCCGCGGACCAGATGACCGAGTACTACGCCGAGCTCGCCGCGGCCTACCCCATCGTCTCCATCGAGGACCCGCTCGACGAGGACGACTGGGAGGGCTGGAAGGCCATCACCGACCTCCTGGGCTCGAAGGTCCAGATCGTCGGTGACGACCTCTTCGTCACCAACCCCGAGCGCCTGCGCCGCGGCATCGAGGGCGGACAGGCCAACGCGCTGCTGGTGAAGGTCAACCAGATCGGCTCGCTCAGCGAGACCCTCGACGCGGTCGACCTCGCCCACCGGTCCGGCTACCGCTGCATGATGAGCCACCGCTCCGGCGAGACCGAGGACACCACCATCGCCGACCTCGCGGTGGCCACGAACTGCGGCCAGATCAAGTCCGGGGCGCCCGCCCGCTCCGACCGGGTCGCGAAGTACAACCAGCTGCTCCGCATCGAGGCCGAGCTCGACGACGCCGCGCGGTACGCCGGCGCCGCGGCGTTCCCGCGCGCGACGGCCTGAGCGACCCGTGGCCGGCACCCCGCGCCCCGCGACCCCCGGGAGGACCCCCCGGGGGTCCGCGCCGCGCCCGCGGCTCACCGGGCGCGGGATGATCCTGGTGCTGGTCCTCGCGGTGCTCCTCGTGTCCTACGCCAGCTCGCTGCGGGCCTACCTCGTGCAGCGCGAGCACATCGGTGACGTGAAGGCCGAGATCGTGGAGCGTCGCGAGTCCATCGACGCCCTCGAGCGCGAGCAGCGCCGCTGGGACGACCCGGCGTACCTGCGCAGCCAGGCCCGCGAGCGCCTCGGCTACCTGCTGCCCGGCGAGACGGGCTACCAGGTCCTCGACGAGGACGGCGAGCCGCTCGGCGCAGGCGGCACGCTGCCCGCGCAGGACGTGCCGCGCGAGCAGCCCACCGCCTGGTGGGAGTCGACCTGGGAGTCCGTCGAGCTCGCCGCCCGGCCGCCGCAGGTCGCCGAGAAGGAGCAGCCCGCCGAGCGGATCGGCCCGGCGCCGTCCGCCGGCCGGAAGGGCTCCGGGGGCTCGGGCCGGTGACCGCTCCCGACCCCGCCGACCTGGCCGCCGTCCGCCGCCAGCTCGGCCGGCCGCCGCGCGGCGTGCACGCCGTGGGGCACCGCTGCGGCTGCGGGCTGCCCGACGTCGTCACCACCGAGCCCCGCCTCGGCGACGGCACGCCCTTCCCCACGACGTACTACCTGACCTGCCCGCGCGTGGCGTCCCTCATCGGCACGCTGGAGGGCACCGGGGTGATGGCCGGGATGCAGCAGCGCCTCGGCGAGGACCCGGAGCTCGCCGCGGCGTACGCCTCCGCGCACGAGCGCTACCTCGCCGCGCGGGCCGAGATCGAGGCCGAGGTCGGCGAGGTCCCCGAGATCGCCGGCGTCTCGGCGGGGGGCATGCCCAGCCGGGTGAAGTGCCTGCACGCGTTGGCCGCGCAGTCGCTGGCGCAGGGACCGGGCGTGAACCCGCTGGGCGACGAGACCGTGGAGCGGCTGGGGGAGTGGTGGGCCGCCGGCCCCTGCGTCGCCGTCGACGACGCGGCCGGCGAGGCCGCCGGCGCGTGAGCGTCGCGGCGATCGACTGCGGCACCAACACGCTGCGGTTGCTGGTCCTCGCCGACGACGGCCGGGTGCTGCGGCGCGAGAGTCGCATCGTCCGCCTCGGTGAGGGCGTCGACGCCTCGGGGCACCTCGCGCCGGCGGCGCTCGAGCGGGCGTTCGCCGCCCTCGACGCGTACGCCGGGATGCTGGCGGGGCTCGACGTGCGGGCGGTCCGCTGCTGCGCGACGTCCGCGGTGCGGGACTCGGCGGACCGCGAGGCCTTCGCCGTCGGCGTCCGAGCCCGGGTCGGGACGGACCCCGAGGTGCTGACCGGCGCCCAGGAGGCGGCCCTCACCTACGCCGGCGCGGTGCGGGGGCTGCGGGCCGACGTCGGGGCACCGCTGCTCGTCGTCGACGTCGGCGGCGGCTCCACCGAGCTGGCGCTCGGCGCCCCCGGGGACCCCGCGCCGGGCGCCGCGCACAGCATGGACGTGGGCGCCGTGCGCCTCACCGAGCGCCACCTGCACGGGGACCCGCCCGGGCCGGACGAGGTCGCCGCGGCCACCGCCGACGTCGACGCCGCGCTGGACGGCGCCGTCGCCGCCGGGGTCGACCTGGCCGCGGTCGCGACCGTCGTCGGGGTCGCCGGGACCGCCCTGACCCTGGCGGCCGGCCTCACCGGCGCCCGCGAGCTCGCCGCCGTCGACCAGGCGGTGCTGGCACCCGCCGACGTGACGCGCCTGGTCGGCGAGCTGACCGCGATGCCCACCGCGGCCCGGGTGGCGACCGGATGGGTCGACCCCGGCCGGGCCGACGTGCTGCCCGCGGGCGGGCTGGTCCTCTCCCGGGTGCTGGCGCGGACCGGGGCCGCGAGGTTCGTGGCCTCGGTGGCCGATGTCCTCGACGGCATCGGGTACTCGCTCCTCACCGCCCCAGCGGCACCGGCACCACCCATCCCCTACTCTCCAGAGCACCACGACGAGAGGTACGACGAATGAGCAAGCTGACCCTGCTGGCCGCCTTCGGCGCCGGCTACGTGCTGGGCGCCAAGGCCGGCCGCGACCGCTACGACGAGATCGTGGCCGCGGCCGGGAAGGTCCGCAACAACCCGCAGGTGCAGCGCGCCGCGGAGCAGGCCACCGAGGCCGTCAAGGAGCACGCCCCGGTCGTCGCGGACACGGTGAAGGACGCCGCGGCCCAGGCCGCCGGGGCCGCGCAGTCGGCGGCCTCCGAGGCCGCCGACGCCACCCGCCGCAGCGACTCCTCGCTGTCCGACAAGGTCGAGGGCCACGTGGCCCAGGCCGCCGACGCCGTCTCCGACGCCGCCGGCACGGCCGCGGACAAGACCGCGGAGGCCGCCGACGCCGCGAAGGACAAGGCCCAGGAGACCGCCGAGCAGCAGCCTCCGGCCGGGCCCCCGCCGGTCTCCTGAGCGCCACCGCGGACGAGCCGCTCCCGCACCCGCTCACGGGGGAGCGGTTCGTCTCGCCGGTCCCGCCCGGCACCGGCTGGCCCGGTGACGGCGCCGGGCCCGACACCCCCGTGGCCCGCACCCCCGCCGCCGTGCGGCGGGTGGCCGCGGCCGCCCAGCGGGCCGGCGACCTCGCGGCCCTCGACGCCGCGTCCACCGTGTGCCGCGCCTGTCCGCGCCTCGTCGCCTGGCGCGAGGAGGTCGCCGTCACCAAGCGGGCGTCGTACGCGCAGGAGCCGTACTGGGGCCGACCGGCCAGCGGGATGGGCCCCGTCGACGCCCGGGTCGTCGTCGTCGGGCTGGCCCCGGCCGCCCAGGGCGGCAACCGGACCGGCCGGATCTTCACCGGCGACCGCTCCGCCGACTGGCTGCACGCCTCGATGCACCGCGTCGGGCTGGCCCGCCGGTCCACCAGCGTCCACGCCGGCGACGGCCAGGAGCTGCTCGGCGCCCGGATGACGATGGGCGTGCGCTGTGCGCCGCCGGCCAACAAGCCCACCCCCGCCGAGCGCGACACGTGCGCGCCGTGGATCGCGGCGGAGATGCGGCTGCTCACGTCGGTGCGCGCCGTCGTCGCGCTCGGGGCGTTCGGGTGGGGCGTCGCCCTGCGCACCCTCGCCGACCTCGGCCACGACGTGCCCCGCCCCCGACCCCGCTTCGGCCACGGGGCGGAGGTCGTCCTGGCGGCCCCCGCCGGCTCCGGCCGCAGCGACGTCACGCTCCTCGGCTGCTTCCACCCCAGCCAGCAGAACACCTTCACCGGCCGCCTCACCGAGCCGATGCTCGACGCGGTCCTGACCCGCGCCGCCTCGCTGTAGGCGACGCGTCGGGCGCGGAGGGTGCAGCATCGGGGGATGGACGGGGCAGCGGGAGCCGCGATCGAGCTGGTCGGGCTGGAGAAGACATTCCGCACGAAGGACGGTGAGGTCCGGGCCGTGCGCGGCGTCGACCTGCGCGTCGACGCCGGGGAGGTGGTGGCCCTGCTCGGCCCCAACGGCGCCGGCAAGACCACCACCCTGGACGTCGTGCTCGGGCTGACCGAGCCCAGTGCCGGCACCGCCCGGGTCTTCGGGCGGCGCCCGCGGGAGGCGGTGACGGCCGGCCGGGTCGCCGCGGTGCTGCAGACCGGCGGCCTGCTGCGCGACCTCACCGTCGCCGAGACGGTGCGGCTGGTCGCCTCGACGTACGACGGGCGGGGCGGGGCCGACGTCGTCGACGACGTCCTCGTCCGCGCGGGCGTCGCCCACCTCGCGGGCCGGCTGGTCTCGAGGTGCTCGGGCGGCGAGCAGCAGCGGCTGCGCTTCGCGCTGGCGCTCGTGCCGGACCCCGACCTGCTGGTCCTCGACGAGCCGACGGCCGGCATGGACGTGACGGCGCGCCGCGACTTCTGGGCCGCCATGCACGCCGAGGCGGCGCGCGGACGCACGGTCGTGTTCGCCACCCACTACCTCGCCGAGGCCGGCACGTCCGCGGACCGGATCGTCGTGGTGGCGGGAGGTCGGGTCGTCGCCGACGGCTCCGTCGACGAGGTCCGCAGCCGCGTCGCCGGCCGGAGCGTCAGCGTCGACCTCCCCGCGGACACCGGCCGGGGCGACCGCCTGGTCACGGCGGTCCGACGGCTGCCCGGGGTCGTCGGCGTCGTCGTCGAGGGCAGCCGGCTGCGGGTCAGCGCCCCCGACTCCGACGCCGTCGCCCGGGCCCTGCTCGTCGACCTCGGGGCCACCGGCCTCGAGGTCGTCGCGGGCTCCCTCGACGACGCGTTCGCGACCCTGACCGAGGGGGAGGCGCGGTGAACACGACGTACCTGCGCCTGGAGCTGCGGCGCTTCGCCCGCGACCGCGTGAACCTGTTCTTCGTGGCCGTCCTCCCGGCGTTCTTCTACCTGATCTTCGGGGCCACCCAGGACGTCGGCGACCGGTCCGCCGGCGACGGCAACGTGTCCCTGCTGATCCTCGTGTCCATGGCGGCGTACGGCGCGGTGACCGCCACGACGGGCGTGGGCGGGTCCGCGGCGGTCGAGCGGATGCAGGGCTGGGGCCGACAGCTCGGGCTCACCCCGCTGCGCGACAGCGGGTTCGTGGCGGTCAAGGCGACCCTGGCGGTGCTGGTCGCCGTCGTTCCGGTCGGCCTCATCACCGTGCTCGGCCTGCTCACCGGGGCCGAGGGGACGCCCCGGGCGTGGGTGCTCAGCCTCCTCGGAGTGCTGGCCGGCGCCTGGGTGTTCGCGCTCCTGGGCCTGGTGGTCGGCCTGGCCCTGCGCACCGAGGGCGCGGTGGGCGCCACCGGCGGGATCGTCGTGGTGCTCGGCTTCCTCGGCAACATCTTCGTGCCGCTGTCGGGGGTCCTCCTGGACATCGCCCGCTTCACCCCCCTCTACGGCTACGTCGCGCTCGCGCGCTACCCGATCACCGGCGGCGCCGTCCCGGACACCGGCGGCGCCGGCAGCAGCACGGGGGACCCGCTGTGGCTGCCGCTGGCCAACCTGGGCGCCTGGACGCTGGTCCTCGCCGTCCTCGCGGTCTGCCTCGTCCGGCGGGGCCGCGGTCGTCAGTGAGACCGTGGAGCCCCACCGTCCCGGGCCGCCCTGCGGTGCGGCCCTCCGGTGCAGCCCTACCGTGCAGCCCTACCGTGCAGCCACGCCCCCGTGCCCCAACCGGCAGAGGGAGTCGCCTTAAAAGCGACCAGTTCTGGGTTCGAGTCCCAGCGGGGGCACCCGTCCGGTCCCGTCCCGCTCCGTGGCCGACCGCTCCGCCGGAGACGGGTGGCGGCCCTACACTCCGCCGCGTGACGACCGGAGCCCACGACGACCCCGAGACCCTCGGGCGCGACGGCCTCGGCCTGCTGCTCCAGGTGACCACCCTGCTGAGCGCGGACATGGCCCGCGGCCTGCCCGCCCGCGGCCTCACCCAGGCGCGCGCCAGCCTGCTGTGGATCCTCGGCGAGCAGGGCCCGCAGACGCAGCGGGCCCTGGCCGACGAGCTCGGCGTGAGCGCGCGCAACGTCACCGGCCTCGTCGACGCCCTGGTCGAGACGGGCTTCGTGACCCGCGAGGCGCACCCGGCCGACGGCCGGGCGGTGCTGGTCACCCCCACCGCCCGTGGCACCTCGGAGCTCGCCGCCATGGCCGCCGAGTACGACGGGCTGGCCGCGCGCCTGTTCGGCGGCATGTCGCCGACCCGGCTCGCGGGGCTGGTCGAGGGTCTGGCGGACGTCGTCGGCGAGCTCCACGAGGCCCTCGACGTCGACATGCCGTTCCCGCCGGAGCCGCCCCGCGGCGACGCCTGACGACGCCCGCCACCGGGAACACCGGGCCCCCGTTCCTCGTTGTTTCCTGTGAAGCCCCGATACGATGGGGCCCAGGCGTGCCGCCACCGCAGGCGGCCACCATTTCGGCCTCGAGGAGAGACTGATGCGAAGCAACAACCCGGTGTTCAACCGTTCGCCCGAGTTCAACGGACAGCGCGGTGGACAGGGCGCCGGCGCCCCCTACGCCGCCTACGGGCAGCAGGGCTACTCCGACCCGTCCTCGTGGGACGTCGCCCAGGGCGGCGGCTACGGCGCCCCGCAGGCACCCATCTCCCGGATGACCGTCGACTCCGTCGTGCAGAAGACCGCGTTCACCGTCGGTCTCGCCGTCGTGGTCGCGTTCCTCACCTACGCCCTCACGCCCTCGCTGGAGGAGCCCAGCGGGTTCGCGCTCGCCGGCGCGGCCGCCACGATCGGCGGTCTGACCGCGTTCGGCCTGTCGATGGTCAACTCGTTCAAGCGCGAGGTCAGCCCCGCCCTGGTGCTGGCGTTCGCCGCGGTCGAGGGCCTGTTCCTCGGCGGCTTCACCAAGCTGATGACGGCGGTCGCGGACGGCATCATCGTCCCGGCCGTGTTCGGCACCTTCGCGGCCTTCGCCGCGACGCTGACCGTCTACCGCGTCTTCGACATCAAGGTCGGTGACAAGTTCCGCAAGGGCGTCATAGCGGTGATGTTCGGCATGGTCGCGCTGTCGCTGATGGAGTTCGTCCTCAGTTTCTTCGGCGCCCAGATCGGCCTGTTCGGCCTCGGCGGCCTCGGCTTGGTCACCGCCGTCGTCGGCCTGGTGCTCGGCGTGTTCATGCTGATCCTCGACTTCGACTTCGTGGAGAAGGGCATCGCCGCCGGCCTCCCGGAGCGCGAGTCGTGGCGCGCCGCGTTCGCGATGACCGTGAGCCTGGTGTGGATCTACACCAACCTGCTCCGCCTCCTGGCGATCCTCAACCAGGACTGAGCGACCCGCTCGACACGACGAGGCCCCGACCGCACCGCGGTCGGGGCCTCGTCGCACGTCCGGGTCCGCCCGGGGCGGGGGTGCGGCCTCAGGCCGACGCGTCCTCGCTCGGCTGGGGACCCTCGGCCTCGCCGTGGGGGTGGCGCCGCCGGTGGCGCAGCTCGACCCAGCGGCCCCGCACCCCGAGGCGGTGGCCGCGCACCTCGGTGCCGCCCAGCTCGGTGCCCGGCTGGCGCACGGCGGCGACCGCGGCGCGGGCGACCGGCATGACGCCCTCGCCGCGCAGGCCGTCGGCGTGCACCTCCGCCTCCGGGATCAGGCCCAGGGCCGCGAGCACCGAGGGCAGCAGCACCCCGACGAGCGAGCGGTAGCCGTCGGCGGAGGGGTGGAACTGGTCCGGGCCGAACAGCACCGCGGGCGCGGCCTCGAACTCGGGGCCCAGGATCGAGCCCAGGGACACCGTCCGCCCGCCCGCCTCGACCACCGCGATCGTCTGCGCCGCGGCGAGGCGGCGGGACCACGCCCGCGCCACCTGCTTCAGCGGGGGAGCGATCGGCTTGATGGTGCCGAGGTCGGGGCACGTGCCGACGACGACCTCGACGCCCGCGTCGCGCAGCCGTCGTACCTGCTCGACGAGGTGGCGCACCGACTGCGACGGCGGCACGGTGTGGGTGACGTCGTTGGCGCCGACGAGGATGACGGCGAGGTCCGGCTCGATCAGCAGCGCCGCGTCGACCTGGGCCGCGATCTGGCTGGTCTGGGCGCCGACCCGGGCGAAGGAGCGCAGGTAGACGCGGCGGTCGGCCTCCCGTGAGAGCCCGGAGGCCAGGAGGGCCCCCGGGGTGTCCTCGACCCGGTCGACGCCGTAGCCCGCCGCGCTGGAGTCGCCGATCACGGCCACGCGGTGCGCCGGGCCGGGCCTTGTGCGGCCGTACCAGCCGGTCGCGTCGGGCGGCGGCTCGTCGCGCGGGGTGCCGATCGTGCGGCGCGCGAGCGAGGCCTCGGCCTTCAGCACGCCCCACAGCCCGGCGCCGACGACGGACACGCCGCCGCCGCCGAACGCGGCGGCCGACGCGAGCTTCCGGGCGGCAGCGGCTTTCCCCACGGGCCACAGACTAGTGATGGCCCCGGAGCCCCTAGTCTCGCCTCATGCAGTACGTCGACTCCGTCCTCGACCTCATCGGCGACACCCCGCTGGTCCGGCTGCGCCACGTGCTGCACGACCCGGACGCCCCAGGCGCCGCGGACCCGACCGGGGGTCCCGCGCTGCCCCTGGTGCTGGCCAAGGTCGAGTACCTCAACCCGGGCGGCTCGGTGAAGGACCGCATCGCGACCCGCATGGTCGAGGCCGCCGAGGCGGAGGGCCTGCTCCGGCCCGGCGGGACGATCGTCGAGCCGACGTCCGGCAACACCGGCGTCGGCCTCGCGATGGTCGCCCAGGAGAAGGGCTACTCCTGCGTCTTCGTGTGCCCCGACAAGGTCAGCGAGGACAAGCGCAACGTGCTCCGCGCGTACGGCGCCGAGGTCGTGGTGTGCCCGACCGCGGTGGCCCCCGAGCACCCCGACTCCTACTACAACGTCTCCGACCGCCTCGCGGCCGAGCCGGGGGCCTGGAAGCCCGACCAGTACTCCAACCCCCACAACCCGCGCTCCCACTACGAGACCACGGGCCCGGAGATCTGGGCGCAGACCGAGGGCCGGATCACCCACTTCGTCGCGGGCGTCGGCACGGGCGGCACCATCTCGGGCGTCGGGCGCTACCTCAAGGAGCAGAACCCCGACGTCCAGGTCGTCGGCGCCGACCCCGTCGGGTCGGTCTACTCCGGCGGCAGCGGGCGCCCCTACCTGGTCGAGGGCGTCGGCGAGGACTTCTGGCCCGACACCTACGACCGCACCGTGGCCGACCGGATCATCGCGGTCTCCGACGCCGACTCCTTCGCGTTCACCCGCCGCATGGCCCGCGAGGAGGCGCTGCTGGTCGGCGGCTCGTGCGGGATGGCGGCGTACGCGGCGGTGCAGCTCGCCCACGAGCTGGCGGCGGAGGGCCGCGACGACGCGGTCGTCGTGGTGCTGCTGCCCGACTCCGGCAAGGGCTACCTCGGCAAGGTCTTCGACGAGGAGTGGCTGAGCCGCTACGGCTTCGCGACGGGCTCCGACGAGACCGCCGGTCGCACGGTCGAGGACGTGCTGCGCGGCAAGGACGGCCGCCTGCCCGACCTGGTCCACACCCACCCGGGGGAGACGATCGCGGAGGCCGTCGCGATCCTGCGCGAGTACGGCGTCTCGCAGATGCCGGTCGTGCGCGCCGAGCCGCCCGTGGTCGCCGCCGAGGTGGCGGGGTCGGTCTCGGACCGCGATCTGCTCGACGCCCTGTTCGCCGGCACCGCACGTCTCGCGGACCGGGTCGAGGACCACATGTCGCCGCCGCTGCCGACGATCGGGTCGACCGCCTCGGCCGACGAGGCCGTGGCCATGCTCGAGAGCGCCGACGCGTTGCTGGTGCAGGCCGACGGCAGCCCGATCGGCGTGCTCACCCGCCAGGACCTGCTGGGCCAGCTCGGCCTCTCCTGACCCGCCTCGGGGCGGCTCAGGGGTGCAGGGCCGCCGCCAGCTCCTCGACGCCGTCGACGAGCCGGGGGCCGGGGCGCACCCAGTGGGCGTCCGCGTCGACCGGGTGCAGCCGCGCGCCGGCGGGCACGAGCCCGGCGTCGCGCAGGTCCGCGGCCATCGCCGTGGTCGCCTCGAGCCCGTAGCCGCAGGCCGCGACGACGACCACCTCGGGCTCGCACGCGGCCAGCGCCTCCCACGTCGTCCGGCCCGAGCGGGCGCCGGCGGTGCCGAGCACGCTCAGCCCGCCGGCGGCGGTGACCATGTCGGGCACCCAGTGGCCCGGCGCGTACGGCGGGTCGGTCCACTCCAGCACCGCCACCCGGGGCCGGCGTCGGCCGGCGACCCGGGCGGCGACGGCGTCGAGCCGGGCCCGGAGCCCGGCGAGGACGGCGTCCGCCTCGGTCCGACGACCCAGCGCGGCGCCGACGGCGACGACGGAGGCGAGCACCTCCTCGAGGGTGTGGGGGTCCACGGTCAGCACGTCGGCGCGGCAGCCGAGGTGGCTCAGCGCGTCGTCGACGGTGCCGACGTCGACGGCGCACACGGCGCACAGGTCCTGGGTCAGCACCAGGTCCGCGTCCAGCCCGGCGAGCGCGTCGGCGTCGAGCCGGTAGAGGTCCTCGCCGCGCCCCGCGGCGGCCGCGACCCAGGCGTCGATCCCGGCCGGGTCGAGGCCCGCGGGCATCGTGGAGGTCGACACCACCCGCCGGTCGCGCGCCTCGGGCGGGAAGTCGCACTCGAAGGTGACGCCGACGAGGTCGTCGCCGGCGCCGAGGGCGAAGACGACCTCGGTCGTCGAGGGGAGCAGGGAGACGACGCGCACCCGCCCATCATGGCCGCCCGCGGGTGAGGCGGCGCCGGGCGCCTCCTCGCGGGGTGAGACCCTGCGGCACGTGACGTTGCTGGCCGGACCCGAGGTGCCGCTGTCGGTCCTGGGGCTGCTGGTCCTGGCCGCCGTGACCGCCGGCTTCATCGACTCCGTGGTCGGCGGCGGCGGGCTCGTGCAGCTGCCCGCGCTGCTCGTCGCGCTGCCGGGGGTCAGCCCGGTCGAGATCCTCGCCACCAACAAGCTGGCCTCCGCGATGGGCGTCACGGTCAGCTCGGCGACCTACTACCGCCGGGTCCGGCCCGACCCGCGGGTCTTCGGGCCCATGATGCTGATGGCCTTCGCGGGGGCGGCGGGCGGCGCGCTGGTGGCGTTCTGGATCCCGCGCTCGGCGTTCGACCCGATCGTGCTCGTGGTCCTGGTGCTCGTCGGCGCCTGGGTGCTGCTGAAGCCGTCGGTCGGCGTCGAGACCGAGCTGCGCCTCGAGGGTCGCCGCCACACCACGGCCGCGATGCTCGTCGGCCTCGTCATCGGCTTCTACGACGGGGTGCTGGGGCCGGGCACCGGGTCGTTCCTGGTGGTGGCGCTGGTCAGCCTGGGCTACAGCTTCCTCGACGCCTCGGCCAACGCGCGCCTGGCCAACTGGGCGACCAACGTCGCCGCGCTGGTGGTCTTCGTGCCGCAGGGCGCGGTGCTGTGGGGCGTCGGGCTGCTGATGGGGCTCGGCAACGTCCTCGGCGCCTACGTCGGGGCGCGGCTCGCGGTCTCGCGGGGGGCGGGCTTCGTGCGGGCGTTCTTCGTGGCGGTGGTGGCGGCGTTCGTCGTCCGCATCGGCGGCGACGTCCTCGGCGTCTGGGGCTGAGTCCGGCCGCGGCGGGGCGAGTGGGGCAGTACCGTTCTGCCGTGGCCAAGGTGGTGGACGTCCTGGACCGGGGACAGCGACGGTTCCCGCCCGTCTCCATGCCCCTGGCGACGGTCTACAAGTACTTCGACGACCAGGGCAGCTACCTCGCGGCCGTCATCACCTTCTACGCCTTCATCGCGATCTTCCCGATGCTGCTGCTGGCCACCTCGATCCTCGGCTTCGTGCTGCAGGGCAACCCCGGCCTCCAGGCCACGATCCTCGACTCGGCGCTCAGCAACTTCCCGATCGTCGGCGAGCAGCTCGGGCGCCCCGAGGGTCTCCAGGGGTCGTGGACCGCGGTGGTCGTGGGTCTGCTCGGCGCCCTCTACGGTGCGCTCGGGCTGGGCCAGGCCATCCAGAACGCGATGAACGTCGCGTGGTCGGTGCCGCGCAACAGCCGCCCCAACCCGTTCCTGCTGCGGCTCAAGAGCCTCGTGCTGCTCCTCACCGCCGGGATCGCGGTCCTGGCCGTCACCGTCGTCTCCGCGATCGGCAGCTCGACCGAGGTGTTCGGCGGCGCCGTCGACGGCGGGCTGGCCGTCCTGATCCGGGTCGCCACGGTGGTGGTGATCGGCCTGATGCTCACCGTGCTGTTCCGCCTCGCCGCCGCCCGCCAGCACAGCTTCCGCGCGGCCATGCCCGGGGCGTTCACGGTCGCCGTGCTCTGGCTCGGCCTGCAGTACGTCGGCACGGTCTACGCCACCCGCGTGCTCGGCGAGACCAGCAACATGAACCAGACGTTCGGCCTGGTGCTCGGTCTCTTCGGCATCATCTACATCGCCTCGATCGCCGCCGTGCTGGGCATCGAGGTCAACGTCGTGCTGGCCCGCCGGCTCTACCCCCGGGCACTGCTCACGCCGTTCACCGACGCCGTCGACCTCACCGAGGCCGACCGCCGCGCCTACACCGGCTACGCCCGCGCGCAGCGGCACAAGGGCTTCGAGCGGGTCGAGGTCGTCTTCGACGACGACGTCGAGACCGAGGTGCTCCCGACGCAGGAGGCCCGGCCGCCGCGCCTCTCCGCGGTGCCCGACCCCGGGCAGGACACGGCCTAGTCGGGCGGGGTGCCGTCGAGGTACACCCAGCGGCCGCCGCGCCGTACGAAGCGGCTGTGCTCGCGCAGCACCTCGGGCCCGGTCGGCCCGTCGTAGCGGGCGGTGAAGGTGACCGTGCCCTCGGTGTCCTCCGGGCCGTCGCCGCCGGTCGTGGCGTGGACCTCCAGCCCGCGCCAGGACAGCGCGTCGTGCGCGGTGACCCGCGCGGGGCGGGTGCGGGGGTGCCAGGTGCGCCAGAGGTGGTCGGTCTCGCCGAGCGCGTACGCCGAGTAGCGCGACCGCATCAGGGCCTCCGCCGTCGCCGCGGGCGCGCCGTGGTGCAGCGGACGGCAGCAGCCGCCGTACGTCGGGCCCCCGCAGGGGCAGGGGTCCTCGGCGCCCCGCGCGACCCGACCCAGTGCTCCCGACACGCCGACGATCCTGCCGCTCAGGCCGGGGTGCGGACCAGGCGGGTCCGGACCCGGTCGACGACGAGCCGCACGCCGCGCACGACCACCGTCAGCGCCAGGGCGCCGACGAGGGCGACCACGAGCGCGACGCGGTCGTCGGGCACGACGGCGCTGCCGAGCACGCCGACCGCGGCGTACACCGCCGACCACAGCGCGGCCGCGGCCACCGCGGCGCCGACGAACCGCTGCCACGGGTAGCCGGTGAGCGCGGCGACCATGAGCACGGGGATCCGGCCCCCGGGGACCAGTCGCGACACGAGCAGCGTGCGGACCTCGTGGCGCTCGATGCCCTCGCGCAGGCGCAGCAGCACGCCCTCGTCGTCCTCGTCAGCCTGGTCGTCCCCGTCGTCCCCCTCGTGGTCGGTCCCGGCCCGGTCCCCGCGTCCCGTCCCGTCCGCGACCTGGCGCCACCAGCCCATCCGGCGCGCGAAGGGCACGCCCGCCGTGGCGAGCACCCGGTAGACGACGACGTCGCCGGTCCAGGCCGCGACCGCCCCGACCGCGACCACCACCAGCACGAGCAGCGCCTGCTCGTGGCCGGCGAGGACGGCGGCGCTGCTCACCGCGGCGCCGGTGGGCAGGACGGGCACGACCGCCCCGAACGCGACGACGCCGTAGAGCACGAGCAGGGTGACCGGCGTGATCTCGGCGCTGCTCACGCCCGCACCGCCCGGGTCTCGCCGGGGGTCAGGAGCAGGCCGCGGGCACGGTCGCCCAGCGCGGCGACGAACCGCTCCCCGGGCGTGACGAACAGCCGGTGGTGGACGCCGGGGGCGACCCGCTCGAGCCCGGTGGGCCAGAACGTGCCCCAGTGCACGGGGACGGCGGCCGCGGCCAGGGCCGCGGCGACCGCGTCGGCGGCCTGGGCGGGGTCGAGGTGCTCGGGGCCGAGGCTGGGCCCCCAGCCGCCGACCGGCACCAGCGCCAGGTCGACGGGTCCGGCGGCGGCGAAGTCGGGCCCGGGCCCGGTGTCGCCGGGGAACCAGAACGACCGCCCGGCCCGGTCCACCCGGAACCCGAGGGCGGGGCCGCGCCGTCGCGACCACGGCAGGCGCCTCCCGTCGTGGTGGGCCTCCAGCACGCGCACGACGCAGCCGGCGACCTCGAGCACGTCGCCCGGGTCCACCTCGTGGACCTCGCGCCGCGGCGCGCCGGGTCCGCGCACGAGCGGGCCGGCGCCCCGGGGCACGACGACGGGCGCGGCGGCGTCGACACGGGCCAGCGAGGGCAGGTGGAGGTGGTCGGCGTGGAGGTGCGAGACCAGGACCAGGTCGGCCTCGCGGGCCGCCGGGGCCGGGGTGGGGGTGTGGCGGCGCAGGTGCGCCAGCCGGCCGACCAGCAGCGGGTCGGTGAGGACGCGGACGCCGGCGAGGTCGACGCTCGCGGTCGCGTGGCCCCACCACGTGACGCGCAGGCCGTCGGGTGCGCTCACGCGGGCAGCCTCGCGGACCGCTCGTCCCGGTCGTCACCGGTGCCTCCGGTCTCACCGGTGCCGCCGCCCGGGTCGGTGCGGCGCAGGCCGTGCTGCTCGAGGCGGGCGACCATCGCGCGGTGCACCTCCAGGCCGGTGAGCGCGCGACCGAGGGGCAGCGGCCAGCCGGTCGGGTGGACCACGAAGGCGGAGGTCTGCCAGCCCCCGAGCCCGCCGTGGGAGCCGACGAGCTCCTCGAAGGCGACGACCTCGTCGAGCGACGGGTCGCAGCGGCCGAGGAGCACCAGGTCGCCGACGTGGTGCTTCGTCTCCAGCTCCCGCAGGTCCGCGGCCGGGTCGCCGGCGTACGGCGCCAGCGGGTCGGCGCCGGCCCCGGCCGGCTCCTCGCCCGGGGTCAGGACGCGCCAGCCGTGGGGGCCGTCGACCCGCAGCACACCGGCGGCGTCACGGGTCAGGACGACGCCGACGCCGGGGTGCTCGGCGAGGGAGCGCACCAGGCCCGGGCACGCGCCCTCGACGGCGTCGCGGTCGAGGCGGCCGGGCAGGTCGGTGAGGTAGACGTGGGCCAGGCAGCCGGACGCCGCGACGACCAGCGACGCGGGGTCGGTCTCGGTGGCCGCCGGCGTCGCGAGGCGCGGCACCCCGCCGCTGCCGGAGGCGACCGTGCGCGCCGCCCGGCTCATCAGCCGCCCGTGGCCCCGGCCGCTCTCGAGCAGCAGCGTGGCGGGCCCCCACGGCTCGACGGGCCGCACGTCGGAGGTCGCGGAGGTGCTGCGGACCGCCAGCTCCTGCACGACCTCGGTCAGGGTGCGCCCGACCACCTGGGCGAAGGTCGGCCCCTGCGCCTGCCCGTGGTCGGAGACCACCGCGATCTCGTAGCGCCGCCCGACACGGGAGGCGACCTCCTCGAAGAACGCGAGCACCCGGTCGAGGCTCTCGAGGGTCCGCATCGACTCCGGGCGCGAGGGCCCGGCGTGGTGGGCGACCTCGTCGTAGTCGACGAAGTCCACGTAGACGACCGGGGCGCCGCGGGTCATCTGCTCGGCGACGACGCTGACGTTGAGGTCGCGCAGCACGACGGTGGTCAGGCCGCGCAGCAGCACGAAGGTGCCGCCGCGCCGCACCCGCGGCACCACGTCGCGGCGGCGCTGGCGCCGGCCCTGGTGGATCTCGGTCAGCATCTGGCCGGCGAAGAGCGTCAGCGAGCGCAGGAAGCCGGTCCGGGCGGTCGCGAAGCGGGCCATGCCGGGCTCGGAGCCCGGCAACCGGGCGCGGCTCATCGTCAGGTGGCAGGTGGGGGCGTCGCCGGAGAACAGGTTGGACACGCTGACCCCGCCGTCGGCGAGCAGGCCGCGTCCGTCGGTGAAGCCGCGCTCGACCTCCGCGGCGTCGGCGGGACGGTTGCAGACCAGCATCCGGCCCGCCTCCTTGTCCCACCAGCGGAACGACGGGACCGCCGCGACCTCCCCGTGCAGCAGCACCGCCTGCCCGGCCGGGGTCGTCGACGGCACACCGGTGTGCCAGCCGCGCAGCCGGTGGTCGCCGGAGCGCAGCCAGCGCGACAGGGTCGGCATCGCGCCGGAGGTGACGGCCTGGCGCAGCAGCGGCTCGCTGACGCCGTCGAGCTGCACCACCAGCAGGCCCGTGCCCTCGGAGCCCGGGGTGCGGGTCGAGCGGGCGGCGCGGCGCAGCAGCTGGCCGAGGAAGGCCTCGTCGCTGCTGGCGTCCACGAGCCAGTTGACCCCGGCGGCCGCGACCGCGGCGCCCCAGGACACGACCACGACCTCGAGCACGCTGAACGGCTGCACGGTCGGCACCAGCTCGAGGGCGAGCCACAGCACGAGGGCCTGGGCGAGCACGCCGGCCAGCAGCAGCCCGAAGACGCCGGTCAGCACCGTCAGCCGGGTCAGGAACGGACGCAGCAGCGCCCCCAGCGCGAGCACGCCCACGGCGAGGGCCGCGACCGACTCGGCGCCGCGGGTGACCTGCGTGCCGGGCAGCGCCCACAGCGCCACGGTCAGCGCGAGGAACGACACGGCGAAGGACCGCAGCACGCCCAGCGCCCACGACCAGGTCGACCTCAGGCCCCCCAGGGTGCGGCGCGCGGGACGCGGTCGGCGAGACGGCGTCGTACCCATCGCCACATCGTAGGAGCCCCCGGCGACGCCCGCCCCCGGGGAATACCGCGCGCGCCCGGCGCCTTGGACGCTAGGGCCCGCTCGCGTGTCCGTCCCGTCCGAGCACCACCCCCGTACGACGAGAAGGAGCCGATCCCATCCACGCGCGCGGAGACCACCGGATCACGTTCGCGGTGCTGATGGTGGCGGTGGCCTCGTTCACGCTGCTGCAGTCGATGGTGATCCCGGTGCTCGGCCAGCTGCAGGTCAGCTACGACACCGACCAGGCGACGGTCTCGTGGGTGCTCACGTCGTACCTGCTCGCGGCGTCGGTCGCGACCCCGCTGCTCGGCCGCCTCGGTGACGTGGTCGGCAAGCAGCGGATGATGGTCGTCACGCTCGCCGCGCTGTCGGTCGGCTCGCTGCTGGCGGCGCTCGCCCCGAGCGTCGGGTGGCTGATCGCCGCCCGGGTCGTGCAGGGCGCCGGCGGCGGGGTGCTCCCGCTGTCGTTCGGCATCATCCGCGACGAGTTCCCCCGCGCGAAGGTCAACGGGGCCCTGTCGATCATCGCGTCCCTGGCGGCGGTCGGCTTCGGCGTCGGGATCGTCATCGCCGGCCCGATCGTCGACACGCTCGGCTTCCACTGGCTGTTCTGGCTGCCCATGATCGTGACCGGTGTCGCCGCGGCCGCCACGCTCCTGTGGATCCCGCAGCAGCGGGTCCGTGGCTCGGGCCGCCTCCCGCTGGCGCCCGCGGTGCTGCTGGCGGTGTGGCTGGTCGCGATCCTGCTCGGCGTCAGCCAGGGCAACACCTGGGGCTGGACCTCGCCGGTCGTGATCGGTCTCCTGGTCGGCGGCGTCGCGCTGATGGGCGTGTGGATCTGGCTCGAGCACCGCGTCCGCGTGCCGCTGATCGACATGCACATGATGCGACGCCGCGGGGTGTGGACGACCAACGTCGTCTCCTGCTGCGTCGGCTTCGGGCTGTTCGCGTCGTTCGGGTTCCTGCCGCAGTTCCTGCAGACCCCGCCCGAGGCGGGCTACGGCTTCGACGCCTCGATCTCGGAGTCCGGCTGGTTCCTCGTGCCGTCGGCGATGGCGAGCTTCGCCATCGGCTTCGTCACCGCGCGCCTGGTGCGCGGTCTCGGGGCGCGCACCGTGGTCACCACGGGCGCCCTGCTCACCGGCGTCGCGTTCGGCCTGATCGCGCTGTGGCACGACCAGGCGTGGCAGATCTACGCCTGGACCACCCTGCAGGGCATCGGGTCGGGCCTGGTGTTCTCGAGCCTGGCCGGTGTCGTCATCGCCTCCGTGCCCGCCGGGCAGACCGGCGTCGCCAGCGGCATGAACGCCAACATCCGCACCATCGGCGGCTCCCTCGGCTCCGCGGTCATGACCGGCATCGTCGTCGGCCACGTCGGCGCCACCGGGCTCCCCAGCGAGGGCGGCTACACGATCGGCTTCCTCGTGCTCGCCGGCGCGATGATGCTCGCGGCCGTCGCCGCGGTGTTCATCCCCGACATCCACGACCAGCCCGACGACGGCCCCGAGGAGAGCCCGGGGGACCGGGACGCCGCGGGCGCCGACCCCGCGGACGTCGGGGGCCTGCGGGCGGCGTGACCGCGCCGGCCGTGAGGGGTCGCCGTCCCGGTCGTCGACCTCGACGCGTCTTGGCCGCCGACCTACGGTGGAACCTGTGAGCCTCGCAGCCGACCACCGCCCCGCCGACCTGCCCGCCACCGTGGGCCAGCTGCGTGCCGGCGGGCACGAGCAGAAGCCGCTGCGCACCGAGATCCGCGACAACCTCCTGGCCGCCCTGCGCGAGGGCCGCGACCCGTGGCCGGGGCTGCACGGGCTCGAGGACACGGTGATCCCGCAGCTCGAGCGCGCGCTGATCGCCGGGCACGACATCGTGCTGCTGGGCGAGCGCGGCCAGGGCAAGACCCGGCTGCTGCGCACGATGGTCGGGCTCCTCGACGAGTGGACGCCGGTGATCGCCGACTCCGAGCTGGGCGAGCACCCGTACGAGCCGATCACCGTCGGCTCGCGCCGTCGCGCCGCGGAGCTCGGGGACGAGCTGCCGGTCGCCTGGCGCCACCGCGATGAGCGGTACGCCGAGAAGCTCGCCACCCCGGACACCTCCGTGGCCGACCTGATCGGCGACGTCGACCCGATGAAGGTCGCCGAGGGGCGCTCGCTGGGCGACCCGGAGACCATCCACTTCGGGCTGATCCCGCGCAGCCACCGCGGGATCGTCGCGATCAACGAGCTGCCCGACCTCGCCGAGCGGATCCAGGTCGCGATGCTCAACGTGATGGAGGAGCGCGACATCCAGATCCGCGGCTACGTGCTGCGGCTGCCGCTGGACGTCCTCGTCGTCGCCAGCGCCAACCCGGAGGACTACACCAACCGCGGGCGGATCATCACCCCGCTCAAGGACCGGTTCGGCGCCGAGATCCGCACCCACTACCCGACCGAGTTGGGCGCCGAGGTGGCGGTCGTGCGCCAGGAGGCCGACCTCGTCGCCCGCGTGCCGGACCACCTCCTCGAGGTCCTGGCGCGCTTCACCCGCAACCTGCGCGCCTCGTCGTCGGTGGACCAGCGCTCGGGGGTGTCCGCCCGGTTCGCCATCGCCGGCGCCGAGACGATCGCCGCCGCCGCGCTGCACCGCGCGACCCGGCAGGGCGAGGAGGACGCCGTCGCCCGCGTGGTCGACCTCGAGACCGCCGTCGAGGTGCTCGGCGGCAAGATCGAGTTCGAGACCGGCGAGGAGGGCCGCGAGTCCGAGGTCCTCACCCACCTGCTCCGCACCGCGGTCGCCGAGGTGGTCCGCGCCCGGTTCCGGGGCATCGACTTCGCGCTCCTCGTCGACGCCATCGAGTCCGGTGCGATGGTCACCACCGGTGCCCAGGTCACCGCCCGCGACTTCCTCGCCGGGCTGCCCGTGCTCGGGGAGTCGGACCTCTACGACAAGGTCTGCGACGCGCTGGGGGCCGGCGACGACGGCGAGCGCGCCGGCGCGATCGAGCTGGCGCTGGAGGGGCTCTACCTCGCCCGCAAGGTCGGCAAGGACACCGACGGCACGGAGACGGTCTATGGCTGAGCGCGCGGGCGGCGCCGCATGAAGGACCGCACCCGTTTCCGCCGGTACGACGGCGGCGACCCGCTCGCCGCGCCCGTGGACCTGGCCGACGCCCTCGACGCCATCGGCGAGGACGTCATGGCCGGCTACAGCCCCGAGGCCGCGATGCGGGAGTTCCTGCGCCGTGGCTCGCCCGACCAGCAGGGTCTCGACGACCTGGCCCGGCGGGTGGCCGAGCGCCGCCGCGAGCTGCTGGACCGCCACGACCTCGACGGCACGCTGCGGGAGATCCGCGAGCTGCTGGACTCCGCGGTGCTGGAGGAGCGCAAGCAGCTCGCCCGCGACGCGTTCATGGACGACGACGACCGCTCGCTGCGCGAGATGACGCTGGAGAACCTGCCGGCCGACACCGCGGCCGCCGTCAGCGAGCTCGCGTCGTACGACTGGGCGAGCGACGAGGCGCGCCGGACCTACGAGGAGATCAAGGACCTGCTCGGCCGGGAGCTGCTGGAGCAGCGCTTCCAGGGCATGAAGCAGGCGCTCGAGGGCGCCACCGACGAGGACCGCCAGGCCATCCAGGACATGCTCGGCGACCTGAACCAGCTGCTGGAGAAGCGGCAGCAGGGCGAGGACACGCAGGCGGACTTCGAGGAGTTCATGGCCAAGCACGGCCAGTACTTCCCCGAGGATCCGAAGGACCTGGACGAGCTGCTCGACGCCATGGCCCAGCGGGCCGCGGCGGCGCAGCGGATGCTGAACTCGATGAGCCCCGAGCAGCGCCAGCAGCTGATGGAGCTGTCGCAGCAGGCGTTCGGCTCGCCCGCCCTCGACGAGGCGCTCGGCCGCCTCGACGCCAACTTGCAGTCACTGCGTCCCGGGGAGGACTGGGAGGGCGGCGAGCAGATGCGCGGCGAGGAGGGCCTGGGCCTCGGTGACGGCACCGGGGTCTTCCAGGACCTCGCCGAGCTGGACCGGCTCTCCGACCAGCTCTCGCAGATGCGGCCCGGGTCGCGGACCTCCGACCTCGACCTCGACGCCATGGCCCGCCAGCTCGGCCCGGAGGCCGCCGTCGACGCCCGCACGCTGCAGAAGCTCGAGCAGGCGCTGCGCGACGGCGGCACGCTGCGTCGCGGCTCGGACGGCCAGCTCAAGCTGACACCGAAGGCGATGCGCCAGCTCGGCAAGGCGCTGCTCAAGGACGTCGCGCAGCGGATCTCCGGGCGCGCCGGCACCCGGGACACCCGCACGGCGGGCGCGGCCGGCGAGCGCTCCGGTGCGACACGGGAGTGGGAGTTCGGCGACACCGAGCCCTGGGACCTGCCCCGCTCCCTGCTCAACGGCATGCAGCGCCGCGCCGCGGACGGCGCCGGGATGACCGGGGGCGCCGGCCCGATGCTGACGGTGGACGACGTCGAGGTGCAGGAGACCGAGGCGCGCACGCAGGCCTGCGTCGCCCTGCTCGTGGACACGTCGTTCTCGATGGCGATGGACGGGCGCTGGGTGCCGATGAAGCGCACGGCGCTGGCACTGCACACGCTGATCCGCTCGCGGTTCCGCGGCGACGCGCTCGAGCTGATCGCGTTCGGCCGCCACGCCGAGACCATGGACATCGAGCAGCTGACCGGCCTCGACGCCCGGTGGGACAAGGGGACCAACCTCCACCACGGGCTGCTGCTGGCCAACCGCCACTTCCGCAAGCACCCGGGCGCGCAGCCGGTGCTGCTCGTCGTCACCGACGGCGAGCCGACCGCGCACCTCGAGGCGGACGGCGAGGTGTTCTTCGACTACCCGCCGCACCCGCGGACCGTCTCGCTCGCCGTGAAGGAGCTCGACAACGCGCGCCGGCTCGGCGCGCAGACGACGTTCTTCCGGCTCGGCGAGGACCCGGGCCTGGCCCGGTTCATCGACCAGATGGCCGCGCGTGTGGACGGCCGCACGGTCGCGCCCGAGCTCGACGACCTCGGCGCCGCCGTGGTCGGCTCCTACCTCGGCTCCCGCCGCGCCGGCCGACCGGGCGGCGCGGCCGGCGGCCCGTCGTACGGCGACTGGTTCGGCGGCCGCGGCTTCTGGGTCGGGGAGTAGCGAGCCGCACACGGCGCCCGGGGCGGCGTCGGGAAGGATGACACCGTGCCCGGCGACCGCGACTCCCTCCGCCGCGGCCTGCGGCTCGGGGTGCCGATCAGTCTGGTGATCGGGCTCGTCGCGATCACCTTCGGCACGATCGGCGTCGACATGGGACTGACGCCGCTGCAGGCCCTCGTGATGTCGGCGCTGGTGTACGCCGCGTCGGGCCAGATCGCCGCGGTGACCGTCATCGGGAGCGGCGGCGGGCTGCTGCCGGCCGTGCTGGCGTCCGGGCTGATGAACTCGCGCTTCCTCGCCATGGGCCTGGCGCTCGCGCCGTCGCTGACCGGCGGGCGCCTGCGCAGGGCGGCCCAGGGCCAGGCGGTCGTGGACACGTCGTGGGCCATGGCCAACAACGGCGACGGCACGTTCGACCGCTGGCTGCTCTTCGGGTCCTCGGCCCCGCAGTACGTCGCCTGGGTGGGTGGGACCGCCCTCGGTGCGTACGGCGGCGGCCTGATCGGCGACGTGGACGCGCTCGGCCTGGACGCGGTGTTCCCCGTCTTCTTCCTCTCGCTGCTGATCGGCGAGCTGCGCGGCAACGGCTCGCGGGTGATCGCGCTCGCCGGCGGGGTCGTCGCGCTCGCGCTGGTGCCGCTGACGCCCCCCGGGGTCCCGGTCCTGGCCGCGTCGGCGGTGGCGCTGGTGGGCCTGCGGCGCCGGGGCGGGGGTGCGCGATGAGCGAGGCCGGTGTGTGGCTGGTGATCGTGGCGGTCGCCGTGCTGACCGCGCTGATCAAGGGCGCGGGTCCGCTGGTGCTCGGCTCGCGGCAGCTGCCGCCGCGGCTGGTGGGGGTGATCGTGCTGCTGCCCTCGGCGCTGCTGGCCGCGCTCGTCGTGACCACGGCCCTCGCCGACGGGCAGGCGATCCGGATCGGCGCGACGGCCGCGGGGGTGGCGACCGGTGGCGTCCTGCTGCTGGTGCGTGCCCCGCTCGTGGCCGCGGTCGTGGCGGCGGTGCTGGTGACCGCCGGCCTGCGGGCCCTGGGCGTGGCGTGAGGGACTCCTACCTCGTCCCGGCCCGCCGGGCGACCGCGGAGACCGAGGTCAGCCGGTCCCGCTTCATCGCCACGGTCGCGAGGGTCGAGGGCGAGAACGCCGCCCGCGCCGTCGTCGACGACCTCCGGCGCACCCACCACGACGCGCGGCACCACTGCTCGGCGTGGGTGCTGGGGCCCGAGGGTGCCCTCGAGCGCAGCCACGACGACGGCGAGCCCGCCGGCACGGCCGGGGCGCCGATCCTGGAGGTGGTCCGCGGCTCGGGGACCTCGGACGTGGTCGTGGTCGTCACCCGCTGGTTCGGCGGCACCCTGCTCGGCGCCGGTGGCCTGGTCCGTGCCTACGGCGACGCGGCGCGCGCCGGCCTCGACGCCGCGGGCACGCGCCGCCGTCGTCTGCTGCACGTGCTGGGCCTGGAGCTGCCCCACGCCGACGCGGGACGGGTCGAGGCCGCGCTGCGCGACGCCGGCGTCGGCGTGCTCGACGTGGCCTGGACCTCGGTCGTGACCCTGCGCCTCGGCGTACGCCCGGACGCGGTGGGCCCGACCCGCGCCCTCGTCGCCTCCCTGACCTCGGGAACGGGCACGCTCGCCGAGTCCGGCGAGCGCTGGGTCGACGCCCCCGACCCCCACCCCTGACCCGTCCCCGCGCCTCGTGCAGCCCGGGAGAGTGGCTCAGCAGGGCGAGCTCCGAGCCGGCGCGAGCTCGCGCCGGGAGGGGTGGTCGAGCTGCGAGGCCGTCCACGGCCGAGCCCCGAGACCCGGCGACCGTCCCGGCCCCACCGCAAGCCGACGACGATGCCGGCTCGGGTGTGGATCAATCGGGTCAGACCATGACCGACTCCCAACCCCTGTCCTGTACCGCCCACCGCGCCACGACCATCGCCGGCCACACCGTCAGCCCCGGCGAAGCCGACACCCTGCTCGGCACCACCGCAGGACACGACACCCTCGACGCCGCCCTGGACCGCATCCTCGACCGCACCCGGGCGGGTGCCGCTCAGAGGTCGGCGGTGTCCAGGACGAACCGGTAGCGCACGTCGTTGCGGGCCAGGCGGTCGAGGGCGGTCGCGACGTCGCGGGCGGGCAGGACCTCCACGTCGGCGACGACGCCGTGCTCACCGCAGAACTGGAGCAGCTCGGCGGTCCGGTCGACCCCGCCGCTGCCCGACGAGCTCACCCGCTTGCGCCCGCGCAGCAGCGACATGCTGTCGACCTGGAGCGGCCCGAGGTAGCCCACCGGGTACAGCACGCCCTCGACGTCGAGTGCGGCGAGGTACGGCGCGAGGTCGTGGTCCACCGCCACGGTGTCGACGACGAGGTCGAGGCTGTCACCCACGGCCGCCATCGCCGCGGCGTCCGAGGAGACGACGACCCGGCTCGCGCCGAGCCGCTCGGCGTCGGCGACCTTGCGCTCGGAGGTGGTGAAGGCGGTGACCTCGGCGCCCAGCGCCGCGGCCAGGCGTACGGCGAGGTGCCCCAGGCCGCCGATCCCGACCACGCCGACACGGGACCCGGGGCCGACGCCGGCGGTGCGCAGCGGCTCCCACACGGTGATCCCGGCGCACAGCAGGGGCGCGACGCCGGCGGGGTCGAGGTGGGCGGGGCGGTGGTGCGTGAAGCGCTCGCGGACGACGTACTCGCCGCTGTAGCCGCCCAGCGTCCGCCCGCCCTCGTGGTCCGGCCCGCCGTAGGTGAGGACGAACCGCTCGCACCAGTTCTCCTGGCCCTCGCGGCACCACCGGCAGGCCCCGCAGGAGCCGACGATGTTGCCGACCGCGACCGGGTCGCCGACCGCGAACCGCGTGACGGCGGCGCCGACCGCGGCGACCTCGCCGACGAACTCGTGCCCGGGCACCAGCGGGAACACGCCCGGGTCGGTGCTGCGGAGGTGGTGCAGGTCGGTGAAGCAGACCCCGCAGTGCGTCACGCGGACGGCGACGTCGTCGGGCCGCAGGTCGCGGCGCTCGATCGTGGTGGGGGACAGGGCGGCGCCCGGGGCGCCGGCGAGCAGGGCGGTGGTGCTGCGCATGTCGCGCTCCTAACAGACTGGTTGGTTTGTTCTGTCGACCGTAGCCCGCCGACGCGTCAGAAGCAACTGAACAGTTGGTTATGATGCGCCCATGAGCGAGCACGTGCCGGCCACCCCGAAGGGCGCGGCGACCCGCCGGCGCATCCTCGACGCGGCCCTGGCGGAGTTCGCGGCGCACGGCCTCGCCGGTGCGCGGGTGGACCGGATCGCGGAGCAGGCCAGCAGCAACAAGGCCCAGATCTACGCCTACGTCGGGGGCAAGGACCAGCTCTTCGACGCCGTGTTCTTCGAGTCCCTGCACCGGATCCTCGACGACGCCCCCATCGACGCCGACGACCTCGCGGACTGGGCCGTGCGCCTGTACGACGACTACCTGCGCCGCCCGGACCTGATCCGGCTCGCGACCTGGCACCGCCTCGAGCGTCGTCCCCACGGCCTCCTGGTCGACGACCAGGAGCGTCTCGACGCCGGCAAGATCGCCGCCATCGCGGCCGCCCAGGAGCAGGGCCGGGTGCGGGCGGGGGACCCCTTCGACGTCATGGCCCTCGTGATCGCGATGTCCGTGGCGTGGTCGCCCGTCAGCGGGGTCTGGGCGGCGACGGCCGACGAGCCGGAGGCCGTCCACGCGGCACGACGCGACCTGCTGCGCCGCGCCGTCGCGGCCGCCGTGGCCCCCGACGTACCGTGAGGCCATGAGCAAGCCGGTGCCCCTCGACGACCTCGCCGACGCGATCGCCGAGCACCCGCCCGGCTACCTCGTGACCGTCGGTGCCGACGGTCGCGTCAAGGCCGTGACCGTCGAGCCGCGCGTCGAGGACGGCGTGGTCGTCGTCGACGGCCCCGGGAAGGGCTCGACCGCCAACATCGCCGACCGGCCCGCGGTCACGCTGATCCTGCCCCCGGCGCAGCCGCGGGGCTTCACGCTGCTCGTCGACGGCACCGCCGAGGTCGTCGACGGCCCCGACGGTCGGGCGCTGATCACGCCGACGACGGCCGTGCTGCACCGTCCCGCCCGGCACGCCGACGGCGGCACGACGGGCGGTACGACGGGCGGCACGGACTGCGGCCACGACTGCACGCCCGTCTGAGCCGGCCCCTCAGTCCTCCGCGTCGGCGAAGCCGGGCAGCCACTCCGCCAGGATCGCGTGGAACGGCGCCTCCGCCTCCAGCTGGCACAGCACGCCGATGCCGCCGAGCCACGTGCGGTGGATCAGCAGGTACGACGGCGGCAGGTTCAGCTTCAGCGCCACGTTGAACGCCGGGTTGCGCGGGTCGTTGATGCGCTGGAACACCTCGCGCATCCAGGCTCGGCTGAAGCGGAAGCGCTCCACCTGCGTGGGCACGATGAACGGGCTCAGGTAGTCGAGCACGAGCGCGGGGTCGATCGTCACGCCGTCGCGAACGAAGCCCTCGCGCCGCAGGCCCTCGAGGAGCCCGACCTCGTCGTTCTGCCCGCCGATGCGGATCAGCGAGCCCATCGCGCGGGGCAGCCCCGCCTCCGGCAGCCGCGCCACGGCGCCGTAGTCGAGGACGCCCAGGCGACCGGGACCCCCGTCGGCGGCGGGGATCACCCGGTAGTTGCCGGGGTGCGGGTCGGCGTGCAGCATCCCGGTGCGGGAGGGACCGGAGAACAGGAAGCGGCTGAACAGCTCCCCGTAGTGGTCCCGCTCGTCCTGGGTGCCCTCGGCGATCGTCCTCGCCAGGGAGTGCGCGGAGTCCATCCACTCGGTGACCAGCACCGTCTCCCCGACCTCGACCACGTCGGGGACCACGATGTCCTCGTCGTCGCGGAACTCCTCGGCGAACACCCGCTGGGCCTCGGCCTCCAGGGCGTAGTCCAGCTCGTCGGTCGAGCGCTCCTGCAGCTCGGCGACGAGCGGCCCGAGCTCCATGCCGGGGAACAGGGGCCCGACGCTCTTCGCCAGCCGGGCCAGCGCCTTCAGGTCCGCGCGGAGGTTGGTCGCGGCGTCCGGGTACTGCACCTTCACCGCCACCTCGCGGCCGTCGTGCCAGGTCCCGCGGTGCACCTGTCCGATCGACGCGGCCGCGGCGGGCGCGCCGTCGAGCCGCACCAGCCGGTCCTGCCAGTCGGCGCCGAGCTCGCGGGCGAGGATCTCCCGGACGGTCCGCGTCGCCATCGGGGGAGCGGCGTCCTGCAGCTTGGTCAGCTCGTCGCGGTACGGCGCGGCCGCGTCCTCGGGCAGCGCGGCCTCGAGGACCGACAGCATCTGGCCCATCTTCATCGCCCCGCCCTTGAGGGTGCCGAGCGTGCGGAAGACCTGCTCCGCGGTGCGCTGCTGCACCTCGCTCATCACCGCCTCGGCCGGGCGGCCCCCGAGGCGCTTGCCGAACCCCACGGCCCGACGCCCCGCGTAGGCGGCGGGCAGGGCGGCGAGCCGCGCCGTGCGGGCCGCAGCCTTGCGTGAGAGGTCGCGCGGCGAGTCAGCCATGTCCCCAGTGTGCCCAGCGACACCTATCCGTACGCCGACCGGCGCGCGGGCGGCGTACGGACGAGCGGGCACCGCTCACCGGTGCGGCAGCCGGATGCCGTAGCGGGAGACCTTCCGGTAGACCGTCGCCCGCGACATGCCGAGCTCGTCGGCGGCCTCCTGCATCGACGTGCCGGCTCGCGAGAGGACCCGCACGAGCTCGTCACGCTCGAAGGACTCGATCCGCGAGAGCCGCGGCCCGCTCGGCGTGAGCACCGAGGTCGGCAGGTGCCGCACGTCGACGAGGTCGGTGCGGGTCGCGGCGGTGCGCACCGCCGCCACCAGCTCCGTGACGTTGCCCGGCCAGCCGTGGTCGGCCAGCGCCCGCTCGGCGGCGGGGGAGAAGGCGACCTCCCGGCCGCGCGCCCGCAGCGCGTGGTGTCGTGCCAGCGGCAGCACGTCACCGGCCCGCTCCCGCAGCGGCGGCAGCTCCAGCAGCGTCTCCACGAGCCCGGTCAGCGGTGCCGGCACGTCCTCGAAGCGCTCCGCCGTCATCGACAGCGCGACCCCGGGGCGTCCGTCGGAGCGGGCCGTGGCCCGCGCCGCCAGCACGAGGTCGCGCAGCCGCTCGGCCGCCCACACCGGCAGCGTGTCGACCCCGCACACCACGATCGAGGTGTGCGGCTTCGCCAGCTCGGGGCTCCACAGGTCCAGCCACGCCTCGGCGTCGGCCGGGGCGGGGGCGCTCGCGGCCAGGATCCGACCCCGCGGGAACAGCTGGCGCTCGGCCTGGGCCAGGAGCGTGGCCCGGCCCACGCCCGGCTCGCCGACGGCCAGGACGATCCGCCCCTCGCGCAGCGCGGTCACCGCCCGTGCGGAGACCTCCGACCACGTCCCGCCCAGGTCGGCCAGCGTGCCCGCACCGGGCTCGAGGCGGGGCGCGGTGACCCGGAACAGCGGTGAGCGCGACGCCGACCGCTGCTGCTCGCTGCCCGCCCGCGCCAGCATCAGCGCCGACGTGGTCGCCGCCGCGGACTGCGACAGGGCCAGCAGCAGGTCGCTGCGCTCGCGCGACCACGTCGTCAGGTTCACCGCGCCGAGCAGGTGCCCCGTGCGCGGGTCCTGCACCGGCGTCGCCGCACAGGTGTACGCCGCGAGGCTGTGCGAGTAGTGCTCCTCCGCCCGCACCACCGTCGGCAGGCGGTCGGCCAGGGCCAGCCCGAGGCCGTTGGTGCCGGCCTCCCGCTCGGCGTAGGAGAACCCGGGGGCGAGGTGGACGGCGTCGAGCTCGCGCAGGAGCGCGTCGTCCCCGGAGCGGCGGTCGAGCACGACCCCGTCGGCGTCGACGAGCATCAGGCTCACCGGCTCCGCGCCCAGGGTGCGGTGCAGGTCGGCGAGCACCTCCGCGCCGCAGCGGTGGAACAGGGAGGTCTCCTCGACCCGCCCCGAGAACACGGGCTGCACCTCGTCGGCGGGGACGCCGTACTCCTCGCTGCGGAGCCAGGAGGCGCGCAGCCGGGCGGGCACCTCCTCGCCGCAGGAGCAGTCCACCGGTGTGTGCCGGGTGAGGTGGTCGTGGCTCATCGGTCCCCCAGGGGCCCGCGGGGTCCGACCCGCGGCTGTGACCGAGGTTACGTCTCAGAGTGAGACAGCACGAGACCTCGACCGGCCCTCGAGCAGACGTAGCGTCCGTCACGTCACCGCGTGACAGCCGTCACGCGCGTTTTCCCCTGGAGGTCACATGTACACCAAGGACGGCGAGAAGTACTTCATCGTCGACGCCCACATCGCCCTGTGGGACGCGCGGCCGGAGAACCAGAAGAACATCCACGGCAAGCAGTTCATCGACTGCTTCTACGACTACCACCGCAACCTCTCGCCCGAGTCCGAGGTGTGGTCCTACGAGGAGTACCTCTACCAGGGCGGCGAGCGCCTGATGAAGGACATCTTCACCGACGGCCACGTCGACCACGCGATCTTCCAGCCGGCGTACCTCCACGAGTTCTACGAGTCCGGCTTCGGGCAGTCGCAGGAGGCCTCCGCGCTCGCGGCGAAGCACCCCGACAAGCTCACCTACAACCACAACTTCGACCCGCGCAACGGCGAGGCCGGCCTCGACCAGCTGCGCGCCGACGCGGAGAAGTACGGCCTGAAGGGCGTCAAGCTCTACACGGCCGAGTGGCACGGCGACTCCCGCGGCTGGAAGCTCGACGACCCGTGGGCCTACCGCTACTTCGAGGCCTGCCGCGAGCTCGGCATCCGCAACATCCACGTCCACAAGGGCCCCACCATCCGCCCGCTGGACCGCGACGCCTTCGACGTCGCCGACATCGACCACGTCGCCAGCGACTTCACCGACCTCAACTTCATCGTCGAGCACGTCGGCCTGCCGCGGCTCGAGGACTTCTGCTGGATCGCCACCCAGGAGCCCAACGTGCACGGTGGCCTCGCGGTCGCGATGCCGTTCATCCACACCCGCCCGCGCTACTTCGCGCAGATCATGGGCGAGCTCCTCTACTGGATCGGCGAGGACCGCATCCAGTTCTCCTCGGACTACGCGATCTGGACCCCGAAGTGGCTCGTCGAGCGCTTCGTCGACTTCCAGATCCCCGAGGACATGAGCGAGTACGCCCCGATCACGACGGCGCAGAAGAAGAAGATCCTCGGCCTCAACGCCGCCAAGATGTACGACATCCACGTGCCCGAGGAGCTCCGGCTGCCCGAGGACGGCGCCACCGACACGGGCCCCCGCGACACCGCCGCGGTCGACCCCGACCTGCAGCCCGCCTGAGGAGGAGCACGTGACCAGCACCCTGACCCCCGAGACCGGCACGCGCCCGAGCCGGGCCGAGGTGATGTCCGCGCTGGACGTCGTCCTCGACCCGGAGCTGGACGAGCCGATCACCGACCTCGGCTTCGTGCAGTCGGTGGAGGTCCGCGACGACGCCCTCGAGGTGCACCTGCGCCTGCCGACGTCATTCTGCTCGCCGAGCTTCGCCTACCTCATGGTCTCCGACGCCAAGGACGTCCTGACCGCGCTGCCCGGGTACGACGCCCCGGGCCGGGTGGTGGTCGAGCTCGACGACCACCACGACTCCGACCGGATCAACGCCGGCCTCGCGGCCGACGCGGGCTACCGGGGCACCTTCGGCCACGAGGCCGAGGACAGCCTGGAGGAGCTGCGGGCGATCTTCCGTCGCAAGGCCCACACGGCGGCGATGGAGCGGTGCCTCACGGCGCTGCTGCGCGCCGACGAGGACCTCGCGGAGGCCGACCTCGGCACCGTCGTGCTCGGCGACCTGCCCGACGACCACGCGACGGGCGCGCTCCTGCGTCGTCGCGAGGCGCTCGGCCTGCCGCTGGGCCCCGACGCCGTGGTCATGGTCGACGCCGACGGCACGACGTACGCGCCGGAGCAGGTGCCGATGGCCCTGCGCCGGGCCCGCTCGACGCGCATCTCCATCGACGGCAACGCGCACTTCTGCCGCGGCCTGCTGGCCACCCGGTACCCGGGCTCCGACGCCGACCAGGCGCCCCGCGAGCCCGAGACCTTCTTCCCCCTCACCACCCTCAAGGAGCAGCTCCGATGAGCACCATGCGCGCCGTCCGCGTCGTCGGCTACCACCAGGACCTCCGGATGGAGGAGGTCCCGGTGCCGGAGGTCTCCGGCCCGATGGACGTGGTGGTGAGGATCGGCGCGGCGGGCGTGTGCCGCACCGACCTCCACATCCTCGAGGGGCAGTGGGAGGAGAAGTCCGGCGTCACGCTGCCCTACACGATCGGTCACGAGAACGCGGGCTGGGTGCACGCCGTCGGCTCCGGGGTCACCAACGTCGCCGAGGGCGACAAGGTGATCCTGCACCCGCTCGTCACCTGCGGCCTGTGCCGCGCGTGCCGCTCGGGCGACGACGTGCACTGCGAGGGCAACCGCTTCCCGGGCATCGACTCCGACGGCGGGTACGCCGAGTACCTGCTCACGACCGCCCGGTCCGTGGTCAAGCTCGATGACTCCCTCGAGCCCGCGGACGTCGCGGCCCTCGCCGACGCCGGCCTCACGGCCTACCACGCGGCGGCGAAGGCGGCGAAGCGGCTGACCCCGCGCGACAGGTGCGTCGTCGTCGGCGCCGGGGGGCTCGGCCACATCGGGATCCAGGTCCTGCGGGCCCTGACCCCGGCCGAGCTGATCGTGGTCGACCGCAACCCCGACGCGCTCAAGCTCGCGCTCGACATCGGCGCCGACCACGGCGTGGTCTCCGACGGCACCCACATCGACCAGGTGCTGGAGCTGACCGGTGGGTTGGGCGGCGAGGTGCTCGTGGACTTCGTCGGCGAGGGCGGGGCGACCAAGGAGAACGTGCAGATGCTCCGCCGGGCCGGCGACTACCACGTGGTCGGCTACGGCGAGAACATCGACATCCCGACCATCGACATCGTCTCCACCGAGATCAACATCGTCGGCAACCTCGTCGGGTCCTACAACGACCTGTGCGACCTGATGGCCCTGACGGCGCGGGGTGCGGTGACGCTCCACACCCAGAAGTACGCGCTCGACGACTTCCAGACCGCCATCACCGACCTCGACAACGGTCGCGTCCGCGGCCGGGCGATCCTGGAGCCCTGAGGACCGCGTCCCGGCCACGACCGAGCGCCCCGACCTCCCGCGGGTCGGGGCGCTCGGTGCGTCTGCGGCAGCGCGTCGACGCTTCGCGACGCCCGATCCTCCCGCGGGAGCCGGGCTACCGTGGCGGGATGCGCCTCGCCGACGCCGCCCTCGCGGGATCCTGCGCCGCCTTCGTCCTCATGCCCACGGTCGGGCAGCGTCTGAGCGAGGGCGAGGGGTACGGCGAGGGGCCGCGGAGCCCCCTCCAGCCGCCGGGCTTCGCCTTCGGGATCTGGTTCCCGATCTTCGCCCTGGCCGCGACGGACACCGTGGCGCGCCTCCGTGACCCCCGCCCGGACGACGAGGCGACACGGTGGCCGCTCGCGTCGGCGTACGCCGGCAACGCGGTGTGGGCGCTGCTCGCGCAGACGGGTCGCCACCGCGTCACGCCGGTCGCCCTCACCGCGGCCGCGACGTCCGCCGCGGTCGCCGTGCGTCGGCTGGCCGGCGGGGGTGCGGGTCGCGGGACGACCTCCCGGACGGCGGGCCTCCTGCTGGGCTGGACGACGCTGGCCAGCGCGATCAACGTCAGCGCCGAGGCCCGTCGTGACTCCGCGCACGAGGACGGCACCCGTGCGACCGCCCTGGACGTCGCCTCGCTGACCACGGCGGGTGCGGCGCTGGGGGCGCTGCTGCGCGACCAGCCGCCCGGCGGTGCCGCGGCGACGACGGCCGCGACCTGGGGTGTGGCGACCACGGCGCTGACCCCGAGCCGCCCGAGGCTCGTGCGGGTCGTCGCCGGTGCCCTCGGCGCGACGCTGGTGGGGCTCGCCGCGCGTCGCCGCTGAGGCAGGGGCACCGGGTCCGTCCGGGCGGTCGGGGTCCGGCGTCAGGCGGTCGCCGGGAAGCGCACGCCGGTGTTGGCGTGGCAGCGGTAGCCGAACGGGTTCTTCGCGAGGTACTGCTGGTGCTCGTCCTCGGCGTAGTAGTACTCGCCCGCCGGGGCGATCTCCGTCGTCACGTCACCGAGGCGCTGACGGGTGAGCTCCTCGTCGTAGACCGCGGTCAGCTCGCGGGCGACCCGCTCCTGCTCGGGCGTCGTGAAGTAGATCGCCGAGCGGTACTGGCTGCCCACGTCGTTGCCCTGCCGCATGCCCTGGGTCGGGTCGTGGATCTCGAAGAACCGCTTCACGAGGTCGGCGTAGGAGACGACCGACGGGTCGAAGACCAGGCGCACGGCCTCGGTGTGGCCGGTCCGGCCGGTGCAGACCTCGCGGTATGACGGGTACGGCGTGTAGCCACCGGCGTAGCCGACCGAGGTCGACCAGACGCCCGGGATCGCCCAGTAGATCTCCTCCGCCCCCCAGAAGCAGCCGAGGCCGAAGATGGCGACCTCGTGGCCGTCGGGCACCTCGTCGGTGCGGATCGGGGCGTCGAGGACGGCGTGCTTCGGCGCGAGGTGGACCCACTCGCGCTCCTGGCCCTTCAGGGCGTCCTCGGGGGCGACCATCGTGCTCTTGTTGCCGAGACCGAACATCGGCGCTCACTCCTTCACGTCGGGGGACCTGCACCCGGCACAACGCCCGGAGGGGGCGAAAGCATCCCTACTCGACGGGGGAGTCGAGGTAGGTGCCGTTGCCCGGACCCAGCGGCCAGTCGAGGCCGACGAAGACCAGCAGCACCAGCGACCAGGCGACCCAGAACGGCACGACGAACGGCAGCATCCGCGCGATCAGGGTGCCCAGACCCGCCTCGGGCTCGTAGCGGCGCACGAACGTCAGCAGCACCAGCATGTAGGGGTTCAGCGGGGTGATGATCTGCGTGGCGGAGTCACCGATCCGGAACGCCGCCTGCACGAACGCGGGCTCGTAGCCGAGGATCCCGAACAGCGGCACGAACACCGCCGCCATGAGGGTCCACATCGAGGACCCCGAGAAGATGAACAGGTTCAGCAGCGAGCACAGCAGCACGAAGGCGAAGATCACGACCAGCCCGGTCAGCCCGACCGACTCGAGCGCGTCCGCCCCGGCCACGGCCAGCGCCGACCCCACGCCGGACCAGTCGAACAGCGCGATGAACTGGCCCATCACGAACGCCAGCACCAGGAACGGCGTCATGTCGCGGATCGAGTCGCCCATCAGGCGCGGCACGTCCCCGAAGCCCGCCACGGTCCCCGCGACGCGGCCGTAGACGTAGCCGCCGAGGGCGAAGTAGGCGAACACCACGAAGACGATCGAGTCGAGCAGCGGCGAGGCGGGCAGGAACCCTCCCGCCGCGTTGCGCCACGGCGAGGCCGGCACCAGGACCGCCACGAGGACCACCGCCGTCAGCACCCCCAGCGCCAGGAGCGCGCGCCGCAGGCCGCGCCGCTCGGCGTCGTCGAGGGTCGTGGAGCGGGCGTGCTCGTGGTCGTGGTCGCCGTCGAGGTCGCCCGCGTCGCGGTGCTCCTCGGTCGGCACCCCCTGGCGGACCAGCCGCGGCTCGACGACGCGGTCGATGACGAAGCCCGCGACGAGCGTCAGCACCACGGAGGACACGAGGTTGAAGAAGTAGTTCGACAGCGGGGTCACCGGCGCGGCGACCCGCTCGAGCGCGGGCACGGCGGGCACGACGGCGTTGGTGATCCCGGCGAACAGGGCGTCGAGCGAGGTCGGCACGAAGCTGGTCGAGTAGCCCGCCCCGGCCGCGGCGAAGCCACCGACCAGTCCCGCGACGGGGTGACGCCCGGCCGCGGCGAAGGCCAGCGCCGCCAGCGGGGGCACCACGATGAAGATCGAGTCGGACATCACCGAGCCGCCGACCCCGAGGAGCCCCACCGCGTACGGCAGCGCCCAGCGGGGCGCCGCGCCCATCGTCGAGCGGATGCCCGCCGCCAGGAAGCCGCTGCGCTCCGCGATCCCGATCGCCAGCAGGATCGTCACGACCGTGACCAGCGGCGGGAAGTTGATGAAGTTGGGCCCGAGGTTGGCGGTGAACCACGTCAGGCCCTCCCCGGTGAAGAAGCCGCGGACCGCGGTCGGCTCCTCAGCGCCCGGCACCTCGACGGTCACGTCGGCCAGCGCGAGCCCGCTCGAGACCACGGCCAGGACGCCGAACAGGATCAGGAACAGGTTGAACGGCTGCGGCAGGCGGTTGCCGGCCCGCTCGACCCCCGTCAGCAGCCGGTCCCCCCAGCCGTGCGCGGCCGTCCGCCCGCTCACCCGAAGAACCCCGCCACGTCGAGGGCGCCGCCCGCGGCCTCGAAGTCCTCGCGCACGGCCGCGGCCAGCTCGTCGTCGGCGAGCAGGTCCAGCGCGACCGCGGCCAGGCCGTAGGCGCCGTCGACGGCGGCCCGGGCGGCGGCGGGGGAGCGCGAGGCCGCGGCGAACTCCACGGTGTGCAGCGCGGCGTCGAGGTCGGCGATGCCGATCAGCGGGTGGATGCCGGGCAGCCGGTAGCTGACGTTGCCGAAGTCGGTGGAGGCCGCGAACGTCTCCGAGACCACCCCCGGCGGGTACGGCGAGCGGCCCCGCCGCTGCTGGGCCACCGACCACCGGCCCGTCAGCGGCCCGTTGGCCCGCACCGGCAGCGACGGCGGGTGGGTGTCCCACGCGACGTCGACCTCCACCCCGGCCATGCGGGCGGCGCCGTGCAGCACGTCGTCGACGCGGCGCGACAGGTCGGCGAGGGTCTCGGGGAAGGGGGAGCGGACGTAGAGGTCCATCCGGGCGCGCGACGGGATCACCGAGGCCCGGTCGCCGCCGTCGACGATCACGGCGTGCACCCGGTCGACCGGCGGCGTCTGCTGCCGCAGCAGCCCGATGCCCTGGTAGGCCAGGGACGCCGCGTCGAGCGCGTTGCGGCCGGCGAACGGGCTGGCCGACGCGTGCGCCGAGGCCCCGGTCCAGGTGGCGCTCAGCACCCGACGACCCAGCCAGACCTGGTCCGCGACGTCCGCGCCGTAGGGGTGGACCATGACGGCGGCGTCGAGCCCGTCGAGGGCGCCGGCGCGCGCGAGGTACTCCTTGCCGGTGTGGCCCTCCTCCGCCGGGCAGCCGAGGAGGACGACCCGCCCCTCGACCCCCGCGGCCGGCAGCGTGGCCCGCAGACCGAGCACGGCGCCCACCGCGGTGGCGGCGATGACGTTGTGGCCGCACGCGTGCCCCAGGCCCGGCAGGGCGTCGTACTCGGCCAGGACGGCGACGGTGCGGTGGCGAGCGGGGTCGAAGCCGGGCGTGACCACCTCGGCGCGGACCGCGGTCGCCAGGCCGTGGACCCCCACCTCGGCCGCCAGCCCGTGGCGCCGCAGCAGACCGGCCACGGCGCCGGCCGAGCGGACCTCCGCGAAGGCCAGCTCGGGGTGGTCGTGCAGGTCGGTCGCCAGGGCGACCAGGTCGTCGCCGAGCCCGTCGACGTGACCGGCCAGCGCGGCGTGCGCCGCCTCCGGCGCCCCGGCGTACGCCGAGTCGAGGGGCCGGGCGGTCGCCGCGCGCCGCGCCGTCTGGGCGGCGAGGACGTCGAGGTAGGCGTTCGGGACGGCGGAGGAGTCGGCCACGGGGGTCACCGTACGGCCGCGCGGACGGGGCGGCGATAGCCTCGCGTGGTGACCGGACAGGCGAACGAGCAGGCGAGCGGACCCCAGCACGACAAGGCCGGCTTCGAGACCCGTGCGATCCACGCCGGGTGGGAGCCCGACGCGGCGACGGGCTCGGTGATCCCGCCGATCTTCGCGACGTCGACCTACCGCCAGGACGGCGTCGGCGGGCTGCGCGGCGGCTACGAGTACAGCCGCTCCGCCAACCCCACCCGGACGGCGCTCGAGACCACGATGGCCGCCCTGGAGCAGGGCGAGCGCGGCTTCGCGTTCGCCTCCGGCCTGGCCGCCGAGGACACCCTCGTGCGCGCGACCTGCGCGCCGGGCGACCACGTCGTCCTGCCCGACGACGCCTACGGCGGCACGTTCCGCCTCTTCGACTCCGTCGAGCGGGCCTGGGGGCTGGCCCACACCGCGGTCGCGGTCGCCGACGTCGACGCCGTCGCGGCCGCGATCGAGCCCGGCCGCACCCGGCTGGTCTGGCTCGAGACCCCGACCAACCCCGTCCTCGGGATCGGCGACATCGAGGCCCTCGCCGCCGTCGCCCACGACGCGGGCGCGCTGCTCGTCGTCGACAACACCTTCGCCTCGCCGTACCTGCAGCAGCCGCTGACCCTCGGCGCCGACGTCGTCGTGCACTCGACGACCAAGTACGCCGGCGGCCACTCCGACGTCGTCGGGGGCGCCCTGGTCGTGCGCGACGCCGGGCTCGCCGAGCGCATCGCGTTCCACCAGAACGCGATCGGCGCGGTCGCCGGCCCCTTCGACTCCTGGCTGGTGCTGCGCGGGCTGAAGACCCTCGCCGTGCGGATGGAGCGCCACTGCGACAACGCGGAGCGGGTGGTGGAGTTCCTCTCCGGCGACCCCCGGGTCGCGGAGGTCATCTACCCCGGGCTGCCCTCGCACCCGGGCCACGAGGTCGCCGCGCGCCAGATGAGCCGCTTCGGCGGGATCGTCTCCTTCCGCCACGCCGGCGGCGAGCAGGCCGCGCTCGACACCTGCGCCCGCGCCGAGGTGTTCACCCTCGCCGAGTCCCTCGGGGGGATCGAGTCGCTCATCGAGCACCCGGGCCGCATGACGCACGCCTCGGTCGCGGGCACCGACCTCGAGGTGCCGGCGGACCTGATCCGGCTCTCGGTCGGCATCGAGACCGCCGACGACCTGATCGCCGACCTCGACCGTGCCCTCGGCTGAGGCGGGACCCGCCGGGGGCGGGCCCGGGGTCGTCGTCTGCGTCGACCTCGGCTCGACCTTCACCAAGGGCCTGCTGGTCGACCTCGCCACCGGCGACGTGGCCGCGGTGGCCAGCAGCCGGACGACGGTCGGGACCGACGTGATGGACGGCTTCGACGCCGTCGTCGACGCGCTGGCCGCGGCGGACCCACGCACCTCGCGGGCGCTGCGCTCCGGCGCGGTCCGGGCCTGCTCGTCGGCGGGCGGGGGGCTGAGGATCGCGGTCGTCGGCAACGAGGCGCTGGTGACCGCCGAGGCGGGCCGCCGGGTCGCGCTGTCCAGCGGCGGCAAGGTGGTCGCGGTGCTCGCGCTCTCCGAGGACGCCCGCGGGGAGGACCTGGCGGACGCCCGCCCCGACGTGGTCCTCCTCGTCGGGGGGACCGACGGCGGCAACCCCGCGGCGCTGCGCCAGGGGGCGGCGCTCGTCGCCGGCGCCGCCTGGGAGGGGCCGGTCGTCGTCGCCGGCAACGTCGAGGTCCGCGACGAGGTCGTCGCCGGGCTCACCGCCGCCGGCCACGCCTGCGTGGCGGCCGACAACGTCGTGCCCCGCATCGGCGTGCTCGCCCCGACCGGCGCGCGCACCGCGGTGCGCGAGGTGTTCCTCGCCCACGTCATCGGCGGCAAGGGCCTGTCGAGCCGGCCCGACTTCACCGCGCTGGTCCGCGGCGCGACCCCCGACGTCGTCCTCACGGGCGTCGAGCTCGCGGCCCGCGGGACCGCCGAGGACGCGGGGGCCGGGGACCTGGTCGTCGTCGACGTCGGCGGCGCGACCACCGACGTCCACAGCGTCGTCGAGATCGACCCCGACAGCACCGGCGGCGGGGAGGCCAACGGCGGTCTGTCCCGCGAGGTCGTCGCCCCCACGCCCCTCACCCGGACCGTGGAGGGTGACCTGGGGATGCGCTGGTCGGCGCCGGACACCGTGGTCGCGGCCGGCCTGGCCGACGACGCCGGTCTCGTGGCCGCGGCCGCGGCGCGGCGCTCCGAGCCCGGCCTGCTGCCCGCCGAGGGCCCCGCCGGGGAGTCCGAGCGTGCCGTCGACGAGCGGCTCGCCGCCGCGGCGGCGGGCCTGGCGCTGCGCCGCCACGCCGGCCGGTCCCGGGTCTTCACCGGCCCCGACGGCCGGGTGGTCGAGCGCTCCGGCACCGACCTGCGCGAGGTCCGGGTCCTCGTGGCCTCCGGCGGGGTGTTCCGCCACGGCCGCCCGGGCGTCGAGACCCGGGTGCTGGCGGACAGCACCGGGGAGGCCGGCGCCGAGGGCGGCTGGCAGCTGCCGCAGCGCCCGCGGGTCGTCGTCGACTCCGACAGCCGGCTCGCGGCCGTCGGCCTCCTCGCGGCCGACCACCCCGCCGCGGCCCTGCGCCTGGCGCGTGGCCTGGTGGGCCCCCCGCCCGGGAGCGCGGGTGCGGGGGACCGGCCGGATCGTGAGTAGCCTGAACCGGTGACGAGTGTCGGCAACGACCTCCCCCGGGGAGGAGCCGCCGCGGACGAGGTCCGCGACGCAGGGGTCGACGAGCCCGGAGCCGACGGGCCCGACGGGCCCGACACCGCCGAAGAGCGCCGCCGTACGGCGTGGCGGCGGCGCGGCCGCGAGGCCGAGCGCGGCGAGCGGCTGGCCCAGCAGTTCGTGCAGCAGTGGACCGCGATGCGGGCGGAGCGGCGCGCGGAGCCCGCACCGGTGCGGGGCGGGGAGACCGACACCCGCCCGGCCGAGGTCCCCTGGGCCCTCGACGTGGCGGCCGCCTGGGCGTGGCGTCTGCTGCTGATCGCGGGTGCCGGGTTCCTGGTGCTGTGGCTGCTCGCCTACTTCGCGGTGGTCACCCTGCCGCTCGCGATCTCCCTGCTCATCGCCGCCCTGGCCAGCCCCCTGGTCCACCTGCTCCAGCGGGCGCGGGTGCCGGCCGCGGTCGGCGCGGCGGTCGCCGTCGTGCTCGGGCTGGGCTTCGTCGCGCTGCTCCTGACGTTCGTGAGCCGCCAGATCGCGGAGGGCGCCGCCGACCTGGGCGCCCAGGTGGCCGCCGGCCTCGGACAGGTCCGCGACTGGCTGAAGACCGGGCCGCTCAACGCGAGCGACAGCCAGATCAACGACTGGCTGGGCCAGGCCCAGTCCACGCTGACCGAGAACTCCCAGGACGCGCAGATCGTGGCCCGCCTCAGCGAGGTCGGGGCGGCGCTGGGCCACGTCCTCGCCGGGTTGTTCATCACGCTGTTCGCGACCTTCTTCTTCCTCGCCGACGGTCGCCGGATCTGGTCCTGGGTGGTCCGGCTGGCCCCCCGCGCGGCCCGTGAGCGCTTCGACGAGTCCGGCCACGTCGCCTGGGTCTCGCTGACCCAGTTCGTGCGCGCCACCGTCGTCGTGGCCCTGGTCGACGCCATCGGGATCATGATCTGGGCCGCCGTCCTGGGCGTGCCGTTCGTCGCCGCCATCGGCGTGCTGGTCTTCCTGGGCGCCTTCGTGCCCCTGATCGGCGCCACCGTCGCGGGCAGCGTCGCGGTCCTCGTCGCGCTCGTCGACCAGGGGCCGGTCACGGCGCTGCTCATGCTGCTGGGCGTCATCGTTGTCCAGCAGATCGAGGGCCACATCCTCCAGCCGTTCCTCATGGGCCGCTTCGTGTCGGTCCACCCGCTCGGCGTGATCGTCGCCATCGGCTGCGGCGTCCTGGTCGCCGGCGTCGCCGGCGCCCTGATCGCCGTGCCGCTCGTGGCCGCGCTCAACGCGGTCGTCCAGCACCTGGCCGCCGCCACACCGGTCGGCGGTGATCCCGAGGAGCTCGCCGACGACGAGCTCGCGACCCCTGCCGTGGAGGCGCCGTGACCGCGACCGAGCCGACGGCGACCGACCCGACCGCGGGGGTCGGCCTGGCCGACGTCCGCGCCGCCCGCGAGGTCCTCGCCGGCGTCGCCACGCTGACCCCGATGGAGGAGTCGCGCTGGCTCTCCGACCTGGCCGGGGGGCCGGTGCGGCTGAAGGCGGAGAACCTCCAGCGGTGCGGCTCGTTCAAGATCCGGGGCGCCTACCTGCGGATGTCGCGGCTCACCGAGGCCGAGCGCGCGAACGGCGTCGTCGCGGCCTCCGCCGGCAACCACGCCCAGGGGGTGGCGCTGGCCGCCCAGATGCTCGGGATCAAGGCGACCGTGGTCATGCCCGTCGGGGCGCCGATCCCGAAGGAGAAGGCCACCCGCGGGTACGGCGCCGACGTGCTGTTCCACGGCCGCAGCGTCGACGAGGCGCTCGAGCTGGCCCGCGAGCACGCCGAGCTGACGGGCGCGGTGCTGATCCACCCGTTCGACCACGTCGACATCGTCGCCGGGCAGGGCACGCTCGGGCTCGAGGTGCTCGAGCAGGCCCCCGAGACCCGCACCGTGCTGGTCCCGACCGGCGGCGGCGGCCTGCTGGCGGGCGTCGCGGTGGCGATCAAGGCGCTGGACCCGACGGTGCGCGTCGTCGGCGTCCAGGCCGAGGGCGCCGCGGCGTACCCGGGCTCGCTGGAGGCAGGGGCGCCGGTGCCGCTCACGGCCATGGCGACGATGGCCGACGGCATCGCCGTCGGCCGCCCCGGCGACGTGCCGTTCGCGGCGGTGCGCGAGCACGTCGACGAGGTCGTGACCGTCGGCGAGGAGTCGATGTCCCGGGCCCTGCTGGCGCTGCTCGAGCGGGCCAAGATGGTCGTGGAGCCCGCGGGTGCCGCCGCGGTCGCGGCGCTGCTGGACCACCCGCACCGGTGGCAGACGCCGGCGGTCGCGGTGCTGTCCGGCGGCAACATCGACCCCCTGCTGCTCGGCAAGGTGATCCGTCACGGCATGGCCGCCGCGGGCCGCTTCCTCTACCTGCGCGTGTGCGTCCCCGACCGTCCCGGCGGTCTCGCCCAGCTGCTGGTCGACGTCGCCGGGGCCGGGGCCAACGTGCTCGAGGTCGGCCACGAGCGGCTCTCGCCGCAGCTGCGGATCGACGAGGTGGAGGTGCGCATCCACGCGGAGACCCGCGGCGAGGCGCACGCCGCCGAGGTCACCGCACGGCTGCGCGAGAGCGGGTACCGCGTGGAGGCCCAGCCGGTGTAGCGACCGGACCGGCCGTGCGGTCCGGCCGGCCGGTCCGGAGGTCAGCCCGTGTAGGGCGTGGCCTCGACGACCTCGACCTGCAGCTTCTTGCCGTTGGGGGCCTCGTAGGTGACGGTGTCGCCGACCTTGGCGCCGACGATCGCCGAGCCGAGCGGCGACTGGGGCGAGAACACGTCGAGGGAGTCGTCCTCGATCTCGCGGGCGCCGAGCAGGAAGGTCTCGGTGTCGTCGTCGCCGACGAAGCGGTAGGTGACCTTCATGCCGGGGGAGACGGTGCCGTCGTCGGAGGGGGTCTCGCCCACCTCGGCGCGCCGCAGCATGTCCTCGAGCTGCAGGATGCGGCCCTCGACCTTGCCCTGCTCCTCGCGGGCGGCGTGGTAGCCGCCGTTCTCCTTGAGGTCGCCCTCGTCGCGGGCGGCGCTGATCCGGTCGACGATCTCCTGGCGCACGGGACCCTTGAGGTTCTCGAGCTCGGCCGAGAGCTTGTCGTAGGCCTCCTGGGTCAGCCAGACGGTGTCCTGCTCGGACTGGGTCATCGCGTGCTCCTGGGTGTGAGAATGATCGTGCCGGTGCGTCTGTCGACGTCACCGGCTCGTGAGGGGGACTCGGTCCGCCGCGTTCTCCGCGCGGGCGGCGCCCGACGGACGGGGCCCGGCAGGCGGATGGACGACCATAGCAAGGGCCCCGCCGTCGCGGGCAAGCCCGTGCCTCAGCGGGGGCGGGGCTGGCCCGGGGTGGTGCAGCCGAGGGACTCCAGCGCCGTCGCCCGCCGCTCCGTGCGGACGACCTGCTCGATCCGGCCGGTGCCGTCGAAGTCGTCGCCGTCGAGCTCGAACCCGACCTCGCCGACCACGGAGTGGTCCTCGGAGACCGCCCGGACCCGGCAGGTGGCCACCACGCCGGGGTCGATCGACACGTTCAGCACCGCGGTGGCCGTGCGGTCGTCGGCGATGTCCCAGCCGACCAGCTTGGAGCGCACGTCGGGCGCGGAGTAGGCCAGCGTCACCCACGCGAGCCAGACGGCGGCGACCACGCCGACGGCGACGAGCGCCGAGACGCCGACGCGGCGGGCGCTGAGACGCGGTGCGCCGTACCTCTCCTGCAGCCGGGTGTCCGAGGTGTCCACGCCACCATCGTCCCACCCGGCCCGAACCGGGGCGAAAACTCGGGCGTCGGCGGCCCGCCATAGTCTGGAGGCATGCACGAGGACGCGTCCCCCGAGGCGCAGCGCGAGACCCACCGGGCCCACGGGGAGCACCACGAGGGCGCCCACACCGACACCGCGGCCACGGCCCGCCGTGCCGCGGCCCACGGCGGGCCCCGCTCCGGGCTGCGCCTCATGCACGTCCACGCCCACCCCGACGACGAGTCGTCGAAGGGTGCGGCCTCGACCGCGATGTACGTCGACCAGGGTGCCGAGGTGCACGTCGTGACCTGCACCGGCGGGGAGCGCGGCTCGATCCTCAACCCGCGGATGGACCGCCCCGACGTCCTCGAGAACATGACCGAGGTCCGCCGTGCGGAGATGGACGCGGCGCGCGAGATCCTCGGCATCACCCAGCACTGGCTGGGGTTCGTCGACTCGGGCTGGCCCGACGGCGACCCCAAGCCCCCGCTGCCGGAGGGCTGCTTCGGGCTCGTCCCCGTCGAGGAGGCCGCCGAAGCGCTGGTCCGGCTGATCCGCCAGGTGCGGCCCCACGTCGTGACGACGTACGACGAGCGCGGTGGCTACCCGCACCCCGACCACGTGATGTGCCACCGGGTCAGCGTCGCGGCCTTCGAGGCGGCCGGCGACCCCGACGCCTACCCCGAGGCCGGCCAGCCCTGGACGCCCAGCAAGCTCTACTACCACCACAGCTTCAACCGGCCGCGGATGACGGCGATCCACGAGGCCATGCTGGAGCGGGGGCTGGAGTCGCCGTGGGCCGAGCGCCTCGCGAGCTGGGAGCCCGAGCCGGAGTGGGACGCCCGCATCACCACGCGGGTGCCGTGTGCCGACTACTTCGAGGTCCGTGACCGGGCGCTGCTGGCGCACGCGACGCAGATCGACCCCGACGGCCACTGGTTCGCCGTCCCGATGGAGCTGTCGCAGTCGGTGTGGCCGACCGAGGACTTCGAGCGCGTGGTCGACCGCACCGGCGCCCCGCTCCCCGAGGACGACCTCTTCGCGGGCGTCACGCCCGACCCCGGCGCGGCTTCGGCGCAGTGAGAGACTGGACCCCGTGACGCCGCTGCTGCTCGACTCCGCGCTGGTCCTCGCCCACGCCCTGACCCACCTCCCGCAGGTGCTGATGGACGTGCCCGCCCCGGGCGGCCTCGAGCAGGGCCCGGAGCCGGAGGACGTGAAGGCCGGATGGACCGCGTTCGCGATCTTCTTCGGCCTCTGCGGGGTCGTCGCGCTGCTGTGCTGGAGCTTCGTGCGCCAGATCGCGAAGGCGAAGCGGGCGAAGGACGCGGGGGTCTACGGCGACGAGCCCGTCACGGCCGACGAGCGCGTCGACACCGCCGCCGCGGACACCCCCGCCGACCGGGGCTGAGCCTCAGCCCTCGGAGGGCTGCGCGGAGCCGGCCTGGGCCTCGGCGACCTGGCGTCGCACGTCGTCCATGTCGAGGCCGCGGACGGCCCCGATCAGCTCGTCCAGCGCGGCCGGGGGCAGGGCGCCCGCCTGGGCGAACACCTGGATCCCGTCGCGGAACGCCATCAGGGTCGGGATCGACGAGATCTGCGCGGCGGCCGACAGCTGCTGCTCCTGCTCGGTGTCGACCGACCCGAAGGTGATGTCGGGGTTCGCCTCCGAGGCCGCCTCGTAGGTCGGGGCGAACTGGCGGCACGGGCCGCACCAGGAGGCCCAGAAGTCCACGAGGAGGATGCCCTCGCCCTCGACGTGGCCGGCGAAGTTCTCTGCGGTCAGCTCGATGGTGGCCATCGCTCCACCGTACGACGCCCGGTCCAGGCTCGCGAGGACCGCGTCCTAGGCTCGGTCCTCGTGGCCCAGCAGCCGGACCCCGCCGCCCCACCGCCGGAGGTCCACACCGTCCTCGGCGCGCTGCGCTCGCCGCGGGTGCTGCGCTGTGAGCTGCTCGCCGGCCTGGTCGTGGCGCTGGCCCTGGTGCCCGAGGCGATCTCGTTCGCGGTCATCGTCGGCGTCGACCCGCGCGTCGGCCTGTTCACCTCGGTGACGATGGCGCTGTCGATCGCCGTGCTGGGCGGACGGCGGGCGATGATCTCGTCGGCCACCGGGGCCGTCGCGTTCGTCGTCGCGCCGGTGATGGCGGCCCACGGGCTGGACTACCTGCTGGCGACCGTCCTGCTCGGCGGGGCGGTGCAGGTCGTGCTGGGGCTGGCCGGGGTCGCGCGCCTGATGCGTCACGTCCCGCCCGCGGTGGTGACCGGGTTCGTGAACTCGCTGGCCGCCCTGCTGCTGCTCGCCCAGCTGCCGCACGTCGTCGGCGTGCCCTGGGTCGTGTACCCCCTGGTGGTGGCGGGCCTCGCGCTGATCGTGCTCGCGCCCCGCGTGACCCGGCTCGTGCCGTCGCCGCTCGTGGCGATCGCGGTGCTCACGGCGCTGGTGGTGCTCGGCGGCCTCGACGTGCCCGACGTCGGCGACGAGGGTGCCCTGCCGGACGGCCTGCCCTCCCTGGTGCTGCCCGACGTCCCGCCGACCTGGGAGACGCTGCGCATCGTCGCGCCGTACGCCGTGGGGCTGGCGCTGGTCGGCCTCCTCGAGACCCTGGTGACCGCCGACCTCGTCGACGCCGCGACCCGGACGGGCTCGGACAAGCGTCGCGAGGCGTGGGGCCAGGGCGGCGCGAACCTCGTGACCGGGCTGTTCGGCGGCATGGGCGGGTGCGCGGTGATCGGGCAGTCGATGATGAACACCCGGCTCGCCCACGCCCGCACCCGGCTCTCGACGTTCTCGGCGGGCGCGTTCCTGCTCGTGCTGGTCGTCGCGCTGGGCCCGGAGGTCGCGGCGATCCCGATGGCGGCGCTGGTCGCGGTGATGCTGGTGGTCGCCTGGCGCAGCGCGGACGTCGACAGCCTGCGCCCCTCGACGCTGCGGCGGGCGCCGCTGGGCCACACCGCCACGATGCTGTCGACCCTGGCCGCGGTCGTCCTCACCCACAACCTGCTCGTGGGCCTCGTCGTCGGCGTCCTGGTGGCCGGCGTGGTGGCGGCCCCGGCCCGGCTGCGCGACGTGCTCAGCCGTCGGCGCGGGCGGTGAAGCCGCGCAGGCGCAGGGAGTTGGCGACCACGAACAGCGACGAGGCGGCCATCGCGAGGCCCGCGAGCATCGGGTTCAGCAGCCCGAGCGCGGCCAGGGGCAGCGCGGCCACGTTGTAGGCGAACGCCCAGAACAGGTTGCCCTTGATCGTGGCGAGCGTGCGCCTCGACAGGCGCACGGCGTCGCCGGCGACCCGCAGGTCGCCGCGCACCAGGGTCAGGTCCGCGGCCTCGATGGCGGCGTCGGTGCCGGTGCCCATCGCGAGGCCCAGGTCGGCGGTGGCGAGGGCGGCGGCGTCGTTGACGCCGTCACCGACCATCGCGACGACGTGGCCCGCGTCCTGGTAGCGCCGGACGACCGCGACCTTGTCCTCGGGCAGCACCTCGGCGACGACGTCGCCGGGGTCGATGCCGACCTGCGCGGCCACGGCGCGGGCCACGGGGGCCGCGTCGCCGGTGAGGAGCACCGGCCGGAGGCCGAGCGCGCGCAGGTCGGCGACCGCCTCGGCCGAGGTGTCCCGGACCGTGTCGGCGACCGCGAGCACGCCGCGCGCGCGGCCGCCCCACCCGACCACGACCCGGGTGCCGCCGTCCGCCGCCGCCAGCGCGGCCGCCAGCCCGACCGGCAGCGCGACGTCGTCGAGCAGACGGGCGCGCCCCACGGTCACCTCGGTGCCCTCGACGGTGCCGCGGACCCCCAGACCGGCGGAGCTGGCGAAGTCGACGACCTCGGGCAGGGCGCCCCGCCCGGCGTCCGCGGACGCGGCGGCGGCCGCGCCCGCCACCGCCCGGCCCACCGGGTGCTCGGAGGCGGCCTCGACGGCGCCCGCCAGGTGCAGCACGCGGGAGGGGTCCTCGCCCTCGGCCGCGACGACGTCGACGAGCTCCATGCGCCCGGTCGTGACCGTCCCGGTCTTGTCGAGCAGCACCACGTCGGGCCGCCGCGTGCGCTCGAGCGCCTCGGGGCCCTTGATGAGGACGCCGAGCTGGGCCCCGCGCCCGGTGCCCACCATCAGCGCCATCGGGGTCGCGAGGCCGAGCGCGCAGGGGCACGCGATGATCAGCACGGCGACCGCGGCGGTGACGGCGGCCTCGGCGGGCTCGCCCAGCAGCAGCCAGGTCGCCAGGGTCAGCGCGGCGAGCACGAGCACGAGCGGGACGAAGACGGCCGAGACGCGGTCGGCGAGGCGCTGCGCGGAGGCCTTCTGCGCCTGCGCGTCCTCGACGAGCCGGGCCATGCGGGCCAGACGGGTCCCGGCGCCGACCCGGCTCGCCCGTACGAGCAGCTGCCCGGAGACGCCGAGGGTGCCGCCGACCACGGTGTCGCCCGCGGCGACCTCGGTGGGGACCGACTCGCCGGTCAGCATCGAGGTGTCGACGGCGGAGGCGCCGGAGAGCACCTCGCCGTCGGTCGCGACGGTCTCGCCGGGTCGCACCCGGAACACGTCGCCGACGGCGAGCCGCTCGACGGGCACGCGCTCCTCCCGGGTGACGGAGCCGTCGGGGGCGGTGACGACCCGGGTCGCCTCGCGGGCGCCGAGGTCCAGCAGCGCGCGGAGGGCCGAGCCGGCCCGGCGCTTGGAGCGGTGCTCGAGCCAGCGTCCGGCGAGCAGGAACGTGGTCACGCCCGCGGCGGCCTCGAGGTAGACGTTCGCGCCGCCGTCGCCGCGCTCGACGGTGAGGGCGAAGCCGTGGCGCATCCCGATCTCGCCCGCCGAGCCGAGGAGCAGCGCGTAGAGGGACCAGCCGAGGGCCGCGAGCGTGCCGAGGGACACGAGGGTATCCATCGTGGTGGCGCCGTGGCGCAGGTTCGTCCACGCGGCCCGGTGGAACGGCGCGCCGCCCCAGACGACGACCGGCAGCGCGAGGGCCAGCGAGACCCACTGCCAGCCGGGGAACTGCCACGGGGGCACCATCGCCAGCGCCACGACGGGCAAGCTGAGCGCGGCGGACACGGCCAGGCGGCGGTCGAGCCCGTCGGCGCCCTCCCCGGGCGTCGCCGCGGGTCGCGGCAGGCTCGCGCCGTACCCGGCCCGCGCCACGACGTCGATCAGGTCGTCGGCGCTGACGCCGGCGGGGTGGCTCACCCGGGCCCGCTCGGTGGCGTAGTTGACGCTCGCGGTCACGCCCTCGACCTTGTTGAGCTTGCGCTCGATGCGGTTCGCGCACGACGCGCAGGTCATGCCGGTGAGCTCGAGCTCGACCTCCTCCCGGTGGGCGGTGGGCGTGCTCACCGGACGGCGTACCCCGCCTCGGCGACGGCCGCGCGGACCGCGTCGTCGTCGACGGGGGAGTCGGTCGTGAGGGCGAGGCGCCCGGAGTCGAGGTCGACGGCGACGTCGGTGACGCCGGCGAGCTCCGAGACCTCCTCGGTCACGGACGCGACGCAGTGCTCGCAGGTCATGCCGTCGACGGTGTAGGTCTGCTGGGCCACGGGGATCTCCTCGGGTGCGGGGACGGACGGGGACGGACGGGGGACGGTCAGGAGCGGACGAGGCGGGTGATGGCGGCGCTCGCCTCGGCGAGCTTCTCGCGCGCGGCGGCGTCGTCGCCGGCCGCGGCCGCGTCGACCACGCAGTGCGCGAGGTGGTCGTCGAGCAGGCCGAGGGCGACGGCCTGGAGGGCCTTCGTCATCGCGGAGACCTGGGTCAGGATGTCGATGCAGTACTGGTCCTCGGCGACCATCCGCTGCAGGCCGCGGGCCTGGCCCTCGATGCGGCGCAGCCGCTTCAGGTACGCCTCCTTCTCGTCGCCGTACCCGGGTGGGGCGGGGGTCTCGGTCACGGGTCCTCCTGGTGTCGGCCTGATACCCCCCTACCGTACCAGGGGTACCCCCATGGGGTAACGGTCACGCCGCGACCTGGGCGCCGTCTGTGAGGATGCGGCGCGTGGAGATCGACTTCGACCCCGTCCTGGGCGCCGGCCCCCTGCTCGGCATCGCGGCCGGCGCCGTCGCGGTCCTCCTGCTGCTGATCATCCGCTTCAGGGTGCACGCGTTCCTCGCCCTCGTCCTGGTGAGCATCGGCACGGCGTTCGCCACCGGCATCCCGGCGGCCCTCGTCGTGCCGACCCTGACCGCCGGCTTCGGCACGACGCTCGGCACCGTCGCGCTGCTGGTGGCGCTGGGAGCCATGCTGGGCCGACTGGTGGAGGTCAGCGGCGGCGCCCAGGTGCTGACCGAGAGGCTGATCGGCGCGTTCGGCGAGAAGCGGGCGCCCCTGGCGCTGGGCGTGACGTCGCTGGTCTTCGGCTTCCCCATCTTCTTCGACGCCGGGCTCGTGGTCATGCTGCCGGTCGTCTTCGCCGTCGCCCGGCGCCTCGGCGGGGGAGTGCTGCGCTACGGGCTCCCGGCCGCCGGGGCGTTCTCCGTGATGCACGTCTTCGTGCCGCCCCACCCGGGCCCGGTCGCCGCCGCGGGCCTGCTCGAGGCGCAGGTCGGCCTCGTCGTGCTGCTGGGGATCGCCGTGGCCGTGCCCACCTGGTACGTCACCTGCTACCTGTTCGGGCTCTGGGCCGGCCGCCGCTGGGAGCTCCCCGTGCCCGAGGTGCTGAGCGGCGGGCCCCCGGAGGACCACCCCTCCGGCGCGGCGCCGCGCGCCGGCACGGTCGTCGGGCTGCTCCTGCTGCCGCTGGTGCTGATCTTCCTGGAGACCGGCCTCAACACCGCCTCGACCGCCGGCTGGGTGGACGGCGAGGCGACGTGGGTCGCGATGCTCCGCGCGCTCGGGGCGACACCGGTCGCGCTGCTGGTGACGGTGCTCGTCGCCATGTACGTGCTCGGCGTCCGACGGGGCGTGGCCGGCGAGACCCTGGAGAAGCTGGTCGACGGTGCGCTCGGGCCGGTCTGCGCGATCATCCTGATCACCGGGGCCGGGGGCATGTTCGGCTTCGTGCTGCGCACCAGCGGCATCGGGGACGCCCTCGCCGACACCCTGGCCGACCTCGGCATCCCGGTGATCCTCGCGGCGTTCCTCATCGCCTCGGCGCTGCGGATCGCCCAGGGCTCCGCGACGGTCGCGCTGACCACGGCCGCCGGCCTCGTGCAGCCGATCGTGCTCGGCGGCGACTTCAGCGCCGTGCAGGTCGCGGCCGTGGTGCTGGCGCTCGCCGCGGGGTCCGTGGTGGCGAGCCACGTCAACGACTCCGGCTTCTGGCTGGTGGGGCGCTTCCTGGAGATGGACGTGCGCACGACGCTCAAGACCTGGACCGTCATGGAGACCACCATCGGCGTGACGGGCTTCGGCCTGGCCTGCGTGATCTACGTCCTGGGGTGACCCTGCCCGGGCACACTCACCCCGTGAGGCGCTTCTTCGACGGCGGCCTGCCCGACGAGCCGGCCGACCGGGCGGCCCCGGCCCGGGTCTTCCTCGAGCGACGCATGGAGGACGGCTCCGAGTCCTTCGCGGTCCTGCGCCGCCTCGGGTACGACGACCGTCGCCTGGGGCCCCTGCTGGTGCCGGCCGACCCCGCGACGTTCCGCAGCGACCTGACGTCCGTGCCGCGCTTCTTCACCTGGCTCGTGCCCCGCAGCGGGCGCCACCTGCCCGCCGCGCTGGTCCACGACGGCCTGGTCGAGACCGACCCCGCGGCGGGCCCGACGTACGTGTCGACCCAGGGCCACGTGGTGACCCGCCCGCAGGCCGACCGGGTGCTCCGCGACGCGATGGCCGACCTGGGCGTCCCGCTCGTCCAGCGCTGGCTGGTGTGGGCCGCGGTGACGGTCGCGACGATGCTCGACGGCCGCGCGACGGGCTGGGGCCCGCTGCGGCGGTGGTGGTACCGCGGCGCGGTCGTCGTGACGCTGGGCGCGGTCGTGGTGATGGGCGGCCTCGCCACGGCCGACCTGCTCGACCTCGAGGTGGGTGGCTGGGAGGTCTCGGTGCCGTGGATCGTCGACGCGCCGCCCGTGCCTGAGCTGCTCCAGGGTGCCCTCGCGGCGGTCGTGCTGCCGGCCCTGCTGGCGTCGACCTGGGGGCCGTTCCGCGCCGCCGGGCTGATCGCGGCGGTCGCGCTGGGGCTGCTGCTCCCGGTGACCGTGGCGCTCGTCGCGGTGTACCTGGTCTACCTCGGGCTGGAGGGCGTGGCGCGGGTCATCGCCCGGCGCGGTCAGCGCAGCGAGTAGGTGAGCAGCGAGACCGCGACGTAGTGGCTCGCGAACGCGAGGATCGTCAGCACGTGGAACACCTCGTGGAAGCCGAACCACTGCGGCCACGGGTTGGGTCGCTTGAGGCCGTAGACGACGCCGCCCAGGGTGTAGAGGCCGCCTCCGACGATCACCAGGACGAGCACGGCCGTGCCCATGCCGCTGCCGATGGCCGAGGCACCCTGCGCGAAGTCGGGCAGGAAGAAGACGGCCGCCCAGCCCAGCGCGATGTAGATCGGCACGTAGAGCCAGCGCGGCGCGCCCGACCAGAACACCCGGAACAGCACGCCGAGGATCGCCCCGCTCCACACGGTGGTCAGCAGCACGACCCGCGGGGTCCCGTCGAGCAGCAGCAGGCTGAACGGGGTGTAGGACCCGGCGATGAGGATGAAGATGTTGGAGTGGTCGAAGCGCCGCAGGAACCCCCACGCCCGGGGGGACCACGTGCCGCGGTGGTAGACCGCCGAGACGGTGAACAGCAGCAGGGCGGACCCCGTGAACACCGCCGACCCGACCCGGGTGGCGGTGTCGTGGGACAGGACGACCAGCACGATCCCGGCCGCCAGCGTCAGGGGGGCCGTCGCCAGGTGCAGCCAGCCGCGCAGCCGTGGCTTGACCTCCTCCAGGGCCTCGCGCAGGTGTCCCGCGGCTTCGGCCCGGACCTCGGAGACTCGTGCGCTCATGGGTCTCAGGCTAGCGGGGGACGACGACCGGCCACCGGGTTCGTGAGCAACCTCGCGCCCGCCCCGGGCCGCTAGCATGCGGCGGGTGGACTGGAAGCGGGGAGTGCGACGGGTGCTGTACCCGGCGTACGAGGCCCGCCTCCTGCGCCGCATCCCGGAGGGGCGCATGCCCCAGCACATCGGGGTGATGCTCGACGGCAACCGGCGCTGGGCGCGGACCGTCGGCCTCGGGACCGCCGAGGGCTACCGCGCGGGCGCCGACAACATCCGCCCGCTGCTGGGCTGGTGCGAGGAGATCGGCGTCGAGGTCGTCACGCTGTGGCTGCTCTCCAGCGACAACCTGTCGAACCGTCCGCCCGAGGAGCTCGAGGGCCTGCTGGAGATCATCGAGGGCGCCGTCGACTCGATGGCCGCCGAGGGCCGCTGGCGCATCCACCCGGTGGGAGCGCTCGACCTGCTGCCGGCCGGCACCGCGGCCCGGCTCAAGGCCGTGGAGGAGGCGACCCGCGACATCGACGGGATCCTCGTCAACGTCGCCGTCGGGTACGGCGGGCGGCGTGAGATCGCGGACGCCGTGCGGTCGCTGCTGGCCGAGCACGCCGGGGCCGGGACGACCCTGGAGGAGCTCGCGCAGGTCATCGACGTCGAGCACATCGCCGCGCACCTCTACACCAGGGGCCAGCCCGACCCCGACCTCGTGATCCGCACCTCCGGCGAGCAGCGCCTGGGCGGCTTCCTGCTCTGGCAGAGCGCGACCAGCGAGTTCTACTTCTGCGAGGCCTTCTGGCCGGACTTCCGCCGCACCGACTTCCTCCGCGCCGTCCGGGCCTACGCCCTGCGCGACCGCCGCCACGGCGCCTGACCCCCCGGCGAGACGCCCCGCGCGCGACCCCCGGGTCTCCCGCCCGCGGCCCGTCCGTGACGCCTGTGACGGGTGGGACGAGGCGTCACGTGTCGTTCACACGGGCGTCGGGCGTGTCGCGCCGGGCGGACGCCGGCGCGGCGTACGTTCGCAGGCATCGGCGGGTGGGGAAGCCCGCCGTACCAGGAGGTCCGAGTCTTGTCCGTCCACCGACACCACCCCCGCCGCCCGGCGTGGGGCGGAGCCGCGGTCGGAGGAGGGGGCCGGCACTCCGGCCCCAGGGCGTGCTCCCGGTCCGAGCGCAGCGAGTAGGGCCGGGGCGGGAGTGCGCGTGCCGGTCCGCGAGGGGTAAGCCGTGGCCTCCACGACCAGCAGCGTCACCAGCACCAGCACCAGCGACACCAGCACCGCCGGACCCGCCGGGGTCCGCACCTACGTCGTCGACACCAGCGTCCTGCTGGCCGACCCCGGCGCGCTGCGCCGGTTCGACGAGCACGAGGTCGTGCTGCCGGTGGTCGTCATCACCGAGCTCGAGGGCAAGCGTCACCACCCCGAGCTGGGCTACTTCGCCCGGACCGCCCTGCGCTCGCTCGACGAGCTGCGCGTGCTGCACGGCCGTCTCGACCAGCCCGTCCCGATCGGCGAGGACGGCGGCTCGCTGCGCGTCGAGCTCAACCACACCGACCCGGCGGCGCTGCCGTCCGGCTTCCGGCTCGGCGACAACGACACCCGGATCCTGGCGGTGGCCCGCAACCTGGCCGACGAGGGCCACCGGGTGACGCTGGTGTCGAAGGACCTGCCGCTGCGGATCAAGGCCTCCGCGGTCGGCCTGGACGCCCAGGAGTACCGGGCGGAGGCCGTGGGGGAGTCCGACTCCGGCTACACCGGCATGGCCGAGCTCGACGTGAGCGCCGCCGACCTCGACGACCTGTACGACGCGGGCGTGGCCGACGTCCCGGAGGCCCGGGACCTGCCGTGCCACCAGGGTCTGGTGCTGCTCTCGGACCGCGGCACCGCGCTGGGTCGCGTGACCCCCGACAAGCAGGTGCGCCTGGTGCGCGGCGACCGCGAGGCGTTCGGGATCCACGGCCGCTCCGCCGAGCAGCGGATGGCGCTGGAGCTGCTGCTGGACCCCGAGGTCGGCATCGTCTCCCTCGGCGGGCGCGCCGGCACCGGCAAGTCGGCGATGGCGATGTGCGCCGGTCTCGAGACCGTCATGGAGCGCCGCCAGCACAGCAAGGTGGTCGTCTTTAGGCCCCTGTTCGCCGTGGGCGGCCAGGAGCTCGGCTACCTGCCGGGCTCGGAGTCGGAGAAGATGTCGCCCTGGGCGCAGGCGGTGTTCGACACCCTCGGCTCGGTCGCCGGCAAGCACGTCATCGAGGAGGTCCTCGAGCGCGGGATGCTCGAGGTCCTGCCGCTGACCCACATCCGGGGCCGCTCGCTGCACGACTCGTTCGTGATCGTCGACGAGGCCCAGAGCCTCGAGCGCAACGTGCTGCTCACGGTCCTGTCCCGGATCGGCGCCAACTCCAAGGTCGTGCTGACCCACGACGTCGCCCAGCGCGACAACCTCCGGGTGGGCCGCCACGACGGCGTCGTGTCGGTGGTCGAGCGGCTGAAGGGCCACCCGCTGTTCGCCCACGTCACCCTGACCCGCTCCGAGCGCTCCCCGGTCGCAGCGCTCGTCACGGAGATGCTGGAGCACGTCACGCTCTGAGCCGGTCCCGCCCCCTCCCGCAGGGGCCTCGGCGGTGCCGCCGGGGCCCCTGTGGCGTGCGGGACGGATGTGACGATCGGCCCGCGACACTATGCACCGAAACGCCCGCCGAGGGTTTGCGTCCCTTTCAACCATCCGGCATGGTGTCGGAGGTTCGAGGCGTGCGACGGACCTCATCCCCCGGTCCACCGCGCCGACCCGGTCCGCCCCCACGGGGCGGTCGCGACCTGCCGCCTACCCCTGTGGACCTCCCTGTGCCGAAGCGCTCGACCTACGTCCCGAAGCACCGCCAGGCCCCCGCCGGCCCGGCCGCCGCCAAGAAGCTGGTCGGCAACACCGTCCTGTTCTCCTCGGTCGCCGTCGTCGCGACGGGCACCGTGGTGTCCGGAGGCGTGCTGAGCAGCGGCCCGACCGCCGTCACCGCCGCCGCGGACACCACCGCCGCGGGCGCCACGGCGGGCGGCGCCGCCACCGACGGTCTGGAGTCCACCGCGGTGGCGACCGAGCGGGTCACCCGGATCCTCACCGAGCGCAGCGAGGCGATCAGCCGCTCCGACCGCCGCGAGGCGACCGACCCGGCGAAGGAGGCCGCCCTGTCCCAGGACGCCGGGGCCGGCCGCGTCGAGGAGGTCGAGCTCTCCGACTCCGACCCGCGCGACATCGCGCAGGCCCTGCTGCCCGAGTACGGTTTCTCCTCCGACCAGTTCGGCTGCCTCGACTCGCTGTGGACGAAGGAGTCCGGCTGGTCGGTCACGGCCGACAACCCGACCTCCTCGGCGTACGGGATCCCCCAGTCGCTGCCCGGCGAGAAGATGGCCAGCGAGGGCGCCGACTGGGCGACCAACCCCGAGACCCAGATCCGCTGGGGCCTGGGCTACATCGCCGACCGCTACGGCAGCCCGTGCGGCGCCTGGGGCCACAGCGTCGCCAACAACTGGTACTGAGCCGGCTGGCCGTCACCCCCCTCGCCCCGGCTAGGGTCCCGGGATGGAGACCCTCAGCACCCCCCGGTTGCACCTGGTCCCGCTGAGCGCGGAGGTGCTGCGCCGCCGTCTCGCCGCTGACGACTTCGAGCTGGTCCTCGACCTGCCCGACGGCACGCGCACCGTCGGCTTCGGCCCGCAGTGGCCCGGCGACGTCGTGGGCTCCTACGAGGCGCTGCTCGGCTCGCTGGGACCCACCGTGGCGGACGACGTCGTGGTGGACCTGCGCTACGTCGCGGTCGACCGGGAGGCCCTGCAGGCCGTCGCCGAGCTGGGCGCCAAGGGCCCGGTCGCCGGGGACGGGGCGGTCGAGATCGGCTACGGCGTCAACGAGGCCTGCCGTGGACGCGGCCTCGGCACGGAGGCCGTGGGCGCCCTCGTGACCGCGGCCCTCGGGCGAGACGACGTGACGCGGGTGCTCGCCCACACCACCTCCGACAACATCGCCAGCCAGCGGGTCCTCGAGAACACCGGCTTCAGCCGCGTCGGCAGCACCGTCGAGGAGGGGCACGGCCCCGTGGCGGTCTGGGAGCGCACCACCTGAGACCGCACCACCTGAGATCGCGCCACCGGGGAACGGAGCGCTCGAGGTCGGGGCGCCCCGTGCGTCAGCGGGCCACGAGCAGGACCCGTCCCGCCACGTCCGTGCGACTCACCCGCCGGAAGCGACCCTCCAGCGCCGCCCGGTGCGCCTCGGCGTCCCCGGCTCCGGTCGCGCCCACGAGGCTCCCGCCCCCTCGCAGCACCCGCCGGACCTCGGGCAGGACGGCGTCGAGGTCGCCGAGGGCGTCGAGGCGGCCGGCGACCACCACGTCGTACGCCGCGCCCGACAGGTCCATCGCGGTCGCGTCGAGCACGCGGGCCGGGACCCCGCGCGCCGCGACGAGGCCGACGGCCCGCACCGAGGCGTCGGTCGCGAGCAGCGCGGCGCCCGGGTGGGCGTCGCGGAGTCGCGCCGTCAGGGTGCCGTCGCCGCAGCCGACCTCGAGCACGTCGGGCAGCGCCCGGCCGGGGGGCAGGGCACGACCGACCTCCTCGACCAGGAGGGCGAGGAGGTCGGCCGGTCCGCTCACGGGTGGGTCATCGACTCCACGTCGAGGGCCTCGTCGAGCTGGGCCTCGGTGAGCTCGCCGCGCTCGACGTAGCCGAGCGCGACCACGGTCTCGCGGATGGTCGTGCCGTCGGCGAGGGCCTTCTTGGCGATCTTCGCGGCGGCCTCGTAGCCGATGTGCTTGTTGAGCGGGGTGACCACCGACGGCGAGGACTCCGCGTAGCGGCGCATCCGGTCGGCGTCGGCGGTGATGCCGTCGACGCAGCGCTCGGCGAGCAGGACCGTAGAGGTCGACAGCAGGCGTGCGGACTCCAGCAGGTTGCGCGCCATGACCGGCATCATCACGTTCAGCTCGAAGCTGCCCGACGCGCCCGCGTGGGTGACGGCGGCGTCGTTGCCGATCACCTGCGCGCAGACCATGAGGGTGGCCTCCGGCAGGACCGGGTTCACCTTGCCGGGCATGATGCTCGACCCCGGCTGCAGGTCCGGGAGGTGGATCTCCGCGAGGCCGGTGGTGGGACCGGACGACATCCAGCGCAGGTCGTTGCACAGCTTGGTGACGCCGACCGCGATGGTCTTCAGCACGCCGGACAGCTCGACCAGCGAGTCCCGGGCGCCCTGGGCCTCGAAGTGGTCGCGCGCCTCGGTGAACGGCTGGCCGGTCGTCTCGCCGAGGACCTCGATCACGCGGGCGGCGAAGCCGGGCGGGGTGTTGATGCCGGTGCCGACCGCCGTGCCGCCGAGCGGCAGCTCGCGCACGCGGGGAAGGACGGCGTCGAGGCGCTCGGCCGCGTAGCGCATCGTCGCGGCGTACCCGCCGAACTCCTGGCCGAGCATGACCGGGGTAGCGTCCATGAGGTGGGTGCGGCCCGACTTCACCAGGCCGGCGAACTCCGTCGCCTTGGCCTCGAGGGAGGTCGCGAGCACGTCGAGCGCCGGCTGCAGGTCCTCGGTGACCGCCAGCGCGGCCGCCACGTGGATCGCGGTCGGGAAGGTGTCGTTGGACGACTGGCTGGCGTTGACGTGGTCGTTGGGGTGGACCTCGGTGCCCGCCCGGCCGGCGAGGGAGGCGAGGACCTCGTTCATGTTCATGTTGGAGCTCGTGCCGGACCCGGTCTGGAAGACGTCGAGCGGGAAGGCGTCGAGGTGCTCGCCGGTGGCGACGGCCTCCGCGCCCGTGCGGATCGCGGAGGCCCGCGCCTCGTCGAGGACGCCGAGCTCGGCGTTGACCACGGCGGCGGCCTGCTTGACGCGCGCCATCGCCTGCACGAGGCGGGGCTCCAGCGTCGTGCCGGAGATCGGGAAGTTCTCGATCGCACGCTGGGTCTGGGCCCGCCAGAGGGCCTCGCGCGGCACCTGCACCTCCCCCATGGAGTCGTGCTCGGTGCGGAATCCGGTGCCGGTGTCGTCGGTGCTCACGACTGCGCACCTTATCGACCCGCCCCGCCCACCGGCCCGCCGACGGTCGCCCCCCTGGACAACCGGTAACAGATGAGTTACCAATGAGTCATGGACGTCTTCGCCGCCCTGGCCGACCCCGTGCGGCGGGACCTGCTGGTCGCGGTGGCGGCCGGACCGGTGCGGGTCGCCGACCTCGCCGCCCGGCACGCCGTGAGCAGACCCGCGGTCAGCCGCCACCTGCGGGTGCTCGGCGAGAGCGGCCTGGTGGTGGGGGAGGACCGCGGCCGTGAGCGGCACTACCGGCTCCGGCCCGGCGGCCTCGAGCCGGTGGCGGCCTTCGTGACCGGCCTGGCGGCGGTGCCGCCGGTCGCGGAGCGCCACCTGGACGCCCTGGACCTGGAGGTGCGGCGGACCGTGCGCGAGCGCGGTCCCGGACGGCGGGAGGAGACCGGATGAGCGCAGCGATGACCGGGTGGCGCGAGGCGGACGGGGGCGGGGGGCGGCTCGTCCTCGAGCGGCGCTTCCGCGCCCCACGGGAGGACGTGTGGGCCGCCGTCACCGAGCCGGGGCGCCTCGAGCGCTGGATCGGGACCTGGTCCGGCGACCCCGCCGACGGGCAGGTGGCGTTCCGGATGACCGCCGAGGGCGAGGACGTCGCGGCCGAGACGATGCGGATCGAGGAGTGCGAGCCGCCGTCCCGGCTGCGCCTGGTCTCGGACGGCTGGGTCCTCGAGCTCGACCTCGCCGAGACCCCCACGGCCGACGGGGTCGTCACCACCCTGCGGTTCGCCCAGGTGATGCCGCTGCCGGAGTCGGCCGCGGAGATCGGACCGGGCTGGGAGTACTACCTCGACCGCCTCGCCGCGGTCCTGGCCGGGCGGGACGTGGCCGGGGTGGCCTGGGACGACTACCCGGCGCTGGGAGCGCCGTACGCCGCGGCCTTCGCCGACGACTGAGGGGCCGGGCGTCTCATCGGGGTCTCAGGAACGGGCCGTAGCGTGGCGGGCTCAGTTGACGTGACAACATCTCGGAGGCCCCGTGAAGACCCCCACCACCCCGCCCGTCGTGACCGACGTCGTGCTGCTGGCCGCCCGGCTGCTGCTCGGCGTCGTGCTGCTCGCCCACGGCCTGCCCAAGCTCGGCGACGGCCTCACGGCCACCGCGCAGGGGTTCGACGCGATGGGCATCCCCGCCCCCGAGGCCGCGGCGCTGTTCGCGATCGTCGCCGAGGTCGGCGGTGGGGTGCTGCTCCTGATCGGCGCCCTCACCCCGCTCGCCGGTCTGCTGGTCGCCGCCCAGATGGCCGGGGCGTTCTGGTTCGCGCACCGCGGGCTCGAGCCGCTCGTCTCCGAGGGCGGGTGGGAGCTCGTCGGCGTCGTCGGCGTCCTCGCCCTGGTGCTCGGCGCGGTCGGCCCGGGCCGCTTCGCCGTGGACGGCGTCGCCCGGGGCCGCACGCGGCGGCGCCGGTCCGCGAGCGCCGCCACCGCGGCCTGAGTCGTCCTAGGGTGGGGCCATGAGCCTCGACCAGCCCGCCGGGGGTGACCCGGGCAAGCTGCGGATCTCCGACGCCGAGCGTCACCGTGCCGCCGACTTCCTGCGGGACGCGGCCGCGGAGGGCCGACTCGACGTCGACGAGCTCGACGAGCGGCTCGAGGCCACCTACGCCGCCAAGACCTACGACGACCTGCTCCCGGTGCTCGTCGACCTGCCCGGCACCGACGGCTCGCCGCTGGTGCGGCCCCGGGGCGCGGAGCCCGCCTCCCGGGCGACGGGCGCCGGCTCGCCCTCGGTGCCGGCCACCCGCCACGACCTCAGCGTCGCGGTGATGTCGGGCCAGGACCGGCGCGGTGTCTGGGAGGTCGGGCCCGGCCACCAGGCGGTGGCCGTGATGGGCGGGGTCACCCTGGACCTGCGCCGGGCCCGGTTCGCCTCCGCCGAGGTCGTGATCACGGCGGTCGCGCTGATGGGCGGCATCGACGTCGTCGTCGGGGCGGGCCAGCGGGTCTCGGTCGAGGGCTTCGGGCTGATGGGCGGGTTCGACGAGGCCCGCCCGCAGGTCGACGCCGACCTCGGCCCCGACTCCCCGCTCGTGCGGGTCCGCGGCGTCGCGATCATGGGCGGGGTCACCGTCACCCGCAAGGCGGACCCCGGCACGCCGAGGCGCCTGCGGCGCGGCGGCCACTGAGCGGCGAGGATGCTGCGGTGAGCCACGACCCCCGACTGCTGCGGATCTCCGACGCCGAGCGCCAGCAGGTCGCCGAGGCGCTGCGGGACGCGGCGGGGGACGGGCGGCTGGACCTCGACGAGCTGGAGGAGCGCCTCGAGGCGACCTGGTCGGCCCGGACGTACGCGGACCTCGAGCCGGTGCTGGCCGACCTCCCCGCACAGGCGCCGGCGCCGCCGGGGGAGCGCGCCGTCGCGCGTCGGGGTCCGGCCGCGGCGGCGGCGACCCACGCGCAGACGTACGACGCGAGCACCGGCATGCTCTCGGAGCGCCGGCGCACCGGCGTGTGGCGGGTGCCGGCGGAGCACACGGCGGTCGCCGTGCTCGGCGCGGTGACGCTGGACCTGCGCGAGGCGGTCTTCGAGGCCCGGGAGACGACCATCGTCGCCAACACCGTGCTGGGCTCGGTCGAGATCGTGGTGGACGCCGAGACCGCCGTGGTCGTCGACGGCACCCCCGTGCTCGGCGACTACAGCCCGGTCACGGACAAGGTCCCGCCCCAGCTGCACGACGGCTCGCCGGTGGTGCGGGTGCGCGGGGTGTCGCTGCTGGGCAGCGTCACCGTGACCCGCAAGGCCCAGCCCGGCCGGAAGCGCCGGCGCTGGTTCTGAGCCCCTCGGGGAGCGGACGCGGCACCGCCCCGCCGTCCGAGGACGGCGGGGCGGCTGCGGAGCGGCGGGAGGCCCGTTCAGCCGGCGGCGGCCGGCTGCTCGGCGGCCTCCTCCATGGCGCCGCCGTGGATGTAGCCGGCGTTGTCGCGGTCGACGGTGAGGTTCTCCCCGGTGGCGGGGTCGAAGAGGTGCATCTTCGAGGAGTCGACCCAGATCTCCGCCTCGTCGCCCTCGGCGATCCGGCTCGTGCCGTCGAGGGAGACCACGAGCTGGGTGCGCAGCGACTCGCCGTCGAGGTCGCGCTCCAGCTGCTCGAGCTGGCCGCGGACCTCGTCGGGGGCCTCGAACGGGATGTAGGCGTAGGCCTCGTTGCCGAGCCACTCGACGACGTCGACCTTCGCGCGGAACGTGGAGCCCTCGCGGGCGGCGTCGACGACGGCCGCGTCCTCGAAGTGCTCCGGGCGGATGCCGGCCATCAGCAGCCCGTTCGCGGCGGCGCCGGAGACCTTGTCGGCCTTGTCCTGCGGGATCTGCACCGTGCCGAACGGCAGCTCCACCGACGTGCCGCTGACCTTCGCGGGCAGGAAGTTCATCGGCGGGGAGCCGATGAAGCCGGCCACGAACAGGTTGCCGGGGTTGGTGTAGAGCTGCCGCGGCGAGGCCAGCTGCTGGAGGATGCCGCGCTTGAGCACCGCGACCCGGTCGCCGAGGGTCATGGCCTCGGTCTGGTCGTGCGTGACGTAGACGGTGGTGATGCCCAGGCGCTTCTGCAGCCGGGAGATCTCCGAGCGCATCTGGCCGCGCAGCTTGGCGTCGAGGTTCGACAGGGGCTCGTCGAAGAGGAACGCGTCGGCGTCCCGGACGATCGCACGACCCATCGCCACGCGCTGGCGCTGGCCACCGGAGAGGTTGCCGGGCTTGCGCTGGAGGTGCTCGTCGAGCTCGAGGGTCTTGGAGGCGGCGTTGACCTTCTCCGTCACCTCGGAGTCCGACGCGCCCGCGAGGCGCAGCGGGAACGCGATGTTCTCGAAGACGGTCAGGTGCGGGTAGAGCGCGTAGTTCTGGAAGACCATCGCGAGGTTGCGGTCGCGCGGCGCGAGGTCGTTGACCTTGCGGTCGCCGATCATCATGTCGCCGGAGGTGATGTCCTCCAGGCCGACGATCATCCGCAGCAGCGTCGACTTCCCGCAGCCCGACGGGCCGACGAGGATCACGAACTCGCCGTCGGCGATGTCGATCGAGACGTCGTTGACGGCCGGGAAGCCGTCGCCGTACTTCTTGACGATGTTCTTCATGGAGATCGAAGCCATGGTGAGTTCCCTACCCCTTCACGGCGCCGGAGGTGAGACCGGCGACGATCTTTCGCTGGAAGACGAGGACGATGATGATGATCGGGATCGTCGAGACGACGGCCCCGGCGGCCAGCAGCGAGGCCGGCCGGTTGAACGGGTCGGCGCCGACGAAGAACGACAGCGCGGCGGGGATCGGTCTCGCCGACTCGGTCGAGGTCAGCGAGATGCCGAAGACGAAGTCGTTCCAGGCGAAGAAGAAGGTCAGGATCGCCGCGGTGAACACCCCGGGCGCCGCCAGCGGCACGATGACCTTGCGGAACGCCTGCCAGCTCGTGGCGCCGTCGACCTGGGCCGCCTGCTCCATCTCCCAGGGGATCTCCCGGAAGAAGGCCGACAGGGTCCAGATCGCCAGCGGCAGCGTGAAGGACATGTAGGGGATGATCAGGCCGATCCACGTGTCGTAGATGCCGAGCGTCCGCCACATGTCGAACAACGGGCTGACCAGCGAGACGACCGGGAACATCGCGATCGCCAGCGCCGTGGTGAGGACGAACTTCTTGCCCTTGAACTCCAGGCGCGCGATGGCGTACGCCGCGAGCGTGGCCAGGATGACCGACAGCGTGGTCGCGATCAGGCAGATGCCGATCGAGTTGAAGATCGCCCGGCGGAACTGCTCGTCCTGGAGCACTGCGGTGTAGTTGGACCACCCGGCGCCCCCACCCGACTGGGGGAGGAACCCGGGGCTGCCCGCGGTGATCGCGTCCTGGGACTTGAACGACAGCGAGATGATCCACACGACCGGCAGCAGGCACCAGACGAGGATGAGCCCGACACCGACGGTCAGACCGATCTTGTTCTTGTCCATCAGCTCAGCTCTCCTGACGTGCCGCGGCCAGGTCGACCCGGAAGATCTTGACGATGAGGAAGGCGATCAGCAGCACCGAGAGGAACAGCAGCACCGACAGGGCGGAGCCGATGCCGAACTGGAACTGCTCGACCACCTGCTGGTAGGTCAGGAATGACACCGACCGGGTGCTGACCGCGCCGTTGGTCATCACGAAGATGTTGTCGAACACGCGGTAGGCGTCGAGCGCCCGGAAGAGCACCGCGACCATGATCGCGGCCCGCATGTTGGGGAGCACGACCTTCGTCATCCGCTGCCACCAGGTGGCGCCGTCGACCTTCGCGGCCTCGACCATGTCCTCGCTGACCTGCGCGAGGCCGGCCAGCAGCAGCAGCGACATGAACGGCGTGGTCTTCCAGATCTCCGAGACCATGATCGCGGCGATCGCGCTGCCGTACTGGCCGAACCAGTTGAACGTGGTGTCGAGGAACGGCAGCCAGGAGTTGACGAACCCGTTGGTGTTGGAGAACGCGAACTGCCAGGCGAAGCCCGAGACCACGGTGATGATGCCGTAGGGGATCAGGATCGAGGTCCGGATCAGGCCGCGGGCGAAGACCACGCGGTGCATCACCAGGGCGAACGCGAAGCCGATGACCAGCTCGAACGCGACGGTGACGACCATGATGAACACGGTGTTCAGCGTCGTCAGCCAGAGCGCCGAGTCGCTCAGCGCGGTCACGTAGTTCTGCAGGCCGACGAACTGGCGCTCCTCGGGCGCGGTGAGGCTGTAGTCGAACAGCGACAGGTACAGCGACCGCAGCATCGGGAACGCCGTCACCAGCAGCATCAGCGCCAGCGCCGGGGCGACCAGGCGCTGGCCCAGCCGGTTCTCCGCGCGCAGCCGGTCGCTGTCCGCGGGCACGCCCTTCTTCTCCTTCACCCCGTCGGTGGTCGCGGGGGCGGTCACGGCGCTCACAGCAGGGCCCTCCCTTCGAGGACGGCGGTCACGAAGTCGGAGGAGCGGCCCGGGGTGGTCTCCGGGTCGACGTCCTCGGGCGAGTGCCACTGCTGCTGGATCGCGACGCTGATCTGGTTGTAGAAGGCGCTCTTGGGACGCGGCGCGCCGGTGTCGATCGAGTCGCGGTAGAGCGCGAGCAGGTCGGTGGGGAAGTTGTCCTGCAGGGCCTGCGACTCGTAGACGGAGGCCCGCGAGGGCATGAGCCCGTCGTTGACGGCGAGCTCCTCCTGCGCCTGCTCGTCGGTCACGCACAGCGCGGCCTCGCGCGCGAAGTCCGGCTCGTCGGTGTAGGCGCCGACGCCGATCTCGATGCCGCCGATCGGGGGCCGCGACTCCTCGCCGGCGACCGTCTGCGGGTAGCGGGCCCAGCCGAGGTCGTCGAAGTCCTCCTGGCTGATCTGGCCCTCCCCGTCGCCGATCAGGCCCTGGTAGTTGGCGTAGACGAAGGTCCAGTTGGTCATGAACTCGCCCGGGCCGTCGGCCGGGTACATGTAGGCCAGCGTCGTGCCCTCGTTGGAGACGGTGAAGTCGGGCTGGCGCGCCGGGCTGTCCGCGAGCTTCTGGATCACCGCGGCCGCCTCGCGGCCGGCCTCCGAGTCGATCTCGACCGTCGCGTCGCGGCCGGCCTCGGTGTCGCTGATGATCTCGCCGCCGGCGCCGGCGATGAGGGAGTTGATGAGCACGACGTAGGCCTCGTACTGGTTGGCCTGGACCCCGACCGTGCCCCCGGCCTCGCTCGCGGCGTCGATGACCTGGTCCCAGGTGACGGGCTCGCTCATGTCGAGGCCCGCGGCCTCGGCCAGCGACCGGCGGTACCAGAGGACCTGGGTGTTGGCCCACTGCGGCGCGGCGTAGACCGCGTCCTCCCACACGACCGTGTCGGCGGCGCCCTGCAGGGTGTCGTCGTCGATGGTGTCGGCCGGGAGCTCGAGCAGCCAGTTCGCGTTGGCGAACTCGGGGACGAAGACCGGGTCGATGCTCATCAGGTCGGTGGAGGAGTCCTCCGCGGCCAGGCGCCGCGCGAGCTGCGTGCGCTGGTCGGTCGCGCTCGCGGGCAGCAGCTGGGTGACCACGTCGTACTGCTCGGTGCTGCAGCGCTCCGCGATCGCGCCGAGGGTGTCCTGGCCGTCGGGGTTGATGTACCAGTTCAGCGTCGGCTTGCCGCCGTCAGAGCCGCAGGCGCTCAGCAGGCCGGCTCCGGCCACGAGCGCCGCGGCCGCCGCCAGACCCCGTCGGGCGCGTCGCCGCGACCCCGGTGGTCTCGTGGGTCGCCCCATGGGCGTCATGTGGTGTCTCCTCCCCGTTGGAACCGCACGTTGCTGAATCGAATCAGCAGCGTCAATACTGTGACGTGGTTCACCCGTGGGGTCAAGGTCGCGTGGGACGGGAGTGACGCATGGTGAGAGCTCGCAAGACCCGCCTCGCCGACGTCGCCGCCCGGGCCGGGGTCTCCCGCACCACGGCGTCGTACATCCTCAACGGCCGCTCCGGCGAGATGCGCCTCTCCGACGACGCCGTCGCGCGGGTCCGCGCGGCGGCCGTCGAGCTGGACTACCGCCCCAACCGGGCCGCCCGCAGCCTGCGGACCTCGCAGACCCGGACGGTCGGGCTCGTCTCCGACAGCGTTGCGAGCGGGCACTTCGCGAGCCGCATGCTGACGGGGGCGAGCGCGGCGGCGCGCGAGTCCGACCACGTCCTGCTCATCGGGGAGACCGACGGCGACCCGCTCGTCGAGCGGCTGCTCGTGGAGCAGATGCTCGACCAGGGCGTCGACGGGATCGTCTACGCCACGCTGCGCCACCGCGAGGTCGCGGTGCCCGCCGCGCTCCGCCAGACCCGCACGGTGCTGCTGAACTGCGCCGACCCCGCCAGCGGGCTGCCGGCGGTGGTGCCCGACGAGCACGGCGGGGGCCGCCGGGCGGCCGACCTCGTCGCCGGCGTCGCGGGCCCGGTGGTCGTGGTGGGCGACGACCACGAGCAAGGCACCCACGCCGGCGCGATGCGCCTGGCCGGGCTCGAGGAGCAGCTCGCCGCGCGCGGCCGCGAGGTCGCCGACGTGCTGCGCTGCGACTGGTCGGTGGCCGGGGCACGCGAGGCCGTCACGTCCTGGTGGGGCACCGGCGTGCGCAACGGCGCGCTGGTGTGCATGAACGACCGCGTCGCCATGGGCGTCTACCAGGCGCTGACCGCGCGGGAGGCCGCGATCCCCGGGGCCTTCGCGGTGGTCTCCTTCGACGGCTCCGAGCTGGCGACGTGGCTGACGCCGGCGCTCACGTCGGTCGCGCTGCCCTTCGCGGAGCTTGGGGCCACCGCCGTGCGGCTCCTGCTGGACCCGCCCCCCGGCGCGTCGCGCACGGTGCGCCTGGAGATGCCGGTGGTCCACGGCGGGTCGGTGCCCGCCTCGGCGGCGGTCACGCGCTGAGGGCAACCGGCCGCGGTGGCCGCCGGCTCAGCCGGCGCGGTCCGCGGTCCGGCGGATCGCGTCCGCGAAGGTCGGGTAGAGCGGCTCGGGCACGTCGTGGCCCATCCCGGGCACGACGACGAGCTCCGCGTCGGGGACGGCGCGGGCGGTGGCGCGCCCGCCGGACAGGTTCACCATCAGGTCGGCGTCGCCGTGGATCACCAGCGTCGGCACCCGCAGGGCGTGGAGGTCGCGGGTGCGGTCGTCCTGGGTGATCACGGCGAGCATGTGGCGCAGCGTGCCGGCGTTGGAGACGCCACGGTCCCAGGTCTCGGCCGCCCGGGCCCTCACGACCTCCTCGGGGTCGGGGTAGCCCGGGGAGCCGATGACGCCCCAGAACCTGGCCGACGTCTCGACGTAGGTGTCCTTGCCGCCGCGACGCGGGGCGACGAGCGCGGGCAGCAGGCGCGGGTGCTGCCACCCGACGGTCCGCCTGCCGGTGGTCGACATGATCGAGACCATCGACCGCACCCGGCCCGGGTGGTGCAGGGCGAGGTGCTGGACGATCATCCCGCCCATGGACACGCCGACCACGTGGGCCGAGGCGAGCCCGAGGTGGTCGAGCAGGCCCGCGGCGTCGTCGGCGAGGTCGCCGATCCCGTACGGCGCGTCGACGGGCAGCCCCACGAACGCCCGGACCACCCACGAGAGGGGCACGCGCCGGCGGATCCGCGAGGAGCGGCCGGTGTCGCGGTTGTCGTAGCGGATGACGTAGAACCCCCGGCGCGCGAGCATCCGGCAGAGCGGCTCGTCCCACCAGTTCATCGGTCCCGAGAGGCCCATGACCAGCAGCAGCGGCTCGTCGTCGGGGTCGCCGAAGGTCTGGAAGCAGAGGTCCACGCCGTCGTTGACGGGGGCGTGCTGCTCGCGCGACGCGGTCACCGCGGCCAGGGCCGTGGGGTCGTCGGCCGGGTCAGCCGCCGGCGGCGCGGTGAAGTCCGGGGTCGGGATCTCGGTGGACATGCGTCCAGTCAACACGGTGAACGCGGGACACGGGTGCCCCCCAAGCCCTACCGTGAGTATGTGACCAGGACCACACCCGGCGCCGCGCTCGCCTCGTTCCTGTGCCCGGAGGGCTTCGCGGCGCCCCGGGTCGCCGCCCTGGCCCGCGAGGTGCGGGTGGTGCCGGAGGTCGGGCGGGCCGCCGTCGGCTCGCTGGCGGCCGTCCGTGGGCGCCGCGCCACGCCGTACGCCGGGTGCGCGCCGCCGCGGGTCGCGACACCGGTGGTCCTCGTGCCCGGCTTCTGCGCCGGGGACGCCAGCCTGGCGTGGATGGCCCGCGAGCTGCGCGCCCGCGGCCACCGCACCCACCGCTCCGGCATCCACGCCAACATCGGCTGCACCCGGGAGGGGGTCGACGCCCTGGAGCGTCGGGTGGAGGCGGTCGCGGAGCGTCGCGGCAGCCCGGTGCAGCTGGTCGGCCACAGCCTCGGGGGGATGCTCTCGCGCGGCCTCGCCGGGCGTCGCCCCGACCTGGTGGCCGGCCTGGTGACGCTGGGCAGCCCGGTGCAGGCCCCCGGGGCGCACCACGCGCTGCTCACCCTGGGGGTGCGGACGCTGACCCGCCTCTCCTCGCTCGGCGTGCCCGGTCTCCTCGCCGGCGACTGCGTCCGCGGCCGCTGCGCGCGGCGGGCCTTCGAGGAGCAGACGGCGCCGCTGGCGCCGGGCGTGGTCTGGACCGCGGTCACCTCGCGCCGCGACGGGGTCGTGGACTGGCGCGCCTGCACCCACCCGAGCGCGGTGACCGTCGAGGTCACCACCTCCCACTGCGGCATGGCCGTGGACCCCCGCGTGCTCGCCGTCGTCCTCGAGGCGCTCCGGGCGGGGGCGGCGTACGCCGCGCCGGTGGCGGTCGGTCGCGCCGGCTGAGGCCGGCCCCCGCCGAAGGGCCTCCCGCTCAGTCGAAGTCGATCGCGCTGTAGGCGCGCAGCTTGGACAGGCGGTGCTCGGAGCGGATGAAGCGCGTCGTGCCGCTGCGCGAGCGCATCACGAGCGACTCGGTGGTGGCGCCGCCGCCGCGGTACTGCACGCCGCGCATCAGGTCGCCGTCGGTGATGCCCGTGGCCACGAAGAAGCAGTCGTCGCCGGTCACCAGGTCGTCGGTGTGCAGGACGTGGTCGGGGTCGAGCACGTGACCGGCGTCGAGCGCGCGCTGACGCTCCTCGTCGTCGGTCGGCCACAGGCGGGCCTGGATCGTGCCGCCCACGCACTTCATCGCGCAGGCCGCGATGATGCCCTCCGGCGTGCCGCCGACGCCGAGCAGCAGGTCGACGCCGCTGCCGGGCCGGGCCGCGGAGATCGCGCCGGCCACGTCGCCGTCGACGATGAACTTGATCCGGGCGCCCGCGGCCCGGATCTCCTCGGCCAGGCCCTCGTGGCGCGGCCGGTCGAGCAGGACGACGGTGACGTCCTCGGCCGACTGGCCCTTCGCCTTCGCGACGCGGGCGATGTTCTCGGCCACGGGCAGGCGGATGTCGACCACGTCGGCGGCCTCGGGGCCGGTGACCAGCTTCTCCATGTAGAACACGGCGGACGGGTCGTACATCGAGCCGCGCGGGGAGACCGCGAGCACCGCCACGGCGTTGCTCATGCCCTTGGCGGTCAGGGTGGTGCCGTCGATCGGGTCGACGGCGACGTCGCACTCGGGTCCGGTGCCGTCGCCGACCTGCTCGCCGTTGAAGAGCATCGGGGCGTCGTCCTTCTCGCCCTCGCCGATGACGACGGTGCCGTTCATCCCGATCGTCGAGATCATCACGCGCATCGCGTGCACGGCGACGCCGTCGGCGCCGTTCTTGTCGCCGCGGCCGACCCAGCGGCCGGCGGCCATGGCCGCGGCCTCGGTGACGCGCACCAGTTCGAGGGCGAGGTTGCGGTCGGGGGACATCGGGGAGACGGCGAGCTCGTCGGGCACGTGCTCGTTCGCGGCGCTGGTCATGACCGCACCCTAGTGCGCTCCCGGACCTCCGTAGGTCCGTGTCGCGGTGGCCTTCACGCTCACCCAGACCTCCGCACCGGGGCTGAGGCCGAGCTGGGCGCTCGCGGCAGGGGTGACGTCGGCGAGCAGGTCCACGCCGGCGCCGGCCCGGGTGTCGACCTGGACCCGGACGGCGTCGCCGTGGGGGGTGAGCCCGGCGACCCGGCCGGCCCACCGCAGGCGGGCGGAGCCGTCCGGCTCGGTGGGGGAGACGACGACGTCCTGGGGCCGGAAGGCGGTGAACCCGCCGGCGTCGTCGCGGAGCACGTTGAGGCCGACGAGGCGCGCCACGTGGTCGGTGCGGGGGCGGGCCGCCACGTCGCCCGGGGTGCCCTGCTGGGCGACACGGCCGTCCTCGAGCACGACCACGCGGTCGGCCAGGGTGAGGGCGTCGAGCGCGTCGTGGGTCACCATCAGCGTCACCCCGTCGTAGGACGCGAGGTGGCGGGCGAGCTCGATGCGCAGCGCCGCCGCGACCCCGACGTCGAGGCCGGAGAACGGCTCGTCGAGCAGCAGCAGCCGGGGCTCCGTCACGAGCGCCCGCGCGATCGTGACGCGCTGGGCCTGGCCGCCGGAGAGCCGGGTCGGGCGTCGGTCGGCCAGCTCGCCGACCCCCAGGCGGTCGAGCCAGGCCTGGGCGCGGTCCGCGGCCTCGGCGCGGCGGACGCCGCGGGCGCGGAGGCCGAAGGCGACGTTGTCCCGCGCGGACAGGTGCGGGAACAGGGCCTGGCCCTGGACCACCCAGCCCACGCGCCGCTCGCGCACGCCCACGACCGGGTCGGTCCAGGAGCGGCCGTCGACCTCCACGTGGCCCTCGGCCGCGACGACGCCGGCCAGGGCGGTGAGCAGGGTGGTCTTGCCCGCGCCGTTGGGTCCGATGACCGCGACGACGGACCCGGGGTCGGCGTCGAGCTCGGCGTCGAGCCGTCCCGGCACGTGCAGGCGCGCGTGCAGGCCGCCGCTCACGCGCCGGGTCCCGTGGGGGCGCGGTCGAGCCAGCGGTTGCGGAGCAGCGCGAGCACGAGGATCGAGACCCCGAGCAGGACGATGCTGATCGTCTGCGCGGTCTCCCGGTCGTTCTGCAGCGTCTGGTAGATCAGCGACGGCATCGTCTGGGTGACGCCGGGGTAGTTGCCGGCGAAGGTGACGGTGGCGCCGAACTCGCCCAGGGAGCGCGCCCACGCCAGCACCCCGCCCGCCACGACGCCCGGCATCGCCAGGGGAAGCGTGACGCGGCGGAAGGTGGTCCACCGCGACGCGCCGAGGCTCGCCGCCACCGCGTCGTACCGCTCGCCGGAGGCGCGCAGCGCGCCCTCGACGCTGAGGACGAAGAACGGCATCGCCACGAAGGTGTGCGCAACGACCACGGCGGGGGTCGTGTAGGGCACCACGAGGCCCGTGAGGTCGCGCAGCGGTGCGCCGACGACGCCGCTGCGGCCGAGCGCCGCGACGAGCGCGACCCCGGCCACCACCGGCGGCAGCACCAGCGGCACGGTGACCAGGGCGCGCACGAGCGAGCGACCGCGGAACTCGACGCGCGCCAGCACCCAGGCCAGCGGGGTCCCCACCAGCAGGCACAGCACCACCGTCGCGAGCGAGGCGACCCCGGTGAGCCGCAGCGCCTCGAGGACCTCGCGGGACGCGACGAGCTCGGGCAGGCGGGCCCACGGCGTGACGACCAGCAGCGAGACCAGGGGGACGAGCAGGAGCAGCACCGCGGCGCCCGCCGGGACCAGCAGGACCAGGGGCGCGCGGCCCAGGGGCGAGCCGTGTGCGGCGCGGCTCACGGGCTCCCGAAGCCGGCGTCGGAGAGGATCCGCTGGCCCTCCTGGGAGGTCACGAGGTCGACGAAGGCCTGCGCCAGCTCGGGCTCCTCGGCCTGCTCGAGCACCGCGATCGGGTACGTCGTGGGCAGGTCGGCGGCCTCGGGGACCTCGATGGTCTCGACGTCGTCGCCGGCGGACAGCGCGTCGGTGGCGTAGACGAGGCCCGCGTCGGCCTCGTCGGCGACGACACGCTCGAGCGTGGCGCGGACGTCGGGCTCCAGGCTGGCGGGCTCGTTGGTCAGGCCCGCGTCGGCGATCAGGTCCGCGGCGATCGACCCGCAGGGCGCGGTGTCGACGCAGGCGACGTAGGTGACCTCGTCGTCGTCGAGGTCGGCGAGCGACCCGATGCCGGCCGGGTTGCCGGCGGGCACGACGAGGACGAGCGTGTTGGTCGCGAACGGCGTGGGTCCCGCGGCGACCGCGCCGGCGTCGACGGCGGTCTGCATCGAGGCCTCGTCGGCGGTCGCGAGCACGTCGCCGGGGGCGGCGTCCGCGGCCTGCTCGGCCAGCGTGCCGGAGGAGTCGTAGACGGCCTCGACCGTGACGCCGTCGTGGCGGGCCTCGAACTCCTCGGCGATCGCGTCGACGGTGTCGGTGAGGGACGCGGCGGCCTGGACGCGGAGCACGGTGTCGTCACCGCCCCCGCCGTCGGAGCCGCCGTCGGAGCTGTCGTCGGAGCCGGTGCAGGCGGTGAGGCCTGCGCACAGCAGCACCGTGGCGGCGAGGGACAGGGGCACGGTCTTCATCAGGGACGCTCCACGACGACGTTGGTGGACTTCACCGAGGCGATGGCGCGGGCGCCGGGCTCGAGCCCGAGCTCGTCCGCGGCCTCGGAGCTCATGAGCGACACCATCCGGAAGGGTCCGCAGATCAGGTCGACCTGGGCCATGACGGTGTCCTTGACGACCCTCACCACGATCCCGTCGAGGCGGTTGCGGGCGCTGACGGCGGCGGCGCGGGTGCGCTCGCGGTCCGGGTGGTCGGCCAGCTCCTCCGCCAGCCGGGCGAGGTCCGGACCGGCGACGACGGTGCGCCCGTCCTCCAGCCCGGCGGCCAGGCGGCCCGCGTCGACCCAGCGGCGCACGGTGTCGTCGCTGACCCCGAGCACGTCGGCGGCCTCGGTGATCCGGTAGGTGGTCACGGGCGGCACTCTGCCGCATCTGCGGCTGCTTTGGCGAGAGGTGGCCGCATCTGCGTCACAACCAGGTCCCGGCGAGCGGGACACACCCTCCGTGGGGCTGTCGGGACGAGGTGTCGACACGGCGGTGGGGTCGCGTGGGGACAATGGGCACGTGAGCCAAGCGAGTGCGGGTCGGCCGGGTCGGTACCAGCGGTCCTTCGGGGGGCTCGTGGGCGCCATGGTCGTGCTGGTGGTCGTCGTCCTCGCCTTCGTCGCGTGGCGCGGACTGTTCCGCGACAACGACTTCCAGCCGGTCCGGCCGGTCGACTACCGGGAGACCGTCGAGCTCGCGCAGGACGGCGACTTCGAGCCGATCTACCCCGTCGAGCTGCCCGAGGGGTGGGAGGCGACGTCGGTCGACCTCGAGCCGGGCACGGAGCGGACCGTGTGGGCCCTCGGGGTGCTGACCGACGAGCGCGAGTTCCTCGGCGTGCAGCAGGGCGGCGGGTCGCGCGACGACCTGCTCGAGCTGTGGCTCGACGAGGACGCCGAGTCCCAGGGCGAGGTGACGGTCGACAGCGCGATCGGGGACACCTGGGAGGAGTGGACCGACTCCTCCGACGTGGCCTACGCCGCCGAGATCGACGGCCAGGAGGTGCTCGTCCACGGCTCCGCGCCCGACGAGGACGTCCGCGAGTTCCTCGGCCTGCTGACCCTGGAGCCGATCCGCTAGTCCACGGACGGGCGTGCGGGTGGTCCCGACCGTCTCCGGCGGGGCTTCAGGCCTCGTCGTCGAGGACGGCGTCGAGGCGGGTGCGGGCGCCGTCGAGGAAGGTCTGGCAGGTGCGGGCGAGGTGCTCGGCCCGCTCCCACAGCGCCAGGGACTCCTCGAGGGTGGTGCCGCCGGACTCCAGCTGCGCGACGGTGTCGACCAGCTGCTCGCGGGCGGCCTCGTAACCGAGCGCCTCCTCGGGCCCGGTGTCGTCACCCGTGTCGGGTTCAGGCTGGCTCGTGCTCACGACTCCTCCTTCTCCACCGCGGTGGTGGTGGCGTGGATGCGGCCGTCGGCGAGCCGGACGGTCACGGTGGTCCCGACGGGCAGCTCGTCGACGCCTGCCGGCACGTGACCGGCGGCGTCGGTGACGACGGCGTACCCCCGCCGCAGGGTCTCCAGCGGCGAGAGCGCCCGGGCCCTTGCGCGGCGGTGGGCGACGTCGTCGGCCGCCCGGTCGAGCCGGTGGCGGAGGGTGCGGCGGGCCCGGTCGCGCAGCGCGGAGACCTCCTCGCCCCGGGCCGCGAGCAGGGTCCGCGGGTCCGCCATCGCGGGGCGGGACCGGAGCCGGTCGAGCAGCTCCTGCTCCCGCTCGACCGATCGGAGCACGAGGTCGCGGGCGCGGTCGCGGGTGGCGGCGACGCCGGCGAGCTCCTGGGCGAGGTCGGGCACGACCCGCCGCGCGGCGTCGGTCGGCGTCGAGGCGCGGAGGTCGGCGACCAGGTCGAGCAGCGGTGTGTCCTGCTCGTGGCCGATCGCCGAGACCACCGGCGTGCTCATCGCCGACACGGCGCGCACGACGCCCTCGTCGGAGAAGGGCAGCAGGTCCTCCGTCGACCCGCCGCCACGGGCGACCACCACGACGTCGACGCCGGGGTCCCGGTCGAGTCGGCGCAGCGCCTCGATCACCTCGGTCGCGCAGCGCGGACCCTGCATCGTCGCGTACGCCGGGGTGACGTGGACGCCGGGCCAGCGTCGGCGTGCGTTGTCGACGACGTCCCGCTCCGCGGCCGAGCCGGAGGAGGTGACGAGGCCGACGCTGCGCGGCAGGAAGGGCAGGGGGCGCTTGCGCTCGGGGGCGAAGAGCCCCTCCGCCGCGAGCAGCTGGCGCAGCCGCTCCAGCCGGGCGAGCAGCTCGCCGAGACCGACCATCCGCAGCTCGCGGGCCTGGAGGCTGAAGCTGCCGCGGGCGGCGTAGAAGCTGGGCTTCGCGTGGACGACGACGCTCGCGCCCTCGACCAGCGGGGGCGACATGGCGTCGAGGGTGGCGCGCGGGCAGGTCACGGTGACGCTGACGTCGGCGAGCGTGTCGCGCAGCGTGAGGAAGACCGTGCCGGACCCGGCGCGCCGGTTGAGCTGGGCGACCTGGCCCTCGACCCACACCGCCCCGAGCCGACCGATCCACTGGCCGACGAGCGTGGTCACCTGCCGCACCGGCGCCGGTGCGTCCGCTGACGTCTCCAGGGCCACACCGGAACCCTAGGGCCCGGCTCCGACACCGCCGGTCGCCCGGGGCCGCGGGAGCGCGAACGCCAGTGACAAAGTTGATAAAGATGCTCTAGATTTGGTCCCATGGACACGAGGCGCGAGGCGCACGACGGGGCCGGGTCGGACCTGACGATGGCCGACCTGGTCGGGGTCGGGCTGCTCGCCGCCCCCGGCTTCGTCGTGCCGCCGCTGCTGGGTCCCACCCCGGAGACGGTGGCCCTCACCCTCGTCACGACGCTCACCGCCGCCGGCTGGGTCCTGCACCGCGCGGGGCTGCTGCGCCACCGGGCGCCGGCGGGTCCGGCCGCCGCGGGCGCGACCGGGGAGCGGCACACCCCGGTTGCCTAGACTGGGCCCATGAGCATCGACCTGGGCACCCCGGCCGTCCTGCCGGCCGACGAGGCCGAGCGCGCCGTCCTCCTGGCCGCGCCCCGCGGCTACTGCGCGGGCGTGGACCGTGCCGTCATCACGGTCGAGCAGGCGCTGGACCTCTACGGCGCGCCGGTCTACGTGCGCAAGCAGATCGTGCACAACAAGCACGTCGTCTCCGACCTGGAGTCCCGCGGCGCGATCTTCGTCGAGGAGATCGCCGAGGTGCCCGCGGGGTCCACCGTGGTCTTCTCGGCCCACGGCGTCAGCCCCGAGGTGCACCGCCAGGCCGCCGAGCGCGACCTCAAGGCCATCGACGCGACCTGCCCGCTGGTGACGAAGGTCCACCACGAGGCCCGCCGCTTCGCCGCCGAGGACTACGACATCCTGCTGATCGGCCACGAGGGCCACGAGGAGGTCGAGGGCACGGCCGGGGAGGCCCCGGAGCGCACCCAGCTCGTGCAGACGCCGGCGGACGTCGCCGGCCTGGAGGTCCGTGACCCCGAGAAGGTCGCCTGGCTCTCGCAGACCACGCTGTCGGTCGACGAGACCCTCGAGATCGTCGCGGCCATCCGCGAGCGGTTCCCCGCGCTCATCGACCCGCCCAGCGACGACATCTGCTACGCCACGCAGAACCGCCAGCTCGCGATCAAGGAGATCGGCAAGGACGCCGACCTCGTCATCGTCGTCGGCTCCGCGAACTCCTCGAACTCCGTGCGCCTGGCCGAGGTCGCCCTCGAGGCGGGCGCGAAGGCGGCGTACCGCGTGGACGACGCCGGCGAGATCGACGAGGCCTGGCTGGACGGTGTCGCGACCGTGAGCGTCACCTCGGGGGCGTCGGTGCCCGAGTCGCTGGTCGAGGGCGTGCTGGCCTACCTCGCCGAGCGCGGCTACCCCGACGCGCGCGCGGTGCACACCGCCGAGGAGTCGCTGATCTTCGCCCTGCCGCCGGAGCTGCGCCGCGACATGAAGGCCCGCGACGCCGCGGCCGCCCGCGAGGCGGGCGCCGGCTCCGGTCCGAGCGCCGGGGCCTGATGGCGCGGTACGTCGACCTCCACCCGGTCGACCCCCAGCCGCGGCTGGTCGCGCAGGTGGTCGAGGCGCTCGGCGACGGCGCGCTGATCGCCTATCCGACGGACTCCGGCTACGCCCTCGGCTCGGCGCTCGACAACCGTGAGGGCCGCGACCGCATCCTGCGCATCCGCGGTCTCGACGACCGTCACGACTTCACCCTCGTGTGCCGCGACTTCAGCCAGCTGGGCCAGTTCGTGCACGTGCCGAACGCCGCGTTCCGGGCGATCAAGGCCAGCACGCCGGGGCCCTACACGTTCATCCTGCCCGCGACCCGCGAGGTGCCGCGCCGGCTGATGCACCCCCGGAAGAAGACCGTGGGGGTCCGGATCCCGGCGCACCCGCTGGTCTCCGCGCTGCTGGAGGGCCTGGGGGAGCCGATCCTGTCCTCGACGCTGATCCTCCCCGGCGAGACCGAGGCCCGCACGATGGGCTGGGAGGTCAAGGAGGACCTCGACCACGCCGTCGACCTCGTGCTCGAGTGCGGCGAGGTCATCGCCGCCCCGACCACCGTCGTCGACTTCTCCGACGACGTGCCCGAGGTGCTGCGCGTCGGCTCCGGCGACCCGGAGCGGTTCGAGCAGGGCTAGCCCTGCTCGAACGCCGCGTCGAACGACGCGGCCGGCAGGTCGAAGTCGAAGCGGCGCAGGAACTCCAGCGCCTCGGCGGCGCCCCGGAGCCGGTCCATCCCGGCGTCCTCCCACTCGACCGAGACCGGGCCGTCGTAGCCGATCCGCGCCAAGGCCCGGAACGCATCCTCCCACGGCACGTCCCCGCGGCCGGTCGACACGAAGTCCCAGCCGCGGTGCTGGTCGCCCCAGGGCAGGTGCGACGACAGGATCCCGTTGCGGCCGCCCCCCATGCGCATCCGCGTGTCCTTGCAGTCGACGTGGTAGATCCGGTCGGCGAAGTCGGTGATGAACGCGACGACGTCGAGGCCCTGCCAGACCATGTGGCTGGGGTCCCAGTTCAGGCCGAACGCCTCCCGGTGGCCCACGGCCTCCAGCGCGCGCTGGGTGGACCAGAAGTCGTAGGCGATCTCGGAGGGGTGCACCTCGTGGGCGAAGCGGACGCCGCAGGAGTCGAACACGTCGAGGATCGGGTTCCACCGGTCCGCGAAGTCGGTGAAGCCGGCCTCGATGCGCGAGGACGGCACCGGCGGGAACATCGCGACGTACTGCCAGATCGAGGAGCCGGTGAAGCCGACGACGGTGTCCACGCCCATCGCCCGGGCGAGCCGGGCGGTGTCGGCGACGTCCTGGGCGGCCCGCTGCCTCACCCCCTCCGGGTCGCCGTCGCCCCACACGGCCGCGCCGACGATGGAGCGGTGCCGCTCGTCGATCGGGTCGTCGCAGACCGCCTGGCCCTTGAGGTGGTTGGAGATCGCCCAGCAGCCGAGCCCGTGCTTCTCGAGGATGCCGAGCCGCTCGGCGACGTAGTCGGCGTCGTCCCAGCGGGCGGCGTCGAGGTGCTCGCCGGAGACCGCGATCTCGAGCCCGTCGTACCCCCACCCGGCGGCGAGGCCCGCCACCTCGTCGAGGGTCAGGTCGGTCCACTGGCCGGTGAACAGGGTGAAGCGCTTGCCCATGGGGTCTCCTCGGGGTCGGGGTGGGGGAGCGGGGCCGGTCAGAGGTGGACGCGCGTGCCGTCGTGCGCGGCGCTGCCGGCGACGGCGTCGAGCACCCGCTGGACGGCGAGCCCGTCGGCGAACGACGGGGCGACCGGCCCGCCGGACCCGATCGCGGCCAGCAGGTCCGCGGCCTGGGAGGTGAACGTCGAGTCCCAGCCCAGCGTGTGGCCGGGCGGCCACCAGGCGTCGAGGTAGGGGTGGTCGGTCTCGGTGACGAGCACGCGGGCGTCGCCGCCGCCGGTCTCGACCGTCAGCTCGTTGAGGCGCTCGAGGTCGAACGTGATCGACCCGGACTCGCCGTACAGCTCCAGGCGCAGCGCGTTCTTGCGGCCGGTCGCCATCCGTGAGCACTCCACCGACGCGACGGCGCCGCCGGCCAGGCCCAGGGTGAACCACGCGGCGTCGTCCACGGTCACGCTCTCGGGGCCCTCCGGCCCGGGACGGGTCGGCACGAACGTCGTCAGGTGGCCCGACGCCCAGGCGGCCTCGCCGTCGGCGCCGAGCAGGTGGCGCAGCTGGTCGACCACGTGCGACCCGAGGTCCCCGAGCACGCCGGTGCCGGCCTCGTCGGCCCGCAGGCGCCACGTCATCGGGGCCTCGGCGTCGACCAGCCAGTCCTGCAGGTAGGCCGCCCGGACGTGGCGCACCCGTCCGATCCGGCCCTCGGCGACCCAGTGGCGGGCCAGCGCGAGCGCGGGCACGCGGCGGTAGTTGAACCCGACCATCGCGACCTGCCCGGGCGCGGCCGCAGCGGCGGCCACCAGCTCCTCGGACTCCGCGACGGTGTTGGTCAGCGGCTTCTCGACCAGCACGTGCTTGCCGGCGCGCAGCGCCGCGAGGGCGATCTCGTGGTGCAGGTGCCCGGGGGTGCAGACGTCGACGACCTGCACGTCGTCGCGCTCGACGACCGTCCGCCAGTCGGTGGCGGCCTCGGCCCAGCCGTAGCGCTCCGCGGCCTCCTTGGTGCGGCCCTCGTCGCGCCCGACCAGCACCTGCTGGCGCACGCGGGGCAGCCCCGGGTGGAACGCGCCGACGTTGCGCCAGGCGTTGGAGTGGGCCTTGCCCATGAAGGAGTGGCCGACGACGGCGACCCCCAGGCTCTCGTTCACGGTTCGTTCCTCCAGGTCAGGCACTGCCGCAGGAAGGCCAGCCCGTCACGGGCCAGGTCGTCCTGGGTCGGCGCCAGGGGCCGCCACACGGAGGCGGCGGTGGCGATGGTCTCGTTGTCGGCGGTGAAGCTCTCGATCACCAGGGGGCCGCGGTAGCCGACGTCGTCCAGCGCGTCGAGGACACCGTCCCAGTCGGTCTGGTCGCCCCCGGGGGCGCCCCGGTCGTTGCCGCAGACCTGCACGTGGACCAGGTGCCCGCCGGCCGCGCGGACGGCCTCGGCCGACGACCGCTCCTCGAGGTGGAGGTGGTAGGTGTCGAGCGCCAGCCCGAGGCCCTCGCCGAGCAGCCCGTCGAGGCCGGTGAGGGCCTGGTCGACGGTGTTGACCAGCGAGGTCTCGTAGCGGTTGAGCGGTTCCACCCCGAGGCGGACGCCGCGGGCGACGGCGTGCTCGACCACCGGGGCGAGGTGCTCGCGCCACTCGGCGTACGCCGCGGCGCGCTCGTCGGCATCCAGGCGCCAGGTGCGGCCCGTGGCGGCGTAGAACGGCCCGCACACGCTCGGCGCCCCGATGCCGGCGGCCAGGTCGACGCAGGCGCGCAGGTAGTCCTGCGTGGCGGCCACCGTGTCGGGCGGGGCGGCGACGAGGTCGCGGCCGGGCGCCATGGCGCCGACCACGTAGGGCTGCAGGTCGTGCGCCGCCAGGGCGGCCCGGACCCTCTCGACCGAGAGGAGTCCGGGCCGCTCCAGCGGCAGCTCGACGGCGTCGAACCCGAGGTCCGCGACGTGGCCCAGGACCCCGTCGAGGTCCTCGTCGGTCAGGGGCGAGACCCAGACCCAGGTGTTGACGCCGAGGAGCATCGGATCAGCGGTCCATCCACGCGTCGGGGAACCCGGGCAGGTCCTCGCCGCCGAACTTGGCGTAGTGACCGTCGGGCATGCCCTCGTTGGCCTCGAGGAACCCGGCGCGCTCGTCCTCGGTGATCGGGGTCTGCGGGAGCACCCACTCCTTCGGCACCTCCTCGCCGGCGAAGATCCTCTCGAGCGCCAGCAGCGGGGTGCGCCACTGGAAGTTCGAGTAGACGGGGGCCAGCGCGGTCATGCCGGTCTCCTCCCACTTGCGCAGGAAGCTCATCTCGTCCTCGCCGGTCATCACCGGGTAGTCGACGCCGGCGTCCTCGAACGCCTCGACGGCGGCCACCGCGCCGTCGCCGGCGTCCATCCAGATGCCGTCGACCTCGCCGGAGTTGATGGCGTCGGTGACGATCTGCTTGATGCGGGTCGGGTCGGCCTCGGTGAAGAAGTCCTCCGCCTCGATGCCGTTCTCGGAGAAGACCTGCTCGGCGGCGGCCCAGCGGGTCTCGAGGACGTCGACGCCCGGGAGGATGCGCAGCGCGATCACGCGGTCGCCCTCCTCGAGGTTCTCCGAGAGGAACTCGGCGGTGTCGAGGCCCCAGGCGTAGCCGCCGATGGGGTGGATGAAGGTGGTCGCGCAGTCGGTCTCGACGCCGCGGTCGAAGACGACGACGGGCTTGCCGGTCTCGCAGGCGCGCTCGACGGCGGGGGTCATCGCGGCCGTGGAGTTCGGCGAGATGACGAACGCGTCGCAGTTGCCCTCGTCGATGAAGTAGTCGATGTCGGCGATCTGCGTCTCGTCGGTGTCCTGCGCGTCACGCACCTCCATCTCGGAGATCACGCCCTCGTCGACGAGCACCTCGAGCTGCTGCTGCATCGTGATGAAGCCGGTCTGGCGCCACGGGTTGGAGATCGAGGCGTTGGCGAAGCAGGCCTTCTGGGCGCCGTTCGCGGCGTACTGGGAGGTGTCGGTCATCTCGCCGTCGAGGTACTGCAGCCACGGGGTGGCCTCGTCGCCCTCGAACGTGGCCGAGCGCTGCTCGTCCTGCGTCGCCAGGTCCTCGGCGCTGAAGAACTCCGACTGCTCCTCGGAGCCGGCCTCCTGGGCGGCGTCGTCCCCGGACGCCTCAGTCGGCTCCTCGATGCTGTCCGTGCTGCACCCGGCGAGGAGGACGACGGTCGCCGCGGTGGCCAGGGCTCCCTTCACGGCTCGGTGGGTGATGCGCATCAGCGGTCTCCTTCGGTGGTGCTCTGGGTGGGCTCGGGGGTGGGCTCGGGGGTGGGCTCGGACGGGGCGGCCCGGGGGCGTCGTACGCCGCTCCAGGTGCGGGCGGCCAGCGCGACGGCGGCGATGATGATCAGGCCCTGGACGGTGTCGCGCCACGTGGCCTCGACGCCGAGGGCGGTCAGCAGGAGGAACAGCAGCTCCAGGGCGAAGGCGCCCGCCGCGGCCGACAGGACCCAGCCGCGCCCGCCGCCGAGGACCACGCCGCCGAGGACGACGGCGGTGATCGCGGTGAACTCGTAGCCCGCGCCGACGGAGGGGTGCACGCCGGCGTAGCCGACGAGCAGGATCCCGGCGAGGGTCGCCGACAGCGAGGACAGGACGAACGCGCGGGTCTTGACCCACCACAGCGAGGCGCCGGCGTGAGCGAGGGCGTCGGGGTTGTCGCCGGCGGCGACGAGCGTGCGGCCGAACGGGCGGCGCATCAGCCATGCCGAGGCGGCGGCGACGACCGCGAGCACGACCACGGACCAGGGGAGGATCTCCAGGACGGGGATCCCCTCGATGCCGCTGCGGCCGATGTCGCGGAAGGTCTCGGTGGGGTTGCCGGTGGCGGCACCGCCGGTCACGTAGCGGACCAGGCCCGTCAGCGCGAGCATCATGCCGAGGGTCACGATGAAGCTGGGGACCCGCAGCAGGGTCGTGGCCAGGCCGTTGACGAGGCCGATCGCCGCGCCGACCACCAGCATCAGCACGAGGCCCGGCAGGATCCGGGAGTCCTCGAGCCCGATCACATTGCCGGCGATGACGACCTGGGTCGCGATCACCGCGGCCATGGAGAGGTCGAACTCCCCGGAGACGATCACGTAGAACTGGCCCATCGCGGCGATGGCGATCGGGGCGGTGCGGCCCACGAAGCGGATCAGGGCGCCCGGGTCGGTGAAGTTGGGGTTGGTCAGCATGATCGCGACCAGCAGCAGCGCGACCAGCACGAACACCGCGCCGCCGGGGGTGACGAGCCCGACGCTGATCCGGCGGCCCAGGCCGCCCGAGTGCGCGGGCACCGTCGGGGTGGCCCGGCGGGCCCCCTCGCCGGTGGGCGTCGTGGCGGGAGCACTCATCGGGAGGCCTCCAGGGTCTTGTCGGTCGTCCCGGCGGGCGTCGCGGCGCCCGGAGGAGGTGCCGGGGGAGCGTCGCCGGCCGACGGCCGGTCGAATCGGGCGGGACGGCGGTCGAGCTCGCGGCGGGCGTAGACCGCGACCGCGACGACGATGACGACGCCGCGGACGACGTCCTTGAGGAACGGGTTGAGCTCCATGACGCCCATCGCGTTGTCGAGGACCGCGAAGATCGCGACCCCCGCGAGGGTGCCGGCGATGTTGCCCTTGCCGCCGGCGAGCAGCGTGCCGCCGAGGACGACGGCCGCGATCGACATCAGGTCGTAGCCGCCCTGGGAGCCGACGGTGGGCTGGCCGACACCCAGGCGTGCGAGCAGGACCAGACCCGCGAGCCCGGAGAGCACCGAGCACGTCGTGTGGGCGACCACGACCGGCACGGCGGTGCGCAGGCCCGACATCCGGGCGACCTCGCTGTTGCCGCCGACGGCGTACAGGTGGTGGCCCAGGCGGGTGCGGCGCAGCACGAGCACCGCGAGCCCGGCGCAGCCGAGCATGAGCAGGAAGGCCATCGGGACCGGGCCGAGGCGGGTGGCGTCCAGCAGGCGCCACTCGAAGGCCGCGAGCCCCGAGCTGCCCTGGTAGGTGCTGCCCAGGTAGCCCGACAGCACGAGGCCGGTGCCGAGCGTGGCGATGAACCCGTGCACGTGCAGGCCGGCGACGATCGCCCCGTTGACCGCCCCGACCAGGCCGCAGACCACCAGGGTCACCAGCAGCGCCGGGACGATCCCCCCGGCCTGGCCGGCCATGATCCCGCCGCCCACGACGCTGGCGAGCGACACGACGTACGGGACGGAGAGGTCGAGGGAGCCGACCAGGATCACCAGGGTCTGCCCGATCGCGATCAGGCCGAGGATGGTCGTCGCGGTCAGGACGTTGTCGAGGTTGCCGGTGCTGAAGAAGTTGCGGCCCCGGCCGGCGGTGACGACCGCGGCGGCGACGACGACCACGAGCAGGACGCCGTAGACGATCGTGGTCGAGGTGACGCGGACGCGGCTCACGAGGCCACCTGCGTCCCGGTCGTCGCACCGGTCGTCGCACCGGCCGTCACGCCGGTCGTCACGCCGGTCGCCAGGGCGAGGACGTCCTCCTCGCTGGACGACGGCGGCAGCTCGCCGGCCAGCCGGCCGTCGCGCATCACCAGGATCCGGTCGGACATGCCGATCACCTCGGGCAGCTCGCTGGAGACCATGAGGACGGCCCTGCCGTCGGCGGCGAGCCGGCGCATGACCTCGTAGATGGCGTACTTCGCGCCGACGTCGACGCCGCGGGTCGGCTCGTCCATGAGCACGACGGCCGGGTCGGTGGCCAGCCAGCGGGCCAGGACGACCTTCTGCTGGTTGCCGCCGGAGAGCAGGCGCACCTCCTGCGACAGGGCCCGGGCGGAGACCGCCAGCGTCGCGAGGAGGGTGGGGACGCCGCGGCGCGCCGCCGCGGTGCGGCGGGGGAACACCGCGCGGACGACCCCGAGGGTGTTGTCGAGGATCGACTGGTGGAGCGCGAGCCCGGTGGCCTTGCGGTCCTCGGTGATCAGCGCCAGGCCGGCGCGGACCGCTTGGCGGGGGCTGCGCGGGCGGACCGCGCGGCCGGCCAGGACCATCTCGCCGCGGGTGAGCGGCGTGACGCCGAACACGGCCTCCAGCAGCTCGGTGCGGCCGGAGCCCTGCAGCCCCGCGACGCCGACGATCTCGCCCGCGCGGAGGGTGAGGTCGACGCCGTCGACGTAGCCGTTGCCGGCGCCGCGGAGCTCGAGGCGGGCCTCGCCCGGGGCGGTGCCGTCGATCGGGTCGGGGAAGAACGCCTCGAGGGTGCGGCCGACCATGAGGCGCACCAGGCGCGCCTCGTCGAGCTCGGCGATCGGCTCGGTGGCGACCTGGGCGCCGTCCTTGAGGACGGTCACGACGTCGCAGAGGTCGAAGATCTCCGTGAGGCGGTGCGAGACGTAGACGATCGCTACACCGCGGGCGGTCAGCGTGCGGATGATCGAGTAGAGGAGGGCGACCTCGTGGTCGGCCAGGGCCGCGGTCGGCTCGTCCATCTGGATCACGCGGGCGTCGAGGCTGGTGGCCTTGGCGATCTCCACCACCTGCTGCTCGGCGACCGAGAGGCTGCGGACGCGGCGCGTGGCGTCGAGGCCCGTGACGCCGAGGTCGGCGAGCAGGGCGGTGGTGTCGCGGACCATCGTGGCGACGTCCACCAGCCCGCGGCGGCGGGGCTCGCGACCGAGCCAGACGTTCTCGGCGACGGTGCGCTCGCCCAGGAGGTTGAACTCCTGGAACACCGTCGAGATGCCGGCCCGCTGGGCCTGGACCGGGTGGCCGAAGACGACGGGCCGCCCGTCGACCTCGACCGTGCCGGAGCTCGGGGAGTGGACGCCGGCGAGGACCTTCATCAGCGTCGACTTGCCGGCGCCGTTCTCGCCCACCAGCCCGAGCACCTGCCCGGGGTGGAGGTCGAGGTCGGCGTCGCGCAGCACGACGTTGCCGTGGAAGGCCTTCGTGACTCCGCGGACGCGGAGGACGGGGCTGCTGCTCGTGGTCACGGCGGCACTGTGGCACCCGCCACAGGCTTTTGTCGACCCCCCGTCAGAAGTCGACTACTGGACGTCCACAAGTCGGCGGTGGTTCAATCCGCACCGTGAGAGCCGGGGACGTGTTCGCGCTGCTGCGTGACGGGCAGCCCCGCACGCGCGCCCAGCTGGTGGAGGTGACCGGCCTCGCCCGCTCGACCGTGGCGGCCCGCGTCGACGTGCTGATGCGCCTCGGGCTGGTCGCGCCGTACGGCGACGCGGTCTCCACCGGCGGCCGCCCGCCGTCGCTGCTCGCCCTCAACCCGTCGGCGCGGCTCGTCGCGGGCGTCGACCTCGGGGCCACCCACGCGCGGGCCGGCCTCGCCGACCTCACCGGCACCGTGATCGCCGAGACGCGGGCCGACCTCGACATCGCCGCCGGCCCCGACCACGTGCTCGGCTGGGTCGCGGACGCGATCTCGGCGCTGCTGGCCGAGCAGGGGCGACCCGGTGCCGACCTGGCCGCGATCGGGATCGGCCTGCCGGGACCGGTCGAGCACTCCACGGGCCGGGCGATCAACCCGCCGATCATGCCCGGCTGGGACGCCTACGACGTGCCCGCGCACGTGCAGCGCCGCTTCCGCGTGCCGGTGCTGATCGACAACGACGTCAACATCATGGCCCTCGGCGAGCGGCACACCCACCTGCCCGAGGTGGCCGACCTCGTGCTGATCAAGGTCTCCACCGGCATCGGGGCCGGCATCATCTCCGGCGGCGAGCTGCAGCGCGGCGCCCAGGGCACCGCCGGGGACGTCGGCCACATCCGGGTCTCCCGCGCCGACGGCGTGCTCTGCCGCTGTGGCAACGAGGGCTGCCTCGAGGCCGTCGCGGGCCTCCCGGCGCTGGCGGCGACGCTGGGCTGCGCGGTGCCCGACGTCGTCGCCCGGGTCCGCGGGGGCGACCTCGACGCGGTGCAGGTGGTCCGGCAGGCCGGCCGCGACCTCGGCGAGGTGGTCGCGATGATCGTGAACTTCGTCAACCCCGGCGTCGTCGTGGTGGGGGGCTCGACCGCGCTCGCCGGGGAGCAGCTGATCGCGGGCATCCGCGAGGTCGTCTACTCGCGCTCGCTGCCCCTGGCCACCGAGCACCTGAGGATCGTCCCGTCCGCCGCGGGGGAGCGGTCGGGCATCCTCGGTGCGGCCGCGATGGCGATCGCACACGTGCTCTCGCCCGAGGCGATCGAGCGCGCCAGCCTCGAGCTCACCGGGTGACGGGGAGCCGCAGCCGCAGTCCCAGCCCGGCCAGCGCGACCAGGTAGCCGACCCCGAGCGCCCAGCTGTGGTGCGCGAAGCCGGCGACGACCCCGGCCACCGGACCGGCGTCCGGGACGCCGAGCGCGGCGGGCGCCGCCACCCCCAGCACGAGCAGGCAGGCGAGCATCGTGGTCGGGGGCACGAGCGCGGCGACGTAGAAGCGGCGCGGGTCGGCGAGCAGGCCGAGCGCGGTGCAGGCGGTCACGAAGACCAGGCCGAAGACCAGGCCCACGTCGCCACCCAGGGCCAGGTCGACGAGCAGCCCGGCGACCGCCAGCGCCGGGGCGGCCAGGAGCACCGGAGGCCGGGTGACCTCCGGGGTCCGGGTCGCCACGTCAGGGCCCACGGGGGTCAACCTAGGCGCGGGTCTCACGCGCTGCGGGGACGACGCGCCGGGTCGGCGGGGTCGGCGGGATCGGTGGCGTCGGCCGCGAGGGCCCGTGGGACGACCTCGACCTGGCGGGGCGGCGCGAGCTCGCCGTCGGTCACGCCGAGGTCGCCCAGCCGTCGGGCGGTCACCAGCACGCGGCCCTCGAGGGACCCGACGGCGGCGTTCCACGCGGTGACCGTCGAGGTCAGCGAGCGACCGACCCGGTCGAGGTGGCCGGTCACGACGCCCAGGCGCTCGTGCAGCTCGCGACCGAGGCGCTGGACCTCGGCGGCCTGGGTCGTCAGCGCCTCGTGGCGCCACCCCTGCGCCACCGTGCGGAGCAGCGCGACCAGCGTGGTCGGGCTGGCGAGCACGACGTGGCGGGCGGCGGCGTGCTCGAGCAGCTCGCGGTCGCTCTCGAGCGCGGCCGCGAGCACGCCTTCGGCCGGCACGAACAGCACGACGAACTCGGTGCTCTCCGGCACCGCCCGCCAGTAGGCCTTGGCCGCCAGCGCGTCGACGTGGCCGCGCAGCTGGCGGGCGTGGCGGCGCAGGTGGGCCTCCTGCTCCTCGGGGTCGTCGGCCTCGCCGGCGTCGAGGAACGCGTCGAGCGTGGCCTTGGCGTCGACGACCACCGAGCGGCCGCCCGCGAGGTGCACGACGAGGTCGGGGCGCAGCGCGCCGCCGGCGACCTGCGCCTGCTCGGTGAAGTCGCAGCGGTCGACCAGGCCGGCCAGCTCGACGGCGCGCCGCAGGTGGAGCTCGCCCCACCGGCCGCGGACCTGCGGTCGGCGCAGCGCGGTCGCGAGCGACCCGGTCTCGCGGCGCAGCGCCTCGGTGCTGCGGGTGATCTCGGCGACCTGGGCCCGCAGCTCGCCCCGGGTCTCGGCCCGGGCGCGGTCCAGCTCGTCGACCTGCGCCCCCAGGCGGCGCAGGCCCTCCTGCACGGCGGCGTCGCCGGCGGCGCGTCGCTCGAGCGCGCCGAGGGCGGCCGGGAGCGCGGTGCGCACGGTCGTCGCCGCCTCCTCGCCCGCCGTACGACGGGCCCAGGCGACGCCGAGCAGCCCGCCGAGGACGAGCCCGAGCAGCAGCAGCGCGAGGGCCAGGAGCAGGGTGGCGGTGTCCATGGCCCGAGCATCCACGAGGCCACCGACAGCGGTCCGGCGCCGGGCCGCCGCCGTGGCCCGTGCCCTGACCGATCAGGTGCCGGTGCCGGTGCCGGTGCCGGTGCGTGTCGCTGTGCCTGGGCCCGGGCTCAGCGCACGCGGTGCACGGCGGCGACGTCCTCCTCGCCGTGGCCGGCGTCCACGGTGCGCCGCAGGCGGGCGGCGAGCTCGGAGAGCAGGGGCGTGGGGGCGACCTCGTCGGCGGCCAGCTCGAGGTCCTTCAGGGCGTTGGCGACCGCGAAGCCGGGCTCGTAGGTGCCGGCGTCCATGAGCTCCGACTTCATCTCGGCGTAGGGCATGCGCAGGGGTCCGGCGCCGATCGCGGCACGCAGGACGTCGTGGTCCACCCCGAGCCCGTCGCCCAGGGCGAGCACGTCGCTGATGGCCACGGTGGCGGCGCTGAGCCAGGCGTTGACCGCGAGCTTGACCGCGCTGCCCCCGCTCGTGCCGGTGTCGACGTGCTGGACCTCGCTGCCGAGGTCGCCGAGCAGCGGCCGGACCTCGTCGAGGACGTCGTCGGGACCGGCGACGAGCCACACGAGGGCGCCCTGGCGGGCGGGCTGGGTGCTGCCGGAGACCGGGGCGTCGAGGTAGCGCACGCCCGCGTCGGCGGCGAGCGCGCCCAGGCGCCGGGCGCCGGCGGGTCCGACGGTGCTGGCCTGCACCCAGGTGCCGGTGAGCCCGGGGAGGAGCGGCGAGAGGACGTCGGCGACCGCGTCCGCGTCGCGGAGCACCGTCAGCACCACGTCGGCGCCGGCCACCGCGTCCGCGGCGTCGTCGTGGGCGATGACCCCGTCGGTGTCGTCGGCGACGGCGACGGCCTTCGCGGACGTCCGGTTCCACAGGCGCACCTCGTGGCCCCGGTCCGCGAGCCGCGCGGCCATCGCCGCCCCGAGGCCGCCGGCCCCGAGGACCGCGACGGCGCTCACGCGCCGGCCCCGGTCGTGCCGGCGCCGACGGGGGTCTCGCCGCGGAAGGTGGTGTACGACGCGGCGTCCAGGTGCAGGCCGAGGTGGAGGTGGTCGTCGCCGGGCTGGGCCGTGAAGGTCACGACGACCTCCGGGTGGAAGCACTCGCGGTCCTGGGCGACGAACCACGGGCCGGTCAGGAACCGCAGCTCGTGGCGGCCCGCGGCGAGCTCGACGTCGTCGAAGCCGATCCGGCCGGAGCCGTCGGAGCACGCGGGGTGGGACGCGCCGGCGGAGTCGGTGAGGACCACCTCCACGCCCGCGGCGGGTCGGTCCTGGGCGGTGTCGAGCACGTGGGCGCTGCAGGTGGTCACTCGGGTCTCCTCGCGGCGGGCGGGATCAGGGACCCAGGCGCCGGGCGCGCGTGGGGGCTCACGGATGCAGTCTCCTCGCCAGGTCCAACAGGTCGCGGTCGCGACCCGGGGCGGCCAGCAGGCAGACGCCGGCGGGCAGGCCACCGGCGGTGGTGCCGGGCACCGTGACGGCGGGCAGCCCGGCGAGACCGGCCAGGCAGGTCAGGCGCAGTGTGGTCTCGCGGGTGCGGGCGAGCTCCTCGCGCCCGGCGTCGAGGCGCGGCGCGACCCCCGGGGCGGCGGGCAGCAGCAGGACCCGGTCGCCGACGAGCTCGAGCACCCGCCGTCGCGCGGTCGCGGCCACGGCGACGGCCCGTCGCACGTCGTCGGCGTCGAGCCCGGCGGCCGCGGCGAAGCGTCCGCGCACGTCGTCGCCGATCTCGCCGTCCGCGCGGGCGGCGACCCAGCGACCGTGGGCGTGGTGGGCCTCGTGGGCCTGGACGGTCGAGAAGGCCTGGCGCCAGCCGGGCAGGACGGAGGCGTCGAAGGGCTCGCGGAGCACCATGCCGGCGCGGTCGGCGTACGCCTCGACGACGCCGGCGACCTCGGGGTCCGCGACGGCGAGCAGCTCGGAGCACACCACCAGCTCGGTCGACCCGGGGCGCGCGACGGCGCCCGCGGGTCCGGTGGGGGCCGCGGGCAGCAGCACGTCGCCCACGGCGGCCAGGAGGTCCGGGTCGCGGGTCAGCCACCCCACCGCGTCGTACGACCCGGCGAGCGGCAGCACGCCGCCGCGGGGCACCGCGCCGTGCGTGGTGCGGACGCCCCACAGGCCCTGGTACGACGCGGGCACCCGCACCGAGCCGGCGGTGTCGGTGCCGAGCCCCACGTCGGCGTGCCCGAGCGCGACGGCGCTGGCCGGCCCCGAGGTCGAGCCGCCCGGCAGGCGGCCCGGCGCGGCGGGGTTGGGCGGCGCGCCGTGGACCGGGTGGTCGCCGGTCAGGCTCCAGGCGAGCTCGTCGCAGCGGGCGAGGCCCCGCACCGCGGCGCCGGCCTCGAGGAGCGCCTCGACGACCGGGGCGTGCTGGCGCTCGGGCGTCGCCCGCGCGAGCCAGGCGTCGACCCCGGCGCCGCGCCGCCGGCCCGCGACGGCGACGGTGTCCTTGACCGCGACGGTGCGCCCCACCAGCGGGCCGGCGCCGGAGGCGGGCACGAGCGGGTCGCCGACCTCCCGCCAGATCCGCGGGTCGAACGCCGGCGCGGGGGCGCTGAGGTGGGTCGCGGTGACCCGCCACCCCTCGTCGGTGCGGGCCCAGAGCTGCGTCTGCTGGCCGCGGGCGGCCGTGCCGGCCCCGGGAGCCGCGTCGGCGAGGACGGCGACGACGAGCGCGTGGTCGGCGTCGACGGTCTGCACGTGGGCGGCGGTGACCCGACGCGGTGTCGCGGCCCGTCCCCGCAGCGTCGCCGCGACCGCGTCGTGGCCCACCCGCAGCCCGTCGGCGTCGCCCAGCACGGTCGCGGGACCGGGGGCGACCAGCCCGGCCAGCGCCGCCCCGTCCCCCGCGGTCAGCGCCCGCTCGTGGGCCCAGAAGGCCTCGCGCAGGCCGTCCGGCTCGGGCAGGCGGGGCCGGGAGCTCATGCGCGCAGGCTACGGGTGCCGGTCACCGGTGCTCCCCGACGGCGGGGGCGCGGTCCTCGACCGTGGTCGCCCACAGGTCGTGCTCGCCGCGGCGGCCGTCGAGGTCGCGGTGGTCGTGCATCGTGCCCTCGCGGCGGAGGCCGGCGGCGACGAGGGCGACGGTGCGCGGGTCGTGGCCGGCCCCGGTCACCGCGGAGACCCGGCACAGGCCGAGCGGCCCGAACGCCGCGTCGAGCACGGCGCGCAGCGCGGCGTCGAGGTCGGCGGCGGGTGCGGCGGCCGCGGCGTCGTCGACGAGCAGCCGCGCCGTGCGGCGGTAGGGGTCGACGGCGACGAGCCGCACCGTGCCCTCGCCCGCCCGGGCGCTCGGCGGCGGGCCGTCGTCGGCGCGACCCCGCAGCCGGGCGCGGAGACGTCCGGCGCGGTAGCGGGCGACGGTCCGCGCCACCGTCGGCGAGGTGAGCGGCACCCGCGGGAGGCTCGCCGGGCTCACCGGCAGGGGCCGGTCGGGCTCGACCCCGTCGTGGACCCTCAGGGCGTGGGCGACCCGGCTCGAGGGCCGGTCCGGGTCGCGGAGGACCGCCCAGAGCTCGTGGTCCTGGCGCCTCCCCCCGACGTCCATGAAGGAGACCATCAGGGCCTCCTGCCGGAGCCCGGCGTGCGCGGCCGCGCGGCGGCTGCCGACGTTGTGCACGCAGGTGGGCGCGGTCACCCGGGCGAGCCCGAGGTGGTCGAAGGCGTAGTCGGTGAGCATGGCGGTCGCGAGCTGACCCACGCCGCGCCCGGCGACGGTGCTGTCGACCCAGATGCCCAGCTCGCCCGCGTGGTGCCAGCGGTCCAGGTCGGTCAGGGCGCACTGCCCGGCGAAGCGGCCGTCGACCTCGACGGCGAGCGAGGTGGCCACGCCGGCCCGGGCGTCCGCGGCGCCGCGCAGCAGCTCGCGCACCCACACCGCCTCCGTGTGCCGTGCCTCCCAGTCGAGCTCGGTGGTCGCCCAGAACGGCCGGATCCGCTCCTCGTCGCGCAGCCGGATCCGTCGCCACTCGGCGACGTCGTCGAACCGCGCGGGGCGCAGCCGCACCGTGCGGCCGCCGACGGCCACGGGGCCGAGGACCACGGGCGGGAGGGACGGGGGACGGGTCATCGGGGGCCTCCGGGCAGGACGCGACCGGCGACGAGGCGGGCGGCGCCGAGGACCCCCCGCGCGGTCCACGGGGTGACGACCCCGAGGGCGGCGAGGTAGACGAGGCCGAACACGACGGTGTCGACGGTCAGGAACAGCAGGGCGAGCAGCAGGTGCCGGTCGTCGGAGTGGAGGACGAGGTGCTCGAGGGCCCAGCAGGCCGCGGTCGCGACGGCCGCGCAGGGCAGGGGCGGGACGACGGCCGCGGCCAGCTCGCGCGCCCTCACCCCGACGACGTCGGCGGACAGGCCCAGGCAGGTGACGCCCACGACGACCGCGGTCAACGACACCGACAGCCCCACGCCCACCAGGCCGAGCCACAGGGTGAGGGCGAGGAGCGACACCACCCCGAGGACGAGCTCGACGGCGAAGTACCAGGTCAGGCGCCGGGTGCGGCCGCCGCCCTTGATGACCTCCTCGCTCACCGAGGTCAGCGCCTTGCCGACCCCGAGACCCGCCATCGCGGTCACGACGACCCCGGCCTCGCGCCACTGCTCGCCGAGCACGACGGTCACCGACGGCACCCCGAGGGCGAGCATCAGCCCGGTCAGGGCGGCGGCACCGGTGACCGACCACCGCAGCGAGCGCAGGAACGCGAGACGCAGGCGCGCGGGCTCCCCGGCCAGGCGCGAGAAGGCCGGGAACAGGGCGATCGCGCCGACCTCGACGATCGCGCGGCCGGGGATCTGCGCGATGCGCTGTCCGTAGCGGAACTGCCCGAGCGCGGCCTCGCTGAGCCCGCGCCCCACGACGAGCGCCTCCAGCACCTGCTGGATCCGGGCGCCGATCGAGCCCACGACCAGCGGCAGGCCGTAGCGGGCCAGCTCGCGCCAGATCCGGTAGGACGCGCGGGCGCGGCGGGGGCGCCAGTCGGTGATCGACCAGAGCGTCACCAGCCACGCGACGTACGACGCGTAGAGGCCGGCGACCATGCTCCACACGCCCCACCCGGCGAGGGCGCCGCCGACGGCGACGAGCGCGAAGGTGACCGACACGCTGGGGCCGACCACGACCCGGCGCCAGACGCTGAACTCCCGCTGGAGCACGGCCTCGGGCACGTTGGTCAGCGAGAACAGGAACAGCACGCCGGACGAGGCGGCGGCGACGGCCCCGATCTCGGCGCTGTCGAAGGCCAGGCCGACCACCGGCGCGGTCAGCAGGGTCACGACGCTCATCAGCAGGCCGGTGCCGGCCGTGGCCCAGAAGACGGTCTCCGCCGCCTCCGGGACCTGGTGCTCGCGCTGCACCAGCCCGGAGCGCAGGCCGCCCTCCACGAAGTTGCCGAGGAAGAGGGTGATGACCGTGCCGGCCATGAAGATCCCGACCTCGGCCGGGCTCAGCAGCCGGGCCAGGGCGACGGTCTGGACGAGGGTGACGGCCTCGCCGAAGACCAGCGCGACGGCGGACGCCGACGCGACCTTGCCGATCCGTCCCCGGAGCGACGGCGTCACCCCGGTAGCCACGGCGCTCAGCGTAGGACGAGGTCCCCCAGCGCGTTCAGCAGACGGTCGATCTCGTCGGCGGTCGTGTACGGCGCGAGGCCGACCCGCAGCGCTCCGGCGTCGCCGAGGCCCACGTGGCGGGAGGCCTCGATCGCGTAGAAGCTGGCGGCCGGGGCGTTGATGCCGCGGGCCGCGAGCCCGCGGTGCACCTCGGCGTGCTCGCGACCGTCGACGGAGAGCAGGACGGTCGGCGTCCGCCGGGCCGGGGAGCCGTGGACGGTGACGCCCGGGACCGCGGCGAGACCGTCGAGCAGGCGGGCGAGCAGCGCCGCCTCGTGCTCCTCGACGGCCGCCATGCCCCAGCCGCGCAGAAGGTCGACGGCTGCGGTCGTGCCGGCGAGCAGCTCGTAGGGGAGCGTGCCCAGCTCGAAGCGCTCGGGGACCTCGTCGGTCGAGGGGAGGAGCTTGTCGGGGTGCAGGGTCTCGAGCAGCGCCGGGTCGGCGGCGAGCACCCCGCAGTGGGGGCCGAGGAACTTGTAGGGCGAGCAGGCCAGGAAGTCCGCCCCCAGCTCGTCCTTCGAGACCGGGGCGTGCGGCACGAGGTGGACGGCGTCGACGTAGGTCAGGGCGCCGACCGCGTGGGCGGCGGCGGTGATCGCGGGCACGTCGGGGCGGGTGCCGAGCAGGTTGGAGGCGGCGGTGACCGCGACCAGCCGGGTCCGCTCCGAGAGCAGCGGGGCGACGTCGTCGAGCTCGGCGGTGACCGGGTCGAAGCCGAGCCAGCGCACGGTCGCGCCGGCCCGCTCGGCGGCGATCACCCAGGGCCGGATGTTGGCGTCGTGGTCGAGGCGGGTGACGACGACCTCGTCCCCGGGGCCCCACCCGGTGGCCAGCGTGCGGGAGACGTCGAAGGTCAGCTGGGTCATCGACCGCCCGAAGACGACCCCGCGGCGGTCGGCGCCGAGCAGGTCGGCCATGGCGCGCCGCGCCATCGACACGACCGCGGAGGCCCGCTGCTCGGCCTCGGTGACCGTGCCCCGGTTGGCCAGACCCGCGGTCAGCGTCCCGGCGACGGCGGCGGCGACGGGGGTCGGCGTCTGGGAGCCGCCGGGCCCGTCGAAGTAGGCGGTCCCGTCGGCCAGCGACGGGAACAGGGCACGGACGGCGTCGACGTCGTAGCTCACCGGCCCACCCTGTCAGAGGCCGCGGTGAGCCGGTCCACCTCCTCGGAGGACAGCGGGAGGGTGGTGGAGGCGAGCAGGGCCTCGACCTGCTCGGGCCGGCTGGCGCTCGCGATCGGGGCCACGACCCCGGGACGGGTGCCCAGCCAGGCGAGGGCCACCGAGGCGGGCTCGGCGTCGTGGGCCGCGGCGACCTCGCGGAGCGCCGCGACGACCTCGAAGGCGGCGTCGTCCTCGGCGTACCCGGACACCAGGCCCGCGCGGGGACCGCTCACGTCGTCGCGGCTGCGGTACTTGCCGGTCAGCAGCCCGCTGGCCAGCCCCCAGTAGGGCAGCACGCCCAGGTCGTGCTCGGCGGCCAGGTCCGCCCGCTCCGTCTCGTACGACGCCCGGCGCAGCAGGCTGTACTCCGGCTGCAGCGCGACGGGCGCGCGCCACCCGTTGGCCCGCACGAGGCCCGTCCACTCGCGGATCCGGGCGGGGGAGTAGTTGCTGATCCCGACCTCGCGGACCTTCCCGGCGTCGACGAGGCGCTGGAAGGCCCCGAGGGTCTCGCCGAGCGGGGTGTCGGTGTCGTCGAAGTGGGCCCACAGCAGGTCGATCCGGTCCGTGCGCAGCCGCTGCAGCGACTCCTCGACGCCGGCCGCGACGTTGTCGGCGGCGAGCCCGGGCCGCATCCGGCTGCTGCCGATCTTGGTGGCCAGCACGACGTCGTCGCGGCGACCGGTCCGCGCGAGCCACGAGCCGATGAAGGCCTCGGACTCGCCGTGGCCGTCGCCGTAGGAGTCGGAGGTGTCGACGAGGTCGCCGCCGGCGCCGACGAAGGCGTCGAGCACGGCGTGGGAGGCCCGCTCGTCGATGGTCCAGCCGAAGGGGTTCGCCCCGAGGGCCAGCGGGCGGACGTCGAGGTCCGAGCTGCCGATGCGCGTCATGGTGGTCCGAACCCCCGCGAGGCGCCCAGGCTTCCCGCGACGCCGGTCGGGGCGTCCTGCTCCTCCAGCCGGGCCTGGCGGTCGAGCTCGGCGAGGAACCGCTCGACCGCGACGGTGTCGGTGTCGCCCGCGCGCAGCACGGTGAGGGTGCGCTGCCCCGGGTCGAGCGACCCGGTGTAGAGGGTGTGGCTCCCGCGCGGGTGGTTGGCGAGGGTGAGCTGCGGGATGATCGCGGCGCCGAGGCCGGCGGAGACGAGGGCGAGCATCGTGGCCGACTCGCGGCCGATGTGGCGCGCGTCGATCGAGATCCCGCGAGCGGTCGCGACCCGCTCCAGCGCGCGGCGCGAGGCGACCCGGTTGTGGGGGAGCACCCAGGGTCCGGCGAGCAGCTCGTTGTCGCCGACGTCGGGCCAGGAGTCGGGCACGACGATCCGGAACGGGTCGGTCATCAGGTCGGTCTCGCGGACCCCCGGGCCCCGCGGCGGCTCGTCGGCGACGGGTCGCTCGCTCAGGAGCAGGTCGAGCTGGCCGCGGGCGAGCTGGCGCAGGCCGACGGCCTCGTCGATCTCGAAGATGCGCGGGTCGATCTCGGGCTCGGTGAGCGACAGCGAGACGACGGTGCGTGCCACGAGGCGGTTGAGGACCGAGGCGAACCCGCCCACCCGCACGGTGCCGCCGGAGGGCTGCCGGTAGCGGTCGACCTCGCGCTCGGCGCTGGCCAGGGCGGCCGCGAGCTGCTCGGCCTGCTCGGCGAGCGCACGGCCGGCGGCGGTCAGCCGCAGGGTGCGCCCGCCCCCGCGCCGGCTGCGGTCGACCAGCGCCACCCCGGCCTCCGCCTCGAGCTTGGCGAGGTGCTGGGAGATCCCGGAGGGGGTCAGGTGCAGCGCCCGGGCCGCGGGCAGGACGCCGCCGGTGCGTCGTACGGCGCGCAGGACGAGCAGGCGCGTGGGGTCCATCGGCACGCGACGATCGTAGTTCAGCGACACTTCACCACTGCGTCAGCAACTCTCGCTTCCGCTACCGCAGGACGGTGGTCACGCTGGAGCCATGACATTCCTCGGCCTGGCCCGCGCCGGGCTCGCCCCCCGGCGTCGCGAGGCGCCCGCCCGCCTCGACGCGAACGCCGAGGTGGCCGCCGTACGACGGGACCTGGAGCTCCTCGAGACGCGCCTGCGCCGCCTCGAGTCGGCGCTGCGCGACCCGGCCGCGGCCGAGGGGCTCGTGGCCGTCGACGGGCCCTTCGCCGGCGACGCCCCGGCGGCCGCGTCGACCGCCGCGCTGTGGCTCGCGCGGGCCCGGACCCGCCTGGAGGGGCCCCGCGCCTCCCTCGCCGAGGCGCACGTCGCCGCCGGGGGGCTGGCCAGCCGCTGGTGAGGGACCTCGGCCGTGGACCTCGGCGGTGGACCTCGGCGGTGGACCTCGGCGGTGGACCTCAGCGGAAGACGTGGTCGATCGCGGTGAAGGCCCCGAGGGCGTGGTCGGCGCGGAAGTGGGCGTGGTCGGTGCGGACGCGGTCCGCGGCCTCCTCCGCGAAGCGGACGACGTCGTCGACGAACAGGTCGACGGGCCCGATGGCGGCGAGCACCTCGGGCTCGGCGTCGTGGTCGATCAGCCCGGACTCGTCCGAGAGGGCGTGGGACTGGGCGAGGGAGCGACCGCAGATGTCGGCGTAGTCCGACCACTCCTTCTTCGACAGGTCCGCCAGGTCGATCGAGTCGCGGTAGGGCGCCCGCTCGCGCACCATGAAGCTCAGGCCGTCGAGCTCGGCGGCGCCGTAGAACCGGTCGCCGTCGACCAGGTGCACGCCCTGGGCGTGCGTGATGCGCTCGGCGTAGCCGTCCACCACGTAGGGCGAGGGCGGGACCAGCCCGTCGAGCGCGGAGCGCCGCGCCTGCTTGAACTCGAGCAGGACGTCGTCGCTGCCGTCGGCCCGCGGGCCCTCGACCATCAGGTAGTAGCGGGGGAGCCCGAGGGACGCCGTGCCCTGGCCGAGCCGCACGCAGACGTCCTTCACCCGCATGCCGGGCGTGCGGTCCTCGGGGACCGCGATCCGGTTGGTGCGGACGTAGGCGTCGAGGGCCCGCTGGAACTCCTCGCGCCGCGAGCTCACCGGCACGTGCTCGCGGTCGGCGCGGAAGCCGCGTCGGTACTCGTCGTGGTACTTGCGTGCCAGCCAGTCCGACCGGTCCTGCAGGGCGTCCTCGATGAGGGCGGCGATCAACGGCGGGGCGTTGTCGAGGCGGACCTGCCCGGTGCGCTCGTCCTGGTCGCGGGCGTACTCGCGCATCCCCGCGACGTAGCCCCGGACGAACGCGGCGGCGATCTTGCCCTGGCGGCCCGGGCCGTGGCCGCCCACCTCCCCGGCGGCGAGCATGAAGCCGACGGCGCCGCGCTTGAGGTCCCAGGTGAACGGCGCGTAGTAGGCCTCGTCGAAGTCGTTGACGCCGAAGATCGGCACGTCGTCGGCGCTCGGCATGACCCCGAAGTTCTCGGGGTGGACGTCGCCGAGGGTGAGTACGGTCGGCATCCAGGCGTCCTCGCCGGCCATGTCGCGGTAGAAGAGCAGCGAGGTGCCCCGGAAGAAGGAGTACGTCGAGCCGTCCAGCTTGTCGAACTTGGCCTGCGCCTCCTGGTCGGCGTTGGCGATGCGGGTCTGGTGGTCCTCGCGGATGGTCTGGCGGACGTGGCTGCGGCGCTCGGCGCCGCTCAGCTGGCGCGGCAGGAACACCATCTCGCCGCGCGCCCGTGCCTCCGCCAGCCGGGTGAAGGCCTCGACCCGGGAGGCCGCCGGGTGGGCGCCCTGCCCGGCGGCGACGACGTCGTGGTCCGTCGTGGACCCGCGCCCGGCGGGCTGGTCGCTGCGGTCGAGGAGGGCCTCGACCAGCTGGGGCTTGGTCATGCCCGAGCGGCCCGCGACGCCGCGGCGCCGGGCCCGGCGCAGCAGCTCGGCCTTGGACTCGCGGGACAGGGAGGCGCGGTCGCCGTCGTGGGGGGTGCGGAGCGAGGGCATGGGGTGCTTCCTAGCACCCCCGGGCGCGTCCGCGGCCGGGGAGCGGGCGGGCGTACCCCGCCCGGGGGGCGGATCCTCCGTCAGAGGTCGACGTCGACGACGACGGGGGCGTGGTCGGAGGCGCCCGTGCCGGCCCGCTCGTCGCGGTCGACGAAGGCGCCGGTGACGCCGGCGGCGAGCGACGGCGAGGCGTAGGCGAAGTCGATCTTGAGCCCGCGGTTGCGCTCGAAGCGCTGGCGGTAGTAGTCCCAGTAGGTGTAGCCCGGCGCGTGCTCGCGGGTGACCTCGGCCCAGCCGTCGTCCGCGAACGCCGCGAAGGCCTCCCGCTCGGGCACGGTGACGTGGGTGCTGGTGCGGAACTGCTGCACGTCGAAGACGTCGTCGTCGGTGGGGCAGACGTTCCAGTCGCCGACGAGCGCGGTCGGGGCGTCCAGCCACCCCCGGGCGGCGGCGCGCAGCGCGGCCAGCCAGTCGAGCTTGTAGGCGTAGTGCGGGTCGTCGGGCTTGCGGCCGTTCGGGACGTAGAGCGACCACACGCGGACGCCGCCGCAGGTCGCGCCGATCGCGCGGGCCTCTGCCACCGGCGGGTCGCCCCAGGCCGGCATGTCGTCGAAGCCGACGCCGACGTCCTCGATCCCGACGCGGCTGATCACGGCGACGCCGTTCCACTGGCTGTAGCCGGCGGCGGCGACCTCGTAGCCCAGCGACTCCAGGCCCATCAGCGGCAGCTGGTCCTCGCGGGCCTTGGTCTCCTGCACCGCCAGCACGTCCACGTCGTGCCGGGTCAGGAAGGCCTCGACGCGGTCGATGCGCGAGCGCAGGGAGTTGACGTTCCAGGTGGCGAGGCGCACCGCCTCACCCTAGGACGCCCGCCGGGGCGCCCCTCAGCGGGCGAGGAACTCGTCGAGCACACCGGGGGTGGCGGCGTGCGCCAGCCCGACGGCGGTGGGGTGGGGCACGTCGACGGCCACGACCTTCTCGGCGCCGGCCGCGGTCGTCGCGACGAGGGTCGCCAGGCCGAGCCGGCGCTGGAAGAACGACTGCTGCACGACCCAGCCGATGATGCCGTCGGTCTCCAGCACCTCGCGGCGCCGGACGACGCTGGGACCGGTGACGACGAGGTGGTCGTCGGTGAGGCGGTGGCCGAGCGTGCGGTACTCCACCTCGGCGGTCACCACCCCGAGCGGCGTGAAGACGCCGACGAAGGCGAGCGGCAGCCACCAGGGCCAGTCCCACGGCACGAGCGCGACCGCCGCCGCGAGCACGGCGGCGACGACGAGGACGGCCAGCTGCTCCTGGACGTGGCGGCGCCGGCGGGCCAGCGGACCGTGGCGGTGGAGAGGGACGGTCAGCGGACCGCGGGTGCCGAGGATCTCGTGCCCGACGCGGGTGGCCACGTCACGGGGGCAGGGCGGCAGGACGGTGGTCGTCCCGCCCTCGCCGACGCCGGTGGCCAGCGTCGCGAGCTCCGCGCCGCGGGCCGGGCGCATCAGCAGCGGCTCCGTCATGCGCACGCCACGCACGCGGGCCTCCTCGACGCTGGTCGACCGGGTGGTCAGCAGCCCGGCCGTGAGGCGGAGGTTGGCGCCGTCGCGGACGAGACGGAGGTTCCACCACTGCACGACCGAGGCCAGCACCGCGACCACGACCCACGCCATCAGCGCCACGATCGCGCCCACCCCGAGCACGAGCCCCAGGGCCTGCGCCGCGAGGTAGTCGTAGGTCGAGCGCACGGTGTCGGCGTCGAAGATCGGCAGGTCGTCGGCGAACTGGGACGCGAAACCGAGCGCGCCGGCCAGCACCGCCAGCCGCGCCAGGCTCAGCGGCGCGAAGCGCAGCCACGACCAGTCGATCCGGGCCAGCTCCGTGACCTCGGGCTCGGCGGAGGGCCGCACGTGCTGCTGACCGTGCTGCTGGGGGTGCTGCTGGGGGTGCTGCTGGGGGTGCTGCTGGGGGTGCTGCTGGGCGTACGGGTGGGCGTACGGGTCGGCGTACGGGTCGGCGTACGGCTCGGCGTGGGGCAGCGGTGCCGGGGCGCGGGCGGGGACGGGTGGGGCCGCGGCCGACCGGCTGCGGGTGAGCAGGAAGCGGCGCAGCTGCTCGCCGTCGTCCTTCGCGATGCCGTCGAGCTCGATGCGGGTGTCGTCGACCCCGGTGCCGACGGCGACCTTGGTGAGCCCCAGCAGCCGGTTGAGCAGGGAGGCCTCGAGGTCGACGCTGCGGACGCGGTCGAGCGGGGCCGTCAGGCGGGTCTTGTTCAGCAGTCCCCGGCGCACCTCGAACTGGGTGTCGGTGACCCGAAAGTAGGTGGTCAGCCACGGGACCATCCCGAACAGCAGCGACAGCACGACGAAGATCGGCAGCGCGACCAGGCCCCAGGTGCCGTTGCCGCTGCCGATGCCGACCGCGGCCACGACCGCGGGGATCGCGAACTGCCGGGCGGCGCCGAACGGGCCGACGACCAGGTAGCGCGTGTCCATCCGGCGCCAGCCCTCGTCGCCGGCCGATCCCGGGGCGAGCGGCTCGTCGGGCAGCGGGGGCCCGGGCGACGGGTCGACCGGTCCGCTCACGTGGCGTCGCCCCGTTCGGCGCCGGTGACCTCCGTGAGGTGGGCGACGAGCCGGGCGGCGACGTCGGCGTCGAGGCAGTCGATGGTGATCGGGCCGGCCGCGGAGGCGGTGGTGACGGTGAGCGAGCGCAGCCCGAACAGCCGCATCAGCGCGCCCTGGGTCGAGTCGACGGTCTGCACGCGCGACAGCGGGGCGATCCGCTCCTCGCGGCTGATCCACCCCGAGCGGGTGTGCACCGCCCTCCGGGTGACGTCCCAGCGGTGGATCCGGTAGCGCACCGGCGGCATGACGACGGTCGGCACCAGCACCGCGACGGCGACCGCGACCAGTGCGGCGGTGGCCCACCAGGGCCGGTCCGACCAGAGGAACCACACCACCGCGACGGCGGCCCAGGCCAGGACGGTCCCGATGCCCGAGCTCACCCGCCAGTAGGCGACGGCGCGGGGGGAGACGAGGTTCTGCGGCTCGCGCAGCACCGCGGTCGGCTCGGCCCCCGGAGCGGGCTCGCGGTCGTGGTCGGACACGCGACCGAGCCTCGCACACCGGACCGCCGTACAGTTGCGGCCCGTGGCTCTCACCATCGGCATCGTCGGACTCCCCAACGCGGGGAAGTCGACCCTCTTCAACGCCCTGACCAAGAACGACGTGCTCGCGGCGAACTACCCGTTCGCGACGATCGAGCCGAACGTCGGGGTGGTCGGCGTGCCGGACGCCCGGCTGCCGGTGCTCGCCGAGCTGTTCTCCTCGGCGAAGGTGCTGCCCGCGACCGTCGAGTTCGTCGACATCGCCGGGATCGTCGCCGGCGCCTCGCAGGGGGAGGGCCTGGGCAACAAGTTCCTGGCCCACATCCGCGAGTCCGCCGCGATCTGCCAGGTGACCCGCGTCTTCCGCGACGAGGACGTCACCCACGTCGACGGCAAGGTCGACCCGTCCTCCGACATCTCCACGATCGCGACCGAGCTGATCCTCGCCGACCTGCAGACGGTCGAGAAGGCCGTGCCCCGTCTCGAGAAGGAGGCGAAGGGCAAGAAGGAGATGGCGCCGTACGCCGCCGCCGCGAAGCAGGTGCTCGAGGCGCTCGAGGCCGGCACCCCGGCGTACGACCTCGTCGCCTCGGGCGCCGTCGACGCCGAGCACGTGCGCGAGCTGCAGCTACTGACCACCAAGCCCTTCATCTACGTCTTCAACTGCGACGCCGACGAGCTCGGCGACGACGAGCTCAAGCAGCGGATGCGCGACCTCGTCGCGCCGGCGGAGGCGATCTTCCTCGACGCGAAGTTCGAGGCCGAGCTGGTCGAGCTCGGCGACGACGACGAGGCCCGCGCGATGCTCGCGGAGATGGGCGTCGACGAGCCCGGCCTCGACGTGCTGGCCCGCGTCGGCTTCGAGACCCTCGGCCTGCAGACCTACCTCACCGCCGGCCCCAAGGAGTCCCGCGCGTGGACGGTCCGCCAGGGCGCGACCGCGCCCGAGGCCGCCGGCGTGATCCACACGGACTTCCAGAAGGGCTTCATCAAGGCCGAGATCGTCTCCTTCGACGACCTGGTCGCGGCGGGCTCGATGCAGAAGGCCAAGGAGGCCGGCAAGGTCCGCATGGAGGGCAAGGACTACGTCATGGCCGACGGCGACGTCGTGGAGTTCCGCTTCAACGTCTGAGGCGACGGCTAGCGTCGCCGGCATGACGGTGGCCGGCGACTGGCGCGAGGACCGCGTCCGCGCAGCGGTCGAGGGGCGCAACCCGACGGTGCTCGCGGAGCTGCCCGCGGCCTTCGCCGTGATCGGCGACGTGCAGTTCCTCCCCGGCTACGCGCTCGCCCTGACCCGGACGCCGGGCGTCGACCGCCTCTCCGACCTGCCGCGCCGGGAGCGGCTGCGCTTCCTCGCCGACGTCGACCTCCTCGCCGACGCGGTCGAGACGGTCTGCCGGCGCCGGGACCCGGCGTACCGGCGGCTCAACGTGGAGATCCTCGGCAACACCGACGCCTTCCTGCACTGCCACGTCTGGCCCCGCTACGAGTGGGAGCCCCGCGAGGTCGTGGGCCGCCCGGTCTGGCTGTACGACGAGAGCCGGTGGCACGACCCGGCGACGGCGCTGGGTCCCGCCCACGACGGCCTGCGGGCCGACCTGGCCGCCGAGGTCGTCGCGCGCCGGGACCTCCCCGACGACGACTGACCGCGTGCCGCCGACGGGTCCGGGCCGGCTCAGCGGGCGCCGACCACGGCCCCGACCGCCAGCGCGGCGGCCAGCATCGCGATCACGGCGAGCTGCCGGGGGATCGCGCCGGTCCGGGCGTTCAGGGTCGCCTCCGGCTTCGTCGGCATCCCCCACAGCTGGGCGGCGCCGCGCGGCACGACGTACTCCCCGCGCTCCTGGCCCAGCCAGACGCCGTGACCGACCGCCCGCACGACGGCCGGCCCTGCCCTGCGGAGGAAGCGGGAGTCGAACATCAGCGCGCCCTCCCGGTCGCGCAGCTGCACCACGACCGACCTCGCGGAGACGGTCGAGGCGACCGACGTGAGGCGGGTCAGGTCGACCCGCTGGCGCCCCAGCAGACCGAAGCCCTCGAGCACCCGGCCATCGCTGCGCAACCGGACCACGAAGCCCGGCCACATGATGAACAAGGCCGTGAAGGTGATGAGGGCGAGCAGGAGCCACGGAGCCGGCCCGGAGATGTCGCCGTCGGCCCGGGCCATGCCGTGGCCCCCGATCGCCGCCGGCACCACCATCAGCAGGCACAGCGCGACCAGGACCGCCGTCCTCCGCGAGGCGTCGACCGGTCGGGGCGGGCCGATCGCGGCGACCAACCCGGGGGGCGGTTCCCCGGGCGGCCCGGGGTCGGGGGACGTCGGCTCCTGCACGCTGCGCATCCTGGCACCACACCTGCCGGCGGCGACTCAACGCCGCGTGATCGGAGGTTGAGGTGCCCGGGTGGCGACGCAGGAGCCAGCGGGCCACAAGCCCCGATGCCCCTTACGCCGGGCCGTTCGGAGGTCGAGGTGCCTGGCGGCGACGCAGGAGCCGGCGGGCCACGAGACCCGATGCCCCGCACGTCGGGCCGTTCGGAGGTCGAGGTGCCTGGCGGCGACGCAGGAGCCGGCGGGCCACGAGACCCGGTAGTTCGTCGTGAAGAGGTCAGGGTGTCGGCCGGTCGGAGGTCGACGTGCCCGGGTGGCGACGCAGGAGCCGGCGGGCCACGAGACCCGATGCCCCGCACGTCGGGCCGGGGGTCGGAGGGGGTGTGGAGGACCCGTCTGCTGCTCGGTGCTCGGTGTGGGTGGTCGCGTCTAGGTTCGACTCGTGGTCAGCAGTGCGGCAGCCGAGGCGAGGTGGAGCGGGGGCTCGCACCCGCTGATCGGTGGCGTGCAGACCATGATCGCGACCCTGGACGAGATGACCACCGCCCTCGCGGCGGGGTCGGACCCCTCCTGGCTGTCTGCCGCTGAGCAGGGTTACTACCTGGCCTCGCTGCAGCAGATTACCGACCGGGTGACCACGATGAAGCAGGCCGCGCTCGCCGCCCTCGACGCAGCCCACCAGGCCGGAGACCCCGACGGGCCCGCCGCGTCCACGGGCGCCCGCTCGACCGCGGACTGGCTCGCGCACCGCACCTGCGCCAACCCCCGCCGCCTGGCCGCCGAAGCCAAGCTCGGCGCCCGCACCGCCACCCGGATCTACCTGACCGCGGCGATGCTCGACGGGCTCGTGTCCCCCGAGCACGCCCGCGTCATCATCGAGTGCCTCGATGCCCTGCCCACCGACCTCCTGGCCCGCGACGACATGAGCGCCGAAGAGCTCGTGGAGGCGGTCGAGCTGCAGCTGATCGAGTACAGCCGCGAGTTCACCCCCGCCGAGGTCGCCCGTCTGGCGAAGCACGTGCTGGAGGTCGTCGACCCCGAGCGTGCCGAGCAGATCGAGGCCGAACGCCTCGCGCGCGCCGAGCGTGAGGCGTGGCGCCGCACGAAGCTCACCACCCGCGGCATCGGCGAGGGGTTCATCCGCGTCACCGCCGACATCCCCGCCCTGCACGCGAGCATCCTCGACACCGTCCTGGACACCCTCACCCACCCCACGGTGAGCCCGACGAGCCCGGCGAGCCAGACCACACCCGACAGCAACAACCTCGAGAGCGAGGCGTCTGAGAGTGCGGCTCCGGATGACGGGCAGTACCTGTCCGGTGCGCAGCGGCGGGGTCAGGCGTTCTGCACGCTGCTGGAGAACCTCGACACCACCACCCTGCCCCAGCGCCACGGCACCGCCGTGGCGGTCACCGTGGTCGTCGACGAGGACCGGCTGCGCCGCGAGGTCGACCAGCACGGTCTCGCGACCACGACCACCGGCGTCGAGGTCTCCCTCGAGCAGGCGCGGCGGTTGATGTGTGGGGCCGGGGTCTGGCCCGCGGTCATGGGTGGTGCGTCGGTGGTCCTCGACGCTGGCCGCACGCGGCGGTTCTTCGACGGCAGGCTCCGCGCCGCCCTCGAGATCGCCCACCCCACCTGCCAAGCCACCGGCTGCACCATCCCCGCCGCCTGGTGCGACGGCCACCACCGCACCCCCTGGGCCGCCGGAGGCACCACCACGGTCGCCGACGGGGCACTGCTGTGCCCCCACCACCACCGACGCGTCCACGACACCCGCTACGACACCCACTGGACCCCCACCGGCGAAGCGACCTTCCACCGACGCCAATAAGCCCCCCTTCAGGAAGAACATCCACCTCACCGGGTCTCGTGGCTCCTCGCCAGGGCTCGCAGCACCTCGACCTCCGGTGGACTCGAGCACCTCGACCACCGGCGAGGCGAACTTTCACCGACGCCACACCAGAAGGACCGTGGGCGTCACCGGGTCTGGTGGCTCCTCGCCAGGGCTCGGAGCACCTCGACCGCCGGCGGGTCGGCCCGCTCCTTGAGCTCCTACGGGGCGCTGTGCCCCCACCACCACCGACGTGTCCACGACACCCGCTACGACACCCACTGGACCGCCCCTGGTGAGGCGACCTTCCACCGACGCCAAGAGGCCCCCGCACCAGGAAGACCATGAACCTCACCGGGTCTCGTGGCTCACCCGCTCGTACCTCGCCGGCTCACACCTCGACCACCGGTGAGGGAACCTTTCGCCGCAGCCACACCAGGAAGACCGTGGAGGTCACCGGGTCTCGTGGCTCCTCGCCAGGGCTCGGAGCACCTCGACCACCGGTGGGTCGGCCCGCGCCGCGAGCTCCGATGGGGCCCTGCTGTGTCCCACCACCGACGCGTCCACGACACCCGCTACGACACCCGCTGGACTGCCTCTGGTGAGGCGACCTTCCACCGACGCCAAGAGGCCCCCGCACCAGGAAGACCATGAACCTCACCGGGTCTCGTGGCTCACCCGCTCGTACCTCGCCGGCTCACACCTCGACCACCGGTGGGGCGGCCTTGCGCCGCAGCCACACCAGGAAGACCGTGGAAGTCACCGGGTCTCGTGACTCCTCGCCAGGGCTCGGAGCACCTCGACCACCGGTGGGTCGGCCCGCGCCGCGAGCTCCGATGGGGCCCTGCTGTGTCCCACCACCGACGTGTCCACGACACCCGCTACGACACCCACTGGGCCGCCTCCGACGAGGCGTCCTTGCACCGACGCCGACAAGCCCCCGAACCTGGGAGGTCGTGAGCGTCTCCGGGTCTCGTGGCTCCTCGCCGCTGGCTCTCACCTCGACCGGGCCGGGGGTCCGGCGGGCGGGCGACGGCACACGGCGGTCCGCACAACGTTTCCACAAGGCGCACGTCTGAGGGTGGGGCCCGGCCCGACGGTCGGTGCCCGGTCGCAGCCCGGCGAGGAAGCAGGTGCCCTTCATGACACTCCATCGAGGCGGAGGCCGCGGACTCCGCGTGGCCGCAGCGCTCCTCGTGACGACCGCGGCTGCTGCCGTGGCCCCGCCGGCTGCCGTCGCCCTGCCGACCGCCTCGTTCTCCCACGCGCCGCTCGCGCCGGTGGTCGGGGAGGAGGTCACCTTCACCTTCACCGGTGCCTGCGACGAGCCGCCGTGCCGTGTGCAGTGGCGGTGGTTCCGGGACGGCGGGAGCTCGGTCGGCACGTCGATGGGCGAGGGCGAGCAGATCGGGTACGCCTTCCCCCAGCCCGGGGACCACCGCGTGACGGTCCGCGTCGTCAACGCCGGCTCGACGCACGGCAGCGCCAGCGCCACCCAGGTCGTGTCCGTCGGTGCCGACCCGTCCCCGCCACCCCCGCCACCCCCGCCGCCCCCGCCACCCCCGCCACCCCCGCCGCCCCCGCCGTGGGTCCAGGTCGAGGACGACGACCGTGCGGTGGCGCTCGACGGGTGGCGAGGCGTGGTGTCGCCCGACTCGTCGGGCGGCGGCCACCACCGTGGTCACGGCCGGGCGACCCTGCTGTTCACGGGCCGGCGGGTCGTCTACTCCGCGGTCACCGGCCCGGACCTGGGCGTCGCCGAGGTCTCGGTCGACCGGGCGCGACCCAGACGGCTCGACCTCTACTCGCCGACGACGGCCAGGCGGTCCTGGGTCATCGTCGTCCCGCGCGGGCCGCACCGGCTGACGCTGCGCTCGACGGGGCGGCGCTCGGACGCCTCGACCGGCCGTGCCGTCACCGTCGACGGGTTCGTGGTCGGTGACGTCGGAGCGGCGGCGCACGTCGACGACCGGAGCCCGCGCGTGACCTACGGCCACTGGGCGGGTCGGCGGTCCGCGACGGCCTCGGGAGGCACGGTCCGGTCGGCCTCGGCCCCGGGCGCGGCCCTGAGCGTCGAGCTCACCGGCACCGGCTTCGCCTGGGTCACCGCGACCGGGCCGGACCAGGGGCGGGCGCGCGTCGTCGTCGACGGGACCACGCTGGCCACGGTCGACAACCACGCCGCGACCTCCGCGGCACAGCGGGTCCGAAGGTTCACCGGGCTCGCCGAGGGCCGCCACCGCGTGACGATCGTGGCTCTCGGGGGCCCCCGCGGCTCGTCCGAGGTCGTCGTCGACGCGGTCGAGGTGCCCGGCAGGGCCACCGGTTCCTGACCGCCGTCGGCCGTCGCGCGGCCCGCCACAGGTTTTTCGCAACGCCGCGTGCGCAGCGTTGCGCCCGCTCCTCCTTCTCCTCCTCCCTCACGCTCGGGCGACGACCAGATGGGTTGTGCCATGGACCGTTCGACCTCGACGCCGACGACGGCGTCCGTCCCCACCCGTCGGCGATGGGGCCGGCTCGTCGCAGCGGCGCTCGCCGCCACGATCGGGCTCCCCGGAGCCGTCGGCTCCCCACCGGCCGCGCAGGCGGCGGTGGTGGGCGCGGGGTTCACCGTGACCGCCGGTGACCTCGCGTTCATCCTCAAGCAGATCAAGATCGCCGAGCGCCACGCGGCGACGCGCACGGCCGCCGACCCGTGCGGGACCCTCGTGGGACCGGCGGCGAACCAGGTCCCCGACCGGCTGACCTCCTACGGCCTGCGGACCGTCGACGGCACCTGCAACAACCTGTTCCCCGGCCGGGAGGGCGTCGCCGCGGCCGGCCGCACGTTCCCCCGCCTGTCGCGTCCGCGGTTCGCGGACGCCGAGGCGGCCCCGCCGGGCTTCCCCGCCCAGGCGTCCAGCTCCTACGCGCAGAAGTCCGGCGAGGTGTACGACTCGCAGCCGCGACTGGCGAGCAACCTGATCGTCGACCAGACCTCGACCAACCCCGCCGCGGTCGCGGCGGCCGCGTTCCCCGTGCGGACGCAGGGCAACCCCGGCCTGCACCCCTGCACCACCGACCCGGACCCGCTGGCGAGCCCCCCGGTGGAGGGCGTCCCCGCGGGGTGCGTCCCGTCCCACCAGACGCTGTTCATCCCGAACGTGACGACCGACGTGGGTCTCTCGCCGCCGTACAACTCGCTGTTCACCTTCTTCGGCCAGTTCTTCGACCACGGGGTCGACCAGACCGTCAAGGGCGGGGGCACCGTCTTCGTGCCCCTGCGCGCCGACGACCCGCTGCGCACGCTGGGTCCCGACGGCCGGCCCGGCACCGGTGACGAGGTGCCCGCCTCACGCGCCTTCATGGTGCTGACCCGCGCGGCGAACCAGCCCGGCCCGGACGGCGCGCTCGGCACGGCGGACGACGTGCAGGAGGCGACCAACACGAACTCGCCCTGGATCGACCAGAGCCAGACCTACACCTCGCACCCCGCACACCAGGCCTTCCTCCGGGAGTACGAGCTCGTCGCCGGCCGGCCGGCCGCGACGGGACGGCTGCTCGGCGGCCTCGAGGCGGGTGCGACCTACCCCGGCTCGCCCGACGGGCGCTCGGGGCTCGCCACGTGGGCCTCGACCAAGCGCCAGGCCGCCGAGGTGCTCGGCCTGCGGCTCTCCGACGCCGACGCGCTGGACGTGCCGATGATCGCCACCGACCCGTACGGGAACGTCGTGCCCGGTCCGGCCCGTGGTCTGCCGCAGTACGTGATGGGCGACGGCAGCCTGGTCGAGGGCGACCTGGCGAACCCGGTGCCCGTCCCCGCCGGGGTCCGGCACTTCCACGTGCCGTTCCTCACCGACATCGCGCACCACGCGGACCCCTCGCCGCGCGACACCGACCGCAACCCGGCGACCCCGCCGGTGGCACCGACGCCTGACGCCGACGACGTCCCCGCGACCGACCCTGCCGCGCAGCCCGCCGGCACCTACGACGACGAGATGCTCGACGCCCACTTCGTCGCCGGTGACGGTCGCGCCAACGAGAACATCGCGCTCAGCGCCGTGCACCAGATCTTCCACTCCGAGCACGACCGGCTCGTCGCCGACATCGAGGCGACCCTGGCGACGCCCGGGAACGAGGCCCTCGACAGCGCCTACCGGGCGGTGGACACGACGGCGAGCGACCCCACCCGTCGTACCTTCACCTACGGCGAACGGCTCTTCCAGGCGGCTCGGTTCGTCAACGAGATGGAGTACCAGCACATCGTCTTCGAGGACTTCGGGCGCAAGGTGCAGCCGGCCATCCGGCCCTTCCGGGTCTACTCCCCGGACCTCGACCCGGCGGTCCAGGCGGAGTTCGCCCACGCGGTCTACCGCTTCGGCCACTCCATGCTCGACGACACCGTGGCGCGCACCAACGCCGACGGCAGCGACAACTCCCTGTCCCTGGTCGACGCGTTCCTCGACCCGGTCGCCTACCAGGACGGCGGCTCGGCCGGCCCGCAGTCGCCCGAGGCGGCCGCGGGGAGCCTGCTGATGGGTGCGTCCGACCAGGTCGGCAACGAGCTCGACGAGTTCGTGACCGAGGCCCTGCGCAACAACCTGCTGGGCCTCCCGCTGGACCTCGCCGCCCTCAACATCACCCGCGCCCGGGAGACCGGCGTCCCGTCGCTGAACGCCTTCCGTCGACAGCTCCACGCCGAGACGAACGACGGGCAGCTCGCGCCGTACACCAGCTGGTCCGACTTCGGCCAGCACCTGAAGCACCCCGAGTCCCTCATCAACTTCGTCGCCGCCTACGGCCGCCACCCGTCGATCACCGGCGCGACCACCGTGGCCGCGAAGCGTGAGGCGGCGAAGGCGATCGTCGACCCGACCTCCGGCACCCCGACCGACCCCGCGCAGATCCCCGCGGACGCGGCGGAGTTCATGTTCGGCACCGGCCCGTGGGCGGACGCGGGCGGTCTGACGACGACCGGGCTCGAGGACGTCGACCTGTGGGTCGGCGGGCTCGCCGAGGCGACCAACGTCTTCGGCGGCCTGCTCGGCAGCACGTTCGACCACGTCTTCACCACGCAGATGGAGTCCCTGCAGGACGGGGACCGCTTCTACTACCTGGCCCGCACCCCGGGCATGAACCTGCGGACGCAGCTCGAGAGCAACTCGTTCGCGGAGCTCGTCATGCGCAACACCGTGGGCACGGACAGCCTCAAGGCGGACGCGTTCGCGACGGCCGACTGCCGGTTCGACCTGCAGGCGCTGGCCGGCACCCCGGCCGGCTTCGCGGCCTCGGGGGCGACCGTCGCCGACGACCCCGCGAGCGAGTGCGACGAGCAGGCGCTGCTCCTGCGCCGGCCCGACGGGACGCTGCAGTACCGCGCCACCAACACGGTCGACCCGCCCGGCATCAACGGCCAGTCGGTCTACCAGGGCTCGACCGGACCGGACCGCGTGCACGGCGGCAACGACAACGACACCTTCTGGGGTGGCGAGAGCCGCGACGTGATCGAGGGCGGGGGCGGCGACGACGTCGCCCTCGGCGGGCTCGGGAACGACACGGTGACCGACACCGGCGGTGCCGACGTCCTCAAGGGCGGCCCGGGCAACGACGCCGTCGACGGCGGCATCGACAACGACATCCTGATGGGCGGCGACGGCAGCGACCTCACCAACGGCGGGGCCGGGGACAACGAGGCCTTCAGCGGCCCCGGCAACGACTTCGCCATCGGCGGCCAGGGGGCCGACGCGGTCCTCGGCGACGGCGGCGACGACTGGATCCAGGGCGGGTCGGGCCAGGACCTGCTGATCGGCGACCACGCGGCGCCGTTCTTCGACGACCCCGCCGAGGACGCGCCGGGCAACGACGTGTTCGTCGGCCAGGTCGGCGAGAACGACTACGACGCGGAGGGCGGCGACGACGTCATGACCCAGCACGCGGCGATCGACCGCCAGGCCGGGGCGGGCGGGTTCGACTGGGCGATCCACCAGTACGACACGGTGGGTGCCGACGACGACATGGCCATCAACAACTTCGTCGACGGCGCACCGGTCCAGGTGGTGGTCAACCGTGACCGGTGGCAGGAGGTCGAGGGCGTGTCCGGATCGGCCTTCGACGACGTCATCCGCGGCACCGACGACGTCCCGAAGGAGGTCGCCGGCGGCGGCTTCGCCGGCTGCAACGCCCTCGACGCCCGCGGGGTCGGCCGCATCGCCGGCCTGGGAGCCCTGCTGCCGCCGCTGACGGGTGACCTGGCGCCGGTGGTCGCGGCGTCGGCGAGCGGATCGTGCCCCCTCACCGGGCCCATCTGGGGCGACGGCGAGGTCCTGCTCGGCGGGCCGGGCAGCGACACCCTGGAGGGCCGCGGCGCCGACGACGTGCTCGACGGCGACCGGATGCTGAGGGTGCGCATCAGCGTGCGGACCGACCCCGCCGACCCGGCGACCGAGATCGGGTCCACGGACCTCCTCGAGAAGCCGGCCACGACCGGCACCTTCGGGCCCGGCACCGCCGGCGAGACGCTGCAGAAGGCCGTCTTCGACGGCGACGTCGACCCGGGCCACCTGGTCGTGGTCCGGGAGGTCGTCGCGGCCCCGCCCACCGACGCGAGTGCCCTCGACACCGCCGTGTTCACCGGGCCCCGGGCCTCCTACACCGTGTCGGTGGCCGCGGGCGTGGTGACGGTGACCGACACCACGGGTGCCGACGGCACCGACACCCTGCGGGGCGTCGAGCGCCTGCGGTTCAGCGACCAGACCCTCGACGTGGCCACGCCGCCGTCGGCGCCGGTGGTCGGGACCGCCGTCGCGGGACCGCTCTCGGCGACGGTCGCCTTCCGTGCCGGCACCGCCACGGCGGGGTCGCCGGTCACGGAGTTCCGGGTCCAGGTGCTGCAGGGCGGCACGGTGGTCCGCACGGTCGCCGGGGTCCCGGCGAACGCCACGTCGGCCCAGGTCACGGGGCTGACGGCGGGCACGTCGTACACGTTCCGCGTCGTGGCGGTGAACCTGGCGGGGACCAGCGCGCCGTCGGCCGCCTCCAACGCCGTGGTGCCGACGGGCGCCGCCCCGGTGGTGACGGCGACGTCACCGGCGGCCGGGGCGACCGGCGTCCAGCTCGGCGCCAACGCCACGGCCACCTTCGACGTGCCGGTGCTCGGGGCCGACGCCGCCAACGTCACCCTGCGCGCCACGGCGAGCGGGGCGAGCGTCGCGGCGGCGGTCACCTACAACGCCACCACGCGGGTCGTCACCCTCGACCCGACGACGAACCTCGCGCCGTCGACGTCGTACACCCTGACGCTGTCGGGGGCCGGGGCGGCCGGGATCAGGAGCACGACGGGGACGCCCCTCGTCACGCGCACCGTCGCCTTCACCACCCAGGCGGCGCCCGACGTGACGGCCCCGACGGTCTCTGCCTCGACCCCGGGCACCAACGCGCTGCTGGTCTCACGGACGGCCAACCAGGTCGTCACCTTCAGCGAGGCCGTGCTGGGAGCGTCCGGCACGACGGTCGTGCTGCGGGACTCGGCGGGGGCGGTGGTGCCGTCCGTCGTGACGACCAACGCCGCCGGCACGCAGGTGACGGTGAACCCGAACGGCTCGCTGCGGGCCCTGGCGTCGTACCGGTTGACCCTGACCGGTGGTCCCGCCGCGATCCGTGACCGGGCCGGCAACCCGTTGGTGACGCGGACCATCGCGTTCTCCACCGGCCTCCTCTGACCGGGGTCCGGGACGGGCCGCGCGCGCCCGTCCCGGACCTCGGGCGGAGGGGCCCCCGTGTCGCCGCCGCGGGTCTACGCTCCGAGCGAGCGGGTACTGCGCTGGTGGCGCGGTCACCCGTGCCGCTCCAGACACTCGAACGAAGGGGATTCATCGTGCTCGACGACGACGACATGACCACCTCGCAGGACGGCGGCTCGGAGGGTCCCGCGGACGGCGGCGCCTCCGGCACCCCGGGCGTGCAGGACGGCGGTGCCGACGGCGGCGCCGAGGGTCCTGCGGACGGCGGCGCCTCCGGCACCCCGGGCGTGCAGGACGGCGGTGCCGACGGCGGCGCCGAGGGTCCTGCGGACGGCGGCGCCTCCGGCACCCCGGGCGTGCAGGACGGCGGAGCCGACGGCGGCGCCTGAGTCGTACGACGGGTCCGGGGTGCTGCGTGCAGCGCCCCGGGCCCGTCTCGTTCCCGCAGCCCGAGACCCCGAGACCCCGAGACACCGAGACCTCCTGGAGCCCTGACCCGTGGACCCGCTGCAGCGCCTGACCGGCCTGGACGAGGCGACCTTCGCCGAGCGGCACTGGGGCACCGCCCCGCTGCTGACCCGCGGCGCCGACCTGCCGGGTGACGGCTTCACCGACCTGATGGACCTCGCGGCGGTCGACGAGATCACCTCCCGCCGCGGGCTGCGCACACCGTTCCTGAGGATGGCCCGCGACGGGTCCGTGCGCCCCACGACGAGCTTCACCCGCCCCGGCGGCGCCGGGGCCGAGATCGCCGACCAGGCCGCCGACGACAAGGTGCTCGCCGAGCTCGCCGCCGGCTCGACCCTCGTGCTGCAGGGCCTGCACCGGCTGTGGCCGCCGGTCATCGACTTCGCCGGCGCGCTCGCCCGGCAGCTGGGCCACCCGGCGCAGGTCAACGCCTACCTGACGCCGTCGCAGAACACCGGGTTCGACCCGCACTACGACGTCCACGACGTGTTCGTGCTCCAGTTCGCCGGCCGCAAGCGTTGGCGCATCCACGCCCCCGTCCTCGAGGCGCCGCTGCGCGACCAGCCCTGGCAGGACCGCCGCGCCGCCGTCGCGGCGGCCGCCGAGGCGGAGCCGCTGATCGACACCGTCCTCGAGCCCGGCGACGTGCTCTACCTGCCGCGCGGTTACCTGCACTCCGCCACCGCGCTCGGTGCGGTCTCGGGTCACCTGACGATCGGCGTGCAGCCCGTCACGCGGGCCTTCCTCGCCGAGCAGACGCTGCGGCGGCTCTCCGACGACCTCGAGCTGCGGCGGTCCCTGCCGACCGGCGACCTCACCGACCCGACCGTGCTCGCCGGCGAGCTCAAGGCCACCCGCGAGGCCCTCCACGCCGCCGTCGACCGCCTCGACGACGCCGAGGTCGCCCGGGCCCTCGAGCGCCACCTGGGCGCCGCGACCCGGCCCGCGCCGCTGTCCCCGCTGGCGCAGCTCGACGCCGCCGACCGGGTCGCCGACGACGACGTCGTCCGGCTCCGCCCGGGCCTGCGCGCCGTCCTGGAGCCGCAGGACGACGGGCTGCGGCTGCGGCTGCCCGACAAGGCGCTCACCCTGCCCGCCGCGGTCCGCGGGGCGGTCGAGGCCGTCCTGGCCGGCGACACCGTCCGGGTCGCCGACCTGCCCGGTCTCGACGAGCCCGCCGACGCCCGCACCCTCGTCCGTCGTCTCCTGCTCGAGGGGGTCGTCGTGCCGGCGGGGGCCCGGTGAGCGGACCCGTCGCCGGCCGTCCCGGGGACCGTGGTCGCAGCCTGCCGCAGCCGCGGGAGTCCGCGGACCGCTGCGCGCTCCAGGCGCAGCTGCGCGGGGACCCGATGCTCGGCACCGCCCCGCCGGCGCGGCGGCTGCTGCTGGTCGAGCAGTCCGGCCCCTGGGGGCCGCGCGGGCTCGTCGACAGCCGCGCCGACCCGGAGGTCGCGACCCGCATCGACGTCGCTGCCGCGGCCGGCGGCGCCCGGATGCAGGTGATCCGTCGCCCGGGCCGGCACGCCGACCACGCCTCCGACGGCCACCGCGTCTGCCTCGCCGACGTCGAGTCCGGCGTCACCTCGTGGTGGCACGCCGCGACCCTCGCCGAGCTCGCCGACACCCTCGAGGCCTCCGTGCAGGAGGGGCCCGACGGCGCCCGGACGCTGCGGGCGCCCTCCGACGCGCGCGCCGACCCAGCGCCGATCTACCTGGTCTGCACCCACGGCAAGCACGACGCCTGCTGCGCGCTGCGCGGGCGACCGGTCGTGCGCGAGCTCGCCGCCGTCCGGCCGGGTCGGGTGTGGGAGACCACCCACGTCGGCGGGGACCGCTTCGCCGCCAACGTCCTCGTCCTGCCCTACGGCGAGCTGTACGGGCGGGTGCTGCCGTTCGCCGCGGGCGAGTTCGCGGCCCGGGTCGACGAGGGCCTGGTCGTCCCCGAGCTGATGCGGGGTCGTCTCGGGCTCGCCCCGGTGGCCCAGGCCGCGCTGGTGCACGCCCACGGCCGGCTCGCCGAGCCGCACCGCGACGCGCTGTCGGTGCGCGGCCTGGAGCGGGTCGACGCGGACACCACCCGGGTGCGGCTGCGCACCCCGCACGGGACCGCCGTCGTGACCATGGCGGCGTCCACGACCGAGCCCGAGCAGCTGACCTGCCGCGGCGCCTCGCCCGCCCGGGCGCGGGTCTACCGGGGCACGTCGATCACGTGGGAGTCGGCTTCCGCGCCGTGAGGGTGTAGCTCAGCGGCAGCGACTCGCCGCCGTGCGGCAGCGACCACTCGCCCCGCTCGTCGGCGACCGCCTGGGGCAGCGCCTGCCACGGCACGCTGCGGTGCTCGGTCAGCCCGGTGACCTCGAGCCCGGCGCCGAGCAGGGCGGTGACGATCTCGCCGATGCCGTGGTTCCACTCCGCCGAGACCGTGTGGGTGAACGAGGCGTCGGTCTCGACGTAGGTGCCCGGCTCGTCCCAGACCAGCGGCTCGGCGCGCTCGAAGTAGGGGTGCGCGAGCACCAGCGCACCGTCCGTGCGGGTGTCGTCGAGCGCCCACAGCACCGGGTGGCCCTCCCGCAGGTGCAGCCGGCCGCCGGGCCGCAGCAGCGACGCGACCACCCGCGCCCACCGCTCGACGCTCGGCAGCCAGCACAGCGCCCCGACGCCGGTGTAGACCAGGTCGAAGCCGCCCTCGCCCAGGACCGTCGCCGCGTCGTGCACGTCGGCGAGGACGAAGTCGACCGGCGCGCCCGCCCGCTCCGCCACCCGACGGGCCTCCGCGACCGAGGCGGACGAGAAGTCCAGCCCGGTCATCGCGGCACCCAGCCGCGACAGCGACACCGTGTCGGTGCCGATGTGGCACTGCAGGTGGACGCCGCGCAGCCCGGTCACGTCCCCCAGGAGCGGGAGGTCGAAGCGCACCACCTCCGAGAGGTACGACGGGTCCGCCGCGAACCGGTCCACCGCGTAGTCCGGCGACGCGGCGTGCGCGGGCGCCCGCTCGTCCCACAGGGCCAGGTTCACCTCGAGGCGCTCGTCCATGGGGACATCCTTCCCGGGAGCCTCACCCGTGGGCGCCCCGGGCGAGGAACGCGCGCAGCGGCCCGACGCCGCGGAACAGGTGTGCCGCCATGCCGAGGGCAGCCGCGGCGGCGACGTTCTCCGCGGTGTCGTCGACGACGCAGCAGGCGGACGGCTCGACCTCGAGCACGTCACAGGCCGCACGCCAGAAGCCGGGGTCGGGCTTGGCCACGCCCAGCTCGGCCGAGGAGAGCACGCCGTCGACCTCGCGGTCGAGCCCCAGCGCCGCGAGGTCGGCGCGGAGCCGGGTGGTGGCGTTGGTCGCCAGGTGCACCGGCCGACGGTGCCGCTCGTCGCGGACGACGGCGAGGACGTCCGCGTCGAGCCGGCCCGGGGAGCGCGACCACCGCGCGATCGCCGCCCGCGCCCGCGGCCCGTGGTCGGCGGCGTACCGGTCGGCGACCTCGGCCCGCCACCGCTCGTCGCTGATCCACCCGGTCACGGACTCGTCGAGCAGGTCGGCGCCGCCCCGTACCGTCGCCAGCAGCGAGCCCGCCGGCAGGCCGTGCGCGGCCTCGGCGTCGGCCGCGTCCTCCGCCGGCCGGCGCCGCAGCACCCCGTCGAGGTCGAGCAGCAGCGGCCCCCGGGCGCCGGTCACGGTGGCGGTCCTCAGCCGCGCACGGCGGCGTCCACGAGCCGCAGCAGCCGCTCGGCCGGCTCGTGGCCGGGCAGGTCCTCGACGGGCACGGGCAGCGGCAGGGACCAGTTGGGCCGCTGCTCGGCGGTGGTGCCCGGCACGTTGGGACGCCGCTCGTCGAGGACCGCGTCCTCGAGCGCCACGGAGACCAGCAGCGACGGGGCCCGCCCGAGCTGGGTGTAGGCCGCGTGCACGGCCTCGGTGACGCCGGCCGACGCGGGCACCCCGTCACGGGTCACCCGCTCCAGCAGCTCGGCCTGCGAGGCCCGCACCGCGGCGGCGGTCGCGGTCCCCGTGGCCTCGGCCTGGTCGGCGGCGTCGCTGCCGGACCAGAGCCCGGCCACGGTGGGCAGGTCGTGGGTGGTGACCGTGGCCATCGCCGAGACCGGCCAGTCGGCGGGGTCGTCGTCCTCGAAGTAGAGGACCTTGTAGGACAGGATGCCGCGCTCCGCGAGCGCCTCCCGCACGCCGGGCTCGACCGTCCCGAGGTCCTCGCCGACCACGACCGCGCCGGCGCGGTGCGACTCCAGCGCGACGATGTCGAGCATATCGCGCCAGGGGTAGCGCACGTACACGCCCTGCTGCGGGTGCCGCCCCTCCGGCACCCACCACAGCCGGAACAACCCCATCACGTGGTCGATGCGCAGGCCGCCCGCGCCGGCGATGGTCCCGCGCAGCGACTCCACGAACGGCTCGTAGTCGGCCATCCGCAGCCTCCACGGCACCAGCGGCGGGGAGCCCCAGTCCTGGCCGTCGGCGTTGAGGGCGTCCGGGGGCGCGCCGACGCTCGCGCCGAGCGCGAGCACGTCCTGCCAGGCCCAGCCGTCGGCGCCGGAGGCCGAGACGCCGATCGGGAGGTCCTGCACGACGGTGGTGTCGCCGCCGGCCGTGGCCAGCTGCCCGGCGAGCAGCCACTGGGTCCAGGCGTGGAAGGTGACCTCGTCGGCATGCTCGGCGGCCCACTCCGCGACGGCGGGGGAGTCGGGTCGGCGCAGCGGCTCGGGCCAGGTGCGCCAGTCGCCGCCGTGCTCGCCGACGAGGCCGCACCAGGTGGACCAGTCCGCCAGCGGGGCCCCCCGCTCGGCGCGCCAGGCCCGGAACCCCTCGTCGGTGCCGTCCCCGTCGTCGCCGTCGGCCACCACGGTGTGCGCGAAGACGGAGCGCAGCACGTGCTGCGAGCGCGCCCAGGCGGCGTCGCGGTCGACGAGGTCGTCGAGGGCGTGCACCCCGGCCCCGTCACCGTCGGGCCCGTCACCGTCGGGCCCGTCACCGTCGGGCCCGTCACCGTCGGGCCCGTCACCGGCGGGCTCGTCGCGGTCGGCGTCGTAGCCGGCGACGTCCTCGACCCGCAGGTAGAGCGGGTGGCGGAAGCGACGGGTGGCCGGCAGGTACGGCGAGGACTCCTGCGGCAGCCCGGGGGTCGCGGCGTGCAGGGGGTTGACCAGCAGGAACCCGGCGCCCAGGCCGACCGCCCACTCCCGCAGCACCCGGAGGTCGGCGAGGTCGCCCGTGCCGCCGTGGGCGGCCGAGGCGCGGGAGCGGGCGCCGTACAGCTGGACGGCGAGGCCCCACCGCGGCTCGTCGGGCAGGAAGCAGACGCCGGGGGAGACGACCAGGCGCCGCTCGCGGCCCTCGGTGGTCCCGCGCGCACCGACGACACGGTGGTAGCCGAGCGGGAAGTCGTCGGGCACGGCGTCGCCCAGGTCCCGGACGACGCCGTCCTCGCAGCGCACCGAGCACGGGCCGAGCGGGTTCGGCGCCCCGGGACGCAGCACCAGGGGTGCGACGGACTCGAGGTCCGCCGGCGGGCGGCCCACGGCCTCGCGGATCGGCGCGGCGCGCTCGTCGGTCAGGGCCTGCGGCTCGTCGTCGGCGTCCAGCCACTCCAGCTGGAGGCCCCACTCGTCGGTCGCGGAGCTGGGGGTCGTCGTCACGCGCCCAGTCTGGCCGCCTGCGCCGCCAGCTGCTCGACGCGGTCCCAGTCGCCGGCGGCGACGGCGTCCTTCGGGGTGATCCACGACCCGCCGACGCAGCCGACGTTGGGCAGGGCGAGGTACGTCGGGGCGCTCGCGGCCGTGATCCCGCCGGTCGGGCAGAAGCGCGCCGCCGGGACCGGGGAGGCGACCGAGGAGAGCCAGGGCGCCCCGCCCGCGGCCTCGGCGGGGAAGAACTTCATCTCGGTGACGCCCGCCTCGAGGACCGCCAGCACCTCCGAGACCGTCGCCGTGCCCGGCAGGAAGGGGACGCCCGTCGCCGTCATCGCCGCGAGCAGGCCCGGGGTGGCGCCCGGGGAGACCAGGAACCGGGCCCCCGCGTCGACGGCGGCCTCGGCCTGGGCCGGGGTGGTCACCGTCCCGGCGCCCAGGAGGATCCCGGGCACCTCGGCGGCGATGGCGCGCATCGCGTCCAGCGCGACCGGCGTGCGCAGGGTCAGCTCGATCGCGGGCAGGCCGCCGGCGACGAGCGCGCGCGCCAGGGGCACGGCGTCCGCGACGCGGTCGACGACGACCACGGGCATGACCGGGACGACGTCCAGCAGTGACGCGGGTGACGACCCGGGGGACGACTCGGGGGACGACCGGGTGGCCGGGTCCTCACGCGGGCTCGACAACGCCGGCCTCCCGTCGGGCCCGGGGGAGGGCGGTCTCGGCGAGGGCGCCGGGGAAGACGCTCGCCCCGCGGTCGGCGGGACCGACGGTCGCGCGGAACGCGGCGAACAGCTCGCGGCCGGTGCCGGCGAACTCCTCGCCCTCGGGGGCTCCTCCGGTGGGCTCGCGGCGCTGCAGCCCGGCGACGTCGGCGACCTCCAGGACGCCGCGCTCGGCGTCGAGGGTGACCAGGTCGCCGTCGGCGATCCGCGACAGCGGGCCCCCCAGCGCGGCCTCGGGGGTGAGGTGGATGGCGGCCGGGACCTTGCCGGACGCGCCGGACATGCGCCCGTCGGTCACCACGGCGACCCGCTGGCCGCGGTCCTGGAGGACGCCCAGGGCCGGGGTGAGCTTGTGCAGCTCGGGCATGCCGTTGGCGGCCGGGCCCTGGTAGCGCACGACGGCGACGAAGTCGCGGTCGGCCAGCTCGCCGGCCTCGAACGCGGCCAGCAGCTCGGACTGGTCGTCGAAGACGATCGCCGGCGCCGAGACGCGGCGGTGCTCCGGGGCGACGGCGGAGGTCTTGATGACGCCGGTGCCCAGCGGGCCGGTCAGCACCTTCAGGCCGCCGTCGGGGCTGAACGGCGCGTCGGCGGGGCGCAGCACGTCGAGGTCGCCGGAGGTCTTCGGCCCCTCCTCCCAGGTGAGGCCGCCGTCGCCGGCGAGGCGCGGCTCGGTCGTGTAGTGGCGCAGGCCGTGGCCCGCGACGGTCCGCACGTCCTCGTGGAGCATCCCCGCGCGGAGCAGGGTGTGCACCAGGAACGCGATGCCGCCCGCGGCGTGGAAGTGGTTCACGTCGGCCGAGCCGTTGGGGTAGACCCGGGCCAGGAGCGGCACGGCGCCCGAGAGGTCGGAGAGGTCGTCCCAGGTGAGCTCGATGCCCGCGGCGCGCGCGATCGCCACGAGGTGCAGCGTGTGGTTGGTCGACCCGCCGCTGGCGAGCAGCGCCACGCAGGCGTTGACGATCGCCTTCTCGTCGACGATCTCGCCGATCGGGGTCGGCTCGCCGCCCTGGCGGGTGATCGCCACCGCGCGGGCCGCGGCGGCGTCGGTGAGGGCCCGGCGCATCGGCGTGCCGGGGTTGACGAAGCTCGAGCCCGGCAGGTGCAGCCCGAGGACCTCCATCAGCAGCTGGTTGGAGTTCGCGGTGCCGTAGAAGGTGCAGGTCCCCGCCGAGTGGTACGACGCGGACTCGGCCGCGAGCAGCTCGTCGCGGGTCGCCTTGCCCTCGGCGTGGGCCTGGCGCACGGCGGCCTTCTCGGCGTTGGGCAGGCCCGAGGTCATCGGCCCGGCCGGCACGAGGACGGTGGGCAGGTGGCCGAAGGACAGGGCGCCGATCAGCAGGCCGGGCACGATCTTGTCGCAGACGCCGAGCATCAGCGCGCCGTCGAACATGTCGTGCGAGAGCGCGATCGCCGTCGACATGGCGATGACGTCGCGGCTGTAGAGCGACAGCTGCATGCCGGCGCGGCCCTGGGTGATCCCGTCGCACATCGCGGGCACGCCCCCCGCGACCTGCGCCAGGCCGCCGGCCCGGGCGGCCGCGCGCTTGAGTTGGGGCGGGTAGTCCGCGAACGGCTGGTGCGCCGAGAGCATGTCGTTGTAGCTGGTGACGATCGCGAGGTTGGGCTTGACCCGGCCGCGCAGCGCCGACTTGGCGGTCGCGGACTCGGCGGCGAAGCCGTGGGCGAGGTTGGCGCAGCCGAGGTCGGTGCGGGCCGGGCCACCCCCGGCCTGGGCGCGGATCCGCCGGAGGTACGCCGCCCGGGAGGCGCTGCTGCGCTCCACGAGGCGGTCCGTCACGGCGGCGACGACGGGGTGAAGGGTCACGCGCCCACGCTAGGGACCGGATTCGACCGTTGCAAGCACGACTTCTGTTTTCTCACGTTAAAACTAGGTGACCTTGCGGGTGCCGGTCGGTGTCGGCCTCTAGGGTCACAGACGTGAACGAGACGGCGGGAGAGATCCTCGAGCTGGTGCGCACCGGCCGCGCCGCGACCCGCTCGGACCTGCGCCGCGTCACCGGGATGTCCCGCACCGCCGTGGTCACCCGCGTCGACGCCCTGCTGCGGGCGGGCCTGCTGGTGCCCGGGCGCGAGGAGGCCTCCGCGGGTGGGCGCCCGCCCGGCACCCTGGTGTTCCACGCCGCCGCCGGCGCGGTCCTCGCCGTCGCCGTCGGCCGCTCCCGCACGCAGCTGGCGGTGCTCGACCTGGCGGGCACCGAGCTGGCCTGCTCGGAGGCCGAGCACGAGGTGGGCGCGGGCCCGGACGCGGTGATGCCGCGCGTGGTCGCCGGGCTGCGCGACCTGCTCGCCGAGGTCGGGGCGGGGGACCCACCCGGCGCCCGCGCGGTCTACGGCGTCGGCCTGAGCCTGCCGGGCAGCATCGACCCGGTCCGCGGGGTCAGCGTCGACTCGCCGGTCGTGGCCGGCTGGGACGGCGTCGACCTCGCGCCCCGCCTCGCCGAGGTGACCTCGGCGCCGCTGTGGGTGGGCAACGACGCCGACGTGCTGGCGCTCTCGGAGCTGCTCGGCCACGCCCGCGACCACACCGACCTGCTGGTGCTCAAGGCCTCGACCGGGCTCGGGCTGGGCATCGTGGCCGGCGGCGAGGTGCAGCGCGGGCACCTCGGCGGCGCGGGGGAGATCGGCCACACCCTGGTCGAGCCCGTCGACGGCCTCCCGTGCCGGTGCGGCGCCCGGGGGTGCCTCGAGACCGTGGCCGGCGGCTGGGCGCTGGTCGCCGAGCGCGCCGCGCGCGGGCGCGGCGTCGACCACGTCCGCGAGCTCGTCGCCCTCGCGGTCGCCGGCGAGGCCGAGGCCCGCGGCATGCTGCGCGACTCCGGCCGGCGCCTCGGCGAGGTCCTCGCCGTCGCCGTCAACCTGCTCAACCCCTCGGCGGTCGTCGTCGGCGGCGACATGGCCGGCGCCTACGACACCTACGTCGCCGGGCTGCGCGAGAGCGTCTACGCCCGCGCCACCGCGCTCGCCACCCGCGACCTGCGCTTCCTGCCCGCCACGCACGGCGACCGGGCGGGCGTGGTCGGCTGCGGGGCCATGGCCCTCGACGGGGCCCTCGCCCCCGCCGCCGTCGACCGCCGCCTCGAGGACGCCCGCTAGCGTGACGGGCGTGGAGCGCGCGGTGGTGGGAGCGACACCGGACGGCGAGCCGGTCGAGCGGGTCGTGCTGGGCGAGGCCCCCGGCCCGGTCGTGCACCTGCTGAGCCTCGGCGCCTGCGTCGACCGGTTCGTCGTCACCGGCGGCGACGGTGTGAGGCGCGACGTCGTGCTCGGCCACGACACCCTGGCCGACCGCCTCGCGGGCACCGGCTTCCACGGCGCCGTCGTCGGTCGCTACGCCAACCGCATCGCCCACGGAGACCTGCCGCTGCCGGGCGGCGCGGTCCGGCTGCCGACCAACGACCGCGGCCACCACCTCCACGGCGGCCCCGACGGCTACCACCTGCGGGCCTGGCGCCTCGCGGCGGCGGACGACGAGCGGGTCCGCCTCGAGCTCGACAGCCCCGACGGCGACCAGGGCTACCCCGGTGCGCTGCAGGTGGTCGCGACGTACCGCCTCGAGGGCGACACCCTGCGCCTCGACCTGGAGGCCACCACCGACCGCACGACCGTGGTCAACCTGTCGCACCACGCCTACTGGAACCTCAGCGGCGTCGGGTCCGGCACGGTCGACGACCACACCCTCGAGGTGCCCGCCGACCGCTGGGCGCCGGTCGACCCGACGGGCATCCCGCTCGGGGCGCTCGCCGACGTCGCGGGCACCCCGTTCGACCTGCGCACCGCACGCCGTCTGGGCGACGTGGTGCGCGACCCCCACCCGCAGGTGGTCGCCGGGCCCGGCCTCGACCACGACCTCGTGCTCGGCGAGCACGACGGGACCCTGCGGACCGTCGCGGTCCTGACGAGCCCCGCCACCCGCACCCGCCTCACGCTGCGCAGCGACCGTCCCGGCCTGCAGGTCTACACGGGCAACATGCTCGACGGCACCGAGACGGGTCGGGGCGGCGTGCCCCACCGCCAGGGCGACGGCGTCGCGCTCGAGCCGCAGCTGCACCCCGACTCCCCGCACCACCCGGACTGGCCCTCCGCCACGCTCGCCGCGGGGGAGACCTCCCGCGCCACCGTGTCCTGGACCGTCGGCCCCTCCTGACCGCCTGACCCCGCCCGACCCACCCCGACCCCGCTGGACCCGAGGAGACACGTACCGATGGAGAAGCGCACCCTGGGCCGGACCGGCCGCGACGTGACCGTGGTCGGGCTCGGCACCTGGCAGCTCGGCGCCGACTGGGGCGAGGTGAGCGAGGCCGACGCCCGCGAGGTCCTCGAGGCCTCGCTGGAGGCCGGCGTCACCTTCTACGACACCGCCGACGTCTACGGCGACGGCCGCAGCGAGCGCGTCGTGGGCCGCTTCGTCGCCGACCACCCCGACGCCGGCCTCGTCGTCGCGACCAAGATGGGCCGTCGCGCCGAGCAGGTGCCGGAGAGCTACACCGCCGCGGCCTTCCGCGAGTGGACGGACCGGTCGCGCCGCAACCTCGGCGTCGAGGTGCTCGACCTCGTCCAGCTGCACTGCCCGCCGTCGGCCACCCTCGCCGACGACGCGACGTACGACGCCCTGGACGCGCTGGTCGCCGACGGCGCGATCGCGGCGTACGGCGTGAGCGTGGAGACCGTCGACCAGGCGCTCACCGCGATCGCCCGCCCCGGCGTCGCGAGCGTGCAGATCATCCTCAACGCGTTCCGCCTCAAGCCGCTCGAGCAGGTGCTGCCCGCGGCCGCCGAGGCCGGTGTCGGGATCGTCGCCCGGGTGCCGCTGGCCTCGGGCCTGCTCTCGGGCCGGTACGACGCCGCCACCACCTTCGCCGACGACGACCACCGCACCTTCAACCGCGACGGGTCCGCCTTCGACGTGGGGGAGACCTTCTCCGGGGTGCCCTTCGAGCTCGGCGTCGGCGCCGCGCAGGACTTCTCGCGACTCGCGGGCGACCTGCCCGGCGACGTCACGCCCGCGCAGGCGGCGATCGCCTGGTGCGTCGCGCAGCCGGGCTGCACCACGGTCATCCCGGGCGCCCGGTCGGCCGACCAGGCGCGTGCCAACGCGGCGGCCGGGCGCCTCGGGACCCTGCCGGAGGAGTTCCTCGACGGCGTGCGGCGCCTGTACGACGAGCGGCTGCGCCCGGTGGTCCACGACCGCTGGTGAGGTCCGGACGCACGAGCGCCGGCGCCCGGTCGTGCGCGCGGTCCGGTCCTCAGGAGGCGGGCGTCATCTCCCGCAGGTCGCGCAGGATGCGCCGCAGCAGCCGCGAGACCTGCATCTGGGTGACGCCGATGGCCTCGGCGATCTCCTGCTGGGTCCAGTCCTCGACGTAGCGCATCCGGATGATCAGGCGGTCGCGCTCGCGCAGGCAGCGGATCATCGGCTCGAGCTGGGCCCGGGTCTCGGCGGCCTCGGTCTCCGCGGTGCTGTCGCGCACCAGGGTGTCGGCGACCGTCGTGGTCGAGTCCTGGCCGACCGGCAGGTCGAGGGAGGACGCGTGGAAGCAGCCCTGCGCCCGCATGGCCTCGTCGACGTCCTCGACGCTGATGCCGAGCACCGCGGCCACGTCGGCCGCCGTCCGGGGCTCGCCGGTGCGGGTCCGCTCCTCGAAGGCCGCGACGACCCGCGACTGGTTCTCCTGGATGCGGCGGGGAGGACGCACGATCCAGCCGAGGTCGCGGAAGTGCTTGCGCAGCTCCCCGCGGATGGTGGGCACGGCGTACGACAGGAAGTCACGCTCGGGCGCCGGCTCGAAGCGGCGCACGGCCTGCACCAGCGCGAGGCTGGCGACCTGCTCGAGGTCCTCGATCGGCACGCCGCGGTTGCGGTAGCGCCCGGCGAGGGTGCGCGCGAGCTCGAGGTTCACGACGACGACCTCGTCGCGCAGGCGGTCACGGGTGGCGTCGTCGGTGGCCTCGGAGATCTCCGCGAACAGGCGCGTGGTCTCCTCACGGCGCCGTACGCGTCGCGGGGTCTCGGTGGTGGGCACGGTCATCCCCTCTCGAGGGTCGATTCCTTGTGAGCGGCCTGGGAGCCCGTCTTGTCGGACTCGACGATCCAGTACGGCTCGTCGTCGCTCGCGTTGAACTTCTGCTTGTCGTGCTGGAACGGGGAGGTCTTCTTCTCGACCGCGGTGCCCTCCGTCGTGCCCTGCGGGGTGTTCCAGGTGACGGTGTCGCCCTTGCTGATGCTCATCGGGATCCTCCCGGCTGGAGTGGGCCGTGGGGGCCCGGGGCGCGGAGATCGGGGACCTCTCCGCGTTGTTCAGGTCTGTTCAGGTTCTGTTCTACGACTTCGACACTATGTACAGGTCTAGCATGAACCTGATGACCGGTCCAGAGAACGACGTGTCCGATGACGCACACCTCACGATCGGCGACGTGGCGGCGCGGACCGGGGTGAGCGCCGCCACCCTGCGGGCCTGGGAGCGGCGCCACGACTTCCCCCGCCCGGAGCGGCTGCCGGGGGGCCACCGCCGCTACCGCGAGGCCCAGTGCGAGGAGGTCAAGGAGGTCGTGCGTCGCCGCGACGCCGGCACCCGGCTGGAGGCCGCCATCGGCGACGTCCTGGCCTCCGCGCGGCGCGGGCCGTCGGCGCCGTCGGTCTTCGCCTCGCTGCGGGCACGGCACCCGGAGCTCGAGGCCCTGCGCCTGCGCAAGTCGATGATGATGTCGTTGTCCTGGGCGATCGAGGACGAGGCGCTCGCGACGGCGGCGCGACCGGTGCTGTTCGGCAACTTCCAGCGCGTCGGCCACTACCGCACCGCGAAGGAGCGCTGGGCCGAGCTGTCCCGCGTCGCCGACGCCGCCGTGGTGTTCTCGGCGTTCCGCACGATGCGGGCCGACGTGGTGCCGGCCGAGGTGCCGCTGGCGCCCGACGCCCCGATGCGTCACGAGTGGAGCGTCGTGTGCGACTCCCCGCAGTTCTGCGCGGCGCTGAGCGCCTGGGAGCTGCCCGGCCAGGACCACCTCGACAACGCGGACCGCGTGATGGAGGGCATGTGGAGCGTCGACCCGTGGGTCGTGCGCGACGCGGCCCGGGCCTGCGCGCGGGTGGCGGAGGAGTGCGGCTACCCCGACACGGCGACCCTGACGAGCCTGCTCGACGACCGGCCGGTCTCCGCGGCGAGCGCGCCCATGCTGACGCTGTTCAACCGGATCATCGCCTACGCCGACGATGTCCGCTGAGGCTCCCGGGGCCGGGGCTCCAGGTGCTGGTGCTCCCGGGGGAGCCGGGTTCGCGCGGGCGACCGGGGTCGAGGCGCTCGGCGACGGCGCGTACGCCGCGGAGCTGGACGCCGGCTGGCGGATCGGGGCGGCGCTGAACGGCGGCTACCTGCTCGCCACCGTCGCCCGGGGGATGGGGCGGGTCGCGACCCACGCGCCCGACCCGCTGGCCGTCTCGGCCTACTACGCGAGCGCCGCGGCCCCGGGTGCGGCCACGGTGCGGACCCGGGTCGTGCGCGAGGGGGGCTCCAGTGCCGTCCTCGGCGCCGAGCTCGTCCAGGCGACGGCCGACGGGACCGAGGAGGTCCGCCTCTCCGCCCTCGCGACGTACGGCGTGCTCGCGCGCGAGCCCGACCCGGCCGCGGGCCCGGTCCCGGTCGCACCGCCGGCCGACCTGCCGCCGCCCGAGGACTGCGTGGGTCCCGCCGACGTCGCGCCGGCCTTCGCGCGCGAGGCACCGTTCGTGGAGCGCTTCGAGATGCGGATGGACCCGACGTCCGCCGGCTGGCTGCGCGGGGCGCCGTCGGGGCGCGGCGTGCAGCAGGGCTGGCTCCGACTGGCCGACGGCGCGGCCCCCGACCCCTGGCTGCTGCTCCTCGTGCTCGACGCCCTCCCGCCGGTCACCTACGACCTGGGCCTGCCCGGCTGGGCGCCCACGCTGGAGCTGACGGCACACGTGCGCGCCCACCCGGAGCCGGGCTGGCTGGCGGTGCGCCACGAGACCCGGACCGTGGCCGGGGGCCTGTTCGAGGAGGACAGCGCGGTCTGGGACTCCTCCGGACGGCTGGTCGCCCAGGGCCGCCAGCTCGCCCGGACCCCGCGCCCGCCCCGCGGCTGAGCCCGACGGGGAATCCCGGACGGGTCAATCCCGCGGCATCCTCATCCCGACCACCCAGCGTCGCCGCGGGTGCTCGGTGACGGTCCAGACCTCGTCCCCACCCGCCCCGTCGGCCCCGCCGCGGACCGTCAGGTCCTCCGGACCCACCGGGGTGGCCCACCGGCGTCGCCGCCAGGCGCCGTCCGCGTCGCGTCGCACCCACAGCGACCCCGGCGTGGTGGGGCCGTGGGAGGTGCTGACGACCCATCGGTCCTCGCGGCGCAGGGCGCCCTGCATGCCCGGCACGCCGTCGAGCACCTCGATCGGCTCGGCGCGCCCGGACGCGTCGACCGCCGGCAGGCGGTCGGCCGGGTCGAGGGGCCAGCGGACGAGCCGGCGGGTCTGCCTGCCGCGGCCGTACTCGCCGACGACCAGCGCCGGGTGCGCCGGGTCGTGGTCGTCGAGGGAGAGGAACGAGTAGCGCAGCGGGTCGGTCCCGTCCGCGGTGCGGGCGCGGTGGGCGACCCGCATCGGGAGCACCCAGGAGTGACCGAAGGTGCGCTCGCGCCACGCCGCCGGCACGCGGACGAGGTCGTCGAGGTGGCAGGTCGCGAAGCCGCGGGCCGTCGCGGCGACGTGGACCCAGTCGCCCCACCACACCAGGCCGCCGGCGTGCACCTGCAACGGGCGGAAGGTCGGCGGGCCGCCGTCGCGCCCGGCGCGCGGCTCCACGAGGAGCACGTGCAGGTAGCGGCGCCGGCGGACGTCGAGCGCGGTGATCCGCGAGCCGTGGGACACCCCGTCGAGCTTCTTCGAGTACCAGGTGGTGAGCAGCAGGTCGCCGCCCGGCTCGTGGGGGTCGCTGATCCCCTGGGGCCACCAGCGGGGGTCGCGCCGGTCGGCGGGCTCCCACGTCAGGGCCCGTCGTACGCCGAGGCCCAGGGCGCCGTACGCCCGGCGTGCGTGGCGGCCCTCGGTCCCGAGCGCGGCGAGGAGCGCGCGGGCACCGCGGTCGCCGTCGGGCACGTCGGCCGTGAGCTCCCGCCACAGCGCGCCGAGGTCCTCGGCGCGGTGCAGGCCGAGCCCGGCCCCGGACGGCGGGACCGGCGCGCTGCTCATGCCGCTCATGCTCGCACGGCGGGTCGCGCGGCCGGCGCCGACGAGTCCCCGCCCGAGGCCCGGCCCGATGAGTCCCGTGCCCGGGGACGGTCGGCCCCACCATGAGACGACTCGTGATCACGCAGAACGTGACCCTCGACGGCGCCGTGGAGATGCTGGGGGACTGGTTCGACGCGCAGGGGCAGGGCGACCAGCCCGACCTGACCGAGGAGATGCGCCGCCAGGACGCGGCCGCGACCGCCTTCCTGTGCGGGCGGCGGACCTTCGAGGACCTGCGCGGCTACTGGCGCGACCTCGCCGACGACACCACCGGCGTCAGCGACTACCTCGACGGCGTCGACAAGTACGTCGTGTCGTCGACGCTCACCGAGCCCGCGTGGGACCGCACCACCGTGCTGTCCGGCGACCCGGTCGCGGAGGTCGCGGCGCTCAAGGCGGCGCCGGCGCCGGAGGGGCGCGACGGCACCGACATCGTGCTGACCGGCTCGATCCGCCTCGCCCACACGCTGATCGCGGCGGGTCTCGCGGACGAGTACCGCCAGTTCGTCTTCCCGGTGGTGCAGGGCGCCGGTCGCCGGTTCTTCCCGGACGGCCTGGCGCTGCCGCGGATGGAGACCCTGGAGTCCCGGACTTTCCGCTCCGGGCTCACGCTGCTGCGCCACCGCCCGGTCGGCTGACGGCCACGGGGGCCACCGCGGGGGCCGCGGCGGGGGCCGGCGCGGGGGCGGAGGACGCCACCTGGTCGCCCCAGACGGCGCGGGCGCCGGAGTCGCCGACGCGGTAGACCTGCACCCCGGCCGCGAGGGCGGCGACGACGGCCAGCACGGCGACGCCGGTGGTCAGGGCGGCGGGGCCGGGGAGCGGCTTCCCGGACGACCGCCGCCGCTCCAGGACCACGAGCGCGGTGACGAGGACGAGCAGCGGGAGGGCGAACCACAGCAGCGTCTCCCCGAGCTGGGCGTGGACGCCGGGGTCGCCGACCCGCTCCTCCAGGGCCTCCCCGCTGGAGGTGGCGACGGGCAGCAGGACGGTGGCGACGAGGGCGACGCCCACGAGCAGCGGGCCGTAGGTGACCCGCCAGGCGGGCCGCAGCGCGATCGCGAGCGTCCCCAGCACCGCCAGGGGCAGCATCACCACGACGGCGTGGACGACGAGCGGGTGGACGGGCAGGCCGTCGATGAGGTCGAGCACCCCCTCAGGCTGGCCCCGCGGACTGTGCCGCGCCCCGCAGGAGGCTGTGAGTGCCTGTGGGGGCGGCGGCGGTCCGGTGCGTCACCGCCCCGTCCCGCGATCCGGCGCCGTTTCGCACCCCGCCGCTCGACTCGGGCAGACTCGTCCGACGTGCGCGCCCTACTCCTGGAGAACCTCCACCCGCTGGCCTCGACCGTCCTCGGTGACGCGGGGTTCGACATCGAGACCCGCTCCGGCGCCCTCGACGAGGACGAGCTGATCGAGGCCCTCGAGGGCGTCGACCTGCTGGGCATCCGGTCCAAGACCGAGGTGACCGCGCGCGTGCTGGAGGCGCGGGGCGACCTCACCGCCATCGGGGCCTTCTGCATCGGGACCAACCAGATCGACCTCCCGGCGGCCACCCGGGCGGGGATCGCCGTGTTCAACGCGCCGTTCTCCAACACCCGGTCGGTCGTCGAGCTCGCGATCGCCGACATCATCGCCATGGCCCGCCGCCTCACGGTGCGCGACAAGGCGCTGCACGACGGGATCTGGGACAAGTCGGCCGCCGGCAGCCACGAGGTCCGCGGCCGCACCCTCGGCATCGTCGGCTACGGCAACATCGGCTCCCAGCTGTCGGTCGTCGCCGAGATGCTCGGCATGAAGGTCTTCTTCTACGACGTCGACGACAAGCTCGCCCTCGGCAACGCCACCCGCTGCTCCTCGCTGGCCGAGCTGCTCGCGGCCGTCGAGACCGTGACGCTCCACGTCGACGGTCGCGCCGGCAACGCCGGGATCTTCGGGCGCGAGCAGTTCGCGATGATGAAGCCGCGCTCGCTGTTCCTCAACCTCTCCCGCGGCTTCCTCGTCGACTACGACGCGCTGGCCGACGCCGTGCGCTCCGGGCAGGTCGCCGGCGCCGCGGTCGACGTGTTCCCCGACGAGCCGAAGAACCGGGGCGACCACTTCGACTCCCCGCTGCGCGGCCTCGACAACGTCATCCTCACGCCCCACGTCGGCGGCTCGACGGAGGAGGCGCAGGAGGACATCGGGCGCTTCGTCGGGGCCAAGCTGCGCGACTACGTGCACGGCGGCGTGACCTCGCTGTCGGTGAACGTGCCGACGCTGACCCCCGAGCGCACGGCCTCGGCGCAGCGGATCGCCCACCTGCACGCCAACACCCCCGGGGTGCTGGCGCGCGCCAACCACGTGCTCGCCGAGGCCGGGGTCAACATCGAGCGGCAGGTGCTGGCCACCCGCGGCGAGTGCGGGTACGCCGTGACCGACGTCGCCGCGCCCGTCAGCCCGGACGCGTTGGCCCGCCTCGGCGCGATGGACGAGACGATCCGGCTCCGGACCGTCTGAGCGGTGCCCCCGCAGCTGGTCGTCGGGGCGGCGGTGGTGCGCCACGGGACCCTGCTCGCGGCCCGGCGCACCCACCCGCCCGAGACGGCCGGACGCTGGGAGCTGCCCGGGGGCAAGGTCGAGCCCGGCGAGGACCCGGGCGACGCCGTCGTCCGCGAGGTCGCCGAGGAGCTCGGCTGCGCGGTCGTCGTCCGGCGCTGGCTCGACGCGGAGGTCGAGATCCGTCCCGGCCTGGTGCTGCGTGCGGCGGAGTGCCGTCTCGTGGACGACCGGTCGGGCGGGCCGGTGGCCGCCGAGCACGACCGGCTGACGTGGCTCGGCCCGGAGGAGCTGGGCGACGTCGACTGGCTGGAGCCGGACCGGCCCTTCCTGCCGGCGCTGCGCGAGACGCTGCTCGACGGCGAGGTGCTCGCCGGCGGCCACGTCGGCGGCGCCGTCCGGGTCGGGGCCACGGTGCGGCGGCCCGTCGGGCCGTGGACCCCCGCCGTCCACGCGCTCCTGGGCCACCTCGCCGCCGCCGGCCTGCCCCACGTCCCGGCGGTGCACGGCACCGACGCCCGCGGGCGCGAGGTGCTCGACTTCCTGCCCGGCCGGGTGGTCGACGTGGACGCCGACGAGCTCCCCGACGCCCGGCTGGCCGCGCTCGGGGCGTGGACGGCGCGACTGCACGCCGCCGTCGCGTCGTTCGACCACCCCGGCCCCTGGCGGTTCCACGGCGTCGACGCCCCGCGGCTGGTCGCCCACAACGACCTGGCGCCGTCCAACCTCGTCTGGGACGGCGACGACCTCGCCGGGGTCCTCGACTGGGACCTGGCCGGCCCCTCGAGCCCGCTGCTGGAGCTGGCGCACCTCGCCTGGCACGCCGTCCCGCTCGTCCGTGCCGCCCCGGGCGACCCCGCGCACGCCGCCCGTCGGCTGCGCCTGCTGGCCGCGTCCTACGGCGGCGGGCGGCACGACGGGCCGGGCGCCCGCGAGATCCTCGACGCGGTGCCGGGCCGGGTCCGCCTGGCGATCGGCGGCATCCGCGCCGCGTCCGGGCGGGGTGACGCGCAGATGGCCGCGGGCATGGCGGCGGCCGGCGAGCCGGCGCGCACCGAGGCGGCCCTGGCGGGGCTGGAGGCCCGGCTGCCCGCGCTCCGCGAGGCGCTAGCGTCGGGCGCATGACGACCGAGACCGCGACGTACAGCCGCGACGGCGACGCCACGATGCGCGAGCGGATGCTCGCGGGCGACCCCTACCAGGCCGACGACCCGGAGCTGTCCGCGATGGCGCAGCGCGCCCAGGTGCTGGCCGAGCGGTTCAACGCGACCTCGGTCGCCGAGCCCGACCGCGGTCGCGAGCTGCTGGTCGAGATGCTCGGCGGCCTCGGGGAGCGCTCCGTCATCCGGGCCCCGCTCCACGTCGACTACGGCGTGCACCTCAGCCTCGGCCGCGACTGCTTCGTCAACTACGGCCTCGTCGCCCTCGACTGCGGGCTGATCACCCTCGGCGACCACGTGCAGGTCGGCCCCGGCGTGCAGCTGCTGACCGCCACCCACCCCGTCGAGCCCGGCCCGCGCCGCGACCTGTGGGAGGGCGCGCAGCCCATCACCATCGGCGACAACGTCTGGCTCGGCGGCGGCGTGGTCGTCTGCCCCGGGGTCACGATCGGCGAGGACACGGTCGTCGGGGCCGGTGCGGTCGTGGTCCGCGACCTGCCCGCCGGGGTGGTCGCCGTCGGCAACCCGGCCCGCGTCCTCAAGCGCGTCGACGGCACCCCCTACGTGGCCCCGCCGGACGCCGCGGAGGCCTGAGCGTGCGCGGGATCTTCTTCGACGCCGACGCGGCCCACACGGTCGCGGCGCGGCTGCGGGACGAGGGCTGGGACGCCGTCGTCCTGCGGGAGCGCCTCGCCGGCGAGGACGACGACGAGGACCACCCGTGGGCGGTGACCACCGACGCCCCGTCGTTCGTGCTGGACCTGCTGGTCGACACCCACGACGGCTGGCTCGACGACGAGCAGGTCGACCCCGGACCGCGCACCGGCGGCACCGGCGGCGCCGGCGGCACCGGCGGCACGGTGCCGCTGGACCTGCCGACCGCGCCGCGCCGGCTCAAGCGCGAGCCGTAGGCTCGGACCCATGAGCACGCCCCCCGACCAGCGCCTGCTGCTGGTCCACGCCCACCCCGACGACGAGACCATCGGACAGGGCGCCACGATGGCCAAGTACGTCGCCGAGGGCCGCGGCGTCACGCTCGTCACCTGCACCGCCGGCGAGCTCGGCGAGGTCCTGGTGCCCGAGCTCGAGCACCTCGCCGCCGACCGCGACGGTGGGCTCGGCGAGCACCGCCGCGGCGAGATCGCCGACGCCCTGTCCGTGCTCGGCGTGACCGACCACCGCTGGCTCGGCGGGTTCGGCCGGTGGAAGGACTCGGGCATGAAGTGGCACGACGACGGCCACGCCGTCGTCGCCGACGAGGTCACCCCCGACTCGTTCTGGTTCGCCGACTTCACCGAGGCCGCCGACGCGCTGGTCGAGATCGTCCGCGAGGTCCGCCCGCAGGTGCTGGTCACCTACGACGAGTTCGGCGGCTACGGCCACCCCGACCACATCCAGGCCCACCGCGTGGCCATGTACGCCGCGCAGCTGGCCGCGGTCCCGTCGTACAAGCCGGCGCTGGGGGAGCCCTGGGACATCGCGAAGATCTACTGGGGCGCGATGTCCGAGAGCCGGATGCGCGCCAGCCTGCGGGCCCTGCGCGAGTCCGGCGACACCACCACCTTCGAGGGGATGGACCCGGACGGTCCCCTGCCGCACTTCGTGGCCCCCGACTCCGCCATCAGCGCGGTCGTGGACGCCGAGGAGCACACCGAGACCAAGCTCGAGGCGCTGCGCCGCCACCGCACCCAGGTGCAGACGGACGGCGGGTTCTTCGCGCTGTCCAACAACGTCGGCAACCGGATCTGGGGCGCCGAGGCCTACCGCATCGTCAAGGGGGTCCGCGGCGAGACCGACGAGGACGGCTTCGAGACCGACCTGTTCGCCGGGATCGGGTGAGCCGGAGCCACCCCGCGGTGCTGGCGCCGCTCCTGCTGACGGCCGGGCTGGGCACGGGCGTCGCGAGCCTCGCCCTGCACGGGCGCTGGTGGGGTCTCGCGCTCGCGGCGGCGGCGACGCTGGCCGCGGTGCTGTCGCTGCCCCGCGGGTGGCTGGCGCGTCCGGTCTTCGCGCTCGGGTGGCTCGTCCCGGTGCTCGTCGTGGGGCTGCGCACGGGCCCCGGCGGTGACGTCGTGGTGGTCGCGGACCTGCTCGGCTACCTGCTGCTCGCCCTCGCGCTGGTCGTGGCCGTCGTGGTGCTGCTGACCCTCCCCGCCGCCCGGCGGGGGCCCCCCGACGAATCCGGGTCCGGGCCCGTGTCTGCCTAGGATGCGGGCCGTGAGTCCTCCCAGCACCGACACCGCGGAGCGTCCCGCCGTGCCGCCCGACGAGACGGGTCGGACGGCGTCGGACGCCCGTCGCCGCCGTCGTGTCCTGCTGGTGGTGCTCGGCGCGCTGCTGCTGGTCGCGGTGCTCTACCTCGTCGCCTGGGCCGTGGCCGGCGACAAGGTCCCGCGCGGGGCGAGCGTGGCGGGCGTCGACGTCGGCGGCCTGAGCGCCGAGGACGCCGAGGACACGCTGCGCCGCGAGCTCGCCGACCGCGAGGCGGCCCCCGTGGCCGTGAGGGTCGGGGACGAGCGCACCGAGGTCACCCCCGACGACCTCGGCGTGGCCGTCGACCACGAGGAGTCGGTCGCCGAGGTGGGCGGCTCCCGCAGCCTGTCCCCGGTCCGGCTGTGGGACTGGTACACCGGCGGCGAGTCCGCCGACGCCGTGGTCGACGTCGACGACGACGCCCTCGACCGCACGGTCGCGGACCTGGACGAGCGCTACGGCCGACCCGCGGTCGAGGGGGCCGTGGCCTTCACCGACGGCGCGGTCGAGGCCACCGAGGCCCGCGAGGGCCGCAGCCTCGAGCCGGAGGTGACCCGCGAGGCCCTGCTCGCGGCGTACCTCGACCCCGACCCGACGGCTGAGCTCGCCCTCGGCCCGGTGGTGCCGGACGTCGACGCCTCCGACGTCGCCGAGGCCCGCGAGACGTTCGCCGACCCCGCCATGTCCGCCCCGGTCGTCCTGACCCTCGACGGCACCGAGGTCGAGCTCGACCCCGGCGAGTACGACGGGCTGCTGCGGATGGTCGCCGCGGACGGCGAGCTCGAGCCCCGCGTCGACCGCGCCGGTCTGACCGAGCTGCTCGACGAGGCGATCCCCGCCGACGCCCGCCCGGTCGACGCGACCGTGCGACTCGTCGACGGACGCCCCGAGGTGGTCCCCGGCGAGAAGGGCCTCGGGTTCACTCCCGCCGCCGCCGCGACGACCTTCCTCGAGGTGGCCGCCGCCGAGGGCGACGGTCGCCGCGGCGAGGTCGAGACCCGTCAGGTCGGACCCCGCTTCACCGCCGCCGACGCCCGGGCGCTCGGGGTGCGGGAGCAGGTCTCGACCTTCACCACCGAGTTCCCCTACGCCGAGTACCGCAACGTCAACATCGGCCAGGCGGCCGAGAACGTCGACGGCACGCTGCTCAAGCCGGGCGAGGTGTTCTCGTTCAACGACGTCGTGGGGGAGCGGACGGTCGAGAACGGCTTCACGACCGGCTTCGTGATCTCCGACGGGATCTTCGCCGAGGACCTCGGCGGCGGGGTGTCGCAGATGGCGACCACGACGTACAACGCCGCGTTCTTCGCCGGCCTCGAGGACGTCGAGCACAAGCCGCACTCGTTCTACATCGACCGCTACCCGGTCGGCCGCGAGGCGACCGTGGTGTTCGGGTCGCTGGACCTGCGCTTCCGCAACGACACCGACCACGGGGTGCTGATCTCGTCCTCGATCCGGCCGTCGACCCCCACGTCGGCCGGCTCGGTCACCGTCACGATGTGGTCGACGAAGGTCTGGGACATCGAGTCGCGGACCTCGGAGCGCTACAACTTCACCTCGCCCGGCACCCGCACGCTGACGCTGCCCGACTGCACCCCGAACTCCGGCTTCGACGGCTTCGACGTCGACGTCACCCGGATCTTCCGCAACGCGGGGGAGTCCGAGGTCGTGCGCGAGGAGACGCAGAACGTCACCTACACCCCGTCCGACACCGTCGTCTGCGAGGAGCCCCCGCCCCCGCCGCCCCCCTCCGGCGGCGGTGACGGCGGCAACGGTGGCGCGGACGGCGGTGGCGCGAACGGCGGTGGCGCGAACGGCGGTGGCGCGAACGGCGGGGGCAGCGGCGGCGGGGGTGGCGGCAACCGCCGCTGATCCGTAGCGCGCTGTGCAACTGCGAGTTACGGTGTGGCGGTGACCACACTCGGGAAACCCGTCACCGTCCTGCTCGCACTGCTCGCCACCCTGGCCGCCGTCCTCGCCGCGCTCGGCGCGACGAGCGCCCCGGCGGGCGCGGTCGCGGCGGACGGCGACGCGGCCGAGGAGCTCTCGCACCCGTTCGGGAGCCCGCTCGGCGCCAACGACTGGTCGTGCCGGCCCACGGTGCAGCGGCCCGTCCCGGTGGTGCTGGTGCACGGCACGTTCGCGGACTCCCGCACGCCGCTCGACCGGCTCTCGCTGCGCGTGAGGGCCGCCGGCTACTGCGTGTACTCGGTCGACTACGGCCTGCGGGGCACCCAGCGCATCGAGGACTCCGCCGCCACGCTGGCGGCGTTCGTCGACCGCGTGCTGGCCTCGACCGGCGCCGCGAAGGTCTCGATCGTCGGCCACTCCCAGGGCGGGATGATGCCGCGGTACTACCTGAAGAACCTCGGGGGCCTCGGCAAGGTCGACGACCTCGTCGGGCTCGCGCCGAGCAACTACGGCACCTACCGCGCCGAGCTGCTGGCCCCGGCGGGCCTCCTCGGCTGTCCCGCCTGCGCGCAGCAGGGGGCCGGGTCGGCGTTCCTGACCGCGCTCAACGCCCCCGACGACTCCCCGGGCGACGTCAGCTACACCAACGTCGTCACGCGCTACGACGCCGTCGTGGTGCCCCACACCAACGGGTGGCTGCGGCCCGCGGCCAACGTGACCAACCTGCGGCTCCAGGACGTCTGCGCCGGCAACCTCGCCGAGCACGTGCTCATCCCCGCCAACCGCACCGCGATCGCGATCGCGCTCGACGCCCTCGGCCGTCCGGGGCCCGCCCGCCCCGGAGGCTACGGGCCGCTGGCCTGCCTGCCCTGAGCCCCCGGCCCAGGCTCGCGCGTCCACGCCGAGGCCCGCTCGACCGGGCGCCGGCTCAGGCCGGGGGCACGAGGTAGCGGTAGGCGTGGTGCGTGACGAGGCCCAGCCGCTCGTAGAGCGCCATGGCGGGTCCGTTGGCCGCGTGGGTCTGCAGGTACGCCGACCGCGCGCCGTGCTCGGCGCCCCAGCCGAGGAGCCCCGACAGCACCTGCTGAGCCAGCCCGCGCCGGCGGTGGGCGGGGTCGGTCTCGATGGCGTAGAGCCCGAGCCAGTCCCCGTCGTACGCCGCGCGGCCGCGGGCGCCCGGCACGGCGAGGGCGAGGCGGGGGCCGTCGACGACCTCCTCGGCGTCGTCGGGCTCCGGCGGCAGCTCGCGACGCAGCATCGCGATCGAGGCGACCAGCACGAGGCTGTCGTCCTCGTCGGCGTGCTGGCGGACCCAGCCGGCCTCCGCGAACCCCGCGTGGGCGGGGGAGCCGACCTCCACCGCGACGAGGGGCGCCGAGCCGCGGGCGGCGTGGAAGGCCACGACGGCGGCGTGGGCCTCGGCGGCGGGCAGGCCCGGGTCGCCGAGGGCGAGGGTCGAGTTGGCGCGACGCGCCGGCTCCCGCGGGGCGGACCGCAGCAGCCAGTCGCCGAGAGGTGCGGTCTCGAGGCCGGTCCACATCGCCAGGCCTGCGCGGTGCAGGCGCGCGGCGGGCACCCGCAGCAGCACCGAGGCCCGCGGGGGCACGGGCTTGCCCGACACGACGTGGTCGAGGGGGATCCGCACCAGCGTGCCGTCCTCGCCGCGGACGGCGAGGTCGTCGGCGGTCCACTCCTCGCAGACGCCCAGCAGGTCCGTCATCGCGGGGCCTCCCGAGGGGCCCGTCTCCCCGGGCACGAGACGTCGCACGACGACCCGGAGCCCCACCACCTGTGGTCCCAGCACGACGGGATACTAGGCTGGGCCGAGTCCGTCATGAGCATGTAGGAGGAACTGGTGACCTACGTCATCGCGCAGCCGTGTGTCGACCTCAAGGACCGCGCGTGCGTCGACGAGTGTCCCGTCGACTGCATCTACGAGGGCAAGCGGATGCTGTACATCCACCCCGACGAGTGCGTCGACTGCGGGGCGTGCGAGCCGGTGTGCCCCGTCGAGGCGATCTTCTACGAGGACGACACGCCGGAGCAGTGGAAGGACTTCTACGCCGCCAACGTGAACTTCTTCGACGACCTGGGCTCGCCCGGCGGTGCGGCGAAGATGGGCGAGATCGACCACGACCACCCGCTGGTCGCGGCGCTGCCCCCGCAGGAGCACGACGAGTGATCGTCGCCCCGGGCCGATGACCCAGGCGCGGACCGGGCGGGTCTCGGCGCGCCTGCCGGACTTCCCCTGGGACCGGATCGCGTCGTACGCCGCCGTGGCGCGCGCGCACCCCGACGGGATCGTCGACCTCTCGATCGGCACGCCGGTCGACCCGACGCCGGCGGTGGCGCAGCAGGCGCTGGCGGCGGCCTCGGACTCCCCGGGCTACCCGACGACCCTCGGCCTCGAGGTCACCCGGCAGGCCGTCGTCGACTGGCTGGCCCGCGCCCACGGCGTCACGGGCCTCGGCCTCGACGGCGTGCTGCCGGTCGTCGGCTCGAAGGAGCTGATCGCCGGCCTGCCCACGCAGCTCGGCGTCGGCCCGGGCCACCTGGTGGCGATCCCGGAGGTCGCCTACCCGACGTACGAGGTGGGTGCGGTGCTCGCCGGCGCCGAGGTCGTCGCCACCGACGAGCCGGAGGCGCTGGAGCGCACCCCGGCGCTGGTCTACCTCAACAGCCCGTCCAACCCGACGGGTCGGGTCCTGGGGCCGGACCGCCTGCGGGCGCTGGTCGGGTGGGCCCGCGACCGGGGGGTGCTGCTCGTCTCCGACGAGTGCTACCTCGAGTGCTGCTGGGAGGCGTCGGCGGTCTCGGTGCTGCACCCGGAGGTCTGCGGTGGCAGCCACGAGGGGCTGCTCGCGGTCCACTCGCTGTCGAAGCGGTCCAACCTCGCGGGCTACCGGTGCGCGTGCGTGGTCGGGGACCCGGCCGTCGTCGGTGAGCTGCTCGCCGTCCGCAAGAACCTCGGGCTGATGATGCCCACGCCGCAGCAGCGCGTGATGGCCGCCGTGCTCGACGACGACGCCCACGCCGCGGAGCAGCACGCCCGCTACGCGGCGCGCCGCGACGTGCTGCGCACCGCGCTCGAGGGGGCGGGGTTCCGGGTCGACCACTCCGAGGCCTCGCTCTACCTGTGGTCGACGCGCCTGGTCGACGGCCGCCCCGAGCCCTGCCTCGACACCGTCGCCTGGCTCGCCGAGCGCGGCGTCCTCGTCGCGCCCGGCGACTTCTACGGCGCCGCCGGCGCCGACCACGTCCGCGTGGCCTTCACCGCCACCGACGAGCGCATCGCCGCCGCCGCCGCGCGCCTGACCTGAGCCGAGTCGGCCCGGATGCGCACCTCTACGACGTCGAGTCGGCCCG
>NZ_BAAAMY010000004.1:683934-813850 GCF_039529515.1 Nocardioides lentus
GACACCCGGATCGTGCGCACCCGGGCCGACTCGCGCTCAGGGGCTGGGCTTGACCGCCAGCACCGGGCAGGGCGCGTCGAGCAGGATCCGCTGGGCGACGCTGCCCATGAGCACCTTGCCGACCGGGCTGCGGTGGCGGATGCCGACGACCACGAGCGAGCCGCCGACCTCCTTCACCACGTCGATGACGGCCTCCGACGGCTCGACGCCGACGGGCTGACGGACCTCGTGGGTCAGCCCCTGCTCGCCGAGCGCGGCGTCGAGCTCGGCGAGGCGCTCGGTGGAGGCGAACCGCTCGTCGACGAAGGCGTCGCCGCGGGTGGCGTTGACGACGACGACGCCGAGCCGGCGCAGCCCGGCCTCGGTGACGGCGTGGGCCAGCGCGGCCTCGCCGTAGACGTCGGGGGTGTAGGCGACGACGATCACGAGCCGACCTCCTGGCGGTCCCTCTCGGGGACCTCGGTGAGTGGGGTGGCCGGCCGCGGGGCGACCCGCGACCAGACGAGCGGGACGACGACGACCAGGACGATGATCGCGTAGACGATGATCGCGATCGGCTCGTTGACCAGGCCGACGAGGTCGCCCGAGCTGAGGTCGAGCGCCTCGCGGAGCCGGACCTCCATGAGCGGGCCGAGGATGACGCCGAGGATCAGCGGCAGCACGGGGATCCCGAAGCGGCGCACGGCGAACCCGAGGGCGCCGAACACGAGCAGCAGCGCCACGTCGAACGGCTGCTGCCGGACGGCGTAGGCCCCGAGCGAGGCGAAGAACAGGATGCCGGCGTACAGCTGGGGGCGCGGGATGCGCAGCAGCTTGGCCCACACCGGGGCGAGCGGCAGGTTGAGCACCAGCAGCAGCGCGTTGCCGATGAGCAGGCTGGCCAGGAGCGCCCAGATCAGGTCGGGCTGGTCGGTCATCAGCGTCGGGCCGGGGGTGATGCCGTAGCCCTGGATCGCGGCGAGCATCACCGCGGAGGTCGCGGTCACCGGCAGGCCGAGGGCCAGCAGCGGCACCAGGGTGCCGGCGGCCGAGGCGTTGTTGGCGGCCTCCGGGCCGGCGACGCCCTCGATGGCGCCCTCGCCGAAGGACTCGCGACCCTCGGCGTGGTGGCGGCCGGCGAGCTTGCGCTCGGTGATGTACGACAGGAACGTCGGGGTCTCCGCGCCGCCGGCCGGCACGGCGCCGAACGGGAAGCCCAGCGCGGTGCCGCGCAGCCACGGCCTCCAGGAGCGCCGCCAGTCGTCCCTGCCCATCCACGGGCGCCCGACCGGGATCACCTGGAGCGGGCGGCGCCGCAGGTGCGCCGCCGTCCACAGCGCCTCGCCGACGGCGAACAGCCCGACGGCGACGACGACGATGTCGATGCCCTCGGCGAGCTGGTTGACGCCGAGCATCGCCCGGGGCTGCGCGGTGGAGGCGTCGAGGCCGACCAGGCCGATCGCGAGGCCGATGAACAGGCCGACGAAGCCGCGGAGCTTGGAGGCCCCCAGGACGGCGGAGACCAGCACCATCGCGAGCAGCATGATCGCGAAGTACGACGGGGCGCCGATCTGGACGGCGAATTCGGCGAGCGGCGGCGCGAAGAAGACGACGCCCAGGGTGCCGATCGTGCCGGCCACGAAGGAGCCGATGGCGGCCGTGGCCAGTGCCTGCGCGGCGCGCCCGGCCTTGGCCATCCGGTTGCCCTCGAGCGCGGTCATCACCGACGCCGACTCGCCGGGGGTGTTCAGCAGGATCGAGGTGGTCGACCCGCCGTACATGCCGCCGTAGTAGATGCCGGCGAACATGATCAGCGCCGAGGTGACGTCGAGGCCGTAGGTCACCGGGAGTAGCAGCGCGACCGCCATGGCGGGGCCGACGCCGGGCAGGACGCCGACGAACGTCCCGAGCAGGACGCCGATCACCGCCCACATGAGGTTCATCGGGGTGAGGGCGTCGGCGAGGCCCCCGCCCAGCAGGGAGAGTGTCTCCATCAGAGGATCCCGTCCAGGATGCCGGGCGTCAGGGGGACCCCGAGCGCGACGTAGAAGAAGTACCAGCTGGCCAGCGCGAGGGCGACGCCCACGAGCAGGTCGCGGACCAGGGTGCGGCTGCCGAGGGCCCAGGCGGCCCCCGCGAACAGCAGGCCGCCGGTGACGGCCCAGCCGAGGACGTCGACGAGCAGCACGTTGGCCGCGAGGACGACGGCGAGCTTGCCGACGGTGACGAAGTCGGAGCGCTGGTCGAGGTCGACGTCCTCGCCGCCCTCGGCCTCGGCCCGGTCGCCGCGCAGCGTGGCCACGATCCAGATCGCGGCGAGCACGATGAGCGCGCCGCCGATGACGTAGGGGAACAGGCGGGGCCCGACGGGGTCGGCGAACCCGATCCGCAGGCTGCTGGCGTCGACGACCAGGTAGACGCCGGCGACGGCGAGCAGGCCGGCGAAGACGATCTGGCCGACGTCGACGCCGGCGGGCACGCGCGCGGCGCCGCCGTCGGCGGGCGCCGGGTCGGGGGGCCGGGGGGTGGTGGTGCTCATGCGTCCTCCTCGTCGATGAGCTCGAGCTCGGTCAGGGTGTCGGCGACGCGGGCGTCCTGCTCGACGAGGAACCGGTCGAAGTCCGCGCCGGTCACGAAGGCGTCCTCCCAGCCGTTGGCCTCGAGCTGCTCGGTCCACTCGTCGGTGTCGCGCATGGCGGTGAAGTAGTCGATGTAGTCCTGCTCCCGCTCCTCGGAGATGCCGGGCGGGGCGAGGACGCCGCGCCAGTTGAGGAACGTGAAGTCGATGCCGGACTCGACGAGCGTGGGGATGTCGCTGAGCGACTCCTGCTCGATGCGCTCCTCGCCGGAGACGGCCAGGACGCGCAGGTCGCCGTTCTCGATGGACCCGGCGAACTCGCCGAGGCCGGAGAAGCCGACCTGGATCTTGTTGCCGAGCAGGGCGCTGGTGAGCGGACCGCCGCCGTCGTAGGAGATGTAGTTGACGGCCGTCGGGTCGACGTCGACCGCCTCGGCGAGCTGGTGCGGGAAGAGGTGGTCCGGCCCGCCGGGCGAGGAGCCGCCGCCGACGGTGATGGACGCCGGGTCGGCGCGCCACGCCTCGACGAAGTCGTCCACCGTGCGCCACGGGGAGTCGCCGGGAACCAGGATCCCCTCCTGCTCCTCGATCAGCTGGGCGATGGGGGTGGCGTCCTGCAGGGACTCGGTGGACCCGAAGGAGTACAGCGAGCCGACGACGCCGAGGCCGACGGTCATCATCGACTCCTCGTCGCCCTCGAGGTTCATCAGCTGCGCGAACGCCAGGCTGCCGCCGGCGCCGATGGCGTTCTCGACCTGGAAGCTGCCCCCGGTGACGTCGTGGTCCTCCATCACCCGGACGGCGGCGCGGCCCGTCAGGTCGTAGCCGCCGCCGGGGCTGTTCGGGATGATCATGAGCAGGTCGTTGTCGCCCTCGCCGCGGGTGACCCCGCAGGAGGAGACGGCGAGCGCCACGGCGAGGGTGGTGGCCACCACGCCGGTGGTGCGTCCCACCTGTCGTGCTCGATGTCGCATGCTGTCCTCTTCGATGATGTGGGGTGAGCCGGTTCACACCGGCCTGCACGGAGTCTGCGAGCCGCGTGTGGCGGCCGTCACGGTTAGGGAGGTAGAGGAGGTTGCGGTCGTTGTGGTCACGGCTGACGCTGGCCGGGCAGTTCCTGGTCTTCCAGCTGGGCGTGATCGGCCTGGTGGCGGTGTCGGTCACGGTGATCGCGGTGCCGCAGGCCGACGCCGAGTTCCGCAACGACCAGGGGCAGACCACCCGCGCCGTGGCGAACGCGATCGGCAACGCGCAGCTGGTGCAGGACGACATCGGCGCCGTCGGCGCCCAGCGCCTGCTGTCCCCGATCGTGGTGCAGCAGCAGGAGTCGGCCGCCATGGACCTCACCCTCGTCGCCGACACCGAGGGGACCGTCATCGCCTCCTCCGACCCGACGATCGTCGGGGACCGGATCGGCGTGGGGGAGGCGGCCGCCGACGTCGCCGCCGGACGCACCTGGACGGGCGAGGCGGAGCTGGGGGGCCGACGGTTCCTCGTCTCCTACCGTCCGGTGTTCGACGCCGTGGAGGGGCCGGAGGGCGACGTGGGCGGCGGCGTCGTACGGGTCGGGATCGCGGGGGCCGGCGTCGCGGCGCCCACGCTGGGCGAGCGCCTCGCCGGGGCGGTGCCGGACACGCTGCTCTACCTCGCGATCGCGGCGGGCCTCGGCGTCGCCGGATCCTACCTGCTCTCCCGGCTCGTACGACGGCGCACCCGCGGCCTCGAGCCGGCCGAGATCGCGACCCTGGCCGACCACCGCGAGGCGCTGCTGCACAGCATCCGGGAGGGCGTGCTGGGGGTGGGCACCGACGGCCGCGTCACCGTGCTCAACGACTCCGCGCGCGACCTGCTCGGCCTGCCGGCCGACGCCGTCGGCCGCCACCTCGACGAGCTGGACCTCCCGCCCGGGCTGCGCGACGCGCTGGCCGGCGCCGGCGCCGCGGAGGAGACGGTGGTCGTCACCGGCGCGAAGGCGCTCGTGGTCAGCCGTCGTGCCGCCGCCAGCGAGGGCCGCTCGATCGGCACCGTCACCACGCTCCGCGACCGCACCGAGCTGGTCGCGCTGCAGAGCCAGCTCGACGTCAGCCGCAGCGTCACCGACACCCTGCGCGCGCAGACCCACGAGCACGCCAACCAGCTGCACACCCTCTCGGGGCTGGTCCAGCTCGAGGAGTACGACGAGCTGCGCCGCCTCGTCGGGGACCTCTCGCGCCGCCGCGCCGAGATCAGCGAGGCCGTCACCGCGATGGTGGAGGACCCGGCCGTCGCGGCGCTGCTGGTCGCCAAGACCAGCTCGGCGCTGGAGTCGGGCCAGGAGCTCGGGCTGGTGCCCGGCTCCCGCCTGCGCCGCCTCGACAGCGCGACCTCCGCGGCCGTCACCACCGTGGTGGGCAACCTCGTCGACAACGCCCTGCACGCCTCCGCCGCCTCGGGGGGACGCCACGTGGACGTCCGTCTCGACGACGACGGCGCCCGGGTGGCCGTGGAGGTCAACGACGACGGCGACGGCGTGCCCGCGGAGGTCGCGGACGCCGTCTTCGCGCGCGGCTTCTCCACGAAGCCCGAGGTCACCGGCGGCCGGGGCGTGGGGCTGGCGCTCGTGCAGGTCGTGTGCGAGTCCCGCGGCGGTAGCGTCACCGTCGACAACGGCGGCGAGCTCGGGGGAGCGGTGTTCGTCGCGACCCTGCCCTACGCCGACCCGTACGCCGATCCCCACCGCGCCGAGGAGGTGCTCGCGTGACCCAGCCCGCGACGCTCGGGGTGCTCGTGGTCGACGACGACTTCCGGGTGGCGGCGATCCACTGCCGCTTCGTCGAGCGCACCGAGGGCTTCGAGGTCGTCGCGAGCGTCCGCAGCGGCGCCGAGGCGCTGGAGGCGGTCACGGAGCTGCGGCCCGACCTGGTGCTGCTCGACGTGCACCTGCCGGACCTGTCGGGCCTGGAGGTGCTCCGGCGGCTGCGGGCCTCCGCCGACCCGGGCGTGGCCGAGGTCGGCGTCATCGTCATCACCGCCGCGCGGGAGGCCGACACCGTCCGCGCGGCCCTCCACCGCGGGGCGGCCGGCTACCTGGTCAAGCCGTTCGAGGCCGAGGACCTCTCCTCCCGCCTCGCCGACTTCCGCCTGACCCGCGAGGTGCTCGCCGGCAGCCCCGACGTGGCCTCGGTCGACCAGGCGGCGATCGACGCGGTGTTCGGTCGGGTGGGCCCGGTCCGGCGCGAGGCCGACCTGCCGAAGGGCCTGTCGGCGGAGACCGGCCAGACGGTGCTGGCCGCGGTGCCGCCCGACGGGGACGTGTCGGCCGCCGAGGCGGCCGAGACCCTCGGGATGTCGCGCGTCACCGCCCGGCGCTACCTCGAGCACTTCGTCGAGTCGGGCCGGCTCGAGGTGCGCCTGCGCTACGGCCGCGCCGGGCGCCCCCAGCGCCGTTACGCCCGCGCCGGCTGAGTCGCCGCGGGTGCCGGGCCCCGGACGACGGGCTACTCGAAGACGTCGACGTGCACGTGGTCGCGGTGGCGCAGGATCTCGGCGGTCGCGGGGTCGCGGCCCTCGGTGTCGACCTCGTAGTCGCGCCACCCCTGCGCGGAGCGGCGGGCCGTCCAGATCCGGTCGTCGTAGATGACGGTGGCGACGCCGAGCCGCTCGGCGTGCGCGACCAGGTACTGCGCGAGCGCCCAGCCGCGGGTCAGGTTGGCCTCGTCGACGGGACGGAAGAAGAAGTCGACGGCGCGGCCGTCGTAGTGGGCGGAGCCCTCCATGTGGCCGGTGCTGACCCCCTCGGGCGCGAACCCGCCGGTCTGGACCTCCCCGAACGCCGCCAGCACGTCGCGGCGCACCGCGTCGGCGCGCTCGGTGAGCCCGAGGTCGCCCAGCTCGGCGGAGACCGCCTCGGCGCTGCCGCTGGCGTCGCACGTGAACGCGGCCCGCGAGAAGCCGGTCAGCGCGGAGGCGAGCACGCGGGCGTCGGCCGCGTGGTCCTCGTAGGCCTCCGGGAAGCCGGAGCGCTGCACCTCCTGGGCGGCCTCGGTGATGCGCATGCCCTCGTAGCCGTCGACCTCGACCAGCGCGTCGTAGAAGGCGTTGGTCGCGTAGACGGGGTCCTGCACCTGCGCCTCGGTGCCCCAGCCCTGCGACGGCCGCTGCTGGAACAGCCCCAGGGAGTCGCGGTCGCCGTAGTCGATGTTGACGATCTTCGACTCCTGGTACGCCGTGGCGAGCGCGATGGAGACCGCCCGGGCGGGCAGGTCGCGGCGCACGCCGATGGCGGCGATCAGGGCGGCGTTCTCGGCCTGCTCGGTCGAGACGGCCACGGTCCGACCGTCGACCTCGGCGGTGCAGCCGGAGGCGGAGGGCAGCCCGGGGATGATCGGCCCGAGGAGGCGGCTGACGGCGAACCAGGTGCCGACCGCGACCCCCGCGAGCAGGAGCAGGACGAGCAGCAGCGTGCCGGCCCGTCCGCCGCCGGAGCGGACGGCGGACATCTAGTTCGCGTGCAGGGCGGCGTTCAGCGCGATGCCCTGCCCGGTGCGGGCGACGGCCTCCACGGCCCCGGACACGGAGTTGCGCCGGAACAGCACCCCGTCGGACCCTGAGAGCTCGGCGGCCTTCACGACCCGGTCCTCGCCCGGCAGCGTCACCTTCGTGCCGGCGGTGACGTAGCAGCCCGCCTCCACGACGCAGTCGTCGCCCAGCGAGATCCCGATGCCCGCGTTGGCGCCCAGCAGGCAGCGCTCGCCGATCGAGATCACCTCGGTGCCGCCGCCGGACAGGGTCCCCATGATCGAGGCCCCGCCGCCGACGTCGGAGCCGTCGCCGACGACGACGCCCGCGGAGATGCGGCCCTCGACCATCGAGGCGCCCAGCGTGCCGGCGTTGTAGTTGACGAAGCCCTCGTGCATCACGGTGGTGCCGGGCGCGAGGTGGGCGCCGAGCCGCACGCGGTCGGCGTCGGCGATGCGCACCCCGGTCGGCAGCACGTAGTCGACCATGCGCGGGAACTTGTCGACGCCCCACACCGCCACCGGGCCGGCGCCCTTGAGGCGGGCCCGGGTGGTCTCGAAGCCCTCCACCGCGCACGGGCCGGCGGAGGTCCACACGACGTTGGTGAGCAGCCCGAAGACGCCCTCCATCGACATGCCGTGCGGCTTCACGAGCCGGTGCGAGAGCAGGTGCAGGCGCAGCCAGACGTCCTGCGGGCTCGTCGGGGCGGCGTCGAGGTCGGGGACCTCGACGAGCTCGACCTCGGTGGTCACCCGGCGGACGGCGTCCTCGCCGGCCAGCATCCCGAGGGTGCCGCCGGAGTCCTCGGTGCCGCGCTCACCGAGGCCGGGCTCGGGGAACCAGACGTCCAGCACGTGGCCGTCCAGGTCGCGCGTGGTCAGTCCGTAGCCCCAGGCGGAAGTCATGGCGCCGAGTCTAGGAGGGCCCGCTGAGCGCTCCCTGAGCCCGCCCGCGTGCCCCGCCCCGGCGGCCCGCCCGCTCAGTCGTCGTCGCCGTCGTCGTCCTGCTCGGTGCCGATGACCTGGCCGGAGGCGGCGTCGACGAGCACCGTGCGCTGGTCGTCGTCGGTGTCGTCGCCGAAGTCGACGTCCCAGCGCAGCGTGCCGTTGTCCTCGTCGAGGTCCACGCCGGTCACGTCGAGGTCGGTGACCTCGCCCGCGGCGGTCTCGATGGCGGCGGCGTAGTCGACCGAGGCGTCGAGCAGGCGCTGGCGCTCGGCGCGGTCGTCGCCGTCGTCGTCGTTGTCGTCGGCCACCGGGCCGCGGGTCACGGTGCTGCCGTCGGCCGAGACGTCGACGTCGTTCTCGACGCCGTCCTGGGTCAGCAGGGTGACGTCCCAGTCGCCGTTGTCGTCGCGGTCGACGGTGATCAGCGTCGCGCCCGACAGCTCGCCGAGGGCGGTCTCGGCGGCGGTGCGCAGGTCACCGCCGCCACCCTGACCGCCCTGGCCCGACGCGGCGCCGTCATCCTGGGACCCGGTGTCGTCCGGCGTGCTGGACGCGTCGCCCTCCGGGGACTCGGTGACGGTGACGGTGGCCGAGGGGGTGCCGGCGTCGGTGTCGCCGTCGTCGTCGGAGCCGCAGGCCACGAGGACGACCGCCAGCGGGGCGACGGCGAGGGCGGCGAGGCGGTGACGGAACGGGCGGGTCGACATGGGGTCTCCTGGTGTGCGGTCGGATGCGATCGGTGCGTCAAGTCTGCGAGAGCCCGTCCTAATTCCGGATGAAACCGACCTCAAGGGACTCTTAACCTTCTCGGCGTGAGCGGGTGTCGAGACGCGGAGCTGCTGCTGATCACGGGTCCGCCCGCCGTCGGGAAGATGACGGTGGGCCGCGCGATCGCGGCCCGCAGCGCCTACCGGCTCTTCCACAACCACCACACGATCGAGCCGCTCCTGGAGGTGTTCGGTCACGGCACACGGGCGTTCGAGGTGCTCAACGAGGAGTTCCGCCTCCGGGTGGTCACCGAGGCGGCGGCGGACGGGCTGTCGCTGATCTTCACCTTCGCGTGGTGGGTCGACTCCGACACGGACGCCGAGGTCGTCGCGCGTCTCGTGGCCCCCTACACCGATGCGGGTCTGCCCGTCCGCGTCGTCGAGCTGTACGCCGACCTGCCGACGAGGCTGGCGCGCAACGTCGGGACGGACCGGATCGCCGCGAAGCCGTCGAAGGCCGACCTCGCGTGGTCCGACGCCCACGTGCGGGAGCTGGACGCCGCGCACCGGATGAACACCGACCCCGCCCGGCCCTCCGTGGCCGACGATCTGCTGGCCTCCCTGCCGCACCTGCGGGTTCGCACCGAGGGGCGCGCCGCCGAGGACGTGGCGACCGAGGTGCTGCACTGGGTGGGTGTCTGGAGCACCTGATCGACCCCCCGGCCGGCCCCGCTTCGTGCTCCACGACCACCGCGAGCCCCGGCCCCACCACGACCTGCGGCTCGAGGAGGACGGCGTGCTGCGCTCCTGGGCGCTGCCGAAGGGGCTGCCGGTCGACGTGCGTGGCGACCGGCTCGCGCTCGCGGTGGCCGACCACGACCTCGACCACGCGACCTACGCCGACGAGCACAAGACGATCGCCGACGACGGCTGGTGGGAGCTGGAGCGCCGCGACGAGCGACGCTTCGTGTTCCGGCTCCACGGACGCGACGGGGCGACCCGCTACGCGCTGATCCACACCGGCGGCACCCACTGGCTCCTGCACCGGGTGAAGGACCAGTCGTGAGCGGCCCGGGTCGGACGGCCCGGGCGAACAGATTCGCCCGGCGCCGACGGCCCGCCGTACGATCGGTGCCACAGGCGTCCGAGCCGTCATCAGCGGCGAGCCTCCGGAAGAACGGCCCGGCCGGCACCACCGACCGGGCTCACTAGAACCGGACGGGTAGGCCCGTCACAGCCGTGAACGGAGAGGCCCCGCGAGGGGCAAGCAGGGTGGTACCGCGGTCCCCGCCGTCGAGCGTGGGTCGTCCCTGTGGTCAGACCCGATCGACCGCAGAGAACGACCCCAGCGCGAGGAGACCCCCACCCATGGCCGGCCAGAGCTACCCGAAGGTCACCACCGACCCGTCCGGCTCCGTGCCGCCGAGCCCACGCTTCCCCGACATCGAGCAGCGGGTCCTGGACTACTGGGACGCCGACGACACCTTCCGTGCGAGCGTCGAGCAGCGGGACGCGGGCGCCGACGGGTCCAACGAGTACGTCTTCTACGACGGCCCGCCGTTCGCCAACGGCCTGCCGCACTACGGCCACCTGCTGACCGGCTACGTCAAGGACCTCGTGCCGCGCTACCAGACGATGCGCGGGCGCCGGGTCGAGCGCCGCTTCGGCTGGGACACCCACGGCCTGCCCGCCGAGCTCGAGGCGATGCGCCTGGCCGGCATCAAGACCACCGACGAGATCGCCGAGCTGGGCATCGAGCGGTTCAACGAGCTCTGCCGCGCCTCGGTGCTGAAGTACACGGGCGAGTGGCGCGACTACGTGACCCGCCAGGCCCGCTGGGTCGACTTCGAGAACGACTACCGCACCCTCAACCCCGACTACATGGAGTCGGTGCTGTGGGCGTTCAAGCAGCTGCACGAGAAGGGCCTGGTCTACGAGGGCTTCCGCGTGCTGCCCTACTGCTGGAACGACGAGACCCCGCTGTCCAACCACGAGCTGCGCATGGACGACGACGTCTACCAGCGCCGCCAGGACCCCGCCGTGACCGTCGGGCTGCGCCTGGAGACCGGGGAGCTGGCCCTGGTCTGGACGACGACGCCGTGGACGCTGCCGTCCAACCTGGCGATCGTCGTGGGCCGCGACATCGACTACGTCGTGGTCACCTCCGACGTCACCGGCACGACCGAGCGCTACGTCGTCGCCGAGGCGCGGCTCGCGGCGTACGCGAAGGAGCTCGCCCCCGACGGCGAGCCCACCGTCGTGGAGCGGCTCACCGGCGCCGACCTGCTGGAGCGCTCCTACACGCCGCCGTTCACCTACTACGCCGGTCACGAGCGGGCGTTCCGGATCGTCGAGGCCGACTTCGTCACCACCACCGACGGCACGGGCCTGGTCCACACCGCCGGCGCCTTCGGCGAGGACGACAAGCAGGTCACCGACCGCGAGGGCATCGAGCCCGTCATGCCGGTCGGCAAGGACGGGCGGTTCACCGCGCCGGTCGTCGACTACGCGGGCATGCAGGTCTTCGACGCCAACCCCCACGTCATCGACGACCTCAAGTCCGCCACCGCGGGGGAGGCCGCGGGCTCCGTCAGCCCGGGCACGGTGCTGCTGCGCCGCGAGACCTACGACCACGCCTACCCGCACTGCTGGCGCTGCCGCGAGCCCCTGATCTACAAGGGCGTCGAGTCGTGGTTCGTCGCGGTCACGAAGTTCAAGGACCGCATGGTCGAGCTCAACCAGCAGATCCGCTGGGTGCCCGACCACATCAAGGACGGCCAGTTCGGCAAGTGGCTGGAGAACGCCCGCGACTGGTCGATCACCCGCAACCGCTTCTGGGGCTCCCCGGTGCCGGTGTGGAAGTCCGACGACCCGGCGTACCCCCGCCTGGACGTCTACGGCTCCTTCGCCGAGATCGAGCGTGACTTCGGACGCCTGCCGACGCGGACGGTCGACGACGGCGCGGGGGCGACGCGGGAGGTCCCGGACCTCCACCGCCCCTACGTCGACGACCTGACGCGGCCCAACCCCGACGACCCCCGGTCGCCGGAGGAGGGCGGCAGCACGATGCGGCGCGTCACCGACGTGCTCGACGTGTGGTTCGACTCGGGGTCGATGAGCTTCGCCCAAGTGCACTACCCCTTCGAGCAGGAGGAGTGGTTCAGCCACCACTTCCCGGGCGACTTCATCGTCGAGTACATCGGCCAGACCCGCGGCTGGTTCTACACGATGCACGTGCTGGCGACGGCGCTGTTCGATCGGCCCGCGTTCGAGAACTGCGTCTCCCACGGCATCGTGCTCGGCTCCGACGGCAACAAGATGTCGAAGTCGCTGCGCAACTACCCCGACGTCTCGGAGGTCTTCGACCGCGACGGCGCCGACGCGATGCGCTGGTTCCTCATGTCGAGCCCGATCCTGCGCGGCGGCAACCTCGTGGTCACCGAGCAGGGCATCCGCGACGCCGTGCGCCACACGATGATCCCGCTCTGGAACGCCTGGTACTTCCTGTCGCTGTACGCCAACGCGGCCGGCGAGGGCGGCTACGCCGGGGTCCGGCGCACCGACTCGACCCACCCGATGGACCGCTACCTGCTCGCCAAGACCCGCGAGTACGTCGAGGCCAGCACCGCGCAGCTCGACGACTACGACGTCGCCGGCGCCTGCGAGACCACGCGCGGCTTCATCGACGTGCTCACGAACTGGTACATCCGTCGCTCCCGGGGCCGCTTCTGGGCCACGGACTTCTCGGCGGACGACGCGACCGCCCGCGAGCCGTTCGACACCCTGCACACCGTGCTCGAGACGGTCTGCCGGGTCACCGCGCCCCTGCTGCCGCTGACCGCGGAGGAGATCTGGCGGGGGCTGACCGGCGAGCGGTCGGTGCACCTGACCGACTGGCCCGACGCGGCCGAGCTGCCGGCCGACCCGGGCCTGGTGGCCGCGATGGACCTGGTGCGGGAGGTCTGCTCGGCGGGCTCGGCGCTGCGCAAGGCCGGCGGCCTGCGGACCCGGCTGCCGCTGTCCTCGCTGACCGTGGTCGTGGCCGACCCGGCCCTGCTCGGGGGGTTCGCCGACGTCGTCGCCGACGAGCTCAACCTCCGCGAGGTGCGGCTGCTGGCCCTCGACGACCCCGAGGCCGCGTCGTACGGCGTGTCGCAGCGGCTGACGGTCAACGCCCGCGCGGCCGGGCCGCGGCTCGGCAAGGACGTCCAGGCCGCGATCAGGGGCTCGAAGTCCGGCGACTGGTCGGTCGGCGACGACGGTGCGGTGACCGCCGGCGGGCTGGCGCTGGTCGAGGGCGAGTACACCCTCGAGACCGTCGCCGACGGTGTCGGTGACGACTCGGCCACGGGCGTGCTGCCCGGCGGCGGCTTCGTCGTGCTGGACACGCGGGTGAGCGAGGAGCTCGCGGTCGAGGGCCTGGCCCGCGACCTGGTGCGCGCCGTGCAGCAGGCGCGCCGCGACGCCGGCCTGGAGGTCTCCGACCGGATCGCGCTCACGGTCGCCGGCACCGCCGGCGTCCACCGCGCCGTCGCGGCGCACGAGCGGCTCGTCGCGGAGGAGACCCTGGCGGTCGAGGTCGTCGTGGTCGACGAGCCGGTGCCCGGGGCCGACGAGGTCGCGCTGGCCGACGGCGAGCGGGCGACGGTGGGCGTCGAGCGCCGGTAGGCGGCGGGGTCGGGGAAGGGGTCCGGCCGGGAGTCTGGGTACCGGGTCGCGGGCACGGAGCAGCGGGAGGCGTGAGGGTGGCGAGCGGCAGCACGATCGGCGCGCTGGTGCGCTCCTGCCACCCCGCGCCCGCGGTCGCGGTGACCGTGCTGGCGGCGCTCCTGGCGGCCGGGGCGGGCGCCGACGTCGACCGCACCGTCGTGGTGGTCGCCGCCGTGCTCGCGGGCCAGCTGTCGATCGGCTGGTCCAACGATCTCGTCGACGCCGCCCGCGACCGGCGGGTCGGGCGCACCGACAAGCCCGCCGCCACCGGCGAGCTGCCCGTCGCGACCCTGCGGACCGCGACCGGGGTCGCGCTCGTGCTGGCGGTCGCGCTGCCGCTCGTGCTCGGGGTGTCGGCAGGACCGGGCGCCGCGACGACCGGGCTGCTGGTCGTCGCCGGCGGGTGGGCCTACAACCTCGGCCTGAAGGCCACGGTGCTCTCCTGGCTGCCGTACGCCGTGGCCTTCGGCGCGCTGCCGGCGTTCGTGCTGCTCGCCGACGGCCTGAGCGTGCCCGGCTGGATGCCGGTGGCCGGGGCGCTGCTGGGCGTCGGCGCCCACGTGCTCAACGTCGTGCCGGACCTCGACGACGACGCCGCGACGGGGGTGCGGGGGATGCCCCACCGCCTCGGCGCGCGCCGCGCGGTTGGCGCCGGGGCCGCGCTGCTCGTGCTCGCCACCGTCGTCATGGCCCTCGGCGCCCCGGTCCGCGGCGCGACGCTGGCGCTGCTCGCGGTCGTGGTGGGCGCGCTCGCCCTGGTCGCGGTGCTGCGGGGAGGGCGCACGGCCTTCCGGGCCGCGATGGCCATCGCGCTGGTCGACGTCGCGCTGCTGGTGCTCGCGCAGGGGGCGGGCGCGTGAGCGGGCCGCGGGACCCCTGGGACCTCGTCGTCGTCGGCGCCGGGCCCGCGGGCAGCGCGGCCGCGCTCGGCGCGCTCGCCGCCGACCCCGACGCGCGGGTGCTGCTGCTGGACCGCGCCGACTTCCCCCGCGACAAGGTCTGCGGCGACGGGATCGCCCCCCACGTGTTCGAGGCCCTCGCGGGCGCCGGCGTCACCGGTGTCGCCGACGGCTGGACCCCGATGCGCCGCCTCGAGCTGGCGCTGGGCGCGGCGAGCGTGTCGCGACCGCTGTCGCGGCCGGTGTGGGTGATCCCGCGGGAGGTCTTCGACGCCCGCCTGGTCGAGCGCGCGGTCGCCGCCGGGGCGGTGCTGCGCCGGGAGAAGGTGGACGCGGTCACGCGCACCGGGGCCTCACCCGAGGTCGCCGGCGAGCGGGCCCGGGTCGTCGTCGGCGCCGACGGCGCCCACTCGGTGGTCAGGCGGTCGGTCCACGGCGAGCGGCCCCAGCGCCGGGCGCTGGCGCTGCGCGGCTACGTGCCGACCCGCCCGGAGTGGGCGGGCTCGCAGGTGATCCGCTACGGCGAGCGGCGCCAGCCGTCGTACGCGTGGGCCTTCGACCGTGGGGACGGCCTGACCAACGTCGGCTACGGCGAGCTGCTCGACAACGAGCGTGACGGGCCGCCGACCCGGGCGGTGATGCTCACCGAGCTGGACCGCCTGCTGCCGGGCTCGACCGACGACGGGCGGCAGTGGCGGGCGCACCACCTGCCGCTGTCGGGGTGGACGTGGCGTCAGCCCGACGGGCCGGTGCTCCTGGCCGGCGACGCCTCCGGGCTGGTCAACCCCATGACCGGGGAGGGCATCTACTACGCGGTCGCCACCGGGCTGGCCGCCGGCCGCGCGGCGGTGACCGCGCGGCGCGAGGGTGACGCCACCCGGGCCGGGGCGGCGTACCGTCGCGACGTACGACGACTGCTCGCGACCCACCTGCGCCACACCGCCACGGCGGCGAGGCTCTCGGGGGTGCCGCGACTGGTCGTGGCCGGGATCGAGGCGGCCAGGCGGGACCCGCACGCGTTCGACGACCTCGTCGAGCTGGGGCTCGGTCGCGGACGCATCACCCCTCGGCTCGCGGGCGGACTGCTCGCGGGCCTGGCGAACAGGAGACCGTGACGTGCCGACAGGCCCCCAGCTGCTCGCGGTGCGCGGCGCCCTGCCTCCTCACCGCTACGACCAGCAGACGATCACCGACGCCTTCGCGGAGGTGATCGTCGCCCCGGACGCGGCGGTCGACCAGCGGCTGCTGCGTCGCTTCCACGCCAACGCGGGGGTCGCGGCCCGGCACCTGGCGGTCCCGCTGGAGACCTACGCGGAGCTGCGGGACTTCGGCCAGGCCAACGACCTGTTCCTCCTCCACGCCGTCGCGCTCGGCGCGCAGGCGCTGCAGGACGCGCTGAAGGCCGCGGACCTGACGCCCTCCGACGTCGACCTGATCGTCACCACCACCGTCACCGGGCTGGCGATCCCCTCCCTCGACGCACGCATCGCCGCGGTCGTGGGCCTGCGTCCCGACGTGCGCCGGGTGCCGCTGGTCGGGCTGGGCTGCGTGGCCGGGGCGGCGGGCGTCGCCCGGGTCGCCGACCACCTGGTGGGCCACCCCGACCACGTCGGGGTGCTGGTCTCGGTCGAGCTGTGCTCGCTGACGGTGCAGCGCGACGACACCTCCACGCCCAACCTGGTCGCCAGCGGCCTGTTCGGCGACGGCGCCGCCGCCGTCGTCATGGGTGGCGCCTCACGCGCGCCCGGGCCGGTGTCGGTGGTGGACTCCCGCAGCCGCCTCTACCCGGACTCCGAGCGCACGATGGGCTTCGACGTGGCCGCCACGGGCCTGCGGATCGTGCTCGGCGCCGACGTGCCGGACCTCGTCGAGGCGTACGTCGGGGGCGACGTCGACGCGTTCCTCGCCGACCACGACCTCACGCGGGCCGACGTCGGCTGGTGGGTCTGCCACCCCGGCGGGCCGAAGGTCATCGACGCGCTCCAGGCCGCGCTCGACCTGGACCCCTGGGCCGTGCAGCTCACCCGCGACTCGCTGGCCGACATCGGCAACCTGTCGAGCGCCTCGGTGCTGCACGTGCTCGCCGACACCCTGCGGGAGCGGCCGCCCGCCCCCGGCTCGTGGGGCGTGCTGATGGCGATGGGACCGGGGTTCTGCTCGGAGCTGGTGCTGCTGCGCGCCGACACGTCCACCACGTCCACCACGTCCACCACGGAGGTGAACGCGTGACCCTGCCGGTGCTGTTCACGGTCCTGGTGCTGCTCGTCGGGCTCGAGCGGGTCGCCGAGCTCGTGGTGTCCACGCGCAACGCCGCGTGGGCCTTCGCCCGGGGCGGCGTGGAGTCCGGGAAGGGCCACTACCCGGTGATGGTCCTGCTCCACACCGGCTTCCTCGTCGGCGCGCTGGTCGAGGTGTGGCTGCGACGCCCGGAGGTGCCGGCGGCCCTCGCGTGGTCGATGTTCGCGGTGGTCCTCGCCGCCCAGGCGCTGCGCTGGTGGTGCATCCGCACCCTGGGCCCGCAGTGGAACACGCGCGTCATCGTGGTGCCTGGCGGCGGTCTCGTGGCCTCCGGTCCCTACCGGCTGCTGCCGCACCCCAACTACGTCGCGGTCGTCGTCGAGGGCGTCGCCCTGCCGCTGGTCGGTGGGGCCTGGATCACGGCGGTCGTCTTCACCGTGCTGAACGCGGCCCTCCTCGCGGTGCGCCTGCGGGTCGAGAACGCGGCGCTGGCCGCTGCGGAGCCGTCGGGGGTGGGCCGTGCGTGACCTGGTCGTCGCCGGCGGCGGGCCGGTCGGCCTCGCCGTCGCGCTCCACGCGGCGCGGGCCGGCCTCGACGTCGAGGTCCGCGAGCCCCGCGCCGGCGTGATCGACAAGGCGTGCGGGGAGGGCCTGATGCCGGGCGCCGTCGCGGCGCTGGCCCGGCTCGGCGTCGACCCGGAGGGGATCGACCTGCACGGCATCCGCTACGTCGACGCCGGGCGCGGCGGGGTCCGCGAGGCCCGGGCCGACTTCCGGGCCGGGCCCGGCCGGGGCGTGCGGCGCACCGTGCTCCACGCGGCGCTGCACGACGCGGTGGCCCGCGCCGGCGTCCCCGTCGTCGCGACCGCCGTCCGGGACCTGGAGCAGCGTGACGACCACGTGCTGGTCGACGGCGAGCCCTCCCGCCACCTCGTGGGGGCCGACGGCCTGCACTCCGGCGTCCGCCGGCTCGCGGGGCTGACCGACGCCCGACCCCACCGGGACCCTCGACGCTACGGCCAGCGCGTGCACCTGGAGTGCGCCCCGTGGAGCGCCCACGTCGAGGTGCACTGGAGCCCGGTGGGCGAGGCCTACGTGACTCCGGTGGCACCCGACCTGGTCGGGCTCGCCGTCCTCACGGCGGACCGGACGCCGCTCGCCGAGCTGCTGCCCGCGTTCACCACGCTCGCCCCGCGCCTCGCGGGGGTCGCGGCCGGGAAGGTCCGGGGGGCGGGGCCGCTGCGCCAGCGCACCCGGGCCCGGGTCGCCGGGCGGGTCCTGCTCGTGGGCGACGCCGCCGGCTACGTCGACGCGCTCACCGGCGAGGGCCTCGCGCTCGGGCTGGCGCAGGCCGAGGCGGCGGTCGCGGCCGTCGCCGCGGGCACGCCGGAGGCCTACGAGATCGCGTGGCGTCGCCTGACGCGACGTCACGACCTGTTGACCGCGGGGCTCCTCCGGGCGACCCGGGCCGCGCCGGTCCGCTCGCACGTCGTGCCGGCCGCCCGCCGGATGCCGTGGGCCTTCGGCTGGGCGGTCGACCAGCTGGCGAGGCCCGCGTGAGCGCCCCGCCGGCGGGGGCGGAGCTGGTGGTGCTCCTCGACGAGGCCGGCGAGGCGGTCGGGACCACCGAGAAGGCCGGCGTCCACCACGCCGCGACGCCGCTGCACCTGGCGTTCTCCTGCTACGTCTTCGACGGTGAGGGCCGGGTGCTGGTGACCAGGCGGGCGCTGCACAAGCCGACCTGGCCGGGGGAGTGGACCAACAGCTTCTGCGGCCACCCGGGGCCGGGCGAGCCGCTGGCCGACGCCGTACGACGGCGCGCGCCGCAGGAGATCGGCGTCGAGGTCCGCGACGTGCGGCTCGCGCTGCCGGCGTTCCGCTACCGCGCCGTGATGCCCAACGGCGTGGTCGAGAACGAGATGTGCCCCGTCTACACCGCCGTCGCCGCGGGCCCCGTGGTCCCCGACCCCGCCGAGGTCGACCAGGCCGTCTGGGAGCCGTGGGCCGACTTCCGCGCCGGCGTGCTGGCCGGGACGCGCGCCATCAGCCCGTGGTGCGCCGAGCAGATCGCCCTGCTGCCACAGGACCCGCGCGCCGCTGCGCCGGCGGACCCGTCCGTCCTGCCCCCGGCCGCCCGCGTCTGAGCCCGGCCCGGACCCCGCACCGGCGCGCGGCGCGGTGCCGCGCGGGATCAGACCGGGAACGTGACCCCGGTGAGCTCCTCGGACGCGGCCCACAGGCGGTCCTGGGCGACCGGGTCGTGGGAGCGGGCGGTCGAGGTGACCCACACCGGCAGGCCGACGGTCTCGCCCGGCCCGGCCGGGCCGAAGTAGTCCCCGCCGGCGGCGGCCGGGTCGGTCGCGGCGCGCAGGCTGCCGAGCGCTCCGGCGGCGGGCGGGTTCAGCAGCCGGCCGCCGACCTTCATCCCGAGCTTGAAGATCGCCGGCGAGTTGCGGATCAGCTCGGTGGGGGAGACGCCGGGGTGCGCGGCGAGCGCGATGGCCGGGGCCGCGGCGTCGCGCAGCTTGCGGTCGAGGAGGTAGGTGAAGAGCAGGTTCGCCAGCTTGGAACGCCCGTAGGCCGCGGTGCGGTCGTAGCCGCGGGTGAGCTGCAGGTCGTCGAAGTCGATCCGCGAGCGCACCTTGTGGGCGATGCTGCTGACGTTCACGACCCGCCCGGCCGGCGCGGCCAGCACGCGGTCGAGGAGCAGACCGGTGAGCGCGAAGTGACCGAGGTGGTTGGTGCCCATCTGCATCTCGAAGCCGTCGGCGGTCTCGCGACGCGGGTTGACGTACATGACCCCCGCGTTGTTGACCAGCAGGTCGATCGCGTCGTAGCGGTCGCGCAGGGCGGACGCCGCCGCGCGCACCGACTCCAGCGACGCCAGGTCGAGCTCCTGCACCCGCAGGTCGGCACCCGGCACCCCGGCGTGGATGTCGGCCAGCGCCTCCGCACCCTTCGCGTGGTCGCGGCAGGCCAGCTCGACGGTGGCGCCCGCGCGGGCCAGCTCGCGGGCGGTCTCGCGGCCCAGGCCGGTGTTGGCGCCGGTGACCACGGCCACCTTCCCCTCCAGGGACGGGATGTCGCGGGCGGTCCAGGGCTCGGAGGTGAAGGCAGGCATGCCGCCAGCCTAGGAGCGTCCTCCCCGCGCCGCGGTGGTCGACCGCCGCCATGGAGCCGCTCGCGACGTGCGAGGACCTCCCCGAGGGCTACGGGTTTGTGCTGCTCCCGGCCTGCTTGACTGGCGCCATGCTGGACCTGACCCGTGACGTCGTCACGCTGACCCGCGACCTGGTCGACATCGAGTCGGTCAGCCACCACGAGGCCGACATCGCCGACGCCGTCGAGGCGGCGCTGTCCGCGCTGCCCCACCTCACCGTCGTGCGCCGGGGCCACACGGTGGTCGCCCGCACCGAGCTCGGCCGCGCCGAGCGGGTGGTGATCGCGGGCCACCTCGACACGGTCCCGCTGAACGACAACCTCCCCTCGCGCCTCGACGAGGAGACGGGCCTGCTGCACGGGCTCGGGACCTGCGACATGAAGGGCGGCGACGCGGTCATCCTGCGGCTCGCGGCCACGCTGAGCGAGCCGGTGCGCGACGTCACCTACGTGCTCTACGAGGCCGAGGAGGTGGAGGACGTCCACAACGGCCTCGGCAAGCTCGCCGCCTCCGACCCGGACCTGCTCGCCGCCGACTTCGCCATCCTCATGGAGCCCAGCAACGCCGGCGTCGAGGCCGGCTGCCAGGGCACGCTGCGCGTCGACGTCACCACCCGCGGCGAGCGCGCCCACTCGGCCCGGGCCTGGCGGGGCGTCAACGCCATCCACGGCGCCGCCGACGTGCTGGCCCGGCTCGCGTCGTACGAGCCGCGTCGCCCCGAGATCGACGGCCTGACCTACGTCGAGGGCCTCAACGCCGTCCGGGTCCGCGGCGGCGTCGCCGGCAACGTGATCCCCGACGAGTGCGTCGTCGAGGTCAACTTCCGCTTCGCCCCCGACCGGTCCACCGCCGAGGCCGAGGCCTTCGTGCGCGACTTCTTCTCCGGCCACGAGGTGACCCTCACCGACCTCGCCCCCGCCGCCGTGCCGGGGCTCGGACGCCCGGCCGCGGCCGCGTTCGTCGAGGCCGTCGGGGGTCAGGTGGCCCCCAAGTTCGGCTGGACCGACGTCGCCCGCTTCTCCGAGCTCGGCGTGCCGGCGGTCAACTACGGGCCCGGTGACCCGATGCTGGCCCACACCCAGGCGGAGCACGTCCCGGTCGCCGACATCCGACGCTGCGAGGAGACACTCACCGCATGGCTGAGCACGTGACCGGCACCCCCGAGCGGCAGCGCGGCCAGACCCGGCTGCGCCGCGGTCAGGTCGACACCTCGACCACCGACCAGCGGCTGCTCGAGTCCCGCGGCCCGACCGACTGGGTCCACACCGACCCGTGGCGCGTGCTGCGCATCCAGTCGGAGTTCGTGGAGGGCTTCGGCAGCCTCGCGGACCTCGGCTCCGCGGTCGCGGTCTTCGGCTCCGCGCGCACCCCGGCCGACCACCCGCAGTACGCGCTGGGCGAGCTCGTCGGGCGCCGCCTGGCGGAGGAGGGGTTCGCGGTCATCACGGGCGGTGGTCCCGGCGCGATGGAGGCCGCCAACAAGGGCGCCTGCGAGGCCGGCGGGACCTCGGTCGGCCTCGGCATCGAGCTGCCCTTCGAGCAGGGCCTCAACTCCTACGTCGACATCGGCATCGACTTCCGCTACTTCTTCGTCCGCAAGACCATGTTCGTCAAGTACTCCCAGGGCTTCGTGGTGCTCCCGGGCGGCTTCGGCACGATGGACGAGCTGTTCGAGGCGCTGACCCTGGTGCAGACCCGGAAGGTCACGTCGTTCCCGATCGTGCTGATCGGCGTCGACTACTGGGGCGGGCTGATCGAGTGGCTCCGCACCACGATGCTGACCGACGGCAAGATCGCCGCCAAGGACCTCGCGATGATCAGCCTCACCGACGACCCCGAGGAGGCGGTGCGGCTCATGGTGGACAGCCGGTGAGCGCGCGGTGACCTGGGTCTTCGCGATCCTGGTCGTGCTGGTCCTCGGCGGTGTCGCCGCGGCCGCCGCCGGGCGGGGGAGCGGGCTGGCCGAGGACGACGACCTCGTCGCGGGTCCGACCTCCCGGGAGGTGCCGCTGGACGCGTCGGGGCTCCGCGCCGTCCGCTTCCCGCTCGCCCTGCGCGGCTACCGGATGGCCGACGTCGACGCGCTGCTCGACCGCCTCGCGGCCCGCGAGGAGGCGCGGCAGCAGGAGGCCGAGCGTCCTAGCGACCCGTGAAGGTCGGCTTCTCCTTCGCCAGGAACGACGCGACCGCCGCGGCGTGGTCCTCGGTGTCGCCGGTACGCCGCATCTGGCGGCCCTCGAAGGCGAGCACGTCCGCCAGCTCGTGGGTCGCGGCGTAGGCCAGGGAGGCCTTGATCGACGCCAGCGCCACGGTCGGACCGGCCGCGAGCCGGGCGGCGAGGGTCGCGGCCTCGCCGGCGAGGTCGCCGGCCGGCACCACGCGGTTGGCCAGGCCTATCGCCAGCGACTCCTCGGCGTCGACGGTGCGGGGCATGAACAGCAGCTCGGCCGCGCGCGCGTGCCCGACGAGGCGGGGCAGGGTCAGGCTGGAGCCGGTGTCGCAGGACAGCCCGACGCCGGCGAACGCGAAGTTGAACCCGGCGGTGTCCGCCACCAGCCGTAGGTCGCAGGCCATGGCCAGGCTGGCCCCGGCCCCGGCGGCGACGCCGTTGACGGCCGCGACCACGGGCTTGGGCATCTCGAGCAGCGTGGTGACCGTCGGGTTGTAGTGCTCGGCGACGGTGCTGCCGAGGAGGTCGTCGCGGCCCTCGCGCTGGTGCTGCACGTGCTCCTTGAGGTCCTGGCCCACGCAGAATGCCCGCCCGGTGCCGGTCAGCACGACGCAGCGCACGTCGTCGTTTGCGGCGAGGTCGGCGAGGGTGTCGCGCAGCAGCACCTTGGTCGCGACGTCGAGGCCGTTCATGGCGCCCGGGCGGTTCAGGGTCACCGTCGCCACGGCGCCCTCGGTGGTGAGCAGGACGGGGGCCTCGGCGGGGCCGGAGTCGGGTGTCGTCACGGGTGTCGTCACGGGGGTCAGTGTGCCCGATCACAGCCTGCGCGGCGCGTCGGCGGAGCATGGGGGATAATGGTTCCCACCCGTCGTGACGCCGCGCCCCGCGGCGAGGCGTCATCGCGACGACCACCTGTGACTCAGAGGAAGAGGTACTCGATGGCCGCGATGAAGCCACGGACCGGCGACGGCCCGCTGGAGGTCACCAAGGAGGGTCGCGGCATCGTCATGCGCGTCCCGCTCGAGGGTGGCGGTCGCCTGGTGGTGGAGCTGAACGCCGACGAGGCGGGGGCCCTCGGGAAGGCCCTCGACGACGTCGTCGGCTGACCTCGTGGCGCGACGTACCCCTGGACCGACGCGGCTCGACGTGCTCGACCTGCCCGGCCTCCCCGAGCAGGCGACGCCCCCCGAGGTGACCCTCGGCGACGCCGACCTGGACGCCCTGCTCGACGTCGCCGACGTCGACGTGCTGGCGCTGCCGGTGCTGCCGGCACCGCCCTCGTCGCCCTCGTCGGACGGCGAGGCGAGCCCCGGGACCGAGGACGGACCCGCGTCGGTGCTCCTCGGACCCGGCGCCGCGGCGGTTTTCGAGGCCCTGGGCGTCGACCCGTTCGCGCTGCGCGCGGTCGCCCGGTCCGTCGGACGCACGGGCGAGGTCGTGTCCGTGCCTCTCGCCCGGGAGGGCGGGCCGTCCGAGGTGCTGCTCGTCGGCGTGGGCGCGGCCACCGGCCACGACCTGCGCCGGGCCGGCGCCGCGCTGGCCCGCCGCTGCCGCGACCGCGGCACGGTCCTGACGACCCTCGCGGCGGTGGCACCCGACCCGGCGACCGACCCGGCGACCGACCCGGCGACCGACCCGGCGACCGACCCGGCGCCGGCGGCCGAACCCGCCGGCACGCTGGGCGACCTCGTCGCGGGCCTGGTGCTGGGCTCGTTCGGGGTGCACGTCCGCTCGACGGGTCCCGCGTCACGGCCCGCCGCTCGTGTCGTGCTCGCAGGCCTGCCCGACGACGCCGACCACCGCGACGCCCTGGCCCGGGCACTCGCCCGCGCCGGCGCCGCCTGGTCGGCGCGCGCGCTCGCCACCGTGCCCAGCAACGTCAAGGACCCCGCCTGGATGGTCGGTCGCGCCCGCGCGGCCGCCGAGGCCGGCGACCTCGACGTCCGCGTGTGGGACGCCGAGCAGCTCGTGGCCGAGGGCTTCGGCGGCATCGCCGCCGTCGGTCGGGCCTCGGCCACCCCGCCCCACCTGGTGCAGCTCGACTACGCGCCGCGCCGCGCCGGGCGTCGTACGCCGCGCGTCGTGCTCGTCGGCAAGGGCATCACGTTCGACTCCGGCGGGCTGTCGATCAAGCCCGCCGAGGGCATGGTCACGATGAAGCGCGACATGACCGGCGGCGCCGTCGTGATCGCGGTCCTCGGTGCCCTGCGGGCGCTGGGCTGCCCGGTCCGCGTCACCGGCCTCGTCCCGCTCGCCGAGAACGCCGTCTCCGGCGACGCCCTGCGTCCCGGTGACGTGATCCGCCACTGGGGCGGGCGCACCACCGAGGTCACCAACACCGACGCCGAGGGCCGACTGGTCCTCGCCGACGGCCTCGCGTACGGCGTGGCGGAGCTCGACCCGGCCGCCATCCTCGACGTCGCGACCCTCACGGGCGCGATGAAGGTGGCGCTCGGCCAGCGCACCGGCGGCCTCTTCGCCGACGACGACGCGCTCGCCGGCCACCTCCTCGGCGCCGGCCGCGACGCCGGGGAGCCCCTGTGGCGGATGCCGCTGACGGAGGACTACACGGCCAAGCTCTCCTCGCCCGTCGCGGACGCCGACAACGCCCCCGGCGGTCCCGGCGCCACGACCGCGGCGCTGTTCCTGCGCCCCTTCACCGGCGACGTGCCGTGGGCCCACCTCGACATCGCCTCGGTGGGGGACTCCCCGTCGGAGTGGCACGAGTGGACCGCCGGCCCCACGGGCTTCGGGGTGCGACTGCTGCTGGATTGGCTGTGCTCGGCCGACCCCCTCGCGGGCGTCGGAGCGACGGCTCCGACCGCGGGCTGACTCCGCCGGCCGGGCCGCCCGGCCGGCGGTGGGACCGCGTGCGTCAGTGCTCGCGGGTGCGGGCGAGCAGCAGCCCGTCGCCCACGGGCAGCAGCACCCGCAGCAGGTCCTCGTCCTCGGCGACCGTCGTGAGGAGCTCGCGGACGGCCAGCGTCTCCTCGTCGCGCACGGACGGGTCGGCGACCCGGTCGTGCCACAGGGCGTTGTCGAAGACCACGACCCCGCCGGGGCGCAGCAGGCGGCGGGCCTCGGCGAGGTAGGCGACGTACTCACGCTTGTCGCCGTCGCAGAACACCAGGTCGTAGGCGCCGTCGGTCAGCCGCGGGAGCACCTCCAGCGCGGGTCCGGGGATGGTCCGGGCGCGCTGGTTGGGGAAGCCGGCCTCGGTGAACGTCTGCCGCGCGAGCCGCTGGTGCTCGGTCTCGACGTCGACCGTCGTCAGCACGCCGTCCGGTCGCATCCCGCGCAGCAGCCACACGCCCGAGACCCCGGTGCCGGTGCCGATCTCGACCACCGCGCGCGCCGCCGAGGCGGCGGCCAGGAAGCCCAGCGCCGCGCCGGCGCCGGCCGAGACGGGCACCACGCCCATGTCGCGCGCGCGCTGGCGGGCGGCGGTGAGGATCGGGTCCTCGTCGACGTAGGTCTCCGAGAAGACCCAGCTCTCGGGCTTCAGCGGCTCGGTGATGACGTCCTCCTGGGATCGGGCTGGCGACCGGGTCGTGCGCGGCCGGTCCCGGCGAGACTAGTGCCTCCGCCGGCGTTCCCAGGAACCTCTCAGCCTGCCCGCCTAGCGTGTCCGAGGTGGACGACGAGGCCGGCAGCAGCCCGGCGGGCACCGGTGACCCGGTCCCGTCGTGGGACGAGGTCGTCGAGCGCCACTCCGACCGCGTGTTCCGGCTGGCCTACCGGCTGACCGGCAACCGTCCCGACGCCGAGGACCTCACCCAGGAGGTCTTCGTGCGGGTCTTCCGGTCGCTGTCGACCTACTCGCCCGGCACCTTCGAGGGCTGGCTGCACCGGATCACCACCAACGTGTTCCTCGACCAGGCGCGGCGCCGCCAGCGGATCCGCTTCGACCCGCTCTCCGACGAGCGGGCCGGCCGGCTGGCCGCCCACGGGCCCGGACCGGACGCGGCGTACGCCGACCGGACCTTCGACGACGACGTCGAGAGCGCGCTCGCCGCGCTGCCGCCCGAGTTCCGCGCGGCGGTCGTGCTGTGCGACATCGAGGGCATGACCTACGAGGAGATCGCCGACGTGCTGGGCGCCAAGCTCGGCACGGTCCGCTCCCGGATCCACCGGGGCCGCGCCATGCTGCGCCGGGAGCTCGCGCACCGCGACCCCGGGTCAGGGAGGCGGCGCTACGGTGGCCCGGTGAGTCGAGAGCCACGCGTCGACCCCGCTCGGGCGGGACGCCCGTGATCGGGCCCCACCGACCCGGTCTGGGCCCGCTCGGTCCGCTGGGGCCGCTGGGCCACCTCGGACCGCGCGTCAGCGCCCTTGTCGACGGCCAGCTGCCGCCGGCGGAGGAGGAGCGTGCCTGGGCCCACGTGGACGTCTGCGGGACCTGTCACGACGAGGTCCGCCGCCAGGGATGGGTCAAGACCCGTCTCGCCGGCCTCGGTGACGTCGCCGGCGGTGACACGGGCGCGTTCAAGACCGCGCTGCTGGCCGCCGGCCCGCCGTCGGGCGACGAGCTGCTGCGGCTCGGCGGCGCCGCAGGGGTGCCGCGACGGTCCACGCGCACGGGTCTGGCCGCCCTGGGTACCGGCGCCGCGGGCGCGGTGGCGCTCGGGATGCTCGCGGTCGTGGTGCCGCCGGCGGCCGCCCCGGTGACCGACCGGGCCCCGCTCGTGCGTCCGATCGAGACCAGCCGCCCCGTCCTCACCCCGATCCGCCAGTCCCCGATCCGTCAGAACCCGACCCGTCAGAGGGAGCAGCCGTGACCGGCCAGCCAGACGAGCCCCGCGCCGACGAGCCGACCGAGCGGCTCCCGGTCGCCGGGGGCCCGGCGCCCTGGCACCCGCCCGGCCCCTCGCGGCCCGCGCCGGTCGACGGGCCGCCGCAGGGTCCCGCGGAGCCCGGTCGCTTCGGACCGGGCCCGGCCGGTCCCGGCCCGATGGGCGCCGGTCCGATGGGCGCCGGTCCGATGGGCGCCGGTCCGATGGGTGCCGGTCCGGCGGGTCCCGGTCAGATGGACCAGCCGCGTCCCGGACCGTCGTACCCGGCTCCCTGGGGTCCTCCCGGCGGCTTCGGCCCGCCGCGTGGGCCCGGCGGCCCCGGAGGCCTTCCGCCGGCGCACCGGGACCGGCCGCCGCGCGGTCGGGTGCCCGGCTGGCTGCTGCCCGTCGTGGCCGTGCTCGCGCTCGTGCTCGGCGCGGTCGGCGGCGCGCTCGGCGGCGTCGCCTACGACGAGCTGTCCGCCAGCGACGCCCCGGGCCGGCTCAGCAGCGGCCTCGGTGGCGGCGTGCGGACCGAGGCCCCGCTCGAGCCGGAGGACGGCTCGGTGGCCGCCGTCGCCGACGAGCTGCTGCCCAGCTCGGTGCAGATCCTGGTCGAGGGTGCCGACGGTGGCGCCACGGGCTCGGGCTTCGTCATCGACGACCAGGGCCACGTCGTCACCAACAACCACGTGGTCGCCCCCGCCGCCGACGCCGAGGGCGGCATCCAGCTCGTCGACGCCGACGGCAACCGGTTCGCGGCGGAGATCGTCGGCCGCAGCCCGGTCTACGACCTCGCCGTGCTGTACGCCGAGGAGGTCCGCGAGCTGCGGCCCGCCGCACTCGGGTCCTCGCAGCAGATGAACATCGGCGAGGGGGTCGTCGCGATCGGCTCCCCGCTCGGTCTGACCTCCACGGTCACCTCCGGCATCGTCTCGGCCAAGGACCGCCCGGTCACGACCGGCGGCGAGGACGAGTCGTCGTTCATCAACGCCGTGCAGACCGACGCCGCCATCAACCCGGGCAACTCGGGCGGACCGCTCGTCAACCTCGTCGGCCAGGTCGTCGGGGTCAACTCCGCCATCGCCACGGCCGGCGGCCTCGGCGGCAGCGCGGGCAACATCGGTGTCGGCTTCGCGATCCCGATCGAGCAGGTCGAGGTCACGGCCGACCAGATCCTGCGCGACGGCGAGGCCCGCTACCCCGTGATCGGCGCACAGGTGCGCACCGGCGGCGAGACCGACGAGGTCGGCGCCGTCGTGGAGGAGGTCAACCCCGGCTCCCCGGCCGAGTCCGCGGGCCTCGAGCAGGGCGACCTCGTCACCGAGATCGAGGGTCAGCCCGTCACCGACGGGGTGGCGCTGATCGTCGCCATCCGCACCTTCCAGCCCGGCGACACCGTCGAGCTCACGGTCGAGCGCGACGGCGAGGCCCAGCAGATCCCGGTGGAGCTCGACTCCGAGGTGGGCTGAGGCCGACCCGGCGCCAGCTCCCGCCGCAGCCCCGCCGACCCGGCGCGAGCTCCCGCCGCAGCCCCGCCGACCCGGCGCGAGCTCCCGCCGCGGCGGTGCCGAGTCGGCGTAAGTTCACGCCGCAGCCCCGCCGAGTCGGCGCCAGTTCCCGCCGCGGCGGTGCCGAGTCGGCGCCAGTTCCCGCCGCCGCGGTGCCGAGTCGGCGCGAGTTCCCGTCGTACGACGGGCCGACGGGCGTCCACAGGACGCCGGGTGGTCCGGTCCTCCACAGCGGCCTCGCGGTGAGGCGTCGCCGACCGGGGCGCGGGCAGGGACCCGGCATGACCCTGACCCTCGACCCCGCGACGGGGCTGCTCGAGACCTCCTTCCCCCTGCCGCTCGACGAGCCGTTCAGCACGGCCACCGCCCGCGCCGTCGGTCTGCGGCCCAACACGCTCACCCGGCTCGTCGCCGGAGGTGCCCTGCGGCGCATCGTCCGCGGCGTCTACGTGGCCGTCCAGGCGGGCGACTCGACGGCGCTGCGGGCGCGAGCACTCCGGCTCGTCGTGCCCGAGGACGCCGTCGTCGTCGACCGGCACGCGGCGTGGCTGCTCGGCGCCGAGATGGCGCTCGCTCCCGGCGAGCACCTCGAGCTGAGGCCGATCACGGTCTTCCGACCGCCGGGCCGCGGGCGGCTGCGCAGCACCCTGGTCGACTCGGGCGAGCGCGACCTCCGTCCGGAGGACGTCACCGACGTCGACGGGCTGAGGGTCACCACGGCCCTGCGCACCGCGTGGGACCTGGGGCGCGTGCGACACCCCGACCTCGCGATCGCCGGGATGGACGCTGTCGCCCGGCTCGGCCTCTTCACGCGCGAGGAGCTGCTCGGCGGCGTTCCCCGCTTCGCCCGCACGCGGTGGGTGACGACCCTCCGGGCGGTCGCCCCGCTCGTCGACGGTCGTGCGGAGTCGCCGCCGGAGTCCGTGCTGCGGCTGCGGTGGATCCAGGCGGGCCTCCCGACCCCCGAGCCGCAGGTGGAGGTGTGGGAGCACGGCGTCCTGGTCGCACGCCTCGACGTCGGTCACCGCGGACTGCGCCTCGCCGCCGAGTACGACGGGGTGGAGTTCCACACGTCCGAGGCCCAGGTCGCCCACGACCGGGTCCGTCGGGGGTACCTCGACGCGCAGCGCGGCTGGACGCTCGTCGTCGTCACCCGGCCCGACCTGTGGGGCCCCGGCGCCGGCGTCGAGGCGCTCCTGCGCCGCGGGTGGGAGCGGTCCCGGGCCCGGGCGACGCAGGTGATCTCGTGACGACTCGGCGTGCCCGGGACGTGATCTCGTGACGACTCGGCGTGCCCGGGACGTGAAGTCGTGACGACTCGTCGTGCCCGGGACGTGAAGTCGTGACGACTCGGCGGGGTGGGGGCGTGAAGTCGTGACGACTCGTCGTGCCCGGGGCGTGAAGTCGTGACGACTCGTCGTGCCCGGGACGTGAAGTCGTGACGACTCGGCGGGATGGGGGCGTGAAGTCGTGACGACTCGGCGGGTCAGTCGGGGGCGTCGGCCTCGACGAACGGGTGGGTGTCGACGAAGTCGCGGGTCTCGGCGTACATGCGCTCGATGTACTGCTCGAGCTGGGCCGCCTCGACCCGCCACTGCCCGCGCCCGCCGATCTTGATCGCGGGCAGGTCGCCGCGGCGCACCAGCGCGTAGACCTGGGCGCTGGAGGTGTTGAGCACCTCGGCCACGTCGGCCAGCGTGAGGAAGCGGGGCGTGCCGGGCATGGCCCAACTGTGCCACCCTGCGCGCCCGTGGCGTGGGAGGCCTCGGACCGACCTGTGGATGCGTGGCTCCCCAAACGGCCGCTCCCGACGCAGGATGTCGCCGTGAGCACGCCAGTCACGCCCGCCAGCGGCCCCCTCCCGCCGTCCGACGCCCCCGCCGCCACCCGCGCCCGTACGCCGGGGTGGCGCGACCCGCGGCTCTGGATCGGGGTGCTGATCGTCGCGGCCTCGGTGGTCCTGGGGGTCCGCCTGGTCGGCGGGGCCGACGACACCGTCGCCGTCTGGGCGGTCGGCGAGGACCTGGGTGTGGGCGACACGGTCGCGCCCGAGGACCTCGTCGCGCGCCGGGTCCGGTTCGGCGACGACACCGACCTCGACCGCTACCTCGTGGCCACCGAGGAGCTGCCCGGCGACCTGCAGCTGACCCGGGCCGTAGGGGCGGGGGAGCTGCTGCCCCGGGGCGCCCTCGGCGGCGCCGACGAGGTCGGGGTCGCGCAGGTGTCGCTGCGGGTGGTGGCCACCGACGTGCCGACCTCGGTGGGCTCCGGGTCGACCGTCGACGTGGTCGTCTCCCGGCCCGGCAGCAGCGGTCGGGGCCAGGCCGAGACGGTCCTGGACGACGTGGTCGTGGTGGAGGTGCCGAGCCTCGGCAGCGAGCTCGGGGCCGGCGCGGAGGGCCAGGTGGTCGTCGGGGTGCCGGACGACCAGGCCGACGCCATCGAGTCGACGCTCGCCCTCGCCAACGAGGGCCGGGTCTCGCTCGTCGAGGTGCCCTGACGATGATCTGCGTCCTGCTCGTCGCCTCCGGCGCGGCCTGGGAGCCGCGGGTGGTCTCCCTTCTCGCCGACGCCCCCGGCATCGTCCTGCTCAAGCGGTGCGTCGACGTCGACGACCTCATGGCGGCGGCCACGACCGGGCAGGCCGACGCCGCGGTGGTCGCGCTCGACGCGCCCGGTCTCGACGGCGGAGCGGTCGACCACCTCCGTCGCCACGGCGTGCGTCCGGTCGCGGTCGCGGCGGCCGGCGACGACGACGCGGCCGCACGGGTGCGCGCCACCCGCACCGGTGTCGCGGCCCTCGTCACCGAGGACCGCCTCGCCGACCTCCCCGACGTGCTGGTCGCGGCCACCGTGCCGGCGGGCCAGGACGGCGGCCAGGACGGCGGCCAGCACGACGGGGAGCACGGCGGTGCGACCGGCGGCGCGGGCACCGACGCCGGGCCCGGGCCCTGGCAGGAGGCGCCCGGTGAGGTCGTGCCGTCGGCACCGGGCCGGGTGATCGCGGTCTGGGGTCCGCGGGGGGCGCCGGGACGCACCCTGGTGGCGACGACGCTGGCCGCCGAGCTCGCCCACCGGGGGGTGCGGACCATGCTGGTCGACGCCGACCCGTGGGGCGGCTCGGTCGCGCAGGTGCTGGGGGTGATGGACGAGGTCTCCGGCCTGCTCGCGGCCGCTCGTCTCGCCACGACCGGCGAGCTCGCCGAGAGGATCGCGACGGTGCAGCGGGCGGTGGCGCCGGGGTTGACCGTGGTCACCGGGCTGCCGCGTGCCGACCGGTGGACCGAGGTGCGGCCCGGCGCGCTGGAGCACCTGCTCGAGGTGGGTCGCGGGCAGGCGGTGGTGGTCGTCGACTGCGGCTCCGACCTCGTCGACGACAGCGGTCCCGCGCTCCCGGGCGGTCGACCCGGGCGCAGCCGGATGACCACCGGGGTCCTCGAGACCGCCGACGAGGTGTTGGTGGTCGGCACCGCCGACCCCGTCGGGCTGTCGCGGCTCGCGCGCGGCCTGGTCGACCTCCGCGAGGTGGTCGCCGGCGCGCCGGTGCGGGTGGTCGTCAACCGGATGCGCCCCAGCCTCGGCTGGACCGAGGGCGAGGTCGCGACGATGGTGGAGGGGTTCTCCCGGCTGCTGGGCCTGCACTTCGTGCCCGACGACGGACCCGGGGTCGACCGGGCCCTCGTCGCCGGGCGGAGCCTGCGCGAGAGCGGCGAGGAGGCGGTCGTGCGGGCCGTCGCGGCGCTCGTCGACGCCATGGCGCCCCGCACCGCGCCGGTGCGGTCGACGCGGGGCGCCCGCCTCAGGCGGCGAACAGCAGGAGGAGGCCGCCGGCGGTGAACAGCACCATGACGACCAGCAGCGACAGCTGACCCGTGAGCTGGTGGCGACGGGGGAGCAGCTCCAGGGCGCGGTCGTGCGCGGCCACCGCGCCGAGCACGTGGCCCAGGACCACCCCCAGCACCTTGACGTTCGCCAGGAACGTCGGGTGCAGGGTCAGCCAGTAGTTCACCGACAGGTCCGCGGTGCCGAGGAGGTTCGAGCCGGTCGAGAGCGGGTCGCTCAGCTGGATCACCAGCGTCTGGCCGTCCTCGACGAACAGGCTCAGGTAGTGCGCGACGAAGTAGCCGACCACGATCGGCACCAGGGAGTGGGCGAAGCGTGCCGAGAGCACCCACCGCGAGGAGCCCTCGCGCACCCCGGTGGCCGCGCAGGCCGCGACGAAGACCAGCCCCACGCCGACGCAGAAGCCGAGCAGCGCGAGGGTCGACAGGACCGGGGTGGGCACGCCCCCGTCGTAACCGGTCACGAAGCCCGTCCACAGCGGCGACTCGCGGAACGAGTCGTAGCTGGTGGACCCGAACAGCACGGCCACGACGGCGAGCAGTCCCGGCGTCACGGGTGTCCGGGCGAGGTGCGCCAGCGGGCTCAGCACCACGAGCCGGCCCTCGTCGTCGCGCGCCCAGACCGACAGCCGGCCGACGAGGGTCGAGAACACCTCGAACGGATCGGCGCGCGCGAAGAACCGCTCGCCCCACAGCACGCCGCCGAAGACGGTGAGGACGAGGTAGGTCACCACCCACAGCCGCACCGGCCCGAGCTGGTTGTAGCCCGGGAAGACGAGCTCGAACCAGACAAAGGCGAGCAGCCCGGCCGCCGCGGGCCACATGCCGAGGCGCTCGGGGTAGCGGTACAGACCCTCCGCGGGGTCGGCGCCCGCGACGCGCGCGATCAGCAGGTGCAGGGTGCGCACCGGGCTGACGGCCCGGTAGAAGGAGCCGAGCAGCAGCGAGGCGGGCACGATGCCGACCCACAGCGCGATGTAGAACATCCGGAACGCCGGGTTGATGAGCACGTCCTGGCCCAGCACCGCCGCGTACAGGAAGAAGGCCAGGAAGGCGAGGCCGAAGCCTCGGGCCGCCCACCGCAGCGCGGTCGAGTCGGCGAGGCGTCCGAGCCACCCCGGCACCGGACGGCCGGTGGCCGCGGCGAACCGGGGCGCGCGCCAGGCCAGCGCGAGCACGGTGAAGGAGACGACGAGGGCCGCCACGGCGCCGGCGACCGCGAGGTCGCGCGGGATGGGCAGGTCCTCGGCGTTGCCGACGCCGTGAGCCAGCACGGTCCAGTCCACGGCGCGGGACTCCCCTCTGCCATCATCGAAGGTCCGGGATCGGTGGTCCGGGTCCCGGGCGGCGACGCCCGGCACGATCCCGGTGACCCACGATCCCAGCCCAGACAAGCAGGCCCCGCCCCGGGCCGCGGAGAGGTGGCGTGATGGACCGGCTCCGTCCCCGGGACCAGGCCCTGCTCGGCCTCGACGAGGAGGCCCCGCTGCACAACGCGACGGTCGAGGTCTTCGACGCCTCCGCCGCCACGCTCGACCACGAGGCGCTGCTGGCGCTGGTGGCCGAGCGGATCTCGTTCGTGCCGCGCTACCGCCAGCGCCTGCTCGAGACGCCCGGGGGCCTGGTGGCCCCGGCCTGGGTCGACGACCACCGCTTCGACCTGGAGTACCACGTGCGCCGCTCGGCGCTGCCCCGCCCGGGCACCTGGGCGTCGCTGCGCGAGCTGGTCGCCCGCATCGTGTCCCGGCCGCTCGACCGGTCCCGGCCGCTGTGGGAGCTGTACCTCGTCGAGGGCCTCGAGGGCGACCGGGTGGCCCTGCTGTCGAAGTCGCACCCCGTGCTGGCCGACGGCGTGCACACCGTCGACCTCGCGCAGGTGCTCATCGACGAGGTGGCCGAGGCCCCCGCGCTGGGCGAGCCGGAGGACTGGCGCCCCCGGCCCCGCCCGGGGGCGGCGGCCACGGCCGTCAGCGCCCTGCGCGACACGGTGCGCCGACCCGGCGCCGCCGTCGGGGCCACGGTGGGCGCCACCGTCGGCGCCGGTGCCCGCCGGGTGGGCGCCCTCGCGGGCGCCCTCGCGCCCCGACCGCCCGCCCCCACCACGCCGGTGAACCGGCCGCTGTCGCAGCAGCGCCGGCTCGTGCTGTGCCGCACCGACCTGGCCGCGCTCCGGGAGGTCCGCGACGCGCACGGCGGCAGCGTCAACGACGTCGTGCTCGCCGTCGTCGCGGGCGGGCTGCGCGGCTGGCTGATGACCCGCTCGGAGTCGATGTCGGGGGTCCGCAGGCTGCGGGCCGTCGTGCCGCTGTCGGTGATCGACGACGAGCTGGAGGCCACCTCGCTGGGCAGCCAGATCGCCAGCCACCACGTCGACCTGCCCGTCGGCGAGCCCAGCCCCGTCGTCCGGCTGCACCAGGTGTCCTACTCCTTCACCGCCCACCGCGAGGGCGGCCGGGCCGTGGCCGCGCGCCGCCTGGTGCGGACCGCGGGCTTCGCGCCCTCGACGTACCACGCGCTGGGGTCGCGGCTGGTCGCCGCCGAGCCGCCGGGCTCCTTCGACCTGTCGGTCACCAACGTCCCCGGGCCGCAGTCGGCCCGCTGGGCCGCCGGAGCGCGGCTGGTGGAGACCTACCCGGTCCCGCCGCTGACCCCGGGCCACGCGCTCGCCATCGGCGTCACGTCGTACGACGGGGCGGTGCACCTGGGCCTGACCTGCGACCGCGACGCGCTCCCGGACGCCGACGTGCTCGGCGCGTGCATGCTCGAGGCCGTCGACGAGCTGGTCGACTCGGCCCGCACGGCCGGTTCGCGTGCACCCCGGGGGCGGTGACACGATCGGGCGCATGGACGCCGTCACCACCCCGCCCGCCCCGATCAACGAGCCCAACCTGACCTACGCCCCCGGCTCGGCCGAGCGCATGTCGCTGCTGACCGAGATCGCGGCCCTCGAGGCGTCCGAGACCGCCCTGCCCGCCCACATCGGTGGCGAGCGCCGCACGGGCGGCGGGCGCGAGATCCCCGTGGTGCAGCCCCACGACCACGGCCACGTCCTCGGCCGGCTGGGCAACGCGACCCGCGCCGACGCGACCGACGCGATCGCCGCCGCGTCCGACGCCGCCCCGGCCTGGCGCGCGATGTCGGTCGACGACCGCTGCGCGGTGATCCTCAAGGCCGCCGACCTGCTCGCCGGCCCGTGGCGCCAGCGCATCAACGCCGCCACCGTCCTCGGGCAGTCGAAGACGGCGTTCCAGGCCGAGATCGACTCGGCGTGCGAGCTCATCGACTTCTGGCGCTTCAACGTCCACTTCGCCAAGCAGATCCTCACCGACCAGCCGATCGCGAACTCGCCGGGCATCTGGAACCGCACCGACCACCGCCCGCTCGAGGGCTTCGTCTACGCGATCACGCCGTTCAACTTCACGGCGATCGCCGGCAACCTGCCGACCGCGCCCGCGCTGATGGGCAACACGGTGATCTGGAAGCCCTCGCCCACCCAGCAGCTGGCCGCGACGCTGACGATGCAGCTGCTGGAGGAGGCCGGCATGCCCCCCGGCGTCATCAACATGCTGCCCGGCGACGGCCTCGAGGTCTCCGAGGTCGCGCTGGCCCACCGCGACCTCGCGGGCATCCACTTCACCGGCTCCACCCCGACGTTCCAGCACCTGTGGCGCACGGTGGGGGAGAACATCACCTCCTACCGCTCCTACCCCCGCATCGTCGGCGAGACCGGCGGCAAGGACTTCATCGTCGCCCACCCCTCCGCCGACCCCGACGTGCTGCGCACCGCGATGATCCGCGGCGCCTTCGAGTACTCGGGCCAGAAGTGCTCCGCCGCCTCCCGCGCGTACGTCGCCCGCTCGGTGTGGGACCGGATCCGCGACGACCTCGTGGCCGAGGTCGACGCGATCTCGGTCGGCGACCCGACCGACCTGTCGCACTTCATGGGCGCGGTGATCGACGACCGGGCCTTCGCCAAGCACCGCGCGGCGCTCGAGCGCGCGGCGGCCACCGACCACCTCGACGTCGTCGCCGGCGGCACGTGCGACGACAGCACCGGCTACTTCGTGCGGCCCACCGTCGTGGTCTCCACCGACCCGACCGACGAGATGTTCTCCACCGAGTACTTCGGCCCGATCCTCGTGGTCCACGTCTACGAGGACGGCGACTACGAGAGCGTCGTCCACCAGATGGAGTCGATCGCCGACTACGCGCTGACCGGCGCCGTCATCGCCCAGGACCGCGGCGCGATCGCGTGGACGCGCGAGGCGCTGCGCTTCGCGGCCGGCAACTTCTACGTCAACGACAAGCCGACCGGTGCCGTGGTGGGCCAGCAGCCCTTCGGCGGCGCGCGCGCCTCCGGGACCAACGACAAGGCCGGCGCCCCCAGCAACCTGATGCGCTGGACCAGCCCGCGGTCGATCAAGGAGACCTTCGTGCCGCCGACGGACTACCGCTACCCCTACATGGGCTGAGCCCCGTTGGCCGAGCGCCCACCGGTCGGCCGGTCGGCCGGTCGGCCGGGCGGCGCTCAGCCGAGCCGCTCGCGACCGACCTCGTGCTCCTTGCGCAGCCCGTCGCGGATCATGTCCTTCAGCAGGCCCTCGATCTTGCCGCCGACGACCGGCACCTTGACCCTGATGTCGAAGACGACCGTCTCGACGCAGCCGCCGCCGTCGGCCTCGGCGAGGTCGATGGTGCCGCTCACGTCGCCGGGCTTGCCCGGGATCTCGAGCCGGATGTCGGCGTGGGTGGGGCTGGTCCAGGTCTCGGTCTGCACGATGGTGACCTCGTCGCCGACGATCTTGGTGGCGTAGCCCGGCAGGCCCCTCGTCCGGCGGCCGAACTCGACGCGGACGTCGTCGCCGTCGATCGAGACCTCGTGGTGGGTGGCGCCCTGGCGGTCGCACACCGCCTCCCGGAAGGCGACGTCGTCGAGCATCGCGGAGACCTGCTCCGGGGTGGCGTCGTAGGGCATGTCGTGGGTCAGGCGCGTGGCCATCGCGGTCCTCCGGAGGGGCTCGTGGGGGTACAGGTGTACACATCATGGGGCATGCCCGCAGGTGCGCGGCGGCGCCCGACCGGGGGCGTTAGCCTCGCGTGCGTGGTCACCGTCGATCCGCTCTCCCCGCCCGACCTGCTGCGCGCCTACTTCCGTCACCTGCCCCCCGAGGAGGTGGCCGCGCGCGAGGACGGCGACCTGCGCGGCGCGCTCGACTCCCACACCGGGCTCGCCTCCGAGCGTCCGCAGGGCACCGCCCGCGTGCGGGTCCTGACCCCGCAGCGCGACCGTGACGGCTGGGCCGCCGACGGGCGCAGCGTCGTGGAGACCGTCACCGACGACATGCCGTTCCTCGTCGACTCGCTGACCATGGCGCTCGACCGCACCGGGCACACCGTCCACGCCGTCGTGCACCCCCAGATGACCGTCACCCGCGACATCGCGGGGCGCCTGCAGGCCGTGCGGCCGGCCCCCGAGCCCGGCGCCGCCGGGGTCGCCGCCGGGTCCGGCGAGGTGCGCGAGTCGTGGATGCACGTCGAGGTCGACCGGCTCGGCCCCGACGAGGACGTGGCCGCCCTCGAGGCCACGATCTCGGCGGCGCTGCGCGACGTCCGCGAGGCGGTCGAGGACTGGGCCAAGATGCGGGCGCGGGTCACCGAGGCGATCGCGGAGCTGCGGGACCCGGCCCCGGGGGTCCCCGAGCCGCAGGCGCGCCAGGCCGCCGAGCTGCTGGAGTGGCTGGCGGACGACCACTTCACGCTGCTCGGCTCCCGCGAGCTGACCGCGACGGACGGGGTCCTGGTCCCGGTGCCCGGCACCGGGCTCGGGATCCTCCGCGCCGACCCGGACCTCGCCGACGACGCCGCCGAGCCGCTCGAGGCGGACCGGGGCGTGCTCGGCATCGCGAAGGCCGACGAGCGCAGCACCGTGCACCGCGCGGCGTACCTCGACACGATCGGCGTCACGACGTACGACGGCGCGGGCGCGGTCAGCGGCGAGCGGCGCCTCGTCGGTCTCTTCAGCTCGGCGGCCTACACCGAGTCGCTGACCCGCATCCCGCTGCTGCGCGAGAAGCTCGGCGCGGTGCTGCGCGAGCTGGGCTTCGACGAGGAGAGCCACGCCGGCAAGGCGCTGGTCGACGTGCTCGAGAACTACCCGCGCGACGAGCTGTTCAGCGCGCCGGTCGCCGAGCTCACCCCGCTCGCCGAGCAGCTGATGTGGGCCCGCGAACGACGGGTGCTGCGGGTCTTCACCCGTCGCGCGCCGCGCGGCCGCTACCTCTCGGTGCTCGTCTACCTGCCCCGCGACCGCTACACCACCGCGGTGCGCGAGCGGTTCCGCGCCCTGCTGCGCGAGCGGCTGGGGGCGGCGAGCGTCGAGTTCTCGGTGCGCATCGACGAGTCGGCGATGGCCCGCGTCCACCTCGTGGCGCGCCCGGCCCGCGGGGAGGCGCTGCCCGAGGTCGACGCCGACGACCTCGAGCAGCTGCTGGACTCCGCCTCCCGCAACTGGCGCGACGACCTGCGCGCCGCCCTGGTGGGCGCGCGCGGCGAGGTCGCCGGCGACCGCCTCGCGCGCCGCTGGGCCGACGCCCTGCCGGAGGCCTACAAGGAGGACTTCGACCCCGCCACGGGCGCCGACGACGTCGCCCGCCTCGACGCGCTGCTGGCCGCCCTGGCCGATGCCGGCCGCACCAGCGGGCTCGACCTGCTGCTGAGCCGCGCCGAGGGCCTGCCCGACGACGAGGAGCTCGCCGACGCCGCCCCCCGCGGGGACGTGCGGCTGAAGATCTACCGCGTCGGGGAGCCGTTGTCGCTGTCCTCGATGCTGCCGATGCTCACCTCCCTCGGCGTCGAGGTCGTCGACGAGCGGCCCTACCGCCTCGACGTGACCGGGCAGCAGTGCCACCTCTACGAGTTCGGGCTCCGGCACCCCGGCCACGAGCCCGACGGCGCCGCCGGGCTCTTCGAGGACGCGCTCCGCGCGATCTGGGACGGCCACAACGAGGCCGACGGCTTCAACCGCCTCGTGCTCGGCGGCGGCCTGGGCTGGCGCCAGGCGACTGTGCTGCGGGCCTACGCGAAGTACATGCGCCAGGGCCTCACGCCGTTCTCGCTGACGACGATCGAGGACGCCCTGTGCGGCAACGTCGACCTCGCCCGCCTCGTGGTGCAGCTCTTCGAGACCCGCTTCGACCCCGACCTCGACCTGAGCGACGAGGCCCGCGCCGAGCGCACCGACACGATCCGCGGACGGATCGAGCGCGGCCTCGACGACGTCGCCAGCCTCGACCACGACCGGATCCTGCGCTCGTACGCCGCGCACGTGATGGGGACGCTGCGCACCAGCTTCTTCCAGCGCGACACCGACGGGGCGACCCGCCCGGCGATCTCGCTCAAGCTCGACCCCTCGCGGCTGCCGGACCTGCCCGCGCCCCGGCCGGCGTACGAGATCTTCGTGTACTCCCCGCGCGTCGAGGGCGTCCACCTGCGCTTCGGGTCGGTGGCCCGCGGCGGGCTGCGCTGGTCGGACCGGCGCGACGACTTCCGCACCGAGGTGCTGGGCCTGGTGAAGGCGCAGATGGTCAAGAACACCGTCATCGTGCCGGTCGGCGCGAAGGGCGGCTTCTACCCCAAGCAGCTGCCCGACCTGCTCGGACCGGGCGCCGACCGCGACGCCTGGATGGAGGAGGGCAAGGCCTGCTACCGCACCTTCATCTCCGGGCTGCTCGACGTGACCGACAACCTCGTCGACGGCGAGGACGGGCGCGTCGTCGTCCCGCCGGAGCGCGTCGTGCGCCACGACGGCGACGACCCCTACCTGGTGGTCGCGGCCGACAAGGGCACCGCGACCTTCTCCGACATCGCCAACGGCCTCGCCCTGGAGCGCGGGTTCTGGCTCGGGGACGCCTTCGCCTCCGGCGGCTCGGTCGGCTACGACCACAAGGCGATGGGCATCACCGCCCGCGGCGCGTGGGTCTCGGTGCGCCGCCACTTCCGCGAGATGGGGGTGGACTGCCAGCGCGAGGACGTGACCGTCGTCGGGGTCGGCGACATGTCCGGCGACGTCTTCGGCAACGGGATGCTCTGCAGCGAGCACATCCGCCTGGTCGCGGCCTTCGACCACCGCCACGTGTTCCTCGACCCCGACCCCGACGCGGCCACCTCGTACGCCGAGCGGCAGCGGCTGTTCGACCTGCCCCGCTCGAGCTGGGCCGACTACGACACCTCGCTGATCTCCGAGGGCGGCGGCGTGTGGCCGCGCTCGGCCAAGTCGGTGCCGGTCTCGGCCCAGGTGCGGGCGCGTCTCGGACTCGACGACACGGTGGAGCGGCTCACGCCGGCCGAGCTGCTGCACGCGATCCTGCTCGCCCCCGTCGACCTGCTGTGGAACGGCGGCATCGGCACCTACGTCAAGGCGTCCACCGAGACCCACGCGGACGCCGGCGACAAGGCCAACGACGCGATCCGCGTCGACGGTCGCGACCTGCGCGTGCGGTGCGTGGGGGAGGGCGGCAACCTGGGGCTGACCCAGGCCGGGCGCATCGAGTACGCCCGCGAGGGCGGTCCCGACGGCTCCCACGGGCGCCTCGACACCGACTTCATCGACAACTCCGCGGGCGTCGGGACCTCCGACCGCGAGGTCAACATCAAGATCCTGCTCGACCTCGTGATGGCCGACGGCCACCTCGACCCGGAGGACCGCCCCGCGCTGCTCGCCTCCATGACCGACGACGTGGCGTCGCTGGTGCTGCGCGACAACTACGAGCAGAACCTCGCGCTGGCCAACGCCGCCGCCAACGCCGCCAACCTCCTGCACGTGCACGAGGACTGGATGCGCCGCCTCGAGCGGGACGGCGACATCGACCGCGAGCTCGAGGGCCTGCCCGACAGCCGCGAGGTCCGCCGACGCCTGGGCCGGGGGGAGGGGCTGACCACGCCCGAGGCCGCGGTGCTGATGGCCTGGACCAAGATCGTGCTGGCACGGCGGCTGATCGACACCGACCTGCCCGACGACCCCTTCCTGCGCGCCGACCTCTACGGCTACTTCCCCTCGGCGCTGCACCAGGACCACCGCAGCCAGATGCAGGCCCACCCGCTGCGCCGCGAGATCGTGGTCACCCAGGTCGTCAACGACCTGGTCAACGGCGCGGGCATGACCTTCTGGCCGCGCCTGGCCGGCGAGACCGGCGCCGGCCCGGCCGACGTGGTGATGGCCAACTTCGTCGCACGGGAGATCTACGGGTCACTGGCGCTGCGCGAGGAGCTCGCGTCGTACGACAACCAGCTGGACGCGGCCGTCCAGACCCGGATGCGGCTCGAGATGCGCACCCTGGTCGAGCGGGCCTCCCGGTGGCTGCTCAACAACCGCCGCGCGCCGATGGACGCCGAGGAGGTCGTGGAGTCGTTCGGCGTCACGGCCCAGCGGCTCCTGCCGCTGCTCCCGGAGCTGATGACCGGCCGCGAGCTCGACGCGTTCTGCGCGCGGCGTGAGGACCTCGTCGCCGCGGGCGTGCCGGAGGACCTCGCCGGTCGTGTCGCGGCCCTGTCCCCGGCGTACGTGCTGCTCGGGGTGGTCGAGACGGCGGGCCGCGACGACGTGGACCCGGTCGAGGTGACCCGGCTGCACTTCGTGCTGGGCGAGCGCCTCGGGCTCTCGCTGGTCACCGAGCGGATCCTGGCGCTGCCGCGCGAGGACCGGTGGCAGACCATGGCCCGGGCCACGCTGCGCGACGACCTCCACACCGTGCACCACCAGCTGACCGCGGAGGTGCTCGCGACGACGTCGTCGCACGACACCGCCGCGGCCCGGGTCGCGGCCTGGGAGGACACCGCACCCGACCTGGTGGCCCGCACGGTGTCCTCGCTCGAGGAGGTCTGCGAGGGCGACGACGTCGACCTCGCCCGGCTCTCCGTCGGGCTGCGGCTCGTGCGGGGGCTGCTGGCCTAGCGGCTCAGCTGGCCTTCTTCCTCGCGGCGGTCTTCTTCGTCGAGGTCTTCTTCGTCGAGGACTTCGTCGGGGCCGACTTCGTGGCGGCGGTCTTCTTCGTGGCGGCCGACTTCTTCGTGCCGGTCTTCGTCGAGGCGGCCTTCTTCGTGGCGGCCTTCGTCGTGGCGGTCGACGTCCTCGGGGTCGACGTCGTCGCCGTGGCGGGCTCCTCGTCCTCGACCTCGTCGAGGTCGTCGGTGCTCTCGCCGCGCGCGGACTTGGCGGCGGCGACGGAGCGCTGGAGCGCGGCGAGGAGGTCGACGACCTCGCCCGAGGTCTTGGTCGAGGTCTCGGTGCGCTGCACCTCGCCGCCCTCGATCTTGGCCTTCACGACCGCCTGCACGGCCTCGGCGTAGTCGTCGGTGAAGTCGGCGGCGTCGAAGTCGCCGGCCAGGGTCTCCACCAGCATGGTGGCCATCTTGACCTCGTTGGGCTTGACGTCGCCGGCCTCGATCGAGAAGTCCGGGGTGCGGATCTCGTCGGGCCACAGCATCGTCTGCATGACGATGACGTCGCCGGCCTCGGTGGAGCGGACGCGCAGCACCGCGATGGTGGTGCGCTGACGGATCGCGACGGTCACCACCGCCATCCGGTCGGCGTCGAGCAGCGCCTGGCGCAGCAGCGCGTAGGGCTTCGCGCCGGACTTCTCCGGCTCCAGGTAGTAGGGCTTGTCGAGCAGCATCGGGTCGATCTGGTCGCTCGGGACGAACTTCTCCACCGCGATCTCGCGGCTCGAGGTGACCGGCAGGTCGGCGAGGTCCTCGTCGGTCAGGACGACCATCTCGCCGTCCTCGGTCTCGTAGCCCTTCGCGATGTCGGCGTAGGCCACCTCCTCGCCGTCGAGCGAGCAGACCCGCTGGTACTTCACCCGCCCGCCGTCCTTGGCGTGGACCTGCCGGAAGGAGACGTCGTGCGACTCCGTCGCGGAGTACAGCTTCACGGGCACGCTGACCAGCCCGAAGGACACCGCGCCCTTCCAGATCGCCCGCATGGTCGTCCCTCCCGCTGCGTGTAGCGGCACCACCGGTGCCTGCCGCCAGTATGGCGGGGAGCGGACCTCCGGTCAGCCCACCACGAGCACGACGGCCGCGGTGACCCCGACGAGGACGACCAGCGTGCGCAGCAGCGGCGCCGGCAGCCGCCGGCCGATGCGGGCGCCGACGTGGCCGCCCACGACCGAGCCGACCGCCAGCAGCCCGATGACCGCCCAGTCGAGGTCGGCCAGGACCACGAAGATCACCGAGGCCACGACGTTCGCGGCCAGGATCGCGAGGGTCTTGAGGGCGTTGAGGACCCGCAGCTCGATGTCGAGCCCGAGCGCCAGCACCGCGAGCGCCATCACCCCCGAGCCGGCGCCGAAGTAGCCGCCGTACACGCCGGTCAGGGCCGTGCCCGCCGTGGTGAACGGGCCCGGCAGGAGGCGCTCGGCCGGGACCTCCCCGCGGGCCTCGGCCCGACGCCGCACCCAGGCGGAGATGCGGGGCTGGGCGCCGACGAGCAGGCAGGTGAACAGGATCAGCCACGGCACGACCGCCTCGAACACGCCGGGCGGGAGCACCAGCAGCAGCAGGGCGCCCGCGATCGAGCCGACCCCGCACGTCAGGGTCACCACGAGGGTGACCCGCGGGTGCTCCCGCAGCTCGGCGCGGTAGCCCCAGGAGCCGGACAGAGCGCCGGGGGTCAGCCCGACGGTGTTGGAGGCGTTGGCCACGACGGGCGGCAGCCCCACGGCGAGCAGCACCGGGAAGCTCAGCAGCGACGCCACGCCGACGGTCGCGGTGAGCACGCCGGCCCCGAGCCCGGCCGCCACGACGGCCAGGGCCTCCCCGGGGCTCACGCCGGCTCGTCCGGGTGGCGCAGCAGGGCGACGTCGCCGACCTTGGCGACGTGGGCGTGCATGGCGGAGGCCGCCGCGGCGGCGTCGCCGGCGCGGATCGCCTCGGCGACGGCGCGGTGCCCCTGCAGGCTCATCGCCGGGCGCCCGGGCTGGCCGAGCGACTCCAGGCGCGTCTCGGCGACCAGCCCGGCGATCTCGGTCATGAAGCGGGCCAGCAGCGGCGAGTGCGCGGCGGCGGTCACGGCGGCGTGGAAGCGCTCGTCGGCGGCCACGCCCCGCCCGCCGTCGGCGACGTCGGCCGCCATGTCGGCCAGGGCGGCGTCGATCTCCGCCAGGTCCTCGTCCGTACGACGGGCCGCGGCCAGGGCGGCGGTCTTGGTCTCGAGCGCGTCCCGGGCGTCCAGCACGTCGGGCAGGCGGTCGGCGTGGGCGCGGACGGACTCGGTGACCCGGCCGCCCGGCGCGCGGGCGACGACGGTGCCGTCGCCGTGGCGCACCTCCACGACCCCGACGACCTCGAGCGCGACCAGCGCCTGGCTGAGCGTGGCGCGGCTGACGCCGAGCCGCTCGGCGAGCTCGCGCTCGGGCGGCAGGCGGTCGCCCGGGCCCATCCGGCTCGCGGTCACCCAGTCGGTGATCTGCTCGGCGACCTGCTCGTAGAGCCGGCTGCGGCGCAGACGGCGGGGGAGGGCGGCGCCAGGCTCCGGTCCGGTCACGGGGGCCACCCTATTGACGACAGGACGATTGACCTATTGGCTAGGCCACTGCGCCACCGAGTGATCGTCGTCACGCAGGACGACGGTCCGGGCGCCGGAGGAAAGAGGGACCGGATGGGACCGGAGTGGGTGGCGATCATCGCCTTGGTCGCCCTGTTCGTGATCGGCACCGTGCTGCCGATCAACATGGGGGCGCTGGGCTTCGTCGCGGCGTGGGTCGTCGGCATGTACGCCCTCGACATGGACGAGTCCGAGATCATCGGCGGCCTGTCGGGCGACCTGGTGCTCACGATCGTCGGCGTGACCTACCTGTTCGCGATCGCGCGCAACAACGGCACGGTCGACCTCATCGTCGCGACCTTCGTCAAGGCCGTCGGCGGGCGGGTCGCCCTGATCCCGTGGGTGATGTTCGCGGTGACCGCGGTCCTGACCGGCGTGGGCGCGGTGAGCCCCGCCGCCTGCGCGATCATCGGGCCCATCGCGCTCGGCTTCGCGGGCCGCTACAACATCAACCCGCTCATGATGGGCATGTTCGTCGTCCACGGCGCCCAGGGCGGCGGCTTCAGCCCGATCAGCATCTACGGGTCGATCACCAACGGCGTCATGGCCGACGCCGGGCTGCCCAACAGCGAGCTGGTCATCTTCTTCTCGAGCCTCGTGGTCAACCTCGTGATGGCCGGGATCCTCTTCGTCCTGCTCGGCGGTCGCCGGCTGATGGGGATGCGGGTGGACGAGAGCGGCGAGTCCCCCGACGGCGGCGAGGGTGCCTCCTCGGGCGGCCTGGCCACCACGACCCGGGCCCGGACCGACCAGGTGCTGACGCTGGTCGCCTTCGTGGCCGTCGCCACCATCGCCCTGGCCTTCGACCGCAGCATCGGCTTCACCGCCATCACCGCCGCGGTCGTGCTGGCGATGCTCGCGCCCGAGCGCCACAAGGACGCCATCAAGCAGATCGCCTGGCCCACGGTGCTGCTCGTCGCGGGCGTCTCGACCTACGCGTTCGTGCTGACCGAGGCCGGCTCCGACGAGTTCGTGGGCCGCTGGGCCGCGAGCCTCGGCGTCGCGGCGCTCGGCGCGCTCGTGCTCTGCTACGTCGGCGGCGTCGTGTCGGCGTTCGCCTCTTCCACCGCGCTGCTGCCCGTGATCATCCCGATCGCGCTGCCGCTGATCGCCGAGGGCGGCGTCTCGGCCGGCCTGTTCGTGGCCGCGCTCGCGGTCAGCTCGACCATCGTCGACGTGAGCCCGTTCTCCACCAACGGCGCCCTGATGCTCGCGAACCGACCCGACAACGTCGGCGAGCAGGCCTACTACCGTCAGATCCTGATCTATTCCGTCATCGTGGTCCTCGCCGGACCACTCCTCGTGTGGGCAGCCCTCGTGCTGCCGGGATGGTGAGCCCCGACATGACCGGTCCCCGCAACGGCCCCCTGTCCGACGTCGTCGTCGTCGACCTCTCCCGCGCTCTCGCGGGTCCCCACGCCACCCAGATGCTCGGCGACCTCGGCGCGCGCGTCGTCAAGGTCGAGACCCCCGGCACCGGTGACGACTCCCGCGGCTGGGGCCCGCCGTTCGTCGGCGACGAGGCCCACGTCGCGACGTACTTCCTCTCCGCCAACCGCAACAAGGAGTCCATCGCCCTCGACCTCAAGGACGACGCGGACCGCGAGGTCCTCCTCGGCCTCGTCGACGGCGCCGACGTGCTGGTGGAGAACTTCCGCACCGGTGTGCTCGAGCGGCTCGGCCTCGGTGTCGCGGACCTGTGCGCCCGCAACCCCCGCCTCGTCGTGCTGTCGATCACCGGCTTCGGCCACGACGGCCCCGAGGGCGGGCGCGCCGGCTACGACCAGATCGCGCAGGGGGAGTCCGGCCTGATGTCGCTGACCGGACCCGACCCCGAGCACCCGCAGAAGTTCGGCGTCCCGATCGCCGACCTGCTCGCCGGCATGTACGGCGCGTACGGCGTTCTGGCCGCGCTGCACGAGCGGGCCAGCACCGGCGTCGGGCGGGTCGTGCGGACCTCGCTGCTCGCCGCGAGCATCGGGGTGCACGCCTACCAGGGCACCCGCTGGACCGTCGCCGGCGAGGTCGCGAAGGCCGCGGGCAACCACCACCCGTCCATCTCGCCGTACGGGCTCTTCCACTGCCGCGACGGCATCGTGCAGATCGCCGTGGGCAGCGAGGGCCTGTGGCGCCGGCTCTGCGCGGCGTTCGACCTCGACCCGGCCGCCGAGGGCCTCGCGACCAACGTCGAGCGCGTCGGCAACCGGGAGCGGGTGATCGGGGTGGTCGAGGACGCGTTCGCCGACCACGACGCCGAGCCGCTGCTCGCCCGCCTCGCCGAGGCCGGGATCCCCGCGGGCAAGGTCCGCACGATGGACGACGTCTACACCTGGGACCAGGTCGCCAGCCAGGGCCTGCTCGTCGACGTCGAGCACCCGGTGCTCGGGACCGTCACCCTGCCCGGCCCGCCGCTGCGCTTCTTCGACGGCGACGGCACCGAGGTCACCCCGCGCGACTTCACCCCGCCGCCCGCGCTCGACGAGCACGGTGAGGCGATCCGACGGTCGCTGCGGGAGCCCGACGCGTGAGCGCGCGCCGCTGGGGGGTCCACGACCTGCTGGACCTCGTGCTGGACGAGGGGTCCTTCGTGTCGTGGGACCGCGAGATCGACGTCTCGCACCACCCGGAGGACTACCGGGCGACGCTGCGGGCCGCCGCGCAGAAGGCCGGCACCGACGAGTCCGTGGTCACCGGCCAGGGGCTCATGCACGGCCGGCCGGTGGCGGTGGTGGCCAACGAGTTCCGCTTCCTCGCGGGCTCGATCGGCACCGCCGCGGCCGAGCGCATCGTCTCCGCCGTCCGACGTGCCACCGCCGAGGGGCTCCCGGTCCTCGCCACCACGTCCTCCGGGGGCACCCGCATGCAGGAGGGCACGCCCGCCTTCGTGCGGATGGTCGACATCTCCCGCGCGGTGATGGAGCACCGCGCGGCGGGCCTGCCCTACCTCGTCTACCTGCGCGGGCCCACGCTCGGCGGGGTCTTCGCGTCCTGGGGATCGCTGGCCCACGTGACGGTCGCCGAGCCCGGCGCACTGGTCGGCTTCCTCGGCCCGAAGGTCTACGAGGCGCTGAACGGCGAGCCGTTCCCGACCGACGTGCAGACCGCCGAGAACCTCGCGGCGCGCGGGGTGATCGACGCCGTGGTCCCCGCCGAGCAGCTGCCGGTGCTCGTCGACCGGGCGCTGTCCACCCTCGTCGACCCGCCCGTGGCCCCCGAGCTGCCGGTCCGCACCGGCGAGGTGGCGCCCGGCGCGAGCGCGTGGGAGTCGATCGAGGCCACCCGCGCCCACGACCGCGCCGGGGTCCGCGACCTGCTGCGCCACGGCGGCGCCGGCACGGTGCGGCTGCGCGGCACCTACGAGGGGGAGCGCGACGCGACCGTCGTGGTCGCCCTGACCCGCCTCGACGGGCAGCCGTGCGTCGTCGTGGGCCAGGACCGGACCCGGCAGACCCGGGCCTCGCCGATGGGTCCCGCGGCGCTGCGCGAGGCCCGCCGCGCGATGCGGCTGGCCGAGGAGCTCGGGCTGCCGCTGGTCACCGTCATCGACACCCCCGGCGCCGAGCTCTCCGCGCGCGCCGAGGAGGGCGCGATCGCCGGCGAGATCGCCCGGTGCATCGCGACCCTGGCGACGATGCGGACCCCGACGCTGTCGGTGGTGCTCGGCCAGGGCTGCGGCGGCGGCGCGCTGGCGCTGCTGCCGGCGACCGAGTCCATCGCCACCGAGCGGGCCTGGCTCTCGCCGCTGCCCCCGGAGGGCGCGAGCGCGATCGTCCACGGCGGCGACACGTCGTACGCGCCGCAGATGGCGGAGGCCCAGCAGGTGCGGGCCGTCGACCTGCTCGCCGACGGCACGGTGGCCCACGTGGTGCCGGAGGTGCCCGGTGAGTCGGCCCGGTCGCTCGCGGTCGCGGTCGTCGCGGAGATCGCCTCCCGGCTGGCGCGGATGCGCGCGGAGCAGGCGGGGTAGCGGGGAGCATGCCCGGCCCCTCCGCCCGCACCGTGTCCCCGATGCTCGCGAGCCCCACGAAGACCGTGCCGAGCGGCGCGGAGTGGCTCCACGAGGTCAAGTGGGACGGGGTCCGGGTGATCCTCGAGGTCTCCGGCGGCGCGGTCCGCACGACGAGCCGCAACGGCAACGTCACCACGGCCGCGTGGCCCGAGCTGGCCACCAGCCCGCTCGGGGACCGCGACCTGGTGCTCGACGGCGAGGTGATCGCCCTCAACGAGGCGGGGGTGCCCGACTTCCGGGTCCTGCAGCACCGGATGCACGTGCGGCGGGCGGCCGAGGTGGCGCGGCTGGTGCGGTCGGTGCCGGTGACCCTGATGGCGTTCGACCTGCTCGGCCTCGACGGCGAGGACCTGACCGCGGCCCCGCTCGTCGAGCGCCGGGAGCGGCTCGCGGGGCTCGACCTGACCGGCAGCGCGTGGGCCGTCCCCGAGGCGTACGACGACGGCGCGATGCTGCTCGAGGCCACCCGTGCGCAGGGCCTCGAGGGGGTCGTCAGCAAGCGCCGCGCCTCGCCGTACCGGCCCGGGGTGCGCAGCCCCGACTGGCTCAAGCTCGCCCACCGCCACCGCGGCACCTACGTCGTCGGGGGGTGGCGCCCCCAGGTCGGCACCGACGACCGGCTCGCGGCGGTGCTGGTGGGGGAGCCGACCGCCGACGGACTGGCCTACCGCGGGCGCGTCGGCAGCGGGCTGTCCGGGGCCACCGCCCGCCGGCTGCAGGCGCTGCTGGAGCCGCTGGCGGCGGGCCGGAGCCCGTTCGCCGACGCCGTGCCGCGGGTCGACGCGACCGGCACGCGGTGGGTCGAGCCCGTGGTCGTGGTCGACGTCGACACCCACGGCGCCGGCTACGACCGGCTGCGCCAGCCCTCGTTCCAGGGGGTGCGCGACGACGTCGCGCCCGAGGACCTGCTCGTCGGGCGGGACCCCGGGCGGGGAGGCGGTCGTGGCTGAGACCCGCGTGCAGGTCGAGGGCCGAACGCTGACGATCAGCAACCTCGACAAGGTCCTCTACCCGCGCACCGGCTTCACCAAGGGCGAGGTCCTCGACTACTACGCCCGGATCGCGCCGGTGCTGCTGCCGCACCTGGCCGACCGGGCGGTCACCCGCATCCGCTGGCCCCACGGCGTCGCGGACGGCAGCTTCTTCGAGAAGAACGTGCCGCGCGGCGTCCCCTCCTGGGTGCGCACCGCCGAGGTGCCGACCACCGGCTCCCGCACCGCCGAGCGCGCGGACGGCACGCTGGTCTTCCCCGTCGTCGACGACCTCGCGACGCTGACCTGGCTGGCCAACCTGGCCGCCCTCGAGCTGCACGTGCACCAGTGGACCGTGACCCGGGCGGGCCGCGTCCGCGGCGCCGACCGGATCGTCGTCGACCTCGACCCCGGCGAGCCCGCCGGGCTCCACGAGTGCGCGCAGGTCGCCCTGCTGGCGCGCGACGCGTTGGCCGAGCGCGGGCTGGCGACCCGGCCCGTGCTCAGCGGGTCCAAGGGCCTCCACCTGTACGCCGCCCTGCCGCGCCGCCGCGACCCGGACGCGGCGACCGCGCTGGCCAAGGAGGTCGCCGAGACCCTGGCGGCGCAGCACCCGCGGCTCGTGACGGCGACCATGACGAAGGCGCGGCGCTCGGGGAAGGTCTTCTTCGACTGGTCGCAGAACTCCGGCTCCAAGACCACGGTCTCGCCGTACTCGCTGCGCGGGCGCGAGGTGCCGACCGTCGCCGCGCCGCTCACCTGGGACGAGGTCGCCGCCGGGGCCGAGGACCCGCTCGCGCTGGAGCAGCTGCGCCCCGACGAGGTGCTCGAGCGCGTCGCGGACCTCGGGGACCTGTTCGCGGTGGTCTAGCCCGCCGGGCGTCCGGGTTGGTGATCCGGGCGGGGTGCGCCAGTCTCGGCTCACCCGACCCGGAGGTCCCCCGTGCCCGTCCTGCCCCTGATCCTGTCCCGCGCCGCGGCCGTCTGCGCCGCCGGCGCCGCCGTCCTGGCCGTCACCTCGGTGCCGGCCCACGCCGAGTCGGTCGGCGTCGACGACCCCGTGGGCGACGTCGTCAACGGACGGTTCCGGGCCGGGGTCCCCGCGGACGACTTCAACGAGGAGAACACCGACATCCGGCGCACCGTGCTGGACCACCGGCGCAGCGTCGTGGTGACCCGGCTGCGCATGGTCGACGTCGAGGCCTCGGTCGTGCCGCAGGTGACGGTGCGGCTGCGCACGCCGAGCGGGGCGACGTTCAGCGCCCGCATGGCGCCGGGCACCGACGTCCGCAAGGTCGTCACCCTGACGAAGGACGTCGCCGACGGCGAGGAGGCGGCGCGGGTGTGCGACGGGCTGCGCGGCAGCCTGCTGCCCGAGGCCGACGAGCTCGTCGTCGCGGTGCCGCGCCCGTGCCTGGCCAACCCCCGGACGATCCGCTTCGGTGCGCTGGTCCGCAACCCGATCCCGCAGACCTCGGTGAACTCCTACGACGACGCGCGCCTGACCGGTGGCGTGAACCCGATCGACTACGAGACGCCGATCGGCCGGCGCGAGGTGCGCCGCGGCTGAGCGGGGAGCGCGCGGCGTCGCCGGGGCGCCATGATGGTCGGGTGAGCGACCCGCGACCGATCGAGACCTGGCTGACCGACATGGACGGCGTGCTCGTCCACGAGGAGGCGCCCATCGCCGGCGCGCCGGAGTTCCTGCAGGCGCTGAAGGACTCGGGCCGGCGCTTCATGGTGCTGACCAACAACTCCATCTACACCCCGCGGGACCTGCGCGCGCGGCTGCTGGCCTCCGGCATCGACGTGCCGGAGGAGTCGATCTGGACCTCGGCGCTCGCCACGGCCCAGTTCCTCGCCGACCAGCGCCCGCGGGGCACGGCCTTCGTGGTGGGCGAGGCGGGGCTGACCACGGCGCTGCACGAGATCGGCTACGTCATCACCGAGCGGGAGCCGGACTACGTCGTGCTCGGGGAGACCCGCACCTACTCCTTCGAGGCGATCACGCGGGCGATCCGGCTCGTCGAGGCCGGCGCCCGCTTCATCGCGACCAACCCCGACGTCAGCGGCCCGAGCGTGCAGGGCACGCTGCCCGCCACCGGGTCGGTGGCGGCGCTGATCACCGCGGCGACCGGCTCCACGCCGTACTACGTGGGCAAGCCGAACCCGCTGATGATGCGCTCGGCGCTGAACCGGCTCGAGGCGCACTCCGAGACCACGGTGATGATCGGCGACCGCATGGACACCGACGTCAAGAGCGGGCTCGAGGCCGGGCTGCGCACGATCCTGGTGCTCACCGGCTCCACCCGGCCCCACCAGGTCGAGACCTTCCCGTACCGCCCGACGAAGGTCGTCGACTCCATCGCGGACCTCGTCGACCTGGTCGCCGAGCGCAGCCCGCGGGTGGACGCCGACGACGACTGAGGGCTCCCGGCGACCCCATCCGTCACGTGCGCGAACACTGTTCACACTCGGCTTGGCGGGGGGCCGTCCAGCACCTACCGTGAGCAGGTGACTACCGTCCATCTCTCGGGGGCGGCGAGGGTGCCCACCCCCGCCGCGGACTCGTCGACGGTGCACGACACCGACGTCGAGGAGCTGCTCGAGACGCTGGTCCGCCTGGTGCCGGGCTCGCGGCTGGTCACCGTCGGCGCCGGGTCGGCCGCGCCGCGCACGGCCCACCGCGTGCTGGTCCCGGGGCGCCGGGGTCCGACGGCGCTGTCCACCACCCGTCCGCGGGCACTCGCCGAGGCGCACCGCGCGGTCGACGCCACCACCACCCCGGGAGACGCCATGGGCCTGCTGGGCACCCGCGCCTGGACCTCGCTCACCGCGGGCCAGCTGCTGCGCGAGAGGGTCGCGGTCGTCGGCGGCACCGACGGTCTGGCCGACCACCTCTCCGAGGTGCTCGGTCAGCGCGTCACCTACACGATGCGGATCGAGGAGGCGCGCACCAGCCGTCGCCCGGTCCTGTCCGTGCTCGACGCCCGCGACCGGCGCGTGGCCCGCGCCGACCTCGGCGTCAGCCCCGCCTCGCGCTCCGACCTCGACGCCGAGGTCGCCGCCCTCGCCCAGGTCGGCCCCCGGGAGTGGACCCACCTCGAGGTGCCCCGCGTGCTGTCCCGCACGTCCTGGGACGACATCGACGTCCTCGTGACCTCCACCCTGCGGGCCCCGCTGTGGCAGGGCGGCGCGCGTCGTCGCGCCGAGCCCCCGGTCGAGGCGATGGGCGAGCTGAGCACGGCGTGGGCGGAGCCCGCCGTACGGCTCGAGGAGATGGGGTGGATGCGCCGCCAGCAGGACCTCGTCGACATGCTCCGCAGCCGCACCGCCCGCCAGCGCTTCGGCGCGGTCGTCGACCGACTGCTCCACGACGCCCGCCGGACGACGTGGCCCGTGGGCGCGTGGCACGGCGACTGGACCGCTCACCACATGGCGCGCCGTGGTCCGCAGGTGCAGGTGTGGGGCTGGACCCGTTTCGAGACCGGCGTCCCGATGGGCCTGGACCCCTGTCACTTCCTGGTCTCGGCGGCGACCGACCGCGACGGCTTCACCCCGTCGGCGGTGCGCGCCGGGCTGGCCGAGGCGCTGCGGCGCCAGCACGGCCCGGGTGCCTCGGTGCTCGGGGCGCTCTACCTGCTCGCGGTCACCAGCCGCGAGCTGGTGCTCGCCGAGGGCCCCGGCGGCCACCGCGTCGCCGAGCGCGCCGAGGTGCTGCTGACGACGCTCGAGGACTGGTTCACGAGCCGGGTGTAGCCAGCACCAGGCGGGCGAACCGTCCGCCGACCTCGGCGTGGGTCGCGGCGTCGGGGTGCAGGCCGTCGGGCAGCGGGCGACGTACGGCGTCGGCCTCGCCGTACAGCGCCAGGCCGTCGACGAGACGCAGGTGCGGGTCGTGGGCCCGGCGCTGGTCCACCACGCGCGCGAGCTCCTCGCGGACCGTGCGCAGGGTCAGCGCGCCGTGGGCGACGTCGGCGGGGTCGCCGGTGGCCAGCCAGGCCACCCGGCCGGTCGCCATGGCGTCGAGGTCGGGCCCCAGCGGTCCGGGCGTGTCCTCGTGCAGCGGGCACAGCAGCGGGGTCACGACCACCAGGGGCACCGTGGGGTGGCCCTCGCGGATCGTGTCGAGGAAGCCGTGGACGGCGGGCGCGAAGGCGCGGCGCCGCATCAGGTCGGCGTTGACGACGTTGATCCCGAGGGCGACGGTCACGAGGTCGTCCGGACCGAGGGGGCGCGCGGCCTCACGCAGCGCGCGGGCCGTGGCCGGGTCGGCCATCGCGCCCCCGCCGAGGCCGACGTTGACCAGCTCGACGCCGGCGGCGCGGGCGGCGACGGCCGGCCAGGTGCCGGTCGGGGTCGTCGCGTTCGAGCCCTGGCTGATCGAGCTGCCGTGGTGCAGCCAGGTGCGCCGGCCACCGGTCGCCGCCGCGGCCACGGGCGCGTCGGCGCGCAGCGCGACGAGCACGGTGGTCTCGTCGTGGGGGAGCCAGAGCTCCACGTCCTTCTCGCCGGGCGGCAGGTCGGCGAACCGCAGGGTGCCCGCAGGGCCGCGCTCGTGGGTGTGGGTGCCGGTGGTCATGTCGATGCGCACGGTGTCGCCGCCGGCGACCGAGGCGTGCGCGACGAGCCGCCCGTCGACGACGAGCTCGTGGACGCCGTCGGGTCGGGGCGGCGCGCCGACGTACGACCGCTTGGTGGGGACGACGTCGAGCTCGAGCGTCGTCGCCGCGGTCCGCAGCGCGAGCCGGACGCCGGAGGGCTGCGAGGCGCTCAGGGTCAGCTGGGGGTCGCCGACCTGGTCGGTGACCCACCGCGGCAGGCGCAGGGGGAGCAGTCCGCGGTCGGTGCGCTCGACCTCGAGGGCGCCGCGCAGCAGGGCGGGGTCGAGGGGGACGTCGGCGAGGGGTGCATCGGGGGTCACGGGGTGTCTCCGGTCTCGGGGAGGGGGCGGGTCAGGGCGCCGTGGAGGGCGTCGAGGGTCCAGGTCCAGGACGCGTCGGCGTCGGGGAGGTCGGGCCCGGAGTGGGCGAACCCGCCCGCGGCCTCGAGGTCGACGAAGCCCGCGACGGTGGCGCCGAGCAGGCGCACCGCGTGGGTGGTGTCGGGCTCGGCGAGGCCGTAGCCGCGCAGCACGGCCCGCATCAGCCCCGCCAGGCGCGGCCCCGCGCCGGCCAGCGCGGTGGCGTGGTCCACGCGGTGGCGTGTCGCCTGCCAGCGGCCGGGGTGCGCGCGGGCGTAGTCGCGGTGGGCGTCGGCGACCGCGGCGAGCGCGTCGCGACCCGACACCCCGGCGAGCCGCTCGGCGACGGCGTCGGCCAGCTCGGCCAGCGCCAGGCCCGCGACACGGGCGCGGAGGTCGTCGGCGTCGCGGACGTGGGCGTAGAGGCTGGGCGGTCGGACTCCCACCCGCCGGGCGAGGGCCGCGGGCGTGACCGCGTCGAAGCCGACCTCGTCGGCGAGCTCGGCGCCCGCGCGGGCGAGCCTCGCGGCGGTCAGCGGTGCGCGGGGGGCCATGGACCCAGTGAACTACATGGCGTAGTGCATTGCCTAATGCTGTTAGGCAGTCGTCACGGGCGACGGGGTCCGGTGGCGAGGGCCAGCACGGCCTCCAGGCCGGCGGACGAGCCGCGCCAGTGCCGCCGGAGGGCCTCCGGGCCGGCCCGTCGTACGACGGAGCGGAGGGTGAGCACGACGATGATCGCGTCGTCGGCCCACCCCAGCACCGGGATGACGTCGGGCACGAGGTCGATTGGCATCGCGAGGTAGGCCAGCAGCAGCCACAGCCTCGCACGGACGCCGCGGGGCGCCGTGCGGTCCCGGGCGAGCCGGGCCAGCAGCCCTGCCAGGTCGGGCAGCAGGCGCAGGGCCTCGCGCAGCTGCAGCTCGCCCGGCCGCAGGCGCCACAGCGCCGCGACGGCGACAGCCCAGGTGAGCAGCAGGCCGACGGCGACGCCGACGATCGTGGACCAGGGCACGCGGGCATCGTCCCAGCCTCGGTCTCGGTGCGGCGGCCCTGCCGGGTGTGGATCGAGCGTTGCGGGTGTCGGCGACCGCGCCTATGATCGAACACGTGTTCGAGTTGTTGGCCGGTGTCGAGGAGCCCACCGTGGACTCCCTCATCGCCGTGCTCGCCATCGCCGACGCCACCGACACCGACGCCGGCGCGATCGACCGGATCCGCGACCTCGAACGACTCAAGGCCGCCGCCGCAGCCACCCAGGCCCGCCTCAGCGCCGAGCTCCTCGACCGCGCCGAGGAGGCCCACGCCGCACGCCGCGCCGCCGGAGTCGAGGACCACTCGCGCGACCCCCACGATCCCCACGACCCCCACGGGTCCCGCGCCGCGACCCGGTCGGTCGCCGCGCAGATCGCCCTCGCCCGCCGCGAGTCACCCCACCGCGGCCGCGAGCTCCTCACCCTCGCCCGACTCCTGGCCACCGACCTGCCCCACCTGCGGCGCCTGGTCGAGGACGGTCAGCTCTCCGAGCACCGCGCCCACGTCATCGCCACCCAGCTGCGCGACCTGCCACCCGCCCAGCGCCGCGAGGCCGACACCCGCCTCGCCGGCCCCGACGCCGACCTCCCACCCACCCTCAGCGACGGACTCAGCGGCGCCCCCGGGGTGACCGCGATGGGCACCGCGGAGTGCCGCGACGCCGCCCGTCGCCTCGCGCTGCGCCTGGACCCCGACGGGTGCGGGGCCCGCCGCGCCCGCGCCCGCACCCGGCGCCGGATCACCAGCCGCGTCGCCCCCGACGACATGACCACCCTCTCCGCGTTCCTCGGCGACCTCGAGGCCCACACCGTCATGACCTCGCTGCGCGCCGGCGCCGACGCCGAGATCGCCGCCCGCACCGCCCGCACCGCCCGCACCGCCCGCAGCAGGAACAACCCGGGTCACGTGAACGGTCACGGGATGGTGGAGCGGGACACCCGGACCCGGGAGCAGGTCATCGCCGACCTCTTCGTGGCCCGCCTCACCGGGCAGGTCGCCGCGGACGCGACCCCGGTCGCGGTCCAGCTCGTCGTGCCCGCCGAGGTCCTCCTCGGCGACGACGACTCCCCGGCCCACGTCCCCGGGCTGGGCCCCCTCCCCGCCCCGGTGGCCCGCCGGATGGTCCACGCCTCACCCGAGGTCCGCACCACCATCCGCCGCCTCTACACCCACGCCGGGGCCCTGGTCGCCATGGACTCCACCGCCCGCACCGTCACCGGCGCCCTGCGCACCTACATCGCCCTACGCGACGCCGCCCGCTGCCGCACCCCCTACTGCGACGCCCCCATCCGCCACATCGACCACATCACCCCCGCCGCCGCCGGCGGACCCACCACCGCCTCGAACACCCAAGGTCTCTGCGCGGCCTGCAACCACACCAAGGAAGCCTGGGGCTGGCGCCACCACGCCCGGCAGGACTCGCCACTGGAGCCCCACACCGTCCAGACCACCACCCCCACCGGACACACCCACACCAGCCGCGCCCCCGACCTCCCCACCCCCCTCAACCCCATGCCACCCCCGACCAGCCACCACATCGACCTCCGCTGGGACACCCCCATCCACCTCGACGTCGCCTGAGGCTTGGGCCTGCCCGGAAGGGGTAGACCCCTGTCATGAGCACACCCGAGCTGCTGGCCTTCGACGACCACCGCGAGGACGGTGACTTCCTCGTGCATAGCCCCGACGGCGTGGTGGCGCGGATCCAGGTCGGGGTCTGGAGCGGCCGGTCGTTCACGGCGACCACGCCGGACGGCGCACCGCTGTGCTCGGGCCGCAGCCGCGGGATCTTCTCGACCTGGTGGGACGCGGTCGACCCCGCGGGGGCTCCGCTGGTGTCGCTGCGCCGGAGCGGCTGGGGCGGGTCCCGCACCCACGTCGACCTGGGCGGGCGAGCGATGACGCTGCACGGCAGCTTCTCGGGCCGCCAGTGGCGCCTGGAGGACGAGCGCGAGGAGGTCGTGCTGTCGTCCGCGACGACGACCGGGTTCTTCACCTTCCGCCCCCACGCCTGGGAGGTGCAGGGTCACCGGAACCCGCTGACGCTGGCCCAGGTCGTGGCGGTCGTGCAGCTGTTCCGGCTCAGCCAGAAGGCCCAGGCGGCGGCCGCAGCCGCCGCCCAGTAGCCGCCGGGCGCGCCCTCCCGGCGGGCTACTGGTCCGCCGGCCTCAGGTCCACCGCTTCTCCACGACCCGATGGGTCCTGCCGTCGTAGGAGACGCCGGCCCCGCTGTCCCCGCCCCCGCTGTGCACTGCGCGGCACGAGGCGTACCAGCGGGTGTACCCGCCAGCGAAGCCGCCCGCGGACTGGCCCGAGATGTCGAAGATGCGGTGTACCCGCTCCTTCTTCATCCCTGTCTCGATCTGCCGGAACTCGTTCCTGGTGACGCACCGGGGGGTGTCGGCGGAGGCGGGAGCCGCCAGCCCCGCCAGCGACGCCACGGTCACGATCGCCCCCACGAGTGCGACGTTCAGCAGTCTCCCCATGCGGGCAGTATGCACGCGCGGGGCGCGACACGGGGGTGACGTGGACGGGGGAACCGGCGGGGTTCTGGCCGAGGCGCCCGGTGACGATCGCCGTGTCCCCGCGTGCTCGACCATCGGCGCGGGGCCCAGGGCGGCGAGCGCGACCTCGGCGCCTCCGGCTGGCGTCGGCGGTGACCGCGTCTCCGACCGGGCTGTCGCCAAGCGGGACGTGCGGAGACGTCCGCGGCGGGAACCTGCCGGAGCCACATAGTGGCTCGTGTGGTGCGTGCGAACACCTGGGACGCGCGTGCCCACAGTTGTCCACAGGCGGGGGATTTCCCCGTATCCCGATGGCCTCCTTGCGCGTTGACTGTGCGTCGTACCGGTCTCGCTCGAGGGGGATTGCTCGATGACCAGCACGCCGATCACCGGCCTCGACGGCGTCCACCGCGCGGTTCGCGCCGAGCGGTTCGCGTCTCCGCCACCGCCCGCGGTGGACCCGGTGCTGCTCGAGCGTCTCGACGCCCAGCTGCGCGAGGCGGTGCGGCGCGAGGGCATCGACCCGCAGGTCGACGGTCGCGTCGTACGCCGGTTGGCCGAGGGGGTCGTGCGCGCCCACGACGAGCTCTCGCTGACCGGGCAGGTCGTGCCCCTCGCCGACCCCACCGCGGTGGTGGCCGACCTCGTCGCCCGCGTCGCGGGGTTCGGGGCGCTGCAGGTGTACCTCGACGACCCCGAGGTCGAGGAGGTCTGGATCAACGACCCCAGCCGGGTCTTCGTGGCCCGCAACGGTCGCCACGAGCTGACCAACCTGATGCTGTCGCGCGCGCAGGTCACCGAGCTCGTTGAGCGGATGCTGAAGTCCTCGGGCCGGCGGATCGACGTCAGCCGTCCGTTCGTCGACGCGATGCTGCCCGAGGGACACCGGCTCCACGTGGTCCTCGAGGGCATCAGCCGCGGCTTCTCGGCGGTCAACATCCGCAAGTTCGTGCTGCGCGCGGCGCGTCTGGGTGACCTGGTCGAGCTCGGCAGCCTCACCCCGCAGGCCGCGCGCTTCCTCGAGGCCTCGATCCGCGCGGGCCTCAACGTGCTCGTCGCGGGCGGCACGCAGGCCGGCAAGACCACGATGCTCAACTGCCTCGCCGCCTCCATCCCCGGCGGCGAGCGGGTGATCTCGGCGGAGGAGGTCTTCGAGCTGCGCTTCCCCCACACCGACTGGGTGGCCATGCAGACCCGGCAGGCGGGGCTGGAGGGCACGGGCGAGGTGCGGCTGCGCGAGCTGGTCAAGGAGGCGCTGCGGATGCGGCCCTCCCGGGTGATCGTCGGCGAGGTCCGCGCGGAGGAGTGCCTCGACCTGCTCCTCGCGCTGAACTCGGGTCTGCCGGGCATGTGCACCATCCACGCCAACTCCGCCCGCGAGGCGCTCGTCAAGATGTGCACGCTGCCGCTGCTGGCCGGCGAGAACATTTCCTCCCGCTTCGTGGTGCCGACGGTGGCGAGCTCGGTCGACCTCGTCGTCCACCTCGGCATCGACGGTGCCGGGACGCGCCGGACCAACGAGATCGTGGCCGTCCCCGGACGGGTCGAGAACGACGTCATCGAGACCGAGCCGATCTTCACGCGGGCGGGCGGCGACCTCGAGCGCGCGGGCGGGATGCCGCCGCACCTGGACCGCTACGCCCGCGCGGGCGTCGACGTGCACCGCCTGCTCGAGGCCCGCTGATGGGCGCCGTCGTCGGGCTCGGCGTCGGCCTGGGCCTGCTGCTCGTCTACTCCGCGTTCTTCCTGCCGCGCCGGACGCCCGTCGTCCGGACCGGGCCGGGTCGGGTGCAGCACCTGCTGTCGCGCGCGGGTCTGAGCCAGGTCTCCCCGGCCAGCCTGCTCACGCTGTGCGCGGTCCTCGGGGCGGCGGCGGGCGGCGTGATGCTCGGGGTGTCGGGGACCCTGCCGGTGGCCGTCGCCTTCGCGCTGCTCGCGGCGTACCTGCCCGTCGCGATCCTCCGGGGTCGTGCGCACCGCCGCCAGCGCGAGCTCGCCGAGGTGTGGCCGGAGGCGGTCGACAACCTCGCCTCCGGCGTGCGGGCGGGCCTCTCGTTGCCCGACGCGCTGGCGGGACTGGGCGTCCGGGGACCGGAGCCCCTGCGCGACGCCTTCGACGCGTTCGCGCTTGACTACCAGATCAGCGGCCGGTTCTCCGACTCCCTCGACCGCCTCAAGGAGCGACTCGCCGACCCGGTCGGCGACCGCGTGATCGAGGGCCTGCGGGTGGCTCGCGAGGTCGGGGGAGGCGAGCTCGGGCGACTGCTGCGCAACCTGTCGGGCTACCTGCGCGACGACGCGCGCACCCGCTCCGAGATGGAGGCACGCCAGTCCTGGACGGTCAACGGCGCCCGCCTGGCGGTCGCCGCGCCCTGGCTCGTGCTGCTGGTCCTCAGCTTCCAGAGCGACGTGGTCCAGCGCTACGCGTCGGCCGGCGGCGTCGTGGTCCTCGGGGTCGGCGCCGGGCTGTGCGTCGTGGCCTACCGCCTGATGACGCGGCTGGGTCGGCTGCCCGTCGAGCGGAGGATCCTGTCGTGAGCCTCGCGGTGTGGGGAGCGCTCCTGGGGGCGCTCGCCGGGGCCGGACTGGTCCTGGCGTGGTCGCGCGTCCGCGTCGTCGGCAGGCCCCAGCTCGCCACCCGGGTCCTGCCCTACGTGCGCGACCTGCCGCAGGTGGGGCGTACGCCGGCGCTGCGGGTCGCCTCGGCGTCGCCGACCTCGGCGGCGGCCGGGGTGTTCGGCCCGCTCCTGCGCAGCGCGGCCGACGCGGTCGAGCGGGTCCTCGGCGGCGCCACGTCCGTCCGCCGCCGCCTGGAGCGCGCAGGCCTCGAGCGCACCGTCCACGACTTCCGCGTCGAGCAGGTGGTGTGGGGGCTGGTCAGCTTCAGCGTCTCCGCGGTGGTGGGCGTGCTGGCGACCCTCCGCGACCCCGGCAGCGCGGTCGGCACGCTCCTCCTGTGTCTCGCGGCCCTCGCCACCGGCGTCATCGCTCGCGACAACTGGCTGACCCACCAGGTGACGACCCGGGAGCGCCGCATCCTCGAGGAGTTCCCGACCATCGCGGAGCTGCTCGCCCTGTCCGTCGCGGCGGGCGAGGGGCCGGTCGCGGCGCTCGACCGGGTGTGCCGACGCAGCGGCGGCGAGCTGTCTCGCGAGCTGGGCAGGGTGCTGGCTGCGGTCCGGACCGGGGAGCCGGTGGGCTCGGCGTTCGACCGCATGGCCGCGACGAGCGGTCTGCCGCTCGTCGCGCGGTTCGCGGAGGGGATCGCGGTCGCCGTCGAGCGCGGCACCCCGCTCGCCGACGTGCTGCACGCCCAGGCGGCCGACGTCCGTGAGGCGGGTCGGCGGGAGCTGATCGAGACCGCCGCCCGCAAGGAGGTCCTGATGATGGTCCCGGTGGTGTTCCTCGTCCTCCCGGTGACCGTGATGTTCGCGTTCTGGCCCGGCGTGGTGGGCCTGTCGATGACCACGCCATGAGCCCGGGTGGAAGGCCCGGTGAAGGGGGAACGATGGAGAAGCTGCAGGAGAGCCTGCTGAGGGCGTGGCTGCTGGTGGCCGCGCCGAGGGCGCGCGACGAGCGCGGCGACGTGCCCGGATGGGTGCTGATCACCGTGATGACCGCGACCATCGTGGGCGGCATCTGGGCGTTCCTGCGCCCGGAGCTGATGGGCATGCTCCGCTCGGCGATCAACTCGGTGAGCGGCTGATCGTGGCCCGCCCGCCGCAGCCCCGAGGACCCCGCCGGTCCCGGCGGGAGCGGGGGTCGGCGGTCGTCGACTTCGTGCTCGTGCTGATGATCCTCGTCCCGCTGTTCCTCGGGATCCTCCAGCTCGCCCTCGTGCTCCACGTGCGCAACACCCTCGCGGCCGCGGCCTCCGAGGGCGCCCGGTACGGCGCGACGCTCGACCGGGCGCCCGCCGACGGGGCCGCGCGCACCCGCGAGCAGATCGGCGACGCCGTCGCCGGACGGTTCGCCCGCGACGTCTCGGCCGGCGAGGTGCTCGTGGACGGTGCGCCCGGCGTGCAGGTGACGGTGCGGGCGACGGTGCCGCCGCTGGGCCTGTTCGGTCCCGCGGTCCCGCTCGAGGTCACCGGCAACGCGGTGGAGGAGAGCCGGTGAGGCGCCTGCAGCGCCGCCTGGCCGGTCGCGACGAGCGGGGCTCGGCGGTGGTCGAGCTGGTGTGGCTCGGGCTGCTCCTGCTGATCCCGACGATCTACATCGTGCTCACGGCGTTCGAGGTGCAGCGCGGCGCCTTCGCGGTCAGCGCGGCTGCGCGGGCCGCGGGCCGGGCCTACGCCCTGTCGGAGACCGATGCCCAGGGCCGGGCGCAGGCGGAGGCCGTGGCCCGCCGGGCGTTCGAGGACCAGGGCATCGGCGACGTCCCGCGTTCGGTGCGCGTCTCGTGCTCGCCCGACGGGGCCTGCCTGTCGGGCGGCTCGACCATCACGGTGACCATCGACTCCCGCGTCGACCTGCCGCTGCTGCCCGACGCGCTGGGCGGGGACCGGCCCAGCATCGCCCTCGACGCGACGCACTCGGTCGCCTACGGCCAGTTCCAGGAGGTCCGGTGACCACCCGGGACCGGCGGCGCGACGAGTCGGGACAGGTCACGATCCTTGTCGTCGGGTTCGCGATCGCGCTGCTGATGGGGATGGCGGTCGTCGTGGATGCGTCCGCGGCGTACCTGCAGCGGCAGGGCCTCGACACCGTCGCCGACGGCGCCGCGATCGCGGGCGCCGACGGCGGCACCGACACCGCCGAGGTGTACGACGAGGGTCTCGGGGAGGTGCGCCTCGACCAGGCCGCGGCCCGCGCGCAGGCGGCGGTCGCGGCGTACCTGCAGCAGACCGGCGCCCGGCAGCGCTTCCCCGGGCTCGTCCACACGGTGCGTGTCAGCGGCGATACGGTCGAGGTCGACGTGCGCGCCCCGGTCGACCTGCCCTTCGAGGTCCCGGGTGCGCCGTACCGCCCGACCGTCGCGGCCACGGGCTCCGCGGTGATCACGGTCGACCGCGGCGACTGAGCCGCCGGGACGCGACCGGTCGCCCCACACGCACGCACGCCCGCCCGTCGCGCGGGCGACGGGCGGGCGGCGGTCGAGCGGTCGAGCGGGATGGAACGGTCAGCTGGCGAGGGCCTTCGCCTTGGCGGCGTTCTTGGCGGCCTTCTTGCCGACCTCCTTGCGGAGGTCCTTGCTGGCGGCGCGGGCGTTCTTGCGGACGGCCTTGGCGTTCTTCTTGGCCTGCTTCGCGCCGGCGGCGGCGCGGGCGATGAGGCCCTGGGTCGTCAGGGTGAGGCCGGCGCCGACGAGCCAGACGTCCTTGGCGACCGCGGTGCCCTCCTGGCTGGGGCGGATGCCGTCGTCGAGGGTCATCGACGGGGTGCGCAGGTAGACGCCGAGCAGGCTCGCGCCGAAGCCGGTCAGCGCGGCGCCGGCGACGTGCGCGGGCACCTTCGGCACCAGCAGCGCGGCGCCGACGGCGATCTCGGACCAGGCGAGGATCGAGGTGAAGGTCGCCGGGCGCATGTCCTCGAAGACCGGGTAGGTGCTGGCGGCGGTGCCCTGCAGGAACTGCTGGGTGCCCTCGTCGGCGCCGAGCTTGCTGATGCCGGAGTTGAGGATGAAGGCGCCGGTCGTGACGCGCAGCGGGATGTGGGTCGGGTGCATGGCGCTCCTGGAGTGGATCGGGTGAGGCAGACGGACTCCGACCCTAGTGCCCAGTTCCGGCCGTCCTCCTCACCGACCGTTGAGCAGACCCTGCGGACTCCTGGAGGAGATCCTGCGGAAAGGGTGCGCGGACGCCTGCGGTCGTGTTGTGTGGGGGCTCCCCCCTTCTCTCCTCCCCCCGGAGACGCTCGTGTCCGTCCTGCCCGTCCGTCAGCTCGTCCTGAGCCTCGCGCTCGTCGCCGCGATCGCCGGCGTCCTCGCGACCGTCCAGCTCGCCCCGTCGGGCTTCGCGGCCGCCACGACCCTGCACGTCGAGTCCGCGCGGGTCGGTGCCACCAACGCCTACGCCCGCACCGCGTTCCGGTCGAGCAACGGCGCGCGCGCCGACCGCGACCGCGCCGTCCTGCGGGGCGACGCGTGCCTCAAGCGGGCCGCGCTGCGCCAGGCGAGGGCCATGCGCGCCGAGGGTCGGATCTTCCACCAGGACCTCGGGCGCGTCCAGGCCGACTGCGCGGTGGGCTGGGTCGGCGAGAACGTCGCGTACGGCTACCCGACCGGTCGGGCCCTCGTGCGCGAGGGATGGATGCGGTCCGAGGGTCACCGCGCCAACATCCTGTCCAGGAGCTACCGGCTCATGGGTCTCGCCGCCGTCAAGGACGACGGCGGCCGCTGGTACGCCGCGCAGGTCTTCGGTCGCCGCTGACGTCCGACCTCACCCCGGAGGGTCCTCGCCGACCAGCCCGTCGACGGACTCGCGGATCAGGTCCGCGTGGCCGGTGTGGCGGCCGTACTCCTCGAGCAGGTCGCACAGCACCCGGCGCACGCTCGGGTGACGGCCGGCGTCGTCGCTGAGGTGGGCGGCCCCGTCGAGCCCGCGCTCGGCGACCACCGCGGCCCAGCGCTCGCGGGCGCGGTGCACGGCGTCGTCGTAGACGGCGTACAGGTGCCCGGGGGAGTCGTCGGACGCCGAGCGCAGCTCCCAGTCCGCGGAGCCGTCGTGGCCCAGGGGTCCCCAGACCCCGGCGAGGTCCCCGCCCGTCAGCCGGGCCAGGCTGACGTCGTCCTCGACCAGCGCGAGGTGCTTGAGCAGCCCGCCGAGCGTGAGCGACGACGCCCCGACCCGCGTCGCGAGCCCCGCGGCGTCGAGACCGCCGGCCTTCCAGCGGAACGTGCCGCGCAGGCGGTCCAGCGACCCGAGGAGCTGCTCGACCTCGGTGCCGGCCAGCGGGGGCTCGACGGGGCTGCGGTCGTTCATCCGACGACGCTAGGACAGATCCGCCTCGGACGGCAGCCCCGCGGTAGGGGACAGTGAGCCCATGGCCGCGCCCGTCGACCCCGTCGATCACGCCTTCCTCACCACCGTCGGGGGGCTGGGCCCCGTCGCCGGCAGCGACCCCGACGCCCTCGGGTCCCTCGACCCGGCCCGGGCCCTCGAGCTGTACGACGCCCAGGCCACGAGCCGCCACCTCGACCTGGCCGCGGCCTGGCTGAGGGCGCGCGAGCGGGGCTACTACACGATCGGCTCGGCCGGCCACGAGGGCAACGTGGCCGTCGCGGCGGTGCTGCGACCCACCGACCCCGCGCTGCTGCACTACCGCTCCGGCGCCTTCTTCTGCGAGCGCGCCCGCCAGGCCGGGCTCGACGACCCGGTCCGCGACGTGCTGCTCGGCATGGTGGCGGCTGCCGACGACCCGATCTCGGGCGGGCGCCACAAGGTGTGGGGGAGCGCGGCGGCCGACGTGGTGCCCACGACCTCGACGATCGCCTCGCACCTCCCGCGGGCCCTGGGGCTGGCGGTGTCCCTGGGCCGTGCCCGGCGTCTCGGCATCGACCCCGGGCGCCCCGAGGACGCGCTCGTCGTCGCCAGCTTCGGCGACGCCTCGGCCAACCACTCGACCGCCGTGGGCGCCGTCAACGCGGCCCTCAACACGGCCTACCGCGGCATCCCCGTGCCGCTGCTGCTCGTCTGCGAGGACAACGGGATCGGGATCAGCGTGCCGACGCCCGAGGGGTGGATCCGCCATGCCTGGGGCGGCCGCGACGACCTCACCTACGTCGAGGCCGACGGCTGCGACCTGCCGGCCGCCGTCGAGGCCGCGGCCCGCGCGGCCGCACACGTCCGCGAGACCCGCACCCCGGCCTTCCTGCACCTGAGCACGGTGCGCCTGATGGGCCACGCCGGCGCCGACGTCGAGACGGCCTACCGCAGCGCGGCGCAGATCGCGGCCGAGGCCGCCCGCGACCCGCTCGTCGACACCGCCCGGCGCCTCGTCGCCGCCGGGGTGCTCGACGCGGACGGCGCGGTGGCGCGCTACGAGGCGGTCCGCGAGCGCGTGATGGCCACCGCCGCCGCGGTCGAGCGCGCCGACCGCCTCGCCGACGCCGCGGCGGTGGCCGCCCCCCTGGCCCCCGCCGACCCCGGGGCCGTGGCGGCGGTCGTGGCGGCGCCGGAGATGACGGGCCGCAGCCCCGAGGACAACCGGTCGATGACGCTGGCGCAGAGCATCAACCGCGGGCTCGCCGACGTGCTGACCCACCACCCCGGCGCCCTCGTCTTCGGCGAGGACGTCGCCGGCAAGGGCGGGGTGTACGGCGTGACCCGCGGCCTGATGAAGCGCTTCGGGCGGGCGCGGGTCTTCGACACCCTCCTCGACGAGCAGTCGATCCTCGGCCTCGCGCTGGGCGCGGGCACCACCGGCCTGCTGCCGATCTGCGAGATCCAGTACCTCGCCTACCTCCACAACGCCGAGGACCAGCTGCGCGGCGAGGCGGCCAGCCAGCGGTTCTTCTCCGCGGGCGCGTTCCGCAACCCGATGGTCGTGCGGCTGCCGGGCTACGGCTACCAGAAGGGCTTCGGCGGCCACTTCCACAACGACAACGCCGTCGGGGTCCTGCGCGACGTGCCGGGGCTGGTGATCGCCTCGCCGTCGCGGCCCGACGACGCGGCCGCGATGCTGCGCACCTGCGTGGCCGCCGCCGCGGTCGACGGGACCGTCTCGGCGTTCCTCGAGCCGATCGCGCTCTACCACGAGCGCGACCTCCACGAGCCCGGCGACGACGGCTGGCTCGCGCCGTACGCCGGGCACGACCGGTGGGTCGAGACGCACGTCCCGATCGGCTCGGGGCGCACCCACGGCGACGGCGACGACCTGACCATCGCCACCTTCGGCAACGGCGTGCGGATGAGCCTGCGGGTCGCCCGCCGGCTGGCCGCCGACGGCGTCGGCGTGCGGGTGCTCGACCTGCGCTGGCTCGCGCCGCTGCCGGTCGCCGACCTCCTGCGCGAGGCGTCGGCGACCGGCCGCGTGCTGGTGGTCGACGAGACCCGCCGCTCGGGCGGCGTCAGCGAGGGCGTGCTGGCCGCGCTGGTCGACGAGGGCTTCTCCGGAGGGATGGCCCGCGTCACCAGCGCGGACAGCTTCGTGCCGCTGGGGGACGCCGCCGAGGCGGTGCTGGTCTCCGAGGCTCAGGTGGAGGCCGCGGCCCGGCGCCTGCTCGCGGCGTCGAGCGACGGGGGCGCGTAGCCCCGGTCCGCCGCGTTGAGGGTCTCGCCGGGCGGGACGACCTCGTCGATCGCGTCGAGCAGCGCCGTGTCGAGGACGACCTTCTCGGCGCCGAGCTGGGACTCCAGCTGCTCCATGGTCCGGGGACCGATGATCGCCGAGCTCACCGCCGGGTGCCGCAGCACCCACGCCAGCGCGAGGTGCACCAGCGAGAGCCCGGCGTCGTCGGCGAGGTCCTGCAGCCGGTGCACCGCCTCGAGCTTGGCGCGGTTCTCCGGCAGCGACGGGTCGTGGCGCGCGGGCTGGCGCCCGGCCCGCGACGAGGTCGTGTGGGTCTCCTCGCCCCGGCGGTAGCGCCCCGAGAGCCAGCCGCCGGCCAGCGGGCTCCACGGCAGGATCCCCAGGCCGTGGCGCTGCGCGGTGGGGAACAGGTCCCGCTCGACCTCCCGCGCCAGGATCGAGTACGGCGGCTGCTCGGTCACCGGGCGCTCCCGGCCGCGTCGCTCCGCGACCCACTGCGCCTCCACGACCTGCGAGGGCAGGAACGTCGAGGTGCCGATGTAGCGGACCTTGCCGGCGCGCACGAGGTCGGTCAGCGCGCCCAGGGTCTCGTCGATCGCGACCTCGGGCCGCGGGCGGTGCACCTGGTAGAGGTCGATGTGGTCGGTGCCGAGGCGGCGCAGCGAGGCCTCGACCTCCCGGACGATCCAGCGCCGCGAGTTGCCCGCCTGATTGGGGTCGTCGTCGGACATCGCGCCGTGGAACTTGGTCGCGAGCACCACGTCGTCCCGGCGGCCCCGCAGGGCCTTGCCGACGATCTCCTCGGACTCCCCGCGGGCGTAGACGTCGGCGGTGTCGATGACGTTGATGCCGGCGTCGAGGGCCCGGTGGATGATCCGGACCGACTCGTCGTGGTCGGTGTTGCCCCAGGCGCCGAACATCATCGCGCCCAGCGTCAGCGGACTGACCTTGACGCCGGTGGTGCCGAGGTCGCGCCAGGTGGTGGTGTTGCTCATGCGGGTTCCTTCCGTCGGTCGGCCAGGGCGGGGTCGTGGTCGTCCTCGACGCCGAGCTCGGCGAGGAGGCGGGTCCGCAGCGCGGCGAACTGCGGGTCCGCCTGGGAGCGGCGCCCGCCGGGCCGCACCCAGGCGTCCACGCGGATGTCGGAGGACACCGCGCCCGCGTCGAGCACGATCACGCGGTCGGCGAGCACGATGGCCTCGTCCACGTCGTGGGTGACGAGCAGGACGGCGGGGCGGTGCTCGGCGCACAGGCGCTTGAGCAGCACGTGCATCCGGATCCGGGTGAGCGCGTCGAGCGCGCCGAACGGCTCGTCGGCCAGCAGGAGCTGCGGCTCGCGCACCAGGGAGCGCGCCAGGGCGGCGCGCTGCTGCTCGCCGCCGGACAGCTCGTGGGGCCAGGCGCGCTCGCGGCCGGCGAGGCCGACCTCGGCGAGGGCCTCCCGGCCGCGCACGGCCGCGCCGCGCGAGCGCAGCCCGAGCAGGACGTTGTCGAGCACGCGCCTCCACGGCAGCAGCCGGGAGTCCTGGAAGACCACCGAGACCTGGGAGGGGACGGTGATCTCGCCGTGACCCGCGACGTCGCGGTCGAGGCCCGCGAGCGCCCGCAGCAGGGTGGACTTGCCGCTGCCGCTGCGGCCGATGAGGGCCACGAACTCGCCCGCGGCGATGTCGAGGTCGAGGCCGTCCAGGACCCCGCCGGCCTCGCTGAAGCTGCGGTTCAGGCCGCGGACCCGGACCGCGGTGCGACCCGTGGCCGCCTCGGTGGAGCTCAGCTCTCGAGTGTGCGTCGCCATGCCAGTGCCCTTCTCTCGGTGAAGCGGACCGCACCGTCGGCGACCAGGCCGAGGACGGCGTACACGACCAGGCCGACGATGATCACGTCGGTCTGCCCGTAGGAGGAGGCCAGCGTGATCATGTACCCGATCCCGCTGGTGGAGTTGACCTGCTCGACGACGACCAGCGCGAGGAGCGCCGAGGTCACCGCGAAGCGCATCCCGAGCAGGAAGCCGGGCAGGGCGCCCGGCAGGACGACGCTGCGCACGAACTCGCCGCGGCCGAGGCCGGTGGTCTCGGCGAGCTCGGCGTAGCGGCTGTCGATGCCGCGCAGGCCGTTGTGGGTGTGGATGTAGATCGGCACGACCACGCCCAGCGCGATGGTGATGATCTTCATCTCCTCGCCGATCCCCAGCCACAGGATGAGCAGGGGGATCAGCGCGAGGTTGGGGATGGAGCGCTTGATCTGCACGGGCCCGTCGATGAGGTACTCCCCGGGCCGGGAGAGGCCGGAGACGATCGCGAGGAGCAGGCCGATCGCGACGCCGAGGCCGAGGCCGACGGCGGCGCGGGTCGCGGAGACCACGAGGTTCTCCTGGAGCCGGCCGTCGGCGACGAGCTCGCCGGCGGTCGCCACCACGGTCCAGGGCTCCGACAGGGTGCGGGGGTCCAGCAGCCCGGTCGCGGACCCGACGCACCACAGCGCGACGAGCACGAGGGGGCCGGTGACGATGGCGAAGGGGACCCGACGGCCCGGACCGAGGCGCCGGCGGACGACGCGGCGGTCGACCGGCGCCCCGGAGACGGGCGGGGACTCGAGGACCGCGGTCATCGGGTCACCCCCTCGAAGCGCCGGTCGTAGATGTCCTCGACCTGCAGCGGCTCCTGACCCTGCTCCTCGACCAGCAGGTCGGCGGTCTCCTGGTGGCGGGCGATGAACTCGTCCCAGTCGGTCGGCACCTCGTAGGTGCCGTTGGCCTCGACGATCGCCGCCGCGTCCTCGGGGGACAGGCCCTCCTTCTCGACGTAGAAGCCCTCGGCGAACTCCTCGGGGTGGTTGTTGATCCACTCCTGGGCCTCGGCCCAGACCGCGGCGTACTCCCGGAGGGCGGCGGCCTTGTCGGCGTCCTCGAGCACCTCCGTGGGCGCGTACAGCGTCCAGGCGTCGTCGCGGACGCCGCCGTTGATGGTGGTCCCTCCGTCGGAGGAGTACTTCGCGAGGTACGGGGCGACGAGCTGCTGGCCGAGCGGGGCGACCTCGACCTGGTTGCTGCCCAGGGCGTTGACGTAGACGTCGTCGACGCTCTGCAGCTCGACGAGCTCGACGTCGTCCTGGGTCAGGCCGGCCTCGGCGAGCACGCGCAGCACGAACGCGCCCTGCGCCTGGCCGGGGGAGTAGGCGATGGTCTTGCCGCGCAGGTCCTCGATGGACTCGACGTCGACGCCGGGCGCGACGCCGAGCTCGTAGACCGGGTGCTCGAGCGGGTCCACGGTGTCGCGGACCGCGACGATCCGCACGTCGGTGCCGGTCCAGGTCGCGAACAGCGGCGGGATGTCGGCGACGCTGCCGACGTCCAGGGCGTCGCCGCGGAAGGCCTCGAGGGTCTTGGGGCCGCCGTTGATGTTGGCCCACTCGATCTCGGTCTCGAGGTCGTCGCCGAGGCCCGAGAGCTCCAGCGCGGCCTGGGTCGGCGGGTCGCCGACGCGCAGGACGGTGCCCTCGGGCACCTCGTCGGGCACGGCGGCGGTCAGCTCGAGCCGCGGCCCGGAGGCGTCGGCGCCGCACGCGGTGAGGCCGATCAGGCCGGCGGCGAGCAGCAGGGCGCCGGTGCGCCCGCGACGGGTGGTGGAAGGGTGCATCTGTCAGGCCTCCAGGAATGAACGTGACTATCTCAACTGAGATACTGCACTTTAAGCAGAGCGGACGTCGAGCCGCCGCGCCGGGGTCCGCGACGTGGACGGGCGGTAACCTCGAGGGCGTGGCCGGCCCCGACATCGACACCCAGATCAAGCAGCTCCGCGCGACCCTGCGCACCGTCGAGCAGGTGCTCGACGTCGACGCGATGCGCACCGAGATCGCCGACCTCGGCATCCAGGTCGGCGCCCCCGACCTGTGGGACGACCAGGCCAACGCCCAGCGCGTGACCGGCCGGCTCTCGGCGCTGCAGGGCGAGGTCGACCGCTTCGACGGGCTCGTCGCCCGCGTCGACGACGTCGAGACGCTGGTCGAGATGGGCCGCGAGGAGAACGACGCGGAGACGCTGGCCGAGGCCGACGCCGAGCTGCGCCGCCTCCACCAGGCCGTCGAGGTCCTCGAGGTCCGCACGCTGCTCTCCGGGGAGTACGACGCCCGCGAGGCGCTCGTGACCATCCGCTCCGGGGCCGGCGGCGTCGACGCGGCGGACTTCGCCGAGATGCTGATGCGCATGTACACGCGCTGGGCCGAGCGCAACAAGTACGGCGTGGACGTCTTCGACACCTCCTACGCCGAGGAGGCGGGCCTGAAGTCGGCCACCTTCGCCGTGCGCGCGCCCTACGCCTACGGGACGCTGAGCGTCGAGGCCGGCACCCACCGCCTGGTGCGGATCAGCCCCTTCGACAACCAGGGTCGCCGCCAGACCAGCTTCGCCGCCGTCGAGGTCGTGCCGGTGCTCGAGCAGACCGACGAGATCGAGATCCCCGACGAGGAGATCCGCACCGACGTCTACCGCTCCGGCGGGCCCGGCGGACAGTCCGTCAACACCACCGACTCGGCGGTGCGCCTGACCCACCTGCCCACCGGCACGGTCGTCAGCTGCCAGAACGAGAAGTCGCAGCTGCAGAACAAGGCGAGCGCGATGGTCGTGCTCAAGGCCAAGCTGCTCGCGCTCAAGAAGGCCGAGGAGAAGGCGCACCTCGACGAGATGCGCGGCGACGTGCAGGCCAGCTGGGGCGACCAGATGCGCAACTACGTGCTGAACCCCTACCAGGTCGTCAAGGACCTGCGGACCGGCTACGAGGTCGGCAACCCCACCACGGTCTTCGACGGCGAGATCGACGGCTTCCTCGAGGCCGGCATCCGCTGGCGCCGCGGGACCGACGCCACCGTCGACGCCTGAGCCAGCGCGCCCCGGTGCTCGACGACCTCACGGCGGCCGCGGCGCCGCACCTCGCGGACCTTCCCGCCCACCGGCGCGACACGTTCGCGCTCCGCCTGGAGCGCTGGGCGCCCGACCTGCTCACCGGCCTCGCTGTGTACGACGACCCCGGGGCCGTCGCGCGCCGGCTCGTCGCCGTCGCCGCCCGGGCCTACGCCGCGCGGCCCGACGACCTGCACGTGCTCGACGAGCGGCGTCTCCTGCGGCCGGGCTGGGTGCAGGACCCGCGGATGTTCGGCTACGCCTGCTACGCCGACCGCTTCGCGGGCGACCTGCCCGGCCTCGCGCGTCGTCTGGACCACCTCGAGGAGCTGGGCGTCACCTACCTGCACCTGATGCCGCTGCTGATGCCCCGCGAGGGCGACAACGACGGCGGCTACGCGGTCGCGGACTACCGCCGGGTGCGGCCCGACCTGGGCGACCGCGACGACCTGCGCGACGCCGCCGCGATGCTGCGCGCGCGCGGCATCAGCCTGTGCGTCGACCTCGTGCTCAACCACGTCGCGCGCGAGCACGCCTGGGCGGTCGCGGCCCGCGCCGGCGACCCGACGTACGTCGACTACTTCCACGTCTTCGCCGACCGCGAGCTCCCCGACGCCTACGAGCGGACCCTGCCCGAGGTGTTCCCGGACTTCGCGCCCGGCTCCTTCACCTTCGACCCCGAGCTCGGGGAGGCCGGCGGCTGGGTCTGGACGACGTTCAACTCCTGGCAGTGGGACCTCGACTGGTCCAACCCCGCCGTCCTCGTCGAGCTCGCCGACGTCGTCCTCGACCTGGCCAACCTCGGGGTCGAGGTGCTGCGCCTTGACGCGGTCGCCTTCCTGTGGAAGCGGATGGGGACCGACTGCCAGAACCAGCCCGAGGTCCACCAGCTGGTGCAGGCCCTGCGGGCCACGGCCCGGCTGGCGGCGCCCGCGGTGCTGTTCAAGGCCGAGGCCATCGTCGGGCCCCGCGACCTCGTGGCCTACCTGGGCGACGGGGCCCACGTCGGCCGGGTCAGCGACCTCGCCTACCACAACAGCCTCATGGTGCAGGTCTGGTCGATGCTCGCGACGGGGGAGACCCGGCTCGCGCGCCACGCCCTCGCCGCGCTCCCGCCGACCCCGCCGGGCGGCACCTGGATCACCTACGTGCGCTGCCACGACGACATCGGCTGGGCGATCGACGACGGCGACGCCGCCGCGGTCGGGGTGACCGGGCAGGGCCACCGCAAGTTCCTGTCCGACTTCTACTCCGGGGAGTTCCCGGGCTCCTGGGCCGAGGGCCTGGTCTTCCAGCACAACCCGGCCACGGGCGACCGTCGCATCAGCGGCACGTCCGCCTCGCTGACCGGGCTCGGGGCCTCGGGCCGCGACCCCGACGGCGCCGTCGCCCGGATGCTGCTCGCGCACGCGCTCGTCGCCGGCTGGGGCGGTGTCCCCGTCGTGTGGAGCGGCGACGAGCTCGCGCTGCCCGACGACCCCGCCTGGGCGGCCGAGCCCGGCCACGGGGGCGACAACCGCTGGGCCCACCGCCCCCGCGTCACCGACGACCTCCTGCCGCCCGCGCCCGGCACCCGCGGCGCGCGCGTGCTCGCCGGGCTGGCCCACCTCGCCCGCGTGCGCGCCGGGCTGCCGGCGCTGCACGCCTCCGTCGACGCGGAGGTGCTCGCCGACCCCGGTATCGACGACGGGCTGCTCGTCGTCGTGCGCCACCACCACACCGGGACCCTCGTCGGGGTCTACAACGTCACCCCCACCCCGCGGCCCCTCGACATGGGCCGCCTGCACGGTCTCGGGCTCGCCGCGCCGTACGAGGCGCTCGGTGGCCACCCGCTGACCTGGGGCGCGGACGGCGTGGTCGTGGTCCCGCCGTACGCCGCCTGGTGGGTGGTCGGGGCGCCGGCCTGAACCGGCGCCGCGACCCGCGTCAGGTCGCGGCGGCGCTGGCCGCCTCGAGGCACCAGGCGTCGGTGCGGGCCAGCAGGCCCTCGCGGCCGCCACCGGCCTCGTAGACCTCGCGGGGCTCGCGCAGCGAGCAGCTCAGCCAGGCGTCGCCGATCAGGCCGCGGTAGGTCGCCTCGACCGGGCCGCCCCCCTCGGTCCCGCCCCCCTCGGCGCCGCCGCCCTCGGCCCCGCAGAGCAGGGCGGTCGAGGGCTCGCCGTACGCCGGGGCGTCGGGGCGCGGGGCGCAGCCCTCGGTTCGCTCCGCGGCGGCGACCAGCTCGCGCGCCTCGGCGGGGGTGACGGGCGGGACGAACAGCCAGGTGCGGGCGCGGACGCCGTCCGCGCCGAGGAAGGTGCACCCGTTCTCGTGGGCGACGTCGCGCACGTCGCCGGTCAGCCGGGCCCGCTCGCCGTCGGCGTAGTGGGCGGTCTCGGCCACCGGTCCGCCGAGCGCCGCCTCGACCGCGTCCGCCTCGACGGCGTCGCAGAACGCCGTGCGGACCACGGGCAGCGCACCGACGTCGACCTCCGCGAGGGAGGTCGGGGTGGGGGAGGCCGAGGGTGTCGGGGACGTCTGTGGTGACGAGCCGCCCGAGGAGCAGGAGGCCAGCACGAGCACCGAGGCCGCCACCAGCGTGGGGACGCGCACGGACCTGGACATGGCGCCCACCCTAGAGACGGCCCGGAGGCGGGTGGGCGGCCACGCTCAGGAAGACCCTCTACCCTCGATCCGGTGATTCGATTCGAGAAGGTCACGAAGACCTACCCCGGACAGGGCCACCCGGCCCTCGACGACGTGACCGTCGACGTCGAGAAGGGCGAGTTCATCTTCCTGGTGGGCACCTCCGGGTCCGGCAAGTCCACCTTCCTGCGCCTGGTGCTGCGCGAGGCCCGGCCCACGTCGGGCCGCGTCTACGTCGCCGGCAAGGAGATCAACCGCCTCGCGGGCTGGAAGGTCCCCGGCCTGCGGCGCCGCATCGGCACCGTCTTCCAGGACTTCCGGCTGCTGCCCAACAAGACCGTGAGCGAGAACGTCGCGTTCGCGCTGCAGGTGATCGGGGGCTCGCGCTCCCAGATCGCCGAGCTGGTCCCGGAGACCCTCGAGCTGGTCGGCCTCGACGGCAAGGGGGACCGCTTCCCCGACGAGCTCTCCGGCGGTGAGCAGCAGCGGGTCGCGATCGCCCGGGCCTTCGTCAACCGGCCCCAGATCCTGATCGCCGACGAGCCCACCGGCAACCTCGACCCGGGCACCTCGGTCGGCATCATGAAGCTGCTCGACCGCATCAACCGCACGGGCACCACGGTCGTGATGGCCACCCACGACGCCGGGATCGTCGACCAGATGCGCAAGCGCGTCGTCGAGCTCGAGGGCGGCGTGGTCGTGCGCGACCAGGCCCAGGGCGCCTACGGCTTCCAGAGCTGACCTCCGGCTGACCCCGACAGCCGCCCCCGACAGCGAGGACCCCTCTCCACCATGCACCTGCGTTACGTCTTCTCCGAGCTCGGCCAGGGACTGCGCCGCAACCTGACGATGCACATCGCGGTCGTCCTGACCCTGTTCGTGTCCCTGACCCTCGTGGGCCTCGGTGTGCTGCTCAACCAGCAGGCCGACCGCGCCGCGGCGTACTGGGGCAGCCAGCTCGAGGTCACCGTCTTCCTGTGCCGCGACGGCGACGACAACCCCGCCTGCACCGGCGAGGTGACCGACGCCGAGCGCGACGCCGTCGCCGCGACCCTCGAGGACAACCCCGAGGTCTCCGGACTGCGCTACGAGTCCTCCGAGGAGGCCTTCGACAAGGTCAAGCAGCTGTACGGCGCGGAGCGCTTCGAGGGCCCCAACCCCGCCGCCACCGCCGACGCGCTGCCGCAGTCGCTCTGGGTCGAGCTCGCCGACCCCCAGGAGTTCGAGGGGGTGCGCAGCGCCGTCGTGGGGCTCGAGGGGGTCTCCAGCATCCGCGACCAGCGGGCGGTCCTCGAGCCGATCTTCACCTCCATCAACGCGCTGCAGTGGGGGGCGATCGGCATCGCGTCGTTCCTGGTGCTGGCCGCGCTGATGCTGGTGGGCAACACGATCCGTCTCGCGGCGCTGGCCCGACGGCGGGAGATCGGGATCATGCGCCTGGTGGGCGCCTCCGGGCTGTCGATCCTGCTGCCGTTCGTCCTCGAGGCCCTCGTGACGGCGCTGATCGGCGTCGGCCTGGCCGCGGGGGCCCTCGCGGCGTTCATGTGGTTCGGCATCGCCGAGCAGCTGAGCGACTCGCTGCGGTTCATGCCGTGGATCGGTCTGTCCGAGTACGGCGTGGCGGTGGCGTGCATCGCGGTCCTCGGCCCGCTGCTCACGGTGGTGCCGACACTCGTGCTGACCCGCAAATACACGCGGGTGTGACTCGTGGGGCCTATGTTGCGGATGTCCACCGACTCCCACAGCGAAGGCCCTCTCGGTGCGTTCCTTCCCCCGTGCCGCCCGTCGACGGATGCTCGTCGCCACCTCCGTGGCGGCGCTCGCCCTCGGCGCGGTGACCGTGCCCGCCTCCATCGCTGACCTCGCCCACGCGGAGCCGGACCTCGACGAGCGCAAGGAGAAGGTCGAGAAGCGGATCGACTCGGCCGCCGACGAGGTCACGGAGTCCAGCGCCCGGGCCCGGCGGACCACGAACCGGCTCGTACGGGCCGAGACCGCCCTCTCGGACGCCCGCGCGCGGCTCGCCGAGGTGCGCCGCGAGCTCGGGGAGGCCCGCGCCGAGGACGACCGGATGGCCCGTCGGCTCACCGCGGCGCGCGAGGCGCTGGCCGAGGCGCGCGAGGAGCTCGCCCGGGGCCGGGACGACGTCGAGACCCAGCGCGACGCCGTCACCTCGACCGTCGTCGACCTCTACACCGGCACCGACCCCTCGCTCGCGGCGCTGTCGTCGCTGCTGCGCGCGGAGGACCCGGCGGACCTGACCCGGCGCGAGGAGGCCGCCGACACGATGGTCGGCGAGGAGACCCGCTCCTACGACGACCTGCGCGCCGCCGAGGTCCTGCTCGAGGTCACCGAGACCGGTGTCGAGGAGGCCAAGGACCTGGTCGCGGCACGCCGCGAGGAGGCCCGCGAGAACCTCGCCACCCAGCGCCGCCTGACCCGCGAGCAGGAGACCGCCACCGCCGAGGTCGCCGACCTGGTCGACGCCCGCCGCAGCGCCCGCCGCGCCGCGGACCGCGCCCTGGCCTCGGACCGGCGCACGCTGCGCGAGCTGCAGGCCGAGGAGCGCCGGATCACCGAGCTGCTGCGCCGCCGGGCCGCCGCCGCCGGTGCCGCGACCGGCGGGGCGCCCCCCTCGCAGGGGGGCTTCCTCAACTACCCCGTCAACGGCTACGTCACCTCGCCGTTCGGGATGCGCACGCACCCCATCTACGGCTACTACGCGCTGCACGACGGCACCGACTTCGGCGCCCCCTGCGGCGCCCCGATGTACGCCGGCGCCGCCGGCACCGTCGTGGAGTCGTATTACTCCACGTCGTACGGGAACCGACTGATCCTGGACCACGGACTGGTGTCCGGGGTCGGGGTGGCCTCCATCTTCAACCACGCCACGAACTACGTCGTCTCGCCTGGACAGCGGGTCGCGAAGGGGCAGGTCGTGGGCTACGTCGGGTCGACCGGCTGGTCCACGGGCTGCCACCTGCACTTCACCGTCACCGTGAACGGCACGGCGGTGGACCCGATGAACTGGCTCTAGGAGGAGACCGAGATGGAACCGTGGATGTGGATCGTCGTCGCCGTGGTGGTGCTGCTGCTGGTCGTGGGCGTCGCCCTCGCCGCCCTCAAGCGCCGCCGGGTGGCCCGCAGCGCGCGGGCCGCCGAGCTGCGCGAGCAGGCCCAGGCGCAGGCCACCGGGGTCGCGCAGAGCGAGACCCGGGCTCGTGAGACCGAGGCCGCGGCGGCCGAGGCCCGCGCCGCCGCCGAGAAGAAGGCCGCCGAGGCCGAGCGTCTGGAGCGGGAGGCCGCCGACCGGGCCGCCACCGCCCACGAGACCCGCCGGCGCCACGACGAGACCCTCGCCGAGGCCGACAAGCTCGACCCCGACGCCGGGCGTCGCTCCGAGGGTGACGAGCACGGCGCCCCGGCCCAGCAGCCCGCGCCGACGAACCAGCCCGCGGCGCAGCAGCCCGCTCCGACGCAGCAGCCCACCGCGCAGCAGCCCACCGCGCAGCAGCCCGCCGCGCAGCAGACGGGGTCGCACCGCGCGGCGGAGCCGGCCGTCCCGGAGGCCACCACCCCGCCGCCGCCCTCCCAGATGCCCCTGCCGCCGGAGCCGCCCGCCCCCGGTCGCGCCTGACGCCGGGCTCGCGCGGCAACCCCGTTGCGCCGGGTTGAGAGGATGGACCCGTGGTGAAGGAGCAGGGGCGCACGATGGTCGCCCAGAACAAGAAGGCGCGCTACGACTTCCATGTCGAGGACACCTACGAGGCGGGCCTCGTGCTCACGGGCACCGAGGTGAAGTCGCTGCGCGCCGGGCGGGCCTCGCTGGTCGACGGCTTCGTCGACATCGACGCCGACGAGGCCTGGCTGCTCGGCGTCCACATCCCCGAGTACACGCAGGGGACGTGGACCAACCACGCCGCCCGCCGTCGCCGCAAGCTGCTGCTGCACCGCGAGCAGATCGACAAGATCGAGCGGCGGGTCAGCGAGAAGGGCCTGACGGTCGTGCCGCTGGCCCTGTACTTCAAGGACGGGCGGGCGAAGGTCGAGATCGCCCTGGCCCGAGGCAAGAAGACCTGGGACAAGCGGCACAGCATCGCCGAGCGCCAGGCCAACCGGGAGACCGAGCAGGCGGTCGGACGCCGCCTGAAGGGGATGGGCGACTGACGATGATCTCGCTGACCTACCTGAGCTCCGCGACGCGGCCCTACTCCGACGAGCAGCTGCGCGAGCTGCTCGCCACCGCGCGCCCCAAGAACGCCGCGATGGGCGTCACCGGGATGCTCCTGTACGCCGGGGGAAGCTTCATCCAGACCATCGAGGGCGAGCCGGACGCGGTGGACGGGCTGTTCGCGACGATCGAGGCCGACACCCGGCACCGTGACGTCATGGTCACCCTGCGCGAGGAGGTCGAGGGACGCAGCTTCCCCGACTGGTCGATGGGGTTCGAGCAGGTGCCCGAGGAGGAGGCCCGCGGGCTCGAGGGCTTCAACGACTTCCTGCGGGCCAGCGAGGCCGTGCGGCAGAAGAGCCTGCAGTTCAGCCGGGCCGGCGTCTTCCACCGGATCTTCAGCGACTTCCCCCGCTGACCCGGCTCTCGGCCCGGCCCCGGGCCGGGCTCGCGACCCCGGCGAGCGTCCAGCGCACGTCGGGACCCTCGCCCTCGAGCCCGGGCAGCACCGTCACGTCGAGGACCTCCGGGCGCACGGCGTCGGCCATGGTCCCCACGCCGAGGTCCGCGACCGCGGGCGCGCCGGCCCCCAGCAGCACGGGCGCGGTGTAGCAGACCACCTCGTCGACGAGGCCGGCCCGCCAGAACGCCGCGGCCAGGGTGGGCCCGCCCTCCAGGAACACGTGGCGCCGGCCCGCGTCGTACAGCTCGGCGAGGGCGGCGCGCGGGTCGCGGGTCCGCAGGTGCACGGTCGCCGGGGCCCCCGGCACCGGCACGAGGACGCGTCGGTCCGCCGGGAGGTCGCGCTCGCCCATGACGGCGCGCAGCGGCTGGTGGGCCAGGGCGGCGTCGGCGTCGTCGCGGACCGTCAGCAGCGGGTCGTCGACCAGCACCGTCTGCGTGCCGACGAGCATCACGTCCGCCTCCGCGCGCCGGCGGTGGGTGTCGCGACGGGAGGCCCGCGAGGAGATCCAGCGGCTCGTGCCGTCGGCCGCGGCGCTGCGCCCGTCGAGGCTGGCGGCCAGCTTCCAGGTGACGAACGGTCGACCGGTGGCGAGGCCGTGCAGCCAGGCCCGGTTCACGACGCGCGCCTCCGGCGCCAGCACCCCGCCCTCCACCTCGACCCCGGCGGCGCGCAGCGTGGCGACGCCGCCGGAGGCGAGCGGCGTCGGGTCGTCGAGGGCGTGCACCACCCGTCGTACGCCGGCGGCGAGGAGCGCCTGCGTGCACGGGCCCGTACGACCGGTGTGGTCGCAGGGCTCGAGGGTGACCACGGCCGTGGCGCCGCGGGCGGCGTCGCCGGCCGCCGCGAGGGCGTCGACCTCGGCGTGGGCGGTGCCGGCGCCGCGGTGGTGACCCTCGCCGACGACGTGGCCGTCGGGGGAGAGCAGCACGCAGCCGACCCGCGGGTTGGGCCCCAGCGGCACGCCCGGCGTCGCGGCCAGCACCAGCGCACGCGCCATCGCCTCGAGCTCGGTCGTCACGGTCCCGATCCTGCCAGCGCCGCCGTGGCGGCCGGGCGGGGTGCGGGCGATCCGCCACGGGAGGCAGGCGAGCGACCGCCCCTGTCGCGGTGTGCGCCGGGGGGAGTGACGACCGGCCTGCACCCGGTGATGAATCGGACGGCGACCCCACCCGGTCCCCACCCGGCCCCGGCGGGCCACGGCGGAGAGCCGGCCGCGGGCGCCGGTCGCTGCTCCGCGCTACGATGGGGGAGCACAACTCAAGAGGGGCTGATCGGTTTCGACTGGGGACGTTGATCCCAGGGGAAGCGGGTCGAGGAGCCAGCGTCATCTCGTGAACGATCGCTGGAAACCAACAACTGCCGATTCCAAGCGCAGTCACTTCGCTCTCGCTGCCTGAGCAGTGATCGAAGGGTCGGTCCGGGTGCGCCTCCGCCCCGGGTCCCGGCCTCATCTAGGAGGCTCGCTCGTCAGCGCTCGCCGGGAGTGCTGACGGGGACTTCAGCCCGGCTGAGTCCGTCGGAGACCTGCTCGTGGGAGCTCCGGGACTGAGAAGACGCCATCGCGAGCTACACCCGTAGAAGCCCTGGCACGGCGCCCGAGGACGCGGGTTCGATTCCCGCCAGCTCCACCACGCCCAGCCCTCTTGGCAGCACCCGCGAGCCGCCCCTACCTCGGTCGGGGCGGCTCGTGTGGTCTCAGGCCACCGTGACCGGGTGGCGCACGACGGCGTCGAAGAAGTAGCCCTGCGCGTTGTACGGCGTGACCAGCGGCTGCCGGCGCCCGGCGCGGTCCGTCGCGCGGGCCAGCAGCTCGTAGGAGCCCGCCCGCGGCGCCCGCCAGCGCACCGACCACCGGGTCCACCCCGTGCCGTTGTCGGCCGGACCGCTGCGCGGCGCGCGGCCCCGCGGGTCCTCGAGCTCGGCCGGGCGCCAGCTGCGTCCGCCGTCCAGGCTCACGTCGACCCGGCGGATCGGGCCGGCGCCGCTCCAGGCGCGACCCGTCAGGGTGCGGGTCACCCCGGCGGGCAGGGTCGCGGCCCACGGCAGCTCCCAGGCGGAGCGGACCGGGTTCACGGTCAGCGGCGGGGAGTCGGCGGGGTAGTCGCCGCCGGTCATCCGGTAGAAGGTCGTGTTCCACGGGGAGGTCAGCCCGCGCCGGGAGACCTCGAGCGAGCCGAGCCACTTGATGCTCGCGATCCCGATCCACCCGGGCAGCACCAGGCGCAGCGGGAAGCCGTGGTCGGGCAGCAGGTCCTCGCCGTTCGCGGCCCAGGCCAGGATCGCGTCGTCCAGCGCCTTCTCGATGGCGAACGGGCGACGGACCCGCCCGTAGTTCGTGCCACCGCTGGTGAACTCGTCGTCCAGGCCGGTCGCCATGACCGCGACCGCCCGCGGCGAGACACCGAGGCGACGCAGCACGTGGCGCAGCTTCACGCCCTCCCAGCGCACGGTGCCGACCGCGCCCAGCGTCCACGGGGTGCCGCTCGCGGGCTCGTCCTGCTGGCTGGCGAAGAAGCTCCGCCCGTTGCCGGTGCACTCGAGCACGGCGGTGTGGACGTGACGCGGCAGCCGCTTCAGCTCGCGCAGCGACAGCACGTGCGCGTCGGCCTCGGAGCGGGGCTCGCGCAGGCCGTCGCCGAAGATCCGGAGCCCGTACGTCGCCGGGTCGATCGTCGGCGTCCGTGTGTGGTTGCGGACGAACAGGTGGCGCTGCGCGGTGTGGTAGCGCGCCGGGTCGACCGAGTCCCAGCGCATCTCCGCGTTGGTGCCGTAGTCGACGAACCGCCGCGGTGGCAGCGGCTTGAGGATGTTGGGCGCGCCTGCGCGGGCCGCGGGGCCGGTGGTGACGAGGGCCGTGGCCAACGGGGCCACGGCCGCGGAGGCCAGGACGGTGCGACGCGTCGCGCGGATGGGGGTCATGAGACGACATCTAACACTATCTAGTTTGTCGTCTATGCGGTGTCCGGGCCGGCCGGGCCGCTCCTGGAGCGCCGAGGACCGACGGGCGCCGCGGTGGCTGTGGGTCGTGCCGGTGCTGACAGTGCTCCCCGGGGCTCCCCGGGCTGGGATCGCTGCTCGGCGGCGCAGGGCCCGCGGTGGACGCGGCGTCGCCGTTCGTCGCGCTCGGCCTGGCCCGGTGGCCCGCCCTCGTGACGGCGCTCCTCGGGGTGGTGGTGCTCCTGCGGCGCGTGGGCCGACCGGCGGAGCGCGTCTCGACACTTCCCGACGTGACCCTCCAGCCTTAGGGTGCGCCCCGTACATCGACGACGACACGGGGGAAGCACATGAGACGCACCATGGTCACCGGCATGGTCACCACCACTGCCACCACCATCGCCCTGGCCGCGGTCCTGGGGCTCGCCGCGACGGCTCCGGGGACCGCGTCCGCCGCGGCCGCCGAGGCTGAGGGCGCGACGCCGCGGGTCCTCACGCCGGCCGACGGCGCGAGCCTCACCGCGCCGGTCGACGCGGTCACCGTCGACTTCTCCGGCGCCGAGCCGGGGGCGTGGGAGCTGCGCTTCAGCGCCGCGGACGGCACGCTCTGCGGCAAGCAGGGCTGCCCGTGGGACACCCGCGTCGAGGTGGGCGCCTCCGAGGGCGAGCGGACCGTCGAGCTGCGGAGCGCGATCCGGGTCGCCGGCGACTACGACCTCCAGGTCACGCGCGCCGAGCCCAACGACACCCTGCCCGACGACGCCACCTCGGGGTTCTCCCTCGACAGCGCCGTCCGCTACAGCGAGGTCCGCCAGCGGGACCGCACGTTCACGCCCCGGCGACGCGACGGCGTCGACGACCGCACGTTCCTGTCCTTCGACACCGTCGCGGCGGCCGCCCGACCCACGGTGTCCGTCCTCGACGCCACCGGGGCGCTCGTGCGCACCGGCACCGTCCGCGACTCGGGCGCGAGCGACTCGCCGGCCCCCGGTCCGGGCCCGGTGGCCTGGTTCTACTCCTGGGACGGCCGCGACGACGAGGGGGCGACGGTGCCCGCGGGCAGCTACCGCGTCCTCGTCTCCACGGCCGACGAGGCCGGCGTGCTGCGCCGCGTCCGTCGCGGGGTCGTCGTGGAGGCCGCGGCGGCCCGCGCCGGGGTCTCCCGGGAGCCGGGTGACGACGCGAGCATCCTCGCCGCCTCGCGGCGCTGCAGCTCGACGGTCAGCTACGCCAGGAGCCGCCTCACGCTGCGCTGCCGCGTCGGCGAGCCGGGCTACGCCCTCGCGGCGTACGACGTGCGGGTCCCGGAGCGGGCGCGCGTCCTCGGCTTCTTCGTGCGCGCCGAGACCACCCGGACCGGGCCGGACGGCCGCGTCACGCGCCGGGTCGAGCGGATCTCGCCGCGCACGGCCCGCGTCCGGATCCGGTTGACCGGCGGGATCTCGACGGCCATCGACCGGGTCGCCGTCCGTTGGGAGGTCCCCGCCGGGAGCTGATCGTCGTAGCCTCGCGGGCGTGGAGCTGACCGTCGAGGGCGTGGTGTGGGAGTGGCGCGGGCCCGCGCCGTACCACTTCGTGACCGTCCCGCCCGACGAGGCCGCGGAGATCGCCGACGTCGCCGGGGCCGTCACCTACGGGTGGGGGATGGTCCCGGTGACGGTCCGCCTCGGCGGCACCGTGGTGACCACCTCGCTGTGGCCCAGGGACGGCGGCTACGTCGTGCCGCTGAAGGACGCGCTGCGCGCGCCCGAGGGCGTGGCGCTGGACGACGTCGTCACCCTCACGCTGACGATCGACGTCTGAGGTGGCCGGGCCCCTGGTGCTGACCGCCGCCCAGGCGCGGCGCGCGGCGGTGCGGGCCCAGCTCCTGACCCGACCACGACCCCATGACGTCCTGGGCGTGGTCCGACGCCTCGGCGTCCTCCAGCTCGACCCGACGGCCCACGTCGCCCCGAGCGCCGACGTCGTGCTGTGGAGCCGACTGGGCTCGGCGTACGACCCCGCCGAGCTCCGCGACCTGCTCGACACGCAGGCGCTCGTCGAGGTCCGGATGATGGCGCGCCCCGCCGAGGACCTGCGCCTGCTCACGGCGGAGATGGCGGCCTGGCCCGGCGAGGGCGGGCTGACGCCCTGGCAGGAGGAGCTGGTCGGCTGGGTGCGCGCCAACGACGCAGCGCGTCGCGACGTCCTCGCGGCGCTCCGCGCCGACGGCCCCCTCCCGGCCACGGGGCTGCCCGACACGTGCGCCGTGCCGTGGCGCTCCTCGGGCTGGACCGACGGCCGGAGCCGCGGTCGTCTCCTGGACCTGATGGTGCAGCGCGGGGAGGTCGCGGTGGCCGGCCGGCAGGGACGGGTGCCGCTGTACGACCTCGCCTCGCGGGTCCACCCCGGTGACGAGCCGGTGCCGGCGGCCGAGGCGCGGGCGCAGCGCGACGTCCGGCGGCTCGCCGCGCTGGGAGTGGCCCGGCCCCGCGCGGCGCAGGCGCCCGGGGAGCCTCACGACGTGGGAGCGGCGGGGGTCGAGGCGCGGGTCGAGGGGCTCCGCGGTCGCTGGCGGGTGGACCCGGCGTACCTGGCGGACTGGGACCCCGCGGAGGCCCGGGTGGCCCTCTTGTCGCCCCTCGACCGGCTGGTCATGGACCGGCGGCGCACGAGGGAGGTCTTCGGCTTCGACTTCACCCTCGAGATGTACAAGCCGGCGGCGCGGCGACGGTTCGGCTACTGGGCCCTCCCGGTGCTGGTCGGCGACCGGCTCGTCGGGACCGTGGACGCGGAGGCCGTGCGCGAGGCCGGCGAGCTGCACGTGCACGCCGTGCGGGCCGACCCGGCCCACGACGACTGGACTCCCGCGGTCCGCGACGCCGTGGGTGCCGAGGTCGACCGGCTGGCGGCCTGGCTGCAGCTCACCCCGGTGCGGGAGCCGGGGGCCTAGACCGGGCGGCCCACGTCGACGCAGTCGGAGACGACCTCGACCACCCGCAGGACCCGGCCGGACCCGTCCTGCACGCGTACCGGGGAACGCAGCCGGAGGAACGCGGGGACGCCGGGCCCGACCGTGACGTCGGCCCGGATCTCGTCCTCGTCGCGGTCCCGCTGCGGCTCGAGACCGAGCCGGCGCCAGGCGCGGTCCACCCGGTCGACCAGGCCCCGGTCCTGCGAGGCCCGGAGCACCAGGTTGCGCCGCGCCACGAGCTCACCGACGTCCTCGCCGAGCAGGGGGTCGCACGCCCTCAGGTCCAGCCCGCGCAGCGGCTCGGCGTCGACGCCGGCCGCGTCGGCCGCGGCCTCGAAGGCCGGGGCCGTGGTGCCGACCAGATCGGCGGTGACCTCCTCGAGCTCCCCCGGAGACAGCTCCGGGGCGCTGCTGCAGGCGAGCAGCGTCACCAGCAGCGCCACGAGCGGCGCCACGACGGTCGGCGCACCGCCCGCGAGTCGTCCCACGAGCCGATCGTAGTTGGGCAGAATGCCGCGGTGACCCCACGTCTCGGAGTGCTCGTCCCCCTGCTGCTCGCCCTCGGCCTGCTCACCGCCCCCGCCGCCGGTGCGGCGGACCCCGCGGGCGTGACCGCCGATCGGACGGGGGCGGGACCCACCAAGAGCCTGCGCCTCGTCGTCCCCCGCGGGTACGCCGGGCAGACGGTCCGCGTGACCGCGCGCCTGCGGGCGGCCGACGGCGACCCCGACGCCGACCAGGAGGTCCGTCTGCAGCGCCACGACGGACGCCGCTGGCGGCTGCTCGACGCCGCCACCACGGCCGCCGACGGCACCGTGTCGGCCCCCGCGGTGCTGGGGCGGCGCACCGAGCGCAACCGGTTCCGCGCGGTCCACACGACCCCCTCCCGCACCCTCACGACGACGCGCGCCGTCGCGCTGCGGCAGCGCTCGAGCACGCTGGCCCTGGCCGGGCAGGCCCAGGTCCGCGACGGGCGCGCGATCACCCTGCGGGTGCGCTGGGTCTCGGGCAACGGCGAGCCGGTCCGGGGCCGCGTGAGCCTGCAGCGCGCCGTGGGACGGTCCTGGCGCACGGTGGCGACCCTGCGGCCCGACGCCGACGGGCGCGCCACCCACCGCACCACCCCGTTCGGCCGGGAGCGCTGGCGCGCCGTCGGCCGCGGCCAGGCCTGGGTGCGCGGCGACACCAGCGACGCGCTCGCCGTCCGCAGCATCCCGCCCGGCGACCCCGTCCGGCTCCCCGCGGGCGCCCCGGCGCCCCGGGTGGCCCTGCCCGGCCAGCCCCGCGCCGTCGGCGAGGGGCCGAACGCCACCGCCACCCGCATCCCCGACGGGGTCTGGGCCGACATGGTCGGGAAGAGCTGGCGCGCCGGTTGCCCCGTCGGCCGCGACGGGCTGCGCCTCGTGCGCACCAACTACTGGGACTTCGACGGCTACCGGCGTCGCGGCGAGCTCGTGGTCAACGCCGCCATCGTCGGCAAGACCCTCGACGTGATGCGGGCGATCTACGACGCTCGGCTGCCGATCCGCCACCTCTACCGCGTCGACCGGTTCGGCTACTCCTCCAGCCTGAACGGTGCCGACGACCACGCCTCCATGGCCGCGGACAACACCTCGGCGTTCAACTGCCGCGACGTCGTCGGCCGCCCCGGTCGCCGCTCGCCCCACGCGCAGGGTCGCTCCATCGACATCAACCCCTGGGAGAACCCCTACCGCGCGTCCTTCGGGTGGACCCCGAACACCTGGTGGGTCCAGAAGTCGCACCCCCGGGTGGCCTGGCGCTCCGCGAGCCACCGGATGGTGCGGATACTCACCTCCCGGGGCTTCCGCTGGACCTACGGCACCTTCGACGCCCACCACTTCGACGGCCGCCGCGCGGTCGGGACCGACCGTGCGCCGCGGCCCCTGGCGTGCGACGGTGGGGTGTGCCACTGATGACCCCCACCCGGACCTTCTGGCGGGCCTACGAGCCCCTGCACGCGGTCAGCTACTTCCAGCCGGCGTTCCGCGAGGACATGGCCGCCCGCGGCCTCACCGGCGGCTGGAACGACTACTTCGCCGCGCGGTCGGCGCCGCTCGGCCCCGTGCCCCCGGCCGTCGTCACCGCCCTGTTCTTCGGCTTCGCGCCGGTGCGGGTGGAGCGGGCGCTGCCCAAGGTGTGGGGGCGCATCGACCCGCAGGTGGCCCTCGACTCCCGCCTCGAGACCGCGAGCCGGGTGCTGGCGCCCGCCGCGGCGACGGTGGACCGGGCCGACCTGGCCGACGCCGTGGCCGCGCTCGAGCGCGCCGCCGAGGACGCGTCGTACGACGGGAGGGCGCTCGGGGCGGCCTGGGCGAGCGTCCCGCGTCCCGACGACCTGCTGGCCCGGCTCTGGCTGGCCACCGCCGCACTGCGCGAGCACCGCGGCGACGGCCACGTGCTGGCCTGCGTCCACGCCGGGCTGACCGGCCTGACGGCGGGGATCACCCACGTCGCGTCCGGCGCCGTGGACCGCGAGGTCCTGCAGGGCAGCCGCGGCTGGACCGACGAGGAGTGGGAGGCGGGCCTGGAGGACCTCGCCGCCCGGGGCCTCGTCGAGGGCGGGACCCTCACCGAGGCGGGCCGGGCGCTGCGCGACGAGGTCGAGGCCCACACCGACCGGCTCGCCGAGCAGACCCTCGACACCCTCTCCCGCACCGCCGACGTCGACCGCGTGGTCGGCACGCTGCGGACGATGTCGCGCGACGTCGTGGACCGCGGCGACGTCGGGATGCCCAACCCGATGGGCCTCGAGCGCCCGTGAGCCCGGCCGCCCGCGCGTCGACCGGCGCCGGGGCCTGCCTGTTCTGCGCGATCGTCTCCGGCGGGGCCGAGGCGACGGTGGTCCTCGACGAGCCGGCGTTCGTGGGGTTCCTCGACGTGCGCCCGGTGTTCAAGGGCCACGTGCTGCTGGTCCCGCGCACCCACGTGGTGACGCTGCCCGACCTGCCGGCCGAGCACCGCGACGGCTTCCTCGAGGCCGGTCAGCGGCTGTGCCGCGCGGTCGTCGACGGCCTCGGCGCGCAGGGGTCGTTCGTGGCGCTGAACAACACGGTGTCCCAGTCGGTGCCCCACCTGCACTGCCACGTCGTGCCCCGCACCCGGGGCGACGGGCTGCGGGGCTTCTTCTGGCCCCGCACCCGCTACGGCGACGACGAGGCCGCGTCGTACGGCGCCCGGCTGCGCGGCGCGCTGGCCGCGCCGGGGGAGTAGACCCGGACCGAGGCCCCGCCCCCGGCCCTCAGGCCTCGGCCTCGACGAGACCGCGGGCGTGGTGGCGACCGATCGGCAGCACCATCGGGGCCCCCGAGACGGGGTCGGGCACCACGTGGCTGCGCATCCCGAAGACCTCCTCGACCACCGTCGCGGTGAGCACCTCTGCCGGCGGCCCGGCGGCGTGCAGCCGGCCCTCGCGGACGGCGACCAGGTGGTCGGCGTAGCGGGCGGCCAGGTTGAGGTCGTGCAGCACCATGACGACCGTGGTGCCGCGCTCGCGGTTGAGCTCGGTCAGCAGGTCGAGCACGTCGACCTGGTGGGCGACGTCGAGGAACGTCGTCGGCTCGTCGAGCAGGAGCACGTCGGTCTCCTGGGCCAGGGCCATGGCGATCCACACCCGCTGGCGCTGGCCGCCGGAGAGCTCGTCGACCGAGCGGTCGGCGAGCTCGGTCGTGCCGGTGACCTCCAGCGCGGACGCCACCGCCTCGTCGTCCTTCCCGCTCCACCGGGCGAGAACCCGCTGGTGCGGGTGGCGCCCGCGCGAGACGAGGTCGGCCACGGCGATGCCCTCGGGCGCGACCGGCGACTGCGGCAGCAGGCCGAGGACGCGGGCCACCTCCCGGGTCGGGAGCCGGTGCAGGTCCTTACCGTCGAGCAGCACCCGGCCCTCGCGGGGCGCCAGCAGCCGCGCCATCGAGCGCAGCAGCGTGGACTTGCCGCAGGCGTTGGCGCCCACGATGGCGGTGATCGACCCGGGCGGCACCGCGAGGTCGAGGTCGGTGACCACGGTGCGGTCGCCGTAGCCCAGGGTGACCCCCTGGACGCTGAGGGTGTGGTCGTCGGTCACAGCGAGCCTCCGGCACGGTTGGTGCGGACGAGCAGGTAGACGAGGTACGGCGCGCCGAGCATGCCGGTGATGACGCCGACCGGGTAGCGCGCCCCGAACGCGTACTGGCCGACCATGTCGGCGACGCTGACGAGCAGGGCCCCGACCAGCGCCGAGGGCACCATCAGCGAGGCACCCGAGCCCACGAGGCGGGCCGCGATCGGCCCGGACAGGAACGCCACGAACGCGATGGGTCCCGAGGCGGCGGTGGCGAACGCGAGCAGCGCGACCGCGGCGAGGATGACGAGCAGCCGCGTCCGCTCGACGCGGACGCCGAGCGCGGACGCCGAGTCGTCGCCCTGCTGCATCAGCGCGAGGTTGCGGGCCTGCCCGAGCAGCAGCGGACCGAAGCACGCGACGGCGATCGCCAGCGGGACGATCTCGCCCCAGGTGGCGCCGTTGAGGCTGCCGGTGAGCCAGCGCATCGCCACCTGGAGGTCCCACTCGGCGGCACGCACGATAACGTAGGACACGACGCTGTCGAGCATGGCGGCGATGCCGATCCCGATGAGGATCAGGCGGGTGCCGACCACGCCGTCCTTGTAGGCCAGCAGGTAGATCAGCGTCGCGGTGGCCAGGGCCGCGACGACGGCGACGGCGGCGACGAGACCCTCGCTGAGCGACAGCACGACGAGCCCGACGACCGCGGCGGCGCTCGCGCCGGCGCTGATCCCGATGATGTCGGGGGAGGCGAGCGCGTTGCGCAGCATGGTCTGGAAGGTGATGCCGGCGATGCCGAACGCGGCGCCGGTCAGCACCGCCATCACGGCCCGCGGCAGCCGCAGCGTGCCCACCGTGAACGACGCGCCGGGGACCTGCTCGCCGAGGATCACCCGGACCACCTCGCCGGGGCCGTAGAAGGTCTGCCCGACCATGAGGCTGGTCGCGAAGACGCCGAGGAGCACCAGCGCGAGCACGACGGTGACGACCAGCCGCTGACGACGACGGCGCGCGCGGCCCGCGACGTACGACGAGACGGCCGGCGCTCCCGGCGGCCCGGGCGTGGGCCGGGCGGGGCGGTCGACGGTGGCGGTCACAGCGCACGCACCTTCGTGCGCCGCACGATCCAGATGAAGACCGGCGCGCCGATGAAGGCGGTGATGATCCCGACGTCGACCTCGGCGGGGCGGGCCACGATCCGGCCGACGACGTCGGCGGTCGTCAGCAGCGCGGCGCCCACCACCATCGACATCGGGAGCAGCCAGCGGTGGTCCAGCCCGTAGACCAGGCGGCACAGGTGGGGGACGACGAGCCCCACGAAGGCGATGGGCCCGGCGATGGCGGTCGCGGCGCCGCACAGCACGACCGCGCCGAGGCCGGCGACCGCCCGTGTGACGGCCACCCGCTCGCCGAGGCCCGCGGCCACGTCGTCGCCGAGGGCCATCGAGTTCATGCCGCGCGCGCAGGCCAGGCAGACGAGGAACCCGACCACGAGGAAGGGCAGCACCTGGACGATCTTGGCGTAGCTCGCCCCGCCGACCCCGCCGATCTGCCAGAACCGGAACTGGTTCATCACGTCGATGCGGGGCAGGAGGATGGCGCTGATCAGGGAGGTGAAGGCCGCCGAGGAGGCCGCGCCGGCCAGGGCCAGCTTGAGGGGGGTGGCGCCCCCGCGGCCCAGCGACCCGACGGAGTAGACGAAGACGGCCGCGAGGCCGGCGCCCGCGATCGCGACCCAGAGGTACGACGCGGGGGAGGCGAGCCCGAAGAACGCGATGCCGGACACGACGGCCAGCGAGGCGCCCGGGGTGACGCCGAGGATCCAGGGGTCCGCGAGCGGGTTGCGGGTCACGCCCTGCATCACCGCCCCGGACACCCCGAGGGCGGCGCCGACGACCATCGCGAGCAGCGTCCGCGGCACGCGCTTCTCGACCGCGGCCTGCTCGATCCCGCCCTCGGTGCCCCCGAGCACGCCCCGCAGCTCCTCGAGGACGTCGGCGGGCGCGATCACCCGGGCGCCCAGCGCGATGGAGGCGACGACCGCCGCGGCGAGCAGCGCGACGGCGACGACCACCCAGAGCAGACGGGTGGCCGACGCCCGCCGACGGGCCCCCGGCCGGGGGGACCCGTCGGCGCGTGCGCGCTCGGGGGTGAGGACGTCGGTCACGAGGGTCCTCAGCGACCGGCGGTCGAGGAGTTCTGCGCGGCGTCGGAGAGCATCGCCAGGTAGTCCTCGAGGCCCCACGGGATGGAGAGCGGGGTCGGGTTGGCCGCGGCCGCGAGCGGCGTGGAGTCGGGCAGGACGGCGACCGCGCCGTCGGCGATGGCGGGGATCTCGGCCAGCAGCGGGTCGGCCTGGACCTGCTCGAGCAGGTCGTCGGTGCCGTAGGTGACGAAGAGGTCGGTGTCCTCGAAGGAGTCCGCCTCCTCCGCGCTCACCGTCAGGTAGAACTCCTCGCTGCCCTCGGAGGCCTCGGCCACGGCGGGGGACTCCTCCATGCCGTTGTCGACCAGGAAGGCAGGACGCGGGTCGAGGTCGGAGTAGAAGCCGATCTGGCTCAGGTCCGTGGGGTCGGTGAAGGTGAACGCGACGCTGGTGCCCTCGAGCTCGGGGTGGGCCTCGAAGGCCTCGGTGGTCTGCTGCTGCAGGTCCTCGACGAGGGCCTCGCCCTCCTCGGCCATGCCGAGGGCCTCGCTGTTCATCCGGATCATCTGCTCCAGCGAGGTGCTCCAGGCGACGTCGGGGAAGGCGACGACGTCCGCGATCTCGCTCAGCGTGTCGTAGTCCTCCTGGGTCAGACCGGAGTACGACGCGAGGATCACGTCGGGGGCGGTGTCGGCCACGGCCTCGAAGTCGAGGCCCTCGGTCTCGTCGAACAGGACCGGGGTCTCGGCGTCGAGCTCGGTCAGCTTGTCCTCGACCCACGGCAGCACGCCGTCGCCGTCGTCGTCGCCCCAGGAGGCCTCGCTCATGCCGACGGGCACGACGCCGAGGGCCAGCGGCACCTCGTGGTTGCCCCAGGAGACGGTCGCGACGCGCTCGGGGCGCTCGCTGATGGTGGTCTCGCCGAAGGCGTGCTCGATCGTGACCTCCTCGAACTCGGAGTCCGAGGACTCCGAGGACCCGGAGCCGCCGTCGGCGGAGGAGTCGCTCTCGGAGCCGCAGCCGGCGAGGAGCGCGGAGGAGAGAGCGGCGGCGGCGCAGGCGGCGACGGCCGTGCGGGGGCGGGGGATGCGCATGGTCTGGACTCCTACGGAGGTGAATTAGGTGAGGCAACCCTAAGCACATCGGGCCCCGACGTCGACAGGAGGGGTCGAGTCGTTACGTTGGTGGGGTCCGTTACTGATCAGTAGGAGGCAGTCAGATGGGTCGTTTCGACGAGCGGGTCGCGATCGTCACGGGTGCGGCGCGAGGCATCGGGCTCGCCGTGGCCACCCGGTTCGCGGAGGAGGGCGCCGCCGTCGCGGTCCTCGACCTCGACGAGTCGGCGGCCCAGGAGGCGGCCTCGACGCTGCCCGGCAAGGCCGTGGGCGTCGGCTGCGACGTCGCGAGCGTGGCGGGCGCCGAGGCGGCCGTCGAGCGCGTGGTCGGCGAGCTGGGCGGCGTGCACTTCCTGGTCAACAACGCCGGCATCACCCGCGACAACCTGCTGTTCAAGATGAGCGAGGAGGACTGGGACCTGGTCATGGGCGTGCACCTCAAGGGCGCCTTCGCCATGACCAAGGCGGCCCAGGCCCACTTCGTGAAGCAGCGCTACGGCAAGGTCGTCAACCTCTCCAGCGTCTCGGCGCTGGGCAACCGCGGCCAGGCCAACTACTCCGCCGCCAAGATGGGCATCCAGGGCTTCACCCGCACGCTCGGCATCGAGCTCGGGCCCTTCGGCGTCAACGCCAACGCCATCGCCCCCGGCTTCATCGCCACCGACATGACCGACGCCACCGCCGCGCGGGTCGGGATGAGCGTCGAGGACTTCCGGGCCGCCGCGGCCGACCGCAACCCGGTCAAGCGCGTCGGCTTCCCCGAGGACATCGCGGCCGTCGCGGCGTTCCTGTGCAGCGACGAGTCGTCGTACGTGACGGGCCAGACGCTGTACGTCGACGGCGGGGCCACGCTCGTCTGACCCGGCGCGCCTCCCGGGCGCGCCGCGGCCCGGTGCGACACTCGAAGTCGACCGGACCGGTAGACCAAGGAGGGACGCCGTGCGCACTCGGCCCCGACTGACCCTGATCGCGAGCCTGCTGTGCTCCGGGCTCCTGCTGGCGGGCTGCAGCGGAGCGGACGAGGGCGAGCCGCAGGCCGCCGGGCCCGACCCGCAGGCCACGGCGGAGGGGCAGCGGCTGCTGTCCTCCTGGCCGCTGACCGGGGAGCCGGTGCGCGGCGAGGCCTCCTCCGAGCGCGACCACCCGGTGGTCGTGGCGAAGATCGACAACACCTCGTCGTCCGCGCCGCAGGAGGGCCTCGACGAGGCGGAGCTGGTCGTCGAGGAGCTCGTCGAGGGCGGCACGACGCGCCTCGCGGCGTTCTTCTACCGCGACCTGCCGACGCAGGTCGGGCCGGTGCGCTCGATGCGCGCCACGGACATCGGCATCGTGCGTCCGATCGGCGCCTCCGTGGTGACCAGCGGCGCCGCGGCCCCGACCGTCGCCCGGATCCAGCAGGCGGGGATCCCCTTCTACGCCGAGGGCGCGAAGGGGATCTACCGGGTCGGGGACCGCTCGGCGCCCTACAACCTGTTCGCCGACGTCGACGCGGTCACGCCGCGTCAACCGCCCGCCCGCCCGTCGGACTACCTGCCCTTCGGTCAGGCGTCCGACAACCCCCGAGGCGAGCCGGCGCGCACGATCTCGGCCACGTTCTCGGCGGCGCGCACGTCGACCTGGGAGCTCGTGGACGGCACCTACCGGCTCACCAACGGCTACACGGCGCCCGGCCAGGGCTTCCCGGCCGACACGGTCCTCGCGCTGACGGTGAAGGTCGGCGACGCCGGCTACCTCGACCCCGCCGGCAACCCCGTGCCGGAGACGATCTTCGAGGGCACGGGCGACGCGGTGCTGTTCCACGACGGCCGCGCCGTGCGCGGCACCTGGACCAAGGACGGCCTCGGTGGGGCGCTGCGGCTGAAGGCCGGGGGCCAGGACCTCGTGGTGCCCCCGGGGCGCACCTGGATCGAGCTGCTCCCGGAGTCCGGCGGGTCGGTCGCCTTCAGCCGGTGACGCGGGCCCTCACGGGTTCGGCACCTCGACGCCCGACTCCACCAGGGTGCGCAGGCCGGCGACGATGAAGCCGATCGCCTGCTCCACGCGCCGCGCGGCGGCCTCGGGGTCCTCCGCGACGCTGACGGCCTCGCCCGCCGAGGACATCGCGCCGAAGAAGATCCGGCTGAACGTCTCCAGCATCTCCTCGTCCAGCGCGCCGTCCCGACCCAGGACGGAGGCCACGAGGTCGACGACGATCGCGTACGACGACCGCTCCTCCTGCTCGCGGAACCGCTCGTAGCCGAGGACCGCGGGGCCCTCCTGCACCACCACGCGCCGGTACGACGGCTCGCGCACCGCGTCCAGGAACGCCCGCAGGCCGGCCAGCGCGTTGTCCCACGGGTCCTCGGCGTCGTCCAGCACGGCCCGGATCCGGGCGCAGGCGTCGGCCTCGACCCGCTCGAAGACCGCCTCGAACAGCGCCTGCTTGCCGCTGAAGTGGTGGTAGAGCGCGCCCTTGGTGACCTCGGCCCCCGCGACGACCGAGTCGAGCGAGGTCGCGGCGTACCCCTGCTCGGTGAACAGCGACCCCGCGACCTCCACGAGGCTCCGCTTGGTGGCGGCCGAGTAGCGGGCCCGCCGCGTCGACCCGGGCAGCGCGGGCACCGAGGGGCGCAGCCGCTGGGTGGGCCGTGGGACGGGCATCACACCAGCGTAGGACCCCCGCGGGGCGGGTGTGTGCGGGCTCACCGCCCGATCCGCTCGGATACCGTCAGTAGGTCACATACCGTGGGTACGGATACGCCATGACCGACGACCTCCCCGAGGAGACGCCATGAGCACGCCCCAGCGCCCCCGCCGCGCCGAGGTCCTGCGGGCCGTGATCGCCGCCTGCGACGCGCGTCGTGACGCGGTCCTGCCGACCGACGTCCCCGGGGTCGCGGAGACGTTCTCCGACGACCTCGACCTCCTCGGCGCCCTGCAGCTGCGCTGGCACACGCGGCTCGCCGGCCGCATCGAGCGCGAGCAGGCCGACCAGCCCGAGGACCTCGCGGGCTCCGTGGTCCGGGCCTGGCTCGCGGTCGCCGACGAGACGCCCGGGGTGCGGGTCGTGCTCGACATGGCGCGGCTGCGGCCCGCCGACGAGCGCACCCGGACCGCGATGACGCGGGCCACCGCCAAGGAGCACCTCCTCCTCGCGGCGTCGGCCGGGCGGGCGGCGCCCTCCGACCTCGTCCGCGGCGCCCGGGTGGGCGCGGCCCTCGAGCTGCAGGCCCGCTCGGCGTGGGCCGGGCCGTACGACGCGCCGGGCCGGCGCGGTGACGCCGGCGGCTCGGTCCCCGCCCGGTTGTGGGGGCGCCTGCGGGGGCTGATACCGGCATGATGGGGGCATGACCCGACCCACCCCGGACTCCCAGGCGAGTGTCGTGGCGGGCACGCTGCTCGTCGCGAGCCCGGAGCTGGTGGACCCCAACTTCGCGGACACCGTCGTGCTGATGATCGACGTCGACGAGGGCGGCGCCGTCGGCCTCGTGCTGAACCGGCCCTCGCCGGTGCTGGTGGCCGACGTGCTCGAGTCGTGGCGCGACGTGGTCAGCGAGCCCGAGACGCTCTTCTCCGGTGGCCCGGTCGGTGCCGACGGCGCCCTGGGGCTGGCCCGGTTGCGCGACCCCGACGAGCCGCCGGTGGGCTTCACCCCGGTCTTCGCCGACCTCGGGCTCGTCGACCTCGACACCCCCGTCGAGCTCGTCGAGGGCACCCTCGCCGAGGCGCGCATCTTCGCCGGGTACGCCGGCTGGGGCGCCGAGCAGCTGCGTCGCGAGGTCGACGAGGGCAGCTGGTACGTCGTGCCCGGCGAGGCCGGCGACGTGTTCCGCGACACCGTCGACGACCTGCGCCGCCAGGTGCTGCGCCGCCAGCCGGGCCAGGCCGCCTGGGCCTCCACCCGCCCCGCCGACCCCGAGCTCAACTGACCCGCGCCGGCGCCGGGTGCGGGCGGGGCCGGACGTAGGGTGGACGCCGTGAGCACGCGTATCGGATTCGCAGACGGGGACACCGCCCTGGACGTCCGGGAGGACGAGCGCACCGTCCCCACCGATGAGGGCGACCACGAGCGCTTCTCCCACTACGTGCCGAAGGACAAGCTCACCGAGGCGATGGTCATGGGGACGCCGGTGGTGGCCCTGTGCGGCAAGGTGTGGGTCCCGAGCCGGTCGGGGGAGAAGTTCCCGGTCTGCCCGGAGTGCAAGGAGATCTGGGAGTCCATGAAGGGCGACGACGGCCAGGGAGACGCATGACGGGTCGGCCCCGGCCGCCCTCCGACCCGGACGTCGCACCCCCGCTCCCGCCGGCCTGGCCGGAGCGCGCCGCCTGGGGGACCGCGCCGTCCCTGCGCGCCTGGCAGACCGCGGCGCTGCAGCTCTACAACGAGCGCGCGCCCAAGGACTTCCTCGCGGTCGCGACCCCGGGGGCCGGCAAGACCACGTTCGCGCTCACGGTCGCCGCCGACCTGCTCGGGCGACGCGTCGTCGACCGGGTCGTCGTCGTGACCCCCACCGAGCACCTCAAGACCCAGTGGGCCGAGGCGGGCGAGCGCGCCGGCGTCCCCGTCGACCCGGCGTACGGCGCGGGGCGGGCGAAGACCTCGGCCGACTACGTCGGGATCGCGGTGACCTACGCCGGGGTGGCGGCCAACCCCAACGCCCTGCGCATCCGCGTCGAGCGGTCCCGGACGCTGGTGATCCTCGACGAGGTGCACCACGCGGGCGACGCCCTGAGCTGGGGCGAGGGCGTGGCGGAGGCGTTCGGCCCCGCGACGCGACGGCTGGCGCTGACCGGCACGCCGTTCCGCTCCGACACCAACCCCATCCCCTTCGTCACCTACGCGCCGGGGCCCGACGGCGTGCCGCGCTCGAAGGCCGACTACACCTACGGCTACGCGCACGCCCTCGCGGACCACGTGGTGCGCCCGGTGCTGTTCATGGCCTACTCCGGGCAGATGCAGTGGCGCACCCGCGCCGGCGACGAGATCGACGTCCGCCTCGGGGAGCCGCTGACGAAGGACCTCCACTCGCAGGCCCTGCGCACGGCGCTCGACCCCCACGGCGCCTGGATGCCGTCGGTGCTCCAGGCCGCGGACCGCCGCCTCGAGGAGGTCCGCCGTCACGTCCCCGACGCGGGCGGGCTGGTCATCGCCTCCGACACCGAGCACGCCCGCGCATACGCCGGGCTGATCAAGGAGATCACCGGGGTCTCGGCGACGATCGTGCTCTCGGACGAGAAGGCCTCGAGCAAGCGCATCAGCGCCTTCGCGGAGTCCGACGACCGCTGGATGGTCGCGGTCCGGATGGTCTCCGAGGGCGTCGACGTGCCTCGGCTGGCCGTCGGGGTCTACGCCACCACCACCGCGACGCCGCTGTTCTTCGCGCAGGCGGTCGGCCGGTTCGTCCGGGCCCGGCGCCGCGGCGAGACCGCATCGGTGTTCCTGCCGTCCGTCCCCTCGTTGCTCGGCTTCGCCTCCGAGCTCGAGGTCGAGCGCGACCACGTGCTGGGCCGCACGATCCGCGACGAGGACGACGTGTTCGCGGCCGAGGACCAGCTGCTCGCCCGGGCCAACGCCGCGGAGGCGGCCTCCGACGACCTCGAGGGCTCCTACGAGGCCCTCGGCTCCGAGGCCCGCTTCGACCGCGTCCTGTACGACGGGGGCGAGTTCGGGCACGCCGGCGAGGTCCACGTGGGCTCGGAGGAGGAGATGGACTTCCTCGGCATCCCCGGCCTCCTCGACGCCGACCAGGTCCGCGAGATGCTGCACAGCCGCCAGTCCGAGCGGGCCCAGGCCCAGAAGCGGGCGGCCGCCCAGCGGGCGCCCGTGACCGTCGACGACGACCTGGAGACCCGGCGCAGCGCCCACGAGCACCTCGCCCTGCTGCGCCGCGAGCTCAACGGGCTCGTCGCCGCGTGGCACCACCGCACCGGCACGCCGCACGGCGTCACCCACGCCGCCCTGCGCAAGGAGTGCGGCGGCCCGCCGGCCGCGGCCGCGACCGCCGACCAGCTCCAGCAGCGGATCGCGCGCCTGCGCGACAAGGCGGCGCGACCCTCCGCCTGAGGCGGGTGGCCGCCGAGGTCACGATCGGGTAACCAGTGCGTCCACGGTCTGGACCGCGCACGAGCCGGGGGCTGAGGCTCAGGCAGCCCATTCACCCCTCGGAAGGAGTCGAGCGTGTCCCTGACACCTCGCCGCCGCACGGCAGCCGCGACCGCGGCCGCCGCCATCGGCCTCGGTCTCGTGATCGCCACCCCCACCACCGGAGCGGTCGCGGACCCCTCGGACGGCGCCGCCTCGGCGGAGGCCAAGGCCCTCAACGCCGGACAGAAGATCCGCCGCGACATCACCCGTCAGGGCCTGCGCGAGCACCTCGTCGCCCTCGAGCGCCTCGGCACCCGCTACGGCGGCCGCGCCGCGCTCACCCCCGGCTACGACGCCGCCGCGCGCTACGTCGAGTTCCAGATGCGCGAGGCCGGCTACAACGTCACGCGCGACTACTACACCTACGAGAACGCCGAGATCCTCGCCGAGTCGCTGACCATCGACGGCGCCGAGCCGGTCGACGTGCCCGTCATCGCGATGTCGTACACGAGCTCCACCCCCGAGGGCGGCGTCACCGCCGACCTGGTGCAGCCGACCAGCGTGCTCGGCTGCGAGGCCGCCGACTACGACGGCGTCGACGTCGAGGGCCAGGTCGCCCTCGTCAGCCGCGGCACCTGCTCCTTCGGGCAGAAGGCCACCGTCGCCGGCGAGGCCGGCGCGGCCGCGGTGATCATCTACAACAACACGGCGGGCGACCTCAACGGCACCCTCGGCGACGCGCCGATCGAGGGCTCGGCCCCGGCCGGCGGCGTCACCCAGGAGGCCGGCGCCGACCTGCTGGCGGCCGACGAGGCGGGCACGCCGGTCACGGTCGACATCCGTGCCGACTACTCCGAGGTCGAGAGCTACAACATCATCGCCAGCTCCCGCGGCGGTGACGCGAAGAACACGGTGATGCTGGGCGCCCACCTCGACGGCGTCGAGGGCACCACCGCGGTCAACGACAACGGCACCGGCACCGCCGCGCTTCTCGAGGTCGCCGAGCACCTCAAGGACGTGAAGGGCCAGAGGAACAAGGTCCGTTTCGCCTTCTGGGGCAGCGAGGAGGTCGGCCTCGTCGGCTCGACCGAGTACGTCAACGACCTGGTCCGCGACAACCCGCGCGCCCTGGACGACATCTCGACCTACCTGAACTTCGACATGCTCGGCTCGCCGAACCACATCATCGGCGTGTACGACGCCGACCAGTCGAAGTTCGAGGCCAGCGCCCCGGTGCCGGCAGGCTCGATCGAGACCGAGCAGCTCTTCCGCAGCTACTTCAGGTCCCAGAAGCAGCCGTCGGTCGACACCGAGTTCTCCGGTCGCTCCGACTACCAGGCGTTCATCGAGAACGGCGTCGCCGCGGGCGGCCTGTTCACCGGGGCCGACGACGTCAAGACGCCCTACCAGGCCCGCATCTTCGGCGGCACGGCCGGGATCCTGATGGACCCGAACTACCACACGCCGAGCGACAACCTGGCCAACGTGGCGGTCGGCCCGCTGCACACCATGGCCGACGCCATCGGCACCGTCGCCGTGAAGCTGTCGCGCAGCACGGCGGCGATCGACGTCCCGCGGGACGGACGTGCGGCCTCCTCGCCGAAGAAGATCGTCCCGAGCGGCCTCGCCGCGAAGGACCGGGCCTGACGGCCGTCGTCGTCACCGCCTGAGCAGCACCGCACCACACGGCACGGGGCCGTCACCGGAGGGATCCGGTGGCGGCCCCGTCGCCGTGCCGAGCCGGGGTCGCCGCGTCACGACGAGCGGCCCGCCGCCGCCCGGGCCAGGGGCAGCACCCGGTGACCGACCTGCTCGGCGAGCGCGATCACCGCCGTCGAGCGGAGCACGGACTCGTCGGCGAGCACCGCGTCGATGACCCGCTGGAGGTCGTCGTTGGAGCGCGCCACCACGCGGCACCACAGGTCGCCGGCCCCGGTGATCGTCTGCACCTCGATCACCTCGGGGATGGCCGCGAGATGGCTGGCCGCCTGCCCGTGGCCGAGGGCCTGGGCGATCTCGAGGGTCAGGAACGCCGTGACCGGGTAGCCCAGCGCGGCGGGCGACAGCCGCGGCCCCCACCCGGTGACCACGCCGCGGGCCTCCAGCTTGTCGAGCCGGGCCTGCACCGTGCCGCGGGCGAGCCCGAGCCGTCGCGAGGCGCCCAGGACCCCGACGTGCGGCTCGGCGCTGAACAGGTCGATCACCCTGCGGTCGATCTCGTCGATCACGTCGCCCCTCCTGGTCAGGTTGTCCATCGTCGTCGACGAGCGTTGCACACCTTGTCGAACGACGGGCACGGTGCGGACATGACGACGCAGCTGACCCCGGACGAGCTCAAGGCCGACCTGACCCTCGAGCAGCTCAAGGAGCTGGTCGGTCTGGTGGAGTACGACGCCACCCGCGACCCGTTCCCGGTGACCGCGATGGACGCGGTGTGCTTCGTGGTCGGCAACGCCACGCAGACCGCGGCGTTCTACCAGCTCGCGCTGGGCATGGAGCTCGAGGCCTACCGCGGCCCGGAGACCGGCCACCGCGACGCGAAGTCGTTCGTGCTGCGCTCCGGCTCGGCCCGCTTCGTCGTCTCCGGCGGCGTCACCCCCGACAGCCCGCTGCTCGACCACCACCGCGCCCACGGCGACGGCGTCGTCGACCTCGCCCTCGAGGTGCCGGACGTCGACCGCTGCATCGCGCACGCGCGCTCGGTCGGCGCGACGGTGCTGGTCGAGCCCCACGACGTGAGCGACGAGCACGGCACGGTGCGCACCGCTGCGATCGCGACGTACGGCGAGACGCGCCACACCCTCGTCGACCGCTCGGCGTACGACGGGCCCTACCTGCCCGGCTACGTCGCGCGGTCGTCGGGCGTCGTGCGGCCGCAGGGGCACCCCACGCGACTCTTCCAGGCCGTCGACCACTGCGTCGGCAACGTCGAGCTCGGCCGCATGGACGAGTGGGTCGACTTCTACCAGCGGGTCATGGGCTTCTCCAACATGGCCGAGTTCATCGGCGACGACATCGCCACGGAGTACTCCGCGCTGATGAGCAAGGTCGTCGCCAGCGGCAACCACCGGGTGAAGTTCCCGCTCAACGAGCCCGCGGTCGCACGGAAGCGCTCGCAGATCGACGAGTACCTCGAGTTCTACGGCGGCCCCGGCTGCCAGCACATCGCGCTCGCCACCGGCGACCTGCTCACCACCGTCGACCACCTGCGGGCCAACGGCGTGGAGTTCCTCGCGACCCCGGACTCCTACTACGACGACCCGGAGCTGCGGCGCCGGATCGGCGAGGTCCGGGTGCCGATCGAGGAGCTCAAGGTCCGCGGCATCCTGGTCGACCGCGACGAGGACGGCTACCTGCTCCAGATCTTCGCCCGCCCGCTGGGCGACCGCCCGACGGTCTTCTACGAGTTCATCGAGCGGCACGGCTCGCTCGGCTTCGGCAAGGGCAACTTCAAGGCCCTCTTCCAGGCCATCGAGCGCGAGCAGGACGCCCGCGGCAACCTCTGACGTCTCGCCAGGGGTCGGGGGCCGTCAGGCGAGGTCGCCGACGAGCTCGGCGTCCGCCTCGGCGGGGGAGTGGGCGGCCGGGGCGTGGCCCGCGCGCAGGGCGCGGGTGACGACGCCGGCGCCGGCGAGGGCGACCAGGGTGCCGATCGCGACCGCCGTGCCGCCGAACCAGAACGGCGCGCCGGTCGAGACGTTCTCGGCGAGCTTGAGGGCCACGAACGGGCCGAGCGCGCCGCCCGAGAACCGGACGAAGGAGTAGGCCGCGGACGCGACCGGGCGCGCCACCGGGGCGGCACCCATCACGGCCTCGGTGACCAGGGTGTTGGTGATGCCGATGAAGGCGCCGGCCAGCACGATGCCGACCACGACCGCCGCCTGGTGCTCGGCGAGCAGGCCCAGGACGAGCAGGTCGGCCGAGAACAGCGCGAGGCAGCCGACCATCGCGGGCACGGTGCCGACACGCCGCTGCAGCCAGGGCGCCACCACCACCGAGGTGAGGGCGAGGAGGAGGCCCCAGCCGAAGAAGACCCACCCGACGGCCATGATGCCGAAGTCCGGCAGGGCGAACGGGCCGGCGGCGAGCAGGCTGAAGAAGCCCAGGTTGTAGAAGACGGCGACGACCGCGAGCAGCAGCAGCGCCGGGTGGCGCAGCGCCCGGAACGGGTCGGCCAGCGAGGTGCGGGTCCGGTCGGTGGGGGTGGCGGGCAGGAGGAACGCCGTGGCGACCAGTGCGATCGTCATCAGCACGGAGACCCCGAAGAACGGGCCGCGCCAGGACTGCTCGCCCAGCACGCCGCCGAGCAGCGGCCCGGTGGCGATCCCCAGGCCCAGGGCGGCCTCGAACAGGATCACCGCCTGCGCGACCGAGCCGGACGACGAGCTGACGATGGTGCTCAGCGCGGTGGCGATGAACAGCGCGTTGCCCAGGCCCCAGGCGGCGCGGAAGGCGATCACCGCGCTGACCGAGTCCGAGGCGCCGGCCAGGCCGGCGAAGACGATGATCAGCACCAGGCCGGTCAGCAGGGTCCGCTTGGCGCCGATCCGGCTGGACACCACGCCGGTGACGAGCATCGAGACGCCCATCACGGCCATGTAGCCGGTGAACAGCAGGGAGACCTGGCTGGGCGTGGCGTCGAGCTTGGCGGCGATCTCCTTGAGGATCGGGTCGACGAGACCGATCCCCATGAAGGCGATGACGCACGCGAAGGCGACGGCCCAGACGGCGCGGGGCTGTGTGAGGAGCGGGGAGTGGGTGGGCGCGCTCATGCGGGTCCTTCCTCGGGTCGGGCGAGGTCGTGGCCCAGCTCGTGGCCCAGCTCGTGGCTGAGGTCGTGGCCGAGGTCGTGGCTGAGCACCTCGCGCAGCAGACGGACGGCGTCCTCGACACGGGGGGCGTCGCCGGGGGACAGGCGGTCGGCCAGCACGCGGGCGTTGCGGCGTCGTACGTCGCGCAGCAGGGTGCGGCCGACCTCGGTGGTCTCGACCAGGCGGCCGCGGCCGTCGGCGGGGTCGGGACGGGTGGCGACCCAGCCCCGCTCCACCAGGCCCTTGACCAGGGCGGAGGCGGCGGGCTGCGAGGTGCGGTCCAGCTCGGCGAGCCGGGTCACCGTGACGGCGCCGTGCTCGTCGAGCACCGACAGCGTCCGCAGGCCGGCGGCGGGCAGGTCGCCCTCCAGCCGGCGTACGGCGCGCACCAGCCGGGCGGCCTGGACCACGAGGTCCTCGGTCGCGCTCTCGAGCGGGGTGGCGTCGTCCATCACCCGGCCAAACTACATAAGGTGCTTATGCATTCCCACCCCGGGGTGGGCCGTCGCCGGCGTCGGCGCGCTCGAGCACCTCGACCTGGTCGCCGACGCGGACGGTGGCGCCGGGGGTGTCGGGGACGAGGTTCATCCCGAACCAGGACTGGCCGTCCCAGCGCCGGTGACGGGCGAGGGTGGCGAGCGGCTCCTTGCCGCGCTCGCCCGTGGCGGGGTCGTGGACGGTCATCACGCAGCGGGCGCAGCCCTTGACCGCCCGGAAGGTCGCCGCGTCGTCGCCGGCGCCGACCCGGATCCGCCGCCAGCCGTCCTCGTCCCAGGCCTCGCCACCGGCCACGACGAGGTTGGGGCGGAAGCGCCCCATGTCGACCGGCCACTCGGCGTCGTTGCGGCCGTCGGCGACGAGGTGGTTGAGCGCGGTCAGGGAGGCCTCGGTCGTGACCAGCAACGGGTAGCCGTCGGCGAACGACACCCGGTCGCCGTCCTCGGCGAACTGGCGGCTCACCGGGCGCTGGGCCGGGTCGGCGAGGTGCAGCAGGCGCACGTCGTGGCCCACCACGGCCGACAGCCAGGCCGAGGCGCCGGGGGGCGCCGCCACCGCCTCGACCTCGTCGCGCCAGATCCCCACCCGGGTCGTGCCGCCGGTGTCGCCGGGGGCGGGCACGGCCACGGGCTGCGGGTCGCGGCCGGCCGCGGTGAGCGTCAGCGCGCCGTCGTCGGCCGAGGCGACGCCGACGGTGAGCAGCAACGGCAGCTCCCGCGCGGTGACGAAGCCCCCGTCGACGTCCGTGACCAGCCACCTCCGGTCCCCCGCGAGGCCCCACGGCTCCACCACGGCCTCGTCCAGCGCCGTCCCCCCGCAGGACTTCACGGGGTAGCGGTGCAGGGCGGAGACGGTCAGCGGCATGGGCAGACACTAGGAGGGCGGCCCGCGAGATGTCGCGCGCCGCCCTCCTCGATCGGTCCTGCCCGATCAGTCCTGCCCGATCAGTCCTGCCCGGTCAGCCCTGGTCGACAGGTCCGGCTCGGGCGGGGGATCAGTCGTCGCCGCGGTCGTTGTCGAGGCTCAGCACCCGGCGGCAGGTCTCGCCGTAGCCGGACTTCGCGAACACGGTGAAGCGGGCGTCGTCGTCGGCGCGGACGAGACGGGTGACGGTCAGGTTGCCGTTGCCCTTCGTGCGCTTGACGGTGGTGCCGACGTTGCGGTCGCCGCGCTTGACCTTCACGGTCCAGACCCGGTCGGCCTTGGCGGAGTTGATGAAGAAGGAGACACGGGTGCGGTCCCGGTCGTCGTCACCGGTGTCGCGCAGCTTCATCGTGTACGACGACTGCTGGCTGCAGGAGCCCGACGCCCTCGCGAAGTCGTCCGCCTGCGCGGCGGGGGCGGACAGGCCCATCAGGCCGGCGGTGGTCAGGGTCAGGGTGGCGGTCGCCATCAGCTTCTTCATGACGAGCAGTGCACCGCACCCGCGTGAGGCCCGCGTGAGGCGCGGATGAGGGCTCTCTCACGCGGCGTCCTCAGGCGTCGACGGTGGGCAGCACCGCCTCGCCGCGCGACATCCGGGTCGCGGCCGCCGGCAGCTCGGCCCGCACGGCGGCGTGGCGCTCGCGCGCCCGGTCGAGGTCCTCGGCGCCGACGACCTCGCCGGCGCGCACCAGGGGCACGAGCAGGTCGCGCAGCGAGGGGTCGTCGGGGCGCTCGCCGGTGCCGACGACCTCGGCGGTGGCGCGGCCGTCCTCGACGCGACGCGCGGCCCACTTGCGGCCGCCGTGGGAGTCCTTGCCGGGGCTGCGCTTGGCGACCGCGACCAGCTCGCCGTCCGCGCCCTCCCGGGCCACCAGCTTGTAGACCAGACCGCTGGTCGGGTGCCCGCTGCCGGTCACCAGCTGCGTGCCGACGCCGTAGGCGTCGACCGGTGCCGCGGCGAGCGAGGCGATCGCGTGCTCGTCGAGGTCGCTGGTGACCACGATGCGGGTCCCGGTGGCGCCGAGCTCGTCGAGCTGGGCCCGGACCTCCTGGGCGAGCACCCCGAGGTCGCCGGAGTCCAGCCGCACCGCGCCCAGCCCGGGCCCCGCGACCTCGACGGCGGTCCGCACCGCGGCGTGCACGTCGTAGGTGTCGACCAGCAGCGTCGTGCCCGGACCCAGCGCGTCGACCTGCGCGCGGAACGCCGCCTCCTCGCTGTCGTGCAGCAGCGTGAAGCTGTGCGCGCTGGTGCCCGCGGTCGGGATGCCCCACCGCTGGCCCGCGGCGAGGTTGGACGTCGTGGCGAAGCCCGCGACGTACGCCGCGCGCGCGGCCGCGACCGCCGACTCCTCGTGGGTGCGGCGCGAGCCCATCTCGATGCACGGGCGCCCCCGGGCGGCTCCCACCATCCGGGAGGCGGCGGCCGCGACGGCGCTGTCGTGGTTGTAGACCGACAGCGCCAGCGTCTCCAGCACCACGGCCTCGGCGAACGTCCCCTCGACCACCAGCAGCGGTGAGTGGGGGAACCACACCTCGCCCTCCGGGTAGCCCCAGACGTCGCCGGTGAAGCGGTAGTCGGCGAGCCACGCCAGCGTGTCGTCGTCGAGCGCGGTGTGCTCGCGCAGCGACGCGAGGGCGGCGTCGTCGAAGCGGAAGCGGGCGAGGGCCTCGAGGAGGCGGCCGGTGCCCGCGACCACGCCGTACCGGCGTCCCGGCGGCAACCGCCGGCCGAACATCTCGAACACCGCCCGGCGTCCGGCGGTGCCCGAGCGGAGCGCGCCCTGCACCATCGTCAGCTCGTACTGGTCGGTCAGCAGGGCCGTCGAGTCGGTCACGCAGGTGAGCCTAGGGCGTGTGGAAGCATGGTCGACGTGACCGCTCCCAGCCCCGTCGAGGTCGATCCCGACCTCGACTCCGACGACCTCCCCGACGAGGTCGTGGTCCCGGACCGGCCGTGGACGACGATCGTCTGGAACGACCCGGTCAACCTGATGTCCTACGTCAGCTACGTCTTCCGGAAGTACTTCGGCTACTCCGAGAAGAAGGCCGAGAAGCTGATGCTCGAGGTGCACCACGACGGCCGGTCCGCCGTGAGCTCCGGCAGCCGCGAGGAGATGGAGCGCGACGTGCAGGCGATGCACGAGTACGGCCTGTGGGCGACGCTGGAGAAGGACGCGTGAACGGCTTCGCCTGGCACCGCCGCAGCGGTCGCGTCATCGCCACCTTCACCGGGTTCGAGGCCGACCTCCTGCGCTCGCTGACCTCCCAGCTCGTCGAGCTGCTGCGCAACGAGCGCGCCGTGCCCGACACCGCGGCGGACCCGCTCGAGACGCTGATGGACTTCAGCGGACCCACGACCGAGCCCGAGGACCCGGTGCTGCGCCGGCTGTTCCCGACCGCCTACCCCGACGACGAGGAGGCCGCGGGCGACTTCCGGCGCTTCACCGAGGGCGGGCTGCGCGACGCGAAGGCCCGCTCCGCCTGCGCGGTCATCGACGGGCTCGAGGAGGCCGGGCTCCCGCCCGAGCTCGCCGAGGACGGCCTGATGATCGACGTCGAGCTCGACCGTGACGAGGCCGAGTCCTGGATGCGCACCTTCACCGACGTGCGGCTCGCGCTCGCCACCCGCCTCGGCGTCGAGGACGGCGACGAGGAGCGGTGGGAGGCCATGCCCGCCGACGACCCCCGCGCGCAGGCCCACGACATCTACGACTGGGTCGGCTACCTCCAGGAGACCCTCGTCCGGGCCCTCGTCAAGGCGTCCTGAGCGGACCGTGGGCGTCCCCGGGTTCGTGCTGAGGCTGCGCGAGCAGGTCGGCACCGCCGAGCTGTGGCTCCCGGCGGTCACCGCCGTCGTCCGGCGGGACACCGGCGCGGAGCCCGAGGTGCTGCTCGTCCGGCGCTCCGACAACGGCCGCTGGACGCCCGTGACCGGGATCCTCGACCCCGGCGAGGAGCCGGCCGTGGGCGCGGCCCGGGAGGTGCTGGAGGAGACCGGCGTGGTGGTGCGGGTCGACCGCCTCGCCGAGGTCTCCGCGGGACCGCCGGTCACCCACGTCAACGGCGACCGGGCGCGCTACCTCGACCTGACGTTCGCCTGCACGTGGCTCGCGGGGGAGGCCCGGGTCGGCGACGACGAGTCGGTCGACGTGCGCTGGTGCCCGGTCGACGAGCTCGCGGCGACCCTCGACGTCCCGGCCCACCTCCCACGGGTGGCGGCAGCGCTGTCCGAGGAGGAGCGGTCGCGGTTCCGTCGCTGAGCGGCAGCGGGCCGGTCCGCCGCGGGCGTCCGGCGGGGTGCCGCCTAGGGTGGTCCGCGTGCTGAGGATCGACCAGGCGACGTACGACGCGATCGTGGCGCACGCCAAGCGTGACCACCCCGACGAGGCCTGCGGCATCGTCGCCGGCCCCGAGGGCAGCGACCGCCCCGAGCGGATGGTCGAGATGGTCAACGCGGCCGGCTCGCCGACGTTCTACGAGTTCGACTCCTCCGAGCTGCTCGCGCTCTACAAGGAGATGTGGGCCCGCGACGAGGAGCCCGTCGTCGTCTACCACTCCCACACCGCCACCGAGGCCTACCCGAGCCGCACCGACATCGGTCTGGCCAGCGAGCCCGGCGCCCACTACGTCCTCGTGTCGACCCGGGAGCACGGGAATAACGAGGGCGCGGTGGAGTTCAGGTCCTACAGAATCGTCGACGGCGAGGTGACCGAGGAAGAGGTCAGCGTCGTCGACCACCTATCTCCCGAGGAGTGAGCACCATGGCCGTCGAGGTCCGGATCCCGACCATCCTGCGCACCTACACCGGTGGCGAGAAGGCCGTCACGGGTGAGGGCGCGAGCCTGGGGGCGCTCATCGACGACCTCGAGGCGAACCACCCCGGTCTGAAGGAGCGGCTCGTCGAGCCCAAGGACGCGGGCCCCGACCTGCGTCGCTTCGTCAACGTCTACGTCAACGACGAGGACGTCCGCTTCCTGGGCGGTCTCGAGGCCGAGCTCTCCGACGGCGACCAGGTCGTCGTGCTGCCTGCCGTCGCCGGCGGCTGAGACGCTCTAGGCTCCGACCATGGAGCCCGCTGAGGCCGCTGGGCCGGTCGCCGAGCACGCCCCCCGCCGTACCTACGTGCTGGTGGACGGCGAGAACATCGACGCCACCCTCGGCACCAGCGTCCTCCAGCGACGCCCGGCCGCCGACGAGCGTCCCCGCTGGGAGCGCGTGCGCAAGTACGCGGAGGCCCAGTGGGGTCAGCCCGTCACCGGCCTGTTCTTCCTGAACGCCTCGTCGGGCCACCTGCCCGGCCCCTTCGTGCAGGCGCTGCTGGCCCTCGACTACCGGCCCGTGCCGCTGTCGGGCCGCTCCGACGAGAAGGTCGTCGACGTCGGCATCCAGCGCACGCTCGAGGCGCTGGTCCCGCGCGACGCGGACGTCTTCCTCGTCAGCCACGACGGCGACTTCCTGCCGCAGATGACGGCGCTGCTGGGCGGCGAGCGACGCCTCGGCGTGCTCGGGTTCCGGGAGTACGTCAACGCCCAGTACACCGCGCTGGGCCTCGAGATCCACGACCTCGAGGACGACGTCAAGGCGTTCAACGTGCCCCTCCCGCGCGTCCGCATCATCGACCTCGTCGACTTCGACCCCGACTACTTCCTGCGCTGACCGCCCGGCCCGGACGGCTCGGAGGACCTGCCGGCGCGGTGAGCGGGGCTCGCCGACGCTGTCGGGATGGACGACCTCCTCCACCTCGTCGGGACCGGGGCCTCTCCGCGCGCCCGGAGGCCGTCGGCCTCGGTCACCTGGACCGCTGGCTCCTCCCTCGGCAGCACCTGCCGGCCCCGGTGCTGCAGTGCGAGGAGCGCGACGCGAGCGGCCGGCCGATCGGCACCGGCGACGGGGCGCGGCCCGAGCACCGGGTCCGGCACCCCCCGGCGGACCCACGGTCACCACCACGGCGGGCTCTGCGGTCACAGCCCCGGTGGGCCCCTGCGTCCGATGGGTCAGCGGCGAGACCCCGCCGCCCCGCCGCCCCGGGGAAGCCGGCGCCGGGCGGTCCGGGACGGCGGTCGCGGCGGTCCTGTCAGACTGGGCCCATGCGCTACGACAGCCTCCTGGCCTCGGTCGGCGGCACGCCGCTCGTCGGGCTGCCGACGCTCTCACCGAGCCCCGACGTCCGCCTGTGGGCCAAGCTCGAGGACCGCAACCCCACCGGCTCGGTCAAGGACCGGCCCGCGCTGGCGATGATCGAGGAGGCGGAGAAGGACGGCACGCTGCGGGCCGGCTGCACGATCCTCGAGCCCACCTCGGGCAACACCGGCATCTCGCTGGCGATGGCCGCCAAGCTCAAGGGCTACCGCATCGTCTGCGTGATGCCCGAGAACACCTCCGAGGAGCGGCGGCAGCTGCTGCGGATGTGGGGGGCGGAGATCATCTCCAGCCCCGCCGCCGGTGGCTCCAACGAGGCCGTCCGCGTCGCCAAGCAGGTCGCCGCCGAGCACCCCGACTGGGTGATGCTCTACCAGTACGGCAACGCCGCCAACGCCCTCGCCCACGAGCGCACCACCGGGCCGGAGCTGCTCGAGGACCTGCCCTCGATCACCCACTTCGTCGCCGGTCTCGGCACCACCGGCACCCTCATGGGCACCGGGCGCTTCTTCCGCCGCGCCAAGCCCGAGGTGCGCATCGTCGCCGCCGAGCCCCGCTACGGCGAGCTCGTCTACGGCCTGCGCAACCTCGACGAGGGGTTCGTCCCCGAGCTGTACGACGCCTCGCTCATCGACGCCCGCTTCTCCGTCGGCCCGCGGGACGCGGTCCGTCGCACCCGCGAGCTGCTGGAGAGCGAGGGGATCTTCGCCGGCATCTCCACCGGCGCGATCCTGCACGCCGCGATGGCGCAGGCCGCCAAGGCCGTCAAGGCCGGGGAGAGCGCCGACATCGCGTTCGTGGTCTGCGACGGTGGCTGGAAGTACCTGTCCACCGGGGCCTACGAGGGCACGATCGACGAGGCCGAGGACGCTCTGGAGGGTCAGCTGTGGGCCTGAGGCCCGCGCTCGCCGCCCTGCTGCTGGCCGCGGGGCTCCTGGTCCCCACGGCCTCGACCGTCCCGGCGGGTGCGGCCCCGGCGAGGGAGGCGGCGGGGGAGCCGATGGCGAGCACCGAGCGGCCCCGCGTCACCGGCGACCTGCGCTACGGCCGCACCCTGCGGGCCACCGCGGGTCGCTGGACCCGGGCGCCACAGGCGACCCGCTTCCAGTGGTTCCGCGGCCCCGACCCGATCCGCGGTGCCCGTGCGCAGCGCTACACGGTCCGCCCCGAGGACGTCGGGCGCCGGCTCTCGGTGCGCGTGACGGCACGTCGGGACGGCGCCGGGCGCGCGTGGGCCCGCTCGCGCTGGACCGACGGCGTCGGTCACCGCGTCGCCGTCCGTCGCACCGTGACCTACTCGGTCGAGACCCGCGGTCGGGTCGTCGTCGGCCTGCGCGGGTTCCGCCGTCAGGCCCAGGCCACCTACGACGACCCTCGCGGCTGGCGCGGCGAGGGGGTGAGGTTCCGGCGCGTGGCCCGTGGCGGCGACGTCTCCCTGGTGCTCGCGGAGGCCGACGAGGTCCCGCGGTTCTCCTCCGGCTGCAGCGCTCGGTGGAGCTGCCGGGTGGGCCGCTTCGTGATCATCAACCAGGCCCGCTGGCGCGGCGCCTCGGCCGGGTGGGACCGCGCCGGCGGCTCGCTGCGCGACTACCGCCACATGGTCGTCAACCACGAGACCGGCCACTGGCTGGGTCGCGGGCACGCCGACTGCGCCGGGCGCGGCCGGCTCGCGCCGGTGATGATGCAGCAGTCGAAGGGGCTGGACGGCTGTCGCCCCAACCCCTGGCCGACGGTCGCCGAGCTGCGCGACTGAGTGCGACCGGGTGGCTCGCCGCCGTCTAGCGCAACCGGAGGCGCTGGCCCGCGTTGACGCCGCTGCCGGCGATCGGCCCGATGCCCAGCAGGTCGAGCGCGAGGTTGCCCACGGCGGCGTTGCGCACCGGCTGCTCCTGGTCGTACGACGGGCGGGAGCCGCGGGGGTTCCGCAGCTGGGGGTTCAGCCGGTAGAGGTCGGCGCCGCGCTCCACGCCGGCGCCCCAGGTCAGGAACGGCACGCGGTAGTTGGCGTACTTCGTGGGGTCCTGGTGGCCGCTGCCGGCGCCTCCGTGGTCGGCGGTCAGCACGAGGGTCGTGCGTCGTGCGACGGCAGGGTGCTCGTCGAGGGTCCGCAGCAGGTCCCCGACGGCCCGGTCCACGTGGCGCACCGCGTCGAGGTAGGGCTCGCTCATCCAGCCCGACTCGTGTCCGACCTGGTCGGGCAGCCCGAGGTGGACGAACGAGAAGGGTCGGGGACGGGCGACGAGGTCGCGACGCACGGCGCCCATCAGCCCGGAGGTGGAGTCGTCGACGACGTAGCGGGCGATGCTGCCGGCCCAGGAGCGGTGCAGGATGTCGAGCTTCGACTTCGACACGTACAGCGCGCCGCGGGCGCCGCTGGCGCGCAGCCGGCTGAAGACCGACCCGACCGGGTGCCCGGCGTGCTGGGCGACCGTGCCGCCCGGGTCCTCGTTGACGTCCATGCCGTGGCCGGCCGGCGTCGCGATGCGCCGCGAGGTCAGCATGCCCGTGTGGTTGGGCAGCGTCACGGTCATCTCCACGGCGCTGCGGGCGTTGAGCGTGCCCGCGCCCTCGTCGAGGAGCCGGTGCAGGTTGGGAGATCCGGGCCGCCCGACGCGCGCGATCGCCGCGGGGTTCAGTCCGTCGACCGAGATCGCCACGACGCGGCGCATCCCGGCCCGCTCGGCCGCGGGTCCGGCGGCGCGTCCGGCGGCAGGTCCGGCGGCAGGGTCCGCGGTGGCCGCGGGAGGGGTGAGGGCGGTGGCGGAGCCGGGAACCCCGACGAGCAGTGGGGCGGCGAGGAGGGCGGCGGTCAGGAGCCGGCTGGTGAGGCGCACCACGGAACGGTACGTCGCGCGCCGCCCCGTGGCGACCACCGTGCGCGACGCCGTACGGTTCTCCCGTGGTCGAGGTGGGGGCGGGCGGCGTCGCGCCGGGTGACGGCACGCGGGCGCAGGTCGACGCGGACGCGCCCATCGGGATCTTCGACTCGGGGTTCGGCGGACTCACCGTGGCCCGCTCGGTGGTCGACCAGCTGCCCGGCGAGTCGATCACCTACGTCGGCGACACCGCGCGCCAGCCCTACGGGCCCAAGCCGATCGGCGAGGTCCGCGAGTACGCGCTGGAGTGCCTCGACCACCTGGTGCACCTGGGGGTCAAGGCGCTGGTGATCGCCTGCAACTCCGCCAGCGCCGCGATGCTGCGCGACGCCCGCGAGCGGTACGACGTGCCCGTGGTGGAGGTGATCTACCCGGCCACCCGGCGTGCGGTCGCGGCGAGCCGCACGGGTCGGATCGGCGTCATCTGCACCCAGGCGACCGCCCAGTCGCAGGCCTACTCCGACGCGTTCGCGGCGGCGCCCCACGTGGAGCTGTCCACCCAGGCCTGCCCGTTGTTCGTCGACTTCGTCGAGCGCGGCGTGACGGCGGGCCCCGAGCTGCTGGGCGCCGCCCACGAGTACCTCGACCCGCTGGTCTCGGCCGGTGTCGACACGCTGGTCCTCGGCTGCACCCACTACCCGCTGCTGACCGGCGTGATCTCCTACGTCATGGGCTCCGGGGTGACGCTGGTGTCGAGCGCCGACGAGTGCGCGAAGGACCTCTTCGCGCTGCTGCTGCGTCGCGACCTGCTGCGGTCCGACGCGGCCGGCCCCCCGACGTACCAGTTCCTGACGACGGGCGACGCGGGCGAGTTCGAGACCATCGGCGGCCGGTTCCTGGGCGCCCACATCGGGCCCGCGTCGAGGTTCGACCAGTTCGTGGGGGTCCGGGGCTGATGACGGGGATGCGGATGACGGTCGTCGGCTGCTCGGGCTCGTTCCCGGGCCCGGACTCGCCGGCGAGCTGCTACCTGGTGGAGGCGACCCACGACGACGGCACGGGCGAGCGCACCTGGCGGCTGCTGCTCGACCTCGGCTCCGGCGCCCTGGGCTCGCTGCAGCGGTTCGCGGACCCGCTGGCGATCGACGCGGTCCTGCTCAGCCACCTCCACGCGGACCACTGCCTCGACCTCTGCGGCTACCACGTGCTGCGCCGGTACCACCCGGACGGCCAGCAGCCGCGGATCCCGGTCTGGGGCCCGGCGGGCACCGCGGACCGGATCGCCCGGGGCTACGACCTGGACCCCGACCCGGGCATGCACGAGGACTTCGTCTTCTCCGAGTACGACGACGCCGGCCAGGAGGTCGTCCTCGGTCCGTTCACCGTCACGGCGACGCCGGTGCTCCACCCGGTCACCGCCTTCGCCCTGCGCGTCTCGGCCGGGGGACGCACCCTGACCTACTCCGGGGACACCGCCCCCTGCGAGGGCCTGGACCGGGCGGCCGACGGCGTCGACCTCCTGCTCGCCGAGGCGTCGTTCCGGCACGGTGACGACAACCCGCCCGCGATCCACCTCACCGGCCGCGAGTGCGGCGAGCTGGCGAGCCGGGCCGGGGTCCCGCGTCTCGTGATCACCCACGTCCCCCCGTGGTACTCGGCCGAGGCCGCCGCCGACGAGGCCCGCGAGGTCTACGACGGCGACGTCGTCGTCGCGGCCGTCGGCCAGCAGCACGACGTCTGAGCCCCCGCGGGTCGTCGCGACCCGCCCCCGCCCGTCGTCGCGGTGCCCTAGGGTCGCCGCACCGAGGGCCGAGACCGGCCCGTCCGAGAAGGGGGAAGACGATGTCCCAGTACGGCGACAACCCGCCCGGACCCGAGCAGGGTCCCGCGGGTGGCGGCAACCAGTACGGCTCCGGCCCGTACGGCGACCAGGGCGGCCAGCAGTACGGCGGCCAGCAGTACGGCAACCAGTACGGCGGCCAGCAGTACGGCAACCAGTACGGCGGCCAGCAGTACGGCAACCAGTACGGCGGCCAGCAGTACGGCAACCAGTACGGCGGCCAGCAGTACGGCAACGACAACCCCTACGCCCAGGGCGGCTACGGCCAGGCGGCCACGCGCGGGCCGCGACCGCGGTCGGTCGACCTCGCCATCAAGCTGATCTACGCCAACGTGGCGCTCGGGATCGTCTCGACCCTGGTCCAGTTCCTGTTCCTCGACTCGATGATCGACGAGCAGCTCGCGGGCGCCGGTGTCGCGCTGTCGCAGGACGCCGTGCGCACCACCGTGATCGTGTCGATCCTCGTCGGCCTGGTCATCAGTGTCGGCATCGCGGTGCTCTTCGCCGTGTTCATCGGCAAGGGGGCCAACTGGGCCCGCATCGTCTACACGGTGCTCTCGGCGCTCGGCATCGTGTTCGGCCTCATCGGCCTGGGCTCGCTGCCCGCCATCCCGCTGCTGCTGTCGGTGGTCGGCTACGCGATCACCGTCGCGGCGCTGGTGATGCTGTACCGCCCCGACTCCAACGCCTGGTTCGCCGGCCGCTGAGTCGTCCGCCGGGTCGTCCGCCGGGTCGTCCGCGGGCCGCGCCTCAGACGAGGCCGGCGTCGTGGACGACCATGGCGATCTGCACGCGGTTGGTCGCGCCGAGCTTGTCGAAGAGCCGTGACACGTGGGCCTTGACCGTCGGCACCGACAGGTGCAGCTCGCCCGCGATCTCCGCGTTGGACAGCCCCCGGCCCACGGCGACCGCCACCTCGTGCTCGCGCTCCGTGAGCGCCGCCAGGCGGTGGGTCGCCTCGGCGAGCGGGCGGTCCGGCGCGGAGTCCTCGCGCACCCGGCGGATCAGCGTGGCGGTCGCGGACGGCGACATCATCGGCTCGCCCTCGGCCACCCGTCTCACGGCCGCGATCAGGTCGGCGGGGGCGGTGTCCTTGAGCAGGAACCCGTCCGCACCGGCGGCGACGGCCGCCACCACGTGCTCGTCGGCGTCGAAGGTCGTGAGCACGACCACCCGCGGCGGGTGCGGCTCCCGGTGGAGCGCGCGGGTGGCCTCGAGGCCGTCCATCACGGGCATCCGGATGTCCATCAGCACCACGTCCGGACGCAGCTCGCGCACCCGCGCGAGCGCCGCGCGGCCGTGCTCGGCCTCGCCGACGACCTCGAGGTCCGGCTGGCCGCCGAGCATGAGCGACAGGGCCTGCCGCACCAGCGGGTCGTCGTCGACGAGCAGCAGCCCGACGGGTCTCAGCTGGTCCACGGCACCCACCCTCGCAGCACGAACTCCCCGCCGTCGTCGTGGTGGGTCAGCCGGCCGCCGCGCAGCTCGGCCCGCTCGGACAGCCCGAGGAGACCGAGCCCGGCGCCGGGCGTGGCCGGTGGGCCGGGGCGCACGCCGACGGGTCGGGGGTTGCGGACCTCCACGGTCACCCCGACGTCCCGGTCGCCGGTGAGCACCACGGTCGCGGTGGTCCCCGGCGCGTGCTTGGCGGCGTTGGTGATGCCCTCCTGGACGATGCGGTAGAGCGTCCGACCGACGACGACGGGCAGGTGCTCGGCGTCCACGAGGTGGTCGACGAGGTGGACCCGCAGCCCGTGCTCGCGGGCGGCGGCGACGAGCTCGGGCAGGTCGCAGTAGGTCGGCTGGGGGCGCGCGGCCAGCTCGCCGGACCCGGTGTCGCGCAGCACGCCGAGCACGTCACGCAGGTCGTCGAGCGCCTCGTTGGCCCGTGCCTGGATCGTCGCCGCGCCGTCGCGCAGCGCGTCGGCGTCGAGGTCCCCGCGGATGGACAGGGCCCCGGCGTGCATCGAGATCTGCGAGATCCGGTGGGCCAGCACGTCGTGCATCTCCCGGGCGATCGCGGCCCGCTCGCCGACCCGGGCCCGGTCGACCCGCAGCTCCTGCTCCGCCTCGGCCCGCTCGGCCCGCTGCCGCAGCGTCCACAGCAGCTCGCGCCGGGAGCCGATGTACATGCCCGCCGCGACGGTGGCGACCGTGCCGACGAGGTTGGCGCCGAGAGTCACCCACCAGGGGTCCGACTCGACGGGCGCCAGCAGCGCGTAGCCCTGGGTCGAGGCCATCGTCACCACGAACACGGTCACCAGCTCGGCGGTGCGGCGCCGGGTGGCGACCGAGACCGCGGCCAGCACCGCGGGGCCCGCCGCCAGGCCGGAGACCACCCCGACGACGCTGACGACGAGGAGGACGGACATCGGGAACCGGCGTCGCCACCACACCAGGGCGTAGGCGACCAGGCCGCCCACGAGCTCCAGGCCGAGCATCAGCGTGGTCTCCCGGGAGCCCTCGAGCACCGCCGTCGAGAAGCCGGCGACGCTGATCACCAGCATCACCGCGAGCCGCCACGTGTGCCCCCACCACGAGATCGGCGGCTGCGGGCCGTCGGGCGTCGGGGTGTCCACGGAGGAGAACCTAGCCGTGGGGAGCGGGCCCGGGCACCGGACCGCGGACGTGCGTGACCCCCTACTTTGGTCGCGCCCGAGGCCCCCGGGTCGCGACCTTCAGCCGATGCCGGGCGGCGCCGGACGCGGGAGGCTGGAGCCATGATCAGGGTGGAGAACCTCACGAAGTCCTACGGCGGCTTCACCGCCGTCGACGACGTCAGCTTCACGGCGGAGGCGGGCCGGGTCACCGGCTTCCTCGGGCCGAACGGAGCGGGCAAGACGACCACGATGCGCGTGATGACGGGGCTGACCCCGCCGACCCGCGGGTCCGTCACGATCGGCGGGCACCGCTACGCCGACCTGCCGAACCCGGGACGCCACGTCGGGGTGCTGCTCGACGCCTCGGCGCAGCACGCGGGCCGCACCGGCCGGGAGGTGCTGGCGCTCGGCGCGCGCACGATGGGCCTGCCGACGAGCCGCGTCGACGAGATGCTGGCGCTGGTCAGCCTCGACGAGCGCGAGTCGAAGCGCCGCATCAAGAACTACTCGCTCGGCATGCGCCAGCGACTCGGGATCGCGCACGCCCTGCTGGGCGACCCCTCGGTGCTGATCCTCGACGAGCCCGCCAACGGCCTCGACCCGGCCGGCATCCGGTGGATGCGCGGCCTGCTGAAGTCGTACGCCGACCGCGGTGGCGCCGTCCTGCTCTCCAGCCACCTGCTGCACGAGGTCGAGCAGATCGCCGACGAGATGATCCTCATCGGCCGCGGCCGCATCGTCGCGCAGGGCAACAAGGCCGAGCTGCTGGCCGGCCAGGGCGCCCTCGGCACGCTCGTGCAGGCCGCCGACAACGAGCTGCTCGCCCGGGCCCTCGTCGGGGCCGGCCACGAGGTCGCCCCCGCCGGCGCCGGGCTGCGGGTGTCCGCGGAGCCGGTCGTCGTCGGCCAGGCCGCCCTGGCCGCCCAGGTCGCCCTCGTCGACCTCCGGGCCGCCGAGGGCCGCGGTCTCGAGGACCTGTTCCTCGAGCTCACCGCCGACACCCAGCGCGAGGCCCCCGCCGCCACCACCGTCCAGGGAGGAACCCGATGAGCACCACCACCGCCGACCCGGGCGCCGTGCGCCCGCCCGCCGCGCTCGACGTCTCGAGCACCCCGAAGGTCCCGTTCGGCCGGCTCGCCTCCGTCGAGCTGCGCAAGATGCTCGACACCCGTGCCGGCTTCTGGCTGCTGGTCGTCAGCGGGCTGCTGCTGGTGGCGATCACCGGCATCGTCATGGCCGTCGTCCTCGCCAACGACCTGGGCATCAGCGCCAACGGCTGGGTGCAGGTGATGACCGTCCCGCTGTCGCTGCTGCTGCCGATCTTCGCGATCACGTCGGTCACCGCCGAGTGGAGCCAGCGCACGGGTCTGGTGTCCTTCACGCTGGAGCCCCACCGGCTCAAGATCATCGGCGCCAAGCTCGCGGCCGTGGTGCTGCTCGTCGTCGCCACGATGGTGCTCGCGGTGGCCCTCGGCGCGCTCGCCAACCTCCTGTACGGCGCCCTGAGCGGCGACGACGTGGTCTGGAACGTCGACGCCTCCCAGTTCTTCTGGACCGTGGCCAACCAGCTGCTGTACTTCCTGATGGCCTTCGGGCTGGCGATGCTGATCCTGAGCACTCCGGCCACGATCGCGATCTACTACGTCGTCTCGCTGCTGCTGCCCTTCATGGTCTACAGCGTGGTCGTCGTCCTCGTCTCCTGGGGTGCCGACGTGATCCCGTGGGTCGACCTGGGCTACGCGATGGCCCCGCTGGTGGGCGGCGGCGCGACCGGGCCCGGCGGGGTGGGCCTCGAGGTCACGGGCACGACGTACGCGCAGGTGGCGGTGGCCACGTTGATCTGGGTCGTCCTGCCGATGGTCCTCGGCGGTCGCCGGGTGGCGCGCGCCGAGATCAAGTAGGCGGACCGCAGCGGTGTCGTCGGCACGTCCTAGGGTCTCGCCATGACTTCCTCCACGCGAGACGACGGACGTGCCGACGACCAGCTGCGCGACGTCCGGATCACCCGCGGGTGGCTGGACCACGCGGCCGGGTCGGTGCTCGTCGAGTTCGGCCGGACAAGGGTGCTGTGCGCCGCGTCGGCCTCCGAGGGCGTGCCCCGCTGGCGCAAGGGGTCGGGGCTGGGCTGGGTGACGGCGGAGTACGCGATGCTGCCCGCCGCCACCAACACCCGCAGCGACCGCGAGTCGGTCAAGGGCCGCATCGGCGGCCGCACCCACGAGATCTCCCGCCTGATCGGCCGCAGCCTGCGCGCCGTCGTCGACTACCGGGCCCTCGGCGAGAACACGATCCAGCTCGACTGCGACGTGCTGCAGGCCGACGGCGGCACCCGCACGGCCGCGATCACCGGCGCGTACGTCGCGCTCGCCGACGCGGTCTCCCACCTCCGCTCGACGGGGGCGCTGACCGGCGAGCCGCTGACCGGCTCGGTCGCCGCGATCAGCGTCGGCATCATCGACGGCGTGCCCCGCCTGGACCTGCCGTACACCGAGGACGTGCGCGCCGACACCGACATGAACGTGGTGATGACCGGCGACGGCGGTTTCGTCGAGGTCCAGGGCACCGCGGAGGGCGCGTCGTTCTCGCGCGCCGAGCTGGACGCGCTGCTGGCGCTCGCCGAGAAGGGCTGCGCCGACCTGACGCGCCTGCAGCGCGAGGCGCTGGCGGGGGAGCCGGCCGGCCGATGAGCCGCGTCCTGCTGGCCTCCGGCAACGCGAAGAAGCTCGCCGAGCTGCGGCGGATCGTGGCGCCCCTGGTGCCCGGCGTCGAGGTCCTCGGGCTCGCCGACCTGCCCGACCCGGACGCCTGGACCGAGCCCGTCGAGGACGGTGCGACGTTCGTCGAGAACGCGCTGATCAAGGCCCGCGCCGCCCACGCCCTGACGGGGTGGCCCTCCCTGGCCGACGACTCGGGCCTGTGCGTCGACGCCCTGAACGGCATGCCCGGCGTGCTGTCCGCGCGCTGGAGCGGCCCGCCCAAGGACGACGCCCGCAACAACCGGCTCCTGCTCGACCAGCTCGTCGAGGTGCCCGACCCGCGGCGCGGCGGCCACTTCGCCTGCGCCGTCGCGCTGGTCCACGGCCCGGTGACCGCGCCCGTGGAGCAGGTCGTCGAGGGGCGCATGGCGGGCCGGGTGGAGCGCGAGGTCCGCGGCTCCGGCGGCTTCGGCTACGACGTGCTGTTCACCGCCGACGACCGCCCCGGGCTCACCACCGCCGAGCTCGACGTCGCCGACAAGGACGCCATCAGCCACCGCGGCCGGGCCCTGCGCGCCATGGCCCCGATCCTCGCCGCGGCCCTCGGCTCCTGACCGCCCGGGAGGCTCGCGCCGGTTTGACCTCGACCGAGGTCGAAGTCCTAGCGTCCCGGTCATGAGCGTCGACGTCGTCCCCGTGACCCTGTCACCGCGCGTGCGCGCCCTCTGGGCGGAGCCGCGGGTGGCGACGCTCGGCGTGGTCCGCGCCGACGGGACACCCCACCTGACGCCAGTCAAGTCGATGCTCGACGAGCGCGACCCGGCCGCGCGCCTGCTGGTGCTGACCACCCCCGGCACCGTCAAGGCGCGCGCCGTGCGCCGCTCCGGTCGGGCCAGCATCGCCGAGCACACGCCGGACGCCGACTGGGCGACCCTCGAGGGACCCGCCCACGTCTCGGAGGACCCCGACGACCTGCGTCGTGCCCGGGAGCTCTACGCGGCGCGCTTCGGGGTGGAGGACCGCTGGGGCACCTGCGTGCTCGTGGTGCGCGTCGAGCGCGTCCTGACCGGCTCGTAGGATCCCGGCTGGGCCGGAGTGGTGGAACGGCAGACACGCAGGTTTTAGGTACCTGTGCCCCAGGGCGTGCGGGTTCGAGTCCCGCCTCCGGCACCGCGGGTGGCCGTCGTCGGCGTCAGTCGAGCCCGAGGTCCCGGCGCAGCTTGGCGACGTGCCCGGTGGCCTTGACGTTGTACTGCGCGAGCGTGACGGTGCCCTCCTCGTCGACGACCACCGTCGACCGGATCACGCCCTCGACGACCTTGCCGTACAGCTTCTTCTCGCCGAAGGCGCCCCACGCGCGGAGCACCTGCTTGTCGGGGTCGGACAGCAGCGTGATGCCGAGGCCGTCGCGCTCGCGGAACCTGGCGAGCTTGTCGGGGGCGTCGGGCGAGACCCCGAGGACCTCGTAGCCGGCGGACCGCAGCGAGTCCAGCGAGTCGCTGAAGTCGCAGGCCTGCTTCGTGCAGCCGGGGGTCATGGCGGCGGGGTAGAAGTACACGATCACCGTGCGGCCCCGCAGCTCCGACAGCGTCACCTCGGCGCCCGTGTCGTCGGGCAGCGTGAAGTCGGGGGCGGTGTCACCGGGGGAGAGGCGGTCGCTCACAGGGGCTCCTGTCCGTACGGGGGGTATTGCGAATCGTGGGCAACAACTACTGTCGAGCGTATGCACGTCCCTGACGGATTCCTCGACGCCCCCACCTCGGTCGCGACCGGGGTCATCGCCGCCGGCGGCATCGCGCTCGCGCTGCGCGGCGCCCGCCGCGAGCTCGACGACCGTACCGCCCCCATGGCGGGCCTGGTCGCCACCTTCGTCTTCGCCGCCCAGATGGTGAACTTCCCCGTCGGTGCCGGCACCAGCGGTCACCTCATGGGCGGGGCGCTCGCCGCGGTCCTGGTGGGCCCGTGGACCGGCGTGCTGTGCGTGTCGGTCGTGCTCGGCGTGCAGGCGCTGCTGATGGCCGACGGCGGGATCACCGCGCTCGGCACCAACGTCGTCCTCCTGGGCATCACCGGGGTGGTCGTCGGGTGGCTGGTCTTCCGCGGCGTGGCGATGGTGCTCCCCAAGCGCCCGGCGTCGATCGCGCCCGCCGCCGCGATCGGGGCGCTCGTGAGCGTGCCGGTCGCCTCGCTCGTCTTCACGGCCCTGTTCGCGATCGGCGGCACGGTGCCGGTGAGCGTGAGCGCCGTCGCGACCGCCATGGTCGGCTGGCACACCCTGATCGGCATCGGCGAGGCGGTCGTCACCGGCATCGCCGTCGGCGCGGTCGTCGCCGTCCGGCCCGACCTCGTGTACGGCGCGCGCCGGGTGCTGCCGACCCGCGAGCTCGAGATCCGTCCCGCCGGCCCGGTCTCGCGCGGCGCGGCCGCATGAGCGCCCCGACGCAGGAGCCGCGCCAGCGCTCCCGGCCGAGCGGCCGGGTCGTGTGGGTCGTCGGGCTCGTCGTGACGCTCCTGGTCGCAGCGGTCGTCAGCTACTTCGCGAGCGCCCACCCCGACGGGCTGGAGTTCGTCGCGGAGTCCACCGGCTTCCTCGACGCCTCCGAGGACAGCGCGACCTCGAGCAGCCCGCTGTCGGACTACCAGACCGAGGGCGTCGAGAACTCCTGGCTCTCCGGGGCCACCGCCGGCGTGGTCGGCTGCCTGGTGGTGCTGCTCGTGATGACCGGCATCGCCCTGGCCGTGCGTCGCCGCCAGCGGTGAGCGCCGCCCACGGCCACCTCTGGCACCACCACGGGCACGGACCGCTGCACCGCACCCCCGCCCACCTCAAGCTCGCGGGCCTGGTCGTGTTCATGCTCGCCGTCGTCGCCGTGCCGCGCGACGCGCTCGCCTGGCACGCGGTCCCGGCCGCCGTGGTCGTGGTGGTGGTCGCGGTCTCCGGCGTCCCGCTGCGCCACCTGCTGCCCCGGATGCTGGTCGAGACGCCGTTCGTCGTGTTCGCGCTGCTCGTGCCGTTCGTGGCGACCGGCCCCCGCACCGACGTCCTGGGGCTCTCCCTCTCGGAGCCGGGGCTGGTCGCGGCCGGGGCGTTCCTGGCCAAGGCCACGATCGGCGTCGTCGCGAGCCTCACCGTCGCCGCCACCACGACCGGTCCCGAGCTCGTCGACGGACTGCGCCGGCTGCGGGTGCCGGACCTGCTGGTGCAGATCACCGGCTTCATGCTGCGCTACCTGGAGGTCGTCACCGGGGAGTCGGGACGCATGATGGTCGCCATGCGCGCCCGCGGGTTCGACCCCCGACGTCCCCGCCACTGGCCGGTCCTCGCCCGGTCCCTCGGGGCCCTGTTCATCCGCTCCTACGAGCGGGGCGAGCGCGTGCACCTGGCGATGCTCGCCCGCGGCCACACCACCGAGCGGTCCGCGTGAGCGAGCCCGTCCTCGACGTCCGGGGCCTCGCCCACGCCTACCCGGACGGCCACCAGGCCCTGTACGGCGTGGACCTCCGCGTCGAGGTCGGCGAGCGCGTGGCGCTGCTCGGCCCCAACGGCGCGGGCAAGACCACCCTCGTGCTGCACCTCAACGGCATCCTGGCGCCGGGTGCGGGCAGCGTCCGGGTCAGCGGGCTGCCGGTCGAGGGACGCCACGTCGCCGAGGTCCGCCGCCGGGTCGGCGTGGTCTTCCAGGACCCCGACGACCAGCTCTTCATGGGCACCGTGCGCGCCGACGTGGAGTTCGGGCCTCGCAACCTCGGGCTGCGGGGGGCAGAGCTGGACGCCCGTGTCGCCGAGGCCCTCGCCGCGGTGGGCATGTCCGACGTCGTCGACCGCACCCCGCACCACCTGTCGTTCGGCCAGCGCCGGCGGGTGGCGGTGGCGACCGTGCTGGCGATGCGCCCCGACGTGCTGGTGCTCGACGAGCCGTCGTCCAACCTCGACCCGGCCTCGCGCCGCGAGCTGGCCGACGTGCTCCGCTCCCTCGACGTGACGGTGCTGATGGTGACGCACGACCTGCCGTACGCCCTCGAGCTCTGCGAGCGCTCGGTCGTGCTCGACGGCGGTGTCGTGGTCGCCGACGGGGCCACGCCGGACGTCCTGGCCGACGGCGCGCTGCTGGCGGCGCACCGCCTCGAGCTGCCCGTGGGCTTCGACCCCCGCCGTACGGCGCGGGGCCCGCAGGGGAGTTGATAGCGTGCGCCCCACCTGCCGCAAGCCCCCGCAGGTCCAGTGGTCGTCGCGAGAGGTGTGCACGTGAGCAAGGAGCTGTCCGGTCTCGAGAGCGAGATCGAGTCCACCCGCGAGCGTCTGGCGTCGAACATCGACCAGCTCCTCTACCGTGCGCACCCCAAGACCATCGCGCAGCGCGAGGTGTCGAGCGTCAAGGCCTACTTCGTGGACCCCGCCACCGGGGAGCCGCGCACCGACAACATCCTCAAGGTCGTCGGCGGCGTCGTCGCGGTGGTCGGGTTCTTCGCGGTCGTCCGCGCCGTCACCCGCTGACCGGCCCCGAGCCCCGACCCGAGCCCCGACCCGAGCCCCGAGCGCCGTGACCGACAAGACCCCCATCGAGATGCTGCACGACCGGCTGCTGGTCGAGCAGGACGCCGACGCGGGGGAGCGCACCTCGGCCGGGGGCATCGTCATCCCGGCCACCGCCGCCCTCGGCGGGGCGCGCCGTCTGGCGTGGTCGCGGGTGGTCGCCGTCGGGCCGCACGCGCGCAGCGTCGAGGCCGGCGACCGCGTGCTGTACGACCCCGAGGACAAGGCCGAGGTCGAGATCCACGGCGAGACCTACGTCGTGATGCGCGAGCGCGACGTCCACGGCGTCGCCGCCGACCGTCTCGGCGACTCCGCCACCGGCCTGTACCTCTGACGCGGCGCGGTCCACCATGGCCACATGAGCGCGCTCGAGGGCTGGCAGCAGGGCCGGCACACCGCCGACGGGACGACCCGCGACACCTACCGGCGGGGCACGGGCCCGGGGGTCGTGGTGATCCACGAGATCCCCGGCCTCACGCCCGAGGTCGTCGCGTTCGCCGACGAGGTCGTCGAGCGTGGCTTCACGGTCGTGCTGCCCCACCTGTTCGGCACCCCCGGCCGGGGCGCGGGTCCGGGCCACGTGGCCCGGGCGCTGCGCCAGGTCTGCGTCAACGGCGAGTTCGTCAAGCTGGCCACCGGGACCACCGCGCCGGTGACCGGCTGGCTGCGCTCGCTGGCCCGTGAGCTCCACGCCGAGCTCGGCGGCCCGGGCGTGGGGGCCCTCGGCATGTGCTTCACCGGCGGCTACGCGCTCGCGATGATGCTCGACGACGCCGTGGTGGCGCCGGTGCTGGCGCAGCCGAGCACGCCGTTCCCGGTCGGGCGCCGCCGCTCCGCGGACGTCGGGCTCAGCGACGAGGACCTCGCGATCGTGCGCCGCAGGGCCGCGGCGGGCTGTCCCGTCCTCGGGCTGCGGTACGCCGACGACCCGGCCGTGGGCCGCCGGTTCGACACGCTGCGCACCGAGCTCGGCGAGCGGTTCGTCGCCGTCGAGTTCCCCGGCCGCCGGCACGCGACCCTGACCCTGCACCGGCAGCAGGAGGGCGTCGACGCGGTGCTCGACTTCCTCGACGAGCGCCTGCGGTCCTGACGGGCGACGTCCGCGGACCCCGGGGCTAGCGTCGGGTCATGGCCACGAAGATCAGCCACGTCCTCGCCGAGGCGCGCGCCACGCTGCGCCACCAGCCCACCGGCGTCCGGGTGCGCGCGGAGTGGGCCGGGCTCACGGTGCTCGACACGACCGGTGCGCACCTGGTCTGGGAGCCGCGCCGCGTCCTGTGCCAGTACGCCGTGCCCGAGGCCGACCTCGCCACGGTCGCGCTCGAGCCCACCGTCGGCCGGCCCGTCCCCCCGCCCGCCGAGGGGTCCCTGGGCCCCGACGTCGGCTTCGCCGCCCACACCACCACGGGTGAGGTGCTCGACGTGGTGCTCGGCAAGCTCCGGGCCGAGCAGGCGGCGTTCCGGCCCGCCGATCCCGACCTCGCGGGGCTGGTCCTGCTGGACTTCGACGCCCTCGACGGGTGGTGGCACGAGGACGAGCAGGTCGTCGCGCACCCGCGCGACCCGTTCCACCGCGTGGATGCGCTCCCGAGCCGGCGCCGCGTGCGGGTCGGCCTCGACGGCGAGGTGCTCGCCGACACCCGGCGGGCCGTCGCGGTCAACGAGACGGGCTTCCCCCTGCGTTGGTACGTGCCCCGGGAGGACGTGCGGGTCGGCCTCGCGCCGACGACCACCCGCACCGCGTGCCCCTACAAGGGCGTCGCGTCGTACTGGGCCGCCGCGGGGGTCGACGACGTCGCCTGGTCCTACGAGGACCCGTGCACCGAGGTCGCCCCGATCGCCTCCCACCTGTGCTTCGACGACGCGACGGTGGACATCCACGTCGAGGCGTGAGGGTCGATGCGGTAGCAATGGGGCATGGCTCATCAGGAGAGCACCACTCCGCCGCCCCACGTCCTCCTCCTCTTCGGCGCCACCGGCGACCTCGCCAAGCGCAAGCTCTTCCCCGGTCTCTACAAGCTCGCGTCCGCCGGCCGGCTGCCGGAGGAGTACGTCGTGATCGGCTCCGGGCGCCACTCGCCCGGCACCGACGACGAGTTCCGCGAGCAGGTCCGTGAGGGCCTGACCGAGTCCGTCGACGAGCTCGACCCCGAGGTCCTCGAGCAGCTGCTCGGGCGCATCAGCTTCCAGACCTCCAACGCCGACGACGGCTCCGACCTCGCCGAGGCGGTGCGTCGCGCGGAGGACAGGTTCTCCGACGACGGTCACGGCGAGACCAAGCGCCTGGTCTACCTGTCCGTGCCGCCCGCGGCGATGGACGGGATGATCGCGATGCTCGGCCGCGAGGGGCTCACCGAGCGGGCGCGCCTGGTCGTCGAGAAGCCGTTCGGCCTCGACCTGCAGTCCTCCCGCGACCTCGACGCGTCGCTGAAGGAGGTCGTCGACGAGGACCAGGTCTTCCGCATCGACCACTTCATCGGCAAGGAGGCGGTGCAGAACATCCTCGCGCTCCGCTTCGCCAACGGCCTGTTCGAGCCCGCCTGGAACGCCCACAGCATCGAGTCGGTCCAGATCGACGTGCCGGAGACCCTGAAGATGGAGGGCCGCGGGAGCTTCTACGAGTCCACCGGCTGCCTGCGCGACATGATCTCGACCCACCTGTGCCAGCTGCTCGGCTTCGTCGCCCTCGAGGACCCGGGTGCCTTCGAGGAGACCAGGCTGCGCGACGCCAAGTCGGCCGTCTTCTCCCGGCTGCGGCCGCTCGACCCGGAGCGGGTCGTCTTCGGCCAGTACGAGGGCTACCGCGACGAGGAGGACGTCGACCCCGAGTCCGACGTCGAGACCTTCGTCGCGCTTGAGGCCTACATCGACTCCCACCGCTGGCGCGACGTGCCGTTCTACCTGCGCACCGGCAAGGGGCTCGCCCAGACGCGCCGCACCATCACGCTGCGCTTCCGCACGCCGGAGTCGAGCATCTTCGACGACGGCTCCGCCAACGGCGGCCCCGCCGCCGGGTGCAACGAGCTGGTGCTGGAGCTCACCGACGAGCCCGAGGTCAGCGTCGAGATCCGGGCCAAGCGACCGGGCCCGGCGATGGAGCTGGCCGACGCGACGCTGCGTCTCGACTTCGCCGACGCGATGCCCGACGACCGGCCGCTCGAGGCGTACGAGCGTCTGCTGCTCGACGTGCTCCGCGGCGACCAGACGCTGTTCACCCGCTCCGACGAGGTGGACCGGCTCTGGCAGGTGTGCCAGCCGGTGCTCGACAACCGGCCCGAGGTGCAGCCGTACGCGGTGGGCTCCTGGGGTCCGCAGGCCGCGGTCGACCTGCCCCGTGGGGCCTGGCACCTGCGGTGAGTCCCCGGACGACGGTCGGCAACGACCGGCCGTGGACCCCGATCGAGGGGCACGGCCTGATCGGTGACATGCGCTCCTGCGCGCTCGTGGACACCGAGGGCACGATCGACTGGTTCTGCGCGCCCCGCTTCGACTCGCCCAGCGTGTTCGGGTCGATCCTCGACCCCGAGCAGGGCGGGCAGTGGCGGCTCGCGCCGGCCGAGGGCACGCCCACCACCCAGCAGTACTACTTCCCGGACTCCAACATCCTCGTCACCCGGTTCCTCACCGACGAGGGCGTCGCCGAGGTCCACGACTTCATGCCCGTGCTCGCCTCGCACGACGCGGAGCACCGCCAGCGCGTCGTACGACGGGTGGTCGCGGTCCGGGGCTCGGTGCGGATGCGGATGCGGATGTCCGCCCGCCCCGACTACGCCCGCTCCGAGGTGGTGCCCGAGCAGCACGACACCGGCGTCCGGGTCGTCGACGGCGACCTCGCGCTCGGGCTGAGCGCGTCGGTCGACCTCGAGGTCTCCGGGCGCGACGTCGTCGCCGACGTCGCCCTCGACCCGGGGGAGTCCGCGCTGTTCGTGCTCGAGGTCCTCGCCCCGGGCGAGGAGATGCGCGGCAGCGCCGACCACGAGGTCGACGAGCTGTTCGACCGCACGGCGGCGTTCTGGCGCGCCTGGCTCTCGCAGTCGTCCTACACGGGGCGGTGGCGGGAGATGGTCGACCGCTCGGCGCTGACGCTCAAGCTGCTCACCCACGAGCCGACCGGCGCGATCATCGCGGCGCCGACGTGCAGCCTGCCCGAGGAGATCGGCGGGGGTCGCAACTGGGACTACCGCTACGTGTGGATGCGCGACGCGGCGTTCAGCCTCTACGCGCTGCTGCGCCTGGGCTTCACCGACGAGGCGGGGGCATTCGTCGAGTGGCTCTCCGAGCGCCTCGGTGAGCGCGGGGCGGGCAGCGAGGAGCTGGGGCCCCTGCGGGTGCTCTACACCATCGACGGCGAGGTCCCGGTGACCGAGCACGAGCTGGACCACCTGTCGGGCTACCGGGACTCGCGCCCGGTGCGCGTCGGCAACGCCGCGGTGGACCAGCTGCAGCTGGACATCTACGGCGAGCTGATCGACTCCGTCTACCTGTTCAACAAGTACGGGCCCGGCATCAGCCACGACGCCTGGAGCGACCTGCTGGTCATCGTGCAGTGGCTGATGGAGCACTGGGACGACGACGACGCGGGCATGTGGGAGATCCGCGACGACCCGAAGCCGCACACGACCTCGCGCCTGATGGCGTGGGTGGCCATCGAGCGGATGATCCGGGTCGCACGGCAGCGGGGCCTGCCCGGTGACGTGCCGGAGTGGTCGCGGGTGCGCGACGAGATCTACCACCGGATCCAGACGGAGAGCTGGGACCCCGACATCGGGGCCTACATGCAGTACGAGGGCTCCGACGTGCTCGACGCCGGCGTGCTGCTGATGCCGATGGTGAAGTTCTGCGCGCCGAGCGACCCGCGCTTCCTCTCGACGCTGAGGGTGGTGGAGGAGCGGCTCGTCTCCGACAGCCTGGTCTTCCGCTACGACCTGGACCACGCCACCGACGGGCTCGAGGGCGAGGAGGGCACCTTCTCGCTGTGCTCGTTCTGGTACGTCGAGGCGCTGACCCGGGTGGGCCGGCTCGACGAGGCCCGGCTGGCGCTGGAGAAGATGTTCACCTACGCCAACCACCTCGGGCTCTACGCCGAGCAGATCGGGCTCACCGGTGAGCAGCTGGGCAACTTCCCGCAGGCGTTCACGCACCTGTCGCTGATCAGCGCCGCGATCAACCTGGACCACCAGCTCGGGTGACCGGGGCTGATTTCTGCGCGGTGGCGCCCGACTGTTAGAGTTCTCGACGGCTCATCAGCCGGGCGCCATTAGCTCAATTGGTAGAGCAGCTGACTCTTAATCAGCGGGTTGTAGGTTCAAGTCCTACATGGCGTACACGTCGCGTCGACGGGCCCG
>NZ_BAAAMY010000004.1:813865-843693 GCF_039529515.1 Nocardioides lentus
TGCTCCCCGCGGGCCCGTCGGGTGCCGCGACAGCGGGTTCATCGACGGCGTCGGGCGATGCCGATCCGTGCACGGGCCCGGCCGAGGCTGCTCCCTCCACGCCGTCGGCCGACGTCGGGGGGCGAGGGGGCCGGCGGGGCGCCGGCCGCGCCGCCGGCCGTGGTGTCGGCCGCGCTGCCGGCCGGGACGGGCGGGACGGGCGGGAGCGGGCGGACACGGGAGATCTCGCTCATCACACGGAGTCGCACGCCGGCAGGTGGAGCTGCGGGGGTGGTCGCGGCGAGAGCCGCGGCGACCTCCGCGAGCTCGTCGAGGTCGCCCCGACACTCGGCGCACCGGACGAGGTGCGCCCGGACGGCGACGCGCTCACGCTCGTCCACGGCCCCCAGCGCGTAGGCGCCGAGGAGCCCGTGGGCCGTCGGGTCCGCAGGGGTCACGGGGCTCCCACGACCCGTCGCGCCCGAGCCAGCCCGTCGCGGATCCGGGACTTCACGGTGCCGAGCGGGAGGCGCAGGAGACGGGCGATCTCGGCGTGGCTGTAGCCGTGGAGGTAGGCCAGAGCGAGCACGACCCGTTGCGGCGGGCTCAGGACCACCAGGGTGAGACGGACCTCCTGGGCGTCGAGTCGGCCCAGGAGGAGGTCCACGGTGCTGTCGTGGGCGACCACGCCACTGCGGTGGTGGTGCGCCAGGTCGCGGCGCGAGGAGGCGGCGCTGGTCCGGACGAGGTCGACGGCCCGGTGGCGGACGATGGCCATGATCCACGCGGCCGCGCTGCCCCGGTCGACGTCGAACCGGCCCGCCGACGACCAGACCTGCACGAACGCCTCCTGGAGCACGTCCTCGGCTGCCGTCGGGTCCCTCACCACCCCCAGGGCCACCCCGAACGCGCGGGCGCGGGTGAGGAGGTACAGCTGCTCGAACGCCGCGTGGTCGCCGAGCGAGGTCCTGCGCACGAGGTCGGCTTCCGCCTCGTCGGACGGACCGGGCGGACCGCCGGGGAGGGGGTGCCGCCGTTTGCGGGGAGGCACGACGACGACCTCCGGGGGTCAGGGGTGCGGGCGCGCCGCGACGGTGCGGTCGTGGGGTGGGCCCGCGACGAACGTGGACCCGGGCCTCGGGCCCGGGTCCACGTCGCGGTCACGCTCCGGGCGGACGCCCGGAGCACCCGGCTCAGTCGCCGGGGGTGGTGTTGACGGTGATCTTGGCGATGCCGACGAGGAGGTCCTCGGTGACGGCGTCGGTGCCGAAGGTGTCGTTCAGCAGGCCGGCGGCCACGGGGGAGATGTAGACCTCGGTGCCCTGCAGGGTGGCGGTGTCGCCGCTGGTCTCCAGCGGGTTCAGCGTGCTGCCGTTCAGCGTGAAGATGTAGGCGCTGGTCACGGCGACCTCGCCGTTGACGGTCACGTCGCCGTAGACACGCGAGACGCCCGGGTCGACGTTGAGGTTGGTGATCTCGACGACGGTCTGGTTGTTGCCCTGGCCCGCGGTGAGCGAGAAGCCGGAGTTCTCGTGCTGGATCTGGCCGATCACGTACGGCGAGACCTGGCCCGGCTCGAAGACGGTCACGTTGCCGCCGGTGATCGGGAAGCGCAGGGCGCCGGCGTTGGTGAGCTGGCCGTCGCCGACGGTGCCCGGGGTCAGACCCAGGTCCTCGAGGGCCCCGGTGAAGCCGGCGTCGAGGGCGACCTCGGTGTTGTTGCCGGTCAGCGAGTCGATGGAGGCGACGGGCTGGGGCGGGCCGGACTCCTCGCTGGCCTGGGTGGCGTCGGAGCTCGACGAGCTCGAGGAGGACTCGGCGGCCGAGGCGTTCTCGCTCTCGCTGCTGCAGGCGGCCAGCGAGCCGGTGGTGATCGCGACGAGGGCGGCCGCGGCGAGGCCGCGACGGAGACGGGAGGTGCGGACGATGCTCATGTGCGTGTGGCTCCTTGGGTGGATGTCCTGGTGATGGTGGTGGTTCGTCACCACCCACCGATCGGGTTGGTGTGACGCGCGACTCACACCCTCCGAAGGGGGCCGGACAGGCGGCTCAGGAGACGAGCTTGAGCCCGACGATGCAGCCCACCAGGCCCAGCAGGAGGGCCACCTTGACGAGGTCGGTGGACTCCTCGCCGGTGACCATCGCGTACGCGACCGTCAGGGTCGCGCCGACGCCCACCCACACGGCGTACGACGTGCCGACGGGCAGGGTGCGCATCGCGTAGGCGAGCCCCGCCATGCTCGCGACGATCGCGACGCCGAAGACGACGGTGGGCCCGACGCGCGTGAACCCCTCGGAGCGGCCGAGGGCGGTTGCCCAGACCGCCTCCAGGACGCCGGACAGGACCAGGACGATCCAGGCCACGACGCCCCCTCAGCCCCGGGCCTCGAGGACGGCGCGTGCCGCGTCGTGGCCGCCGAGCCCGCTGACGGCTCCGCCGCGGCGCGCACCGGAGCCGCAGAGCAGGACGGGGTCGGCGTCGGTCTGCACGCCCCAGCGCTGCGCGGGGGTGTCGAGGGCGGCGCGGCTCGACGCCCAGGGCCAGTCGAGGTCGCCGTGGAAGATGTGGCCGCCGGGCAGCGCCAGCTCGCGCTCGAGGTCCGGTGGTGTCCTGGCCTCCAGGCAGAGGGCGCCGTCCGCGTCGCGGGCCAGGCAGTCCTCGAGCGGCTCGGCGAGGTGCCGCTGCAGCCCGGCCAGCGCCCGGCGCACGGCCTCGGCCTTGACCGCCTCGGCGTCGGGTCCCTCGAACAGGTGCGACGGCGTGTGGAGCCCGAAGTAGGTCAGGGTGTGCTGCCCGGCGGGGGCGGACGGGCCGAGGATCGAGGGGTCGCTGAGGGAGTGGCAGTAGACCTCGCCGGGGATGCGGTCCGGCAGGCGGCCCGCGGCGGCGTCGGCGGCGGCCGCCTCGAGCGCGGCGTACCCCTCGTCGAGGTGCAGCGTGCCCGCGAACGCGACCTCCGGGTCCACCCCGGAGGCGAGCCGGGGCAGGCGGTCGAGCAGCAGGTTGATCTTGAGCTGGGCCCCGACCGGCTTGGTGCCCGGCTCGGGCTCCTCGCCGCGCAGGATCCGCAGCACCCAGGGGGCGACGTTGGCGAGAACGTGCCGTGCGGCGACCTCGTGGCGACCGTCCGCGTCGTCCCACGTGACGGTCGCGCCGGTGCCGTCGGTCGCGGTGTCGATGCGGGAGACCCCGGCGCCGGTGAGCACGGTGGCGCCGAGGGCCACCGCGCGGTCGCGCAGGGCGGTCGTCACCGCGCCCATGCCGCCCACGGGCACCCGCCACTCGCCGGTGCCGTTGCCGATCACGTGGTAGAGGAAGCAGCGGTTGGCCACGAGCGAGGGGTCCTCGAGCGACACCGAGGTGCCGATCAGCCCGTCGGTGGCGATCGTGCCCCGCACCAGGTCGTCGTCGAAGCGCTCGCGGACCGTGAGCCCGAGCGGCGTGGTCACCAGCTCGCGCCAGACCCGCTCGTCGACGGCGGCGCGCACGTCGGCCTCCCGGGGCAGGGGCTGCATCAGCGTGGGCGCGACGGCGGCCGCGAGACCGGCGACGTCGGCGTCGAACGCCCGCCACTGCTCGTACGCCGCGTCCGACCCGGTGACCTCGGCGAAGGAGCGTCGCGTCGCGTCGCCCTCCGGGCGCTCCACGAGCAGACCGGTGGCGCGACCGTCCATCGACAGCGGCGAGTAGGACGCCGTGCGTCGGCTGAGGAGCCTCAGGTCGAGCCCGAGGTCGGCGATCATCGCGTCGGGCAGCACCGAGACCAGGTAGCTGTAGCGCGAGAGCCGCGCCTCGTGGCCGCGGAACGCCTGGGCGGACACGGCGGCCCCGCCGGTGTGGCCGAGACGCTCGAGGACGAGGACCGACAGGCCGGCGCGGGCCAGGTAGCAGGCGGCGACGAGGCCGTTGTGGCCTCCGCCGACGACCACGACGTCGTGGGGTGCGGGCATGGGCGTCAACCTAGGGCACCGCCGCGCGGGGTCGTCGGGCGTGCCGCGACGCACGGGCACGGCGGCGCGGGCCCACCGACGGGCCCACCGACGCGTGTGGCCCCGTCCCGAGCGGGACGGGGCCACACGACCGAGTGGGGTGAACGACGGGACTTGAACCCGCGACATCCGCGACCACAACGCGGCGCTCTACCAGCTGAGCTACGCCCACCACGGCGGCACGCGGTCACCCCGCGAGCCGGGAAGGATCATAGCGGGCCCCTCAGGACGGAGCCGAACCGGCGCTCTCCTCGCCGGGCGCCTCGCCCGGGGCGGCGGGCTCGCCGAGACCGGTGAGCGCCCCGGCGTGCCGCGCCGCGACCTGCCGGGCGGTGTTGCTGTCGGGCCCGGGGGACGGCACGAAGACCGCCTCGCGGTAGTAGCGCAGCTCCTCGATGCTCTCGCGGATGTCCGCGAGGGCGCGGTGGTTGCCGCGCTTCGCGGGGGCCTGGAAGTAGGCACGCGGGAACCAGCGTCGGGCCAGCTCCTTGATCGAGGACACGTCGACGATCCGGTAGTGGAGGGCCGACTCGAGGTCGGGCATGTCCCGGGCGATGAAGGCACGGTCGGTGCCGACCGAGTTGCCCGCCAGGGGCGGTCGGGTGCCGTCCGGGCAGTGCGCACGGACGTAGGCCAGCACCTCGGCCTCGGCCTCGGCGAGGCTCACACCCTGCTCGAGCTCCTCGAGCAGGCCCGAGGAGCGGTGCATCTCGGTGACGTACTCGCCCATCTGCTCCAGGGCCTCCGCCGGGGGCCGGATGATGATGTCCACGCCCTCGCCCAGGACCTTCAGGTCGTAGTCCGTGACGAGGGCGGCGATCTCGACCAGGGCGTCCGCCCCCATGTCGAGGCCGGTCATCTCGCAGTCGATCCACACCAGTCGCTCGTTCACGAGGGGTCACCCTACGGCCACCGTTCAGCGACGCCTCAGGATCGCTGGCTAGCGTGAGGCCCCGTCGGGCCCCACGAGTGCGCCCGCGACCCGATCACGACCGGCAGACCACACCCAGGGAGAGCACCGGCAGATGGCCACGAAGGGCAACGGCGGAGGGGGCCGCGGGGCCTCCGCGAAGGCGGCGGCGGTCCGCGCCGAGCAGCAGCGCAAGGAGCGCAGGCGCGTCCTGGTGATGGGCGGCGTCGTGGTCGCGGTCCTCGTGATCATCGTCGGCGGCGCGTTCTTCGTCGCGACCAGCGGCGGCTCGCAGGTCGACGGCGAGGACGTCCCGGCCGCGGCCTCGAGCGACTACGGCCTGGCCGTCGGCGAGGAGGACGCCCCGACGCAGGTCGTCATCTACGAGGACTTCCTGTGCCCGGTCTGCGGCGCCTTCGAGGAGCAGACCAACGACGATCTGACGCAGGCCGCGGCCGACGGGGAGGTCCTCGTGGAGTACCGACCCTTCGAGCTGCTCGGCCGCATCGGCGACTACTCCAAGCGCGCCACCAACGCCTTCGCCGTCGTGCTGGAGGAGTCCGGCCCCGAGGTCGCCAAGGCCTTCCACGACGAGCTGTACGCCGACCAGCCCTCCGAGAGCGCCGAGGAGTTCCCCGACGACGACTGGCTGGTCGAGAAGGCGGTGGCCGCGGGCGCCGAGGAGGCCGAGGTGCGCCCCGGCATCGAGGACCTCGCCATGGAGGACTGGGTCGACTCCGCGACCGCCGAGGCCGAGGCCGCGGGCGTGACGGGCACCCCGACCGTCCTCGTCGACGGCGAGCCCGTCGGTGGTCAGACCATCGACGAGGTCGCCCAGAACACCCTGGACGCGATCGGCGGCTGAGCCGGCCGGGCCGACCCCGCACGGGGCCGGCCGACGACGCGCAGGAGCCCGCCCGGGAATGATCGGGCGGGCTCCTGCTTTGTCCTCGGTGAGCGGGGCGCGACGACGTGCCCCAGGGAGGACGTCGATGAGCGAGCAGACCGAGACCACCGAGGCCCGGGCCACGATCGGCCTGACCGGCCTCGCGACGATGGGGCGCAACCTCGCCCGCAACATCGCGCGCAACGGCTTCACCGTCGCGGTCCACAACCGGACGGCCGCGAAGACGACGGCCCTGCTGGACGAGTTCGGTGACGAGGGTGACTTCGTCGGCTCCGAGAGCCTCGAGGACTTCGTCGCCTCGATCCAGCGGCCCCGCGCGATCATCATCATGGTCAAGGCCGGCGACGCCACCGACGCCGTCATCGACGACCTCCTGCCGCTCCTCGACGAGGGCGACATCGTGGTGGACGGCGGCAACGCCCACTACGAGGACACCCGGCGGCGCGAGAAGGCGCTGGCCGAGAAGGACGTCCACTTCGTCGGCATGGGTGTCTCCGGCGGCGAGGTCGGGGCCCTGGAGGGTCCCTCGATCATGGTCGGCGGGTCCGAGCACGCCTACGAGACCCTCGGCCCGGTGGTCGAGAAGATCGCCGCGCAGGTCGACGGCACGCCGTGCGCCACCCACGTCGGTCCCGACGGCGCGGGCCACTTCGTGAAGATGGTCCACAACGGCATCGAGTACGCCGACATGCAGCTGATCGCCGAGTCCTATGACCTGCTGCGCAACGTGCTGGGCCTCGACCCCGCCGAGATCGCCCGCGTCTTCGAGGACTGGAATTCCGGCGACCTGGAGTCGTTCCTCATCGAGATGACCGCCGACGTGCTGGCCCACGTGGACGCCGAGTCCGGCAAGCCGTTCGTCGACGTCGTCGCCGACGAGGCCGAGCAGAAGGGCACCGGCCGCTGGACGGTCCAGACCGGTCTCGAGCTGGGTGTGCCGATCACCGGCATCGCGGAGGCGACGTTCGCCCGCAGCCTGTCCGGCCACGTCGACCAGCGCGAGGCCGCGCGGTCCATGTTCGCCGAGGACCCCGAGGAGACGCCGGCCGACGCGATCGGGGACCGCGACGCCTTCGTCGAGCAGGTCCGTCTCGCGCTGTACGCCTCCAAGATCGTCGCCTACGCGCAGGGCTTCGACATGATCCGCACCGGCGCCGAGCAGTTCGACTGGGACATCGACCTGGGGTCGATGGCCACCATCTGGCGCGGTGGCTGCATCATCCGCGCCCGCTTCCTCGACCGGATCCGCGAGGCCTTCGCGGACGAGCCGGACCTCACCACCCTGATGACCAACGGCTTCTTCGCCGACGCCCTCCACGAGGGCGTCGACGCGTGGCGCCACGTGGTCGCGACCGCCGCCCGCACCGGCGTGCCCGTCCCGGCGTTCGGCTCCTCGCTCTCGTACTTCGACGGGCTGCGCCGCGACCGGCTGCCCGCCTCGCTCATCCAGGGGCTCCGCGACAACTTCGGCGCCCACACCTACCGACGGACCGACAAGGACGGCGTCTTCCACACCCTGTGGGCCGGCGACCGTTCGGAACAGGACGCCTCGTGACCAGCTCCACCACCACCCCGGACGCCGCTGCCTCGGGCTCCTTCTCCCTCGGCGGCGACCTGCCGGTCAACCGCCTCGGCTTCGGCACGATGCAGCTCACCGGCGAGGGCGTCTGGGGCCCGCCGAAGGACCACGACGAGGCGGTCGCCGTCCTGCGGCGTGCGGTCGAGCTCGGGGTGACGCTCTTCGACACCGCCGACTCCTACGGCCCGACCGTCGCCGAGGAGCTGCTCCGCGAGGCGCTGCACCCCTACGCCGACGACGTCGTCGTCGCGACGAAGGCGGGCCTCACCCGCACCGGGCCGGGCCAGTGGGTGCCCGTGGGGCGCCCGGCGTACCTGCGTCAGCAGTGCGAGCTGAGCCTGCGCCGCCTCGGCCTCGACCGCATCGACCTCTTCCAGCTGCACCGCATCGACCCCGAGGTCGCGCTGGAGGACCAGGTGGGCGAGCTGCTCGCGCTGCGCGACGAGGGCAAGATCCGCCACATCGGCCTGTCCGAGGTCGACGTCGACCAGCTGGCGATGGCCCAGACGATCGCGCCCATCGCGTCGGTGCAGAACCTGTACAACCTCGCCAACCGCGACGCCGAGACCCTGCTGGAGCACTGCGAGGCCCACGACGTCGCGTTCATCCCGTGGTTCCCCCTGGCGACGGGCGCCCTGTCGAAGTCGGACGGGCCGCTCGCGGACGCGGCCGAGCGCCACGACGCCTCGCCGTCCCAGCTCGCGCTCGCCTGGCTGCTGCAGCGGTCCCCGGTGATGCTGCCCATCCCGGGGACGTCGAGCCGGGCCCACCTCGAGGACAACGTGGCCGCGGCGCACGTGGAGCTCACGGGCGACGAGTACGCCGCCCTGGAGCGGGTCTCGGCGGACTGACGCGGTGTCACGGGTGTTCTGGCACTATCGAGGCATGCGAAGGCTCCGCCGGTGAAGGCGCTGTGGGACCTGGTGAAGAAGCCGGTCGGATGGGTCCTGCTGGTCGTCGGCATCGCCGCGCTGCCGCTGCCCGGCCCGGGCGCGCTGATCATCCTGCTGGCGGTCCTCGTGCTGTCGCAGTCCTACGAGTGGGCCGACCGGCGCCTCGACAGCGTGAAGGCCTGGGCGCTGAAGGGCGCCGCGGACTCGGTGCAGAGCTGGCCGCGGATCCTGGCCTCCCTGGTCGGAGTCGCGTGGCTCGTCGGCTTCGGCACCTACTGGGTGATGCAGCCGCCGAAGCCCGCGTGGTGGGCGTTGCCCGACTGGAGCTGGCTGCCCTACACGGGCACGCTGCCGGACTGGACGTGGCTGCCCGGCGGCGTCTTCGCGGGGGCGACCCTGATCTTCTCGGGCGTCGTCGCGCTGGCGATCCTCGTCTACTCGTGGGTGAAGTTCCGCAACTCCCCGGCCCCCGAGGCCGAGGCCGAGCGGGCGGTCCACGGCGAGGTCGACTGACCTCGACCCACGCTGGCACGAACCTGCCAGACGGGTGACGATCGTGACCCCTGGCGGTTACGATCGTTTACTAGTCATCAACTTCCGTCGTTCGTCGACGGACGCGACAGGCGATGGGCCATCAGGGCCCGGGGGGCTGTCGTAGGCCTGGGGGGGCAGCGTGGCAAGTGCAACGACCGGTGCCCGCGTGACGTACGCGGACACCCTGTCGACCGTGACCGAGACGCTCCGGCACGCCGTGAGGGCGTCCGGCGTCACCATCGATTGCGTGCGTGGAGACGACCCGCCCGCCCCACCCGGCGGGTCCACGTACTCGCTGGAGGTGGGGACGCGCGGCAGCGTCCGGTGGCGCGTCGGCGTGGAGCGGGAGGACCCGCTCGACGAGACCGAGAAGGGCCTCGTGGCGGGGCTCGCCCGGCTGCTGCGGGCCGCGCTGACGGCGGCCGAGGACCACGACACGAGCCGTCGGCTCGCCGACCTCGTCGACGCCACGCTGCTCGAGCTCGACACGATGATCGGCGCGACCGTCGAGGAGCGCATGGTCAAGGTGGCCCGCGAGGTCGCCGAGGTCCTGGACGTGACCGGCTGGGCGGTGCGGATCCTCGTCGACGGCGAGTGGATGCTCGTCGCCCACGAGCACCGACGCGGCTTCCTCCACGACCCGCTGACGGCGTGGGGGCCCTTCGACCCCCGCTCGCTCGCGCTGGAGGAGGGCTCGATCGCCCTGGGCGCCGACGACGACAGCGCCGTGGGGGCGGCGCTGCGCCACTGCGGCCTCGGGTCGTTGGTCGCGGCCGCCGGCTTCGACCCCGACGCCGTGTCGTGGACGATGTGCATGGTCGGCGACGAGGTCTCGGGGGACCTGGCGCCCGGGCGTACGGCGCTCGCGGCCCTCGTGCCGGCCGCCCTCGGCTTCCCGCTGCCGCCCCGCAGCGGCGGCCTCCTGCGGTCCGTGGGCTGACCCGGCCGAGCGGGCCGAGGCGGTCGTCCGCGCTACTCGATGAGCCGGACCGGGTCGCCCTCGAGCGAGGCGTCCCAGGTGGTGACGTCGGTGATGGTGCCGCCGAGCTCGACACGGATCTTGAACCAGCACCCGGACTGGGTGGTGTCGGTGCAGGTGTAGTCGTCGGGGATCGGGATGGACATCCGCTGCAGCTGGCCGTTGTGGGTCTTGCGACTCACCTTCACCGAGCAGCCGACGTCCGCTGGCGCGAACGTCGCGTCGTTGAGGGCCTGCGTGCAGCCGGTCAGCCCGGTGGTGGTGATCGTTCCCGTGGCGTCGACGGGTGGGAGGACCGTGACCTTGCCGGGCTGCGTGGTGGTCTCGTTGACGTCGGCGGAGTCGAAGAACTCGAACGAGATGCTCTGGCCCGCGGCGGAGGGCAGGACGCGCAGCATGTGGAACTCGGCGACCGTGCCCGGCGCGTTCTGCAGCATCGGCATCCGAGCCCACCCCGAGACCGCCACCTGATCGTTCGACGGGGCGATCGCCCGGAGGGCGAAGGCGTTGGCGCCGTTGCCGGTCGTGCGGGCACCCGTGGCGAGGAGGACGTTCGGGTTGTTGCGGTAGACGATCGGCGTCGCTGTGCCGTTCGACTCGGGCACACCTCCGAGCTCCACGTTCGTCCGTACCTGGACGAAGTAGTTGCCGGCGCGCGTCGGCGTGAAGCTGCAGAGGTCCACCCACTGGCGGAAGGTCTTGGCCGCGGCGTCGTTGTAGCTGCCGCTGGAGCTGGTGAGGTTGTTGGTCGACGGGGCCGTGGTGTAACCGCGGAACTGGGCGGTGCACCCGGCGATACCCGGACCCTCCATCGGGTCGGAGGCGTCGTTGGCCCCGCGCAGGGCGAAGGAGGTGACGGGTGCTGCCTTGCTCGTGTTGAGCGAGACGTCGCCGGTGCAGAACGGTCGCGTGCTGCCGGAGCCGCTGAGGTAGCGGGTGCGGGCGTCCGTCGTGTACTTGTTGGCGGTGTTGCTCATCGAGGTCACGTTCGTGGGCATGTTCAGCGTGCAGCTCGTGCCCGTGTGGTAGAACGCCGGATCGAAGATCTGGAGCCGGACGGACTTCCCGATGAGCGCGGAGGTCACACGGACGGCGAAGAAGTAGCCCTCCGGGTAGGTCGCTTCGCTGTTCCTCGAGGCGGCGCATCCGTAGGTCGCACTGAATCCTGGATCCGCCGGACCGCACGGCGTCGTGCTGTAGCGGTCGCCGCTCGCCTTGTCGGTGTCGGGACCCTCGATGGCGCCCCACAGGTTCGGCTGGCTCGCGCACGTCGACTGCCCGAGCCGGGGGCCCGAGTTGGCGTCAGACCCTCCGAGCGGCTCGTTGCCGAAGGTGTTGCAGGGGGAGCCCATCGGGGCCGGGCTGGTGTAGTCGGCCGCAGCGCGGCGCCCGACTGTCGCGGTGTCGACGCCGATCGCGGCGCCGAACTGGTTGTCGACCTCCGTGGAGATGGTGACGTCCAGCTGGCTCCGGCGCTCGCCGTACCCGACGGTGACCTCGGCGTTGACGCCGTGCTCGTATCCGTTCAGCTCGGCGCTCTTGCGGGCCGTCGTCACCGCCTTGGCCATGTTGTCCGGCAGGTAGACGACCCCGGCCAGGGCGGCGGCGTCGGCCGCCGTCTGGACACGCTCCGCCTCGACGTACCACCGGGCCACGTCGACGCCAATGGCGGCCAGTCCGAGCATCACGCTGGAGAACAGGATCGCCACCACGAGCGCGACGTAGCCGGCCTCGTCGCGGGTCCGGCGACGGGTCACGAGCCGCACTCCTCGACCGTCAGGGGCTCGAAGCTCATCACCGCGTGGTCGTCGACCGGGAGCGAGTCGGGGAACCCCGGCCACAGCTTGAACCCGACCACCCAGGGGTGGGTCGTCATCAGGCGCACGCCGACGCGCCGACCCTCGGTCGCGCACACGTCGGTCGCGACCTCGCTCCACGCGCCCCCGCCGTACCGGAAGGCGCCGCGCGCCTCCGACCAGACGTAGCGCACGCACTGCGTGGCGCAGGTCGCGGTCTCCATGCTGGTCGCGGCGTTGGGGAAGCCGTCGTCGTTGGCGTCGTAGATCCAGATCTCGTCGACCTGGTCGGTGGGCAGGGCGTTGCCGTTGGTCTCCATGGCGTCCGCGGCCAGCTGGGCGAAACGGGGGGTCGTGCCCGGGGCGCAGGGCACCTCGCCGTCACAGAGCGCCTCGCCCGCACCGGGGGCGGCCGACGCGATCCGGGCGCCCACCCGCGAGGCGGAGGCGACGGCGACGTTGTCTTTCATCAGGAACGCCATCTCGATGATCCCGAACACCATCAGCAGCAGCACGGGCGTCACGAGCGCGGCCTCGACCGCCGCCGCGCCGCGCTGGTCGCGGCGCCTGGGGGCACGCCTCATCGTCTGCCTCTTGCCGGTGGGGGGATGTGCCCGAACGGTAGGACGAGGCGGGCTCCCGGCGCCGGTGAATCGGGAATCTGTGTGGGCCCACGAGGTTGTCATCGGCACCCGTGCGGGGCACGGGGGAGCGACAGCCCGACCGGACGATCACAGGAGAACCCCACATGAGCGGAGTCGTACGACGCGGACTGGTGGCCGGCGCAGCCGGCACCACGGCGCTGAACGCGGTCACCTACCTGGACATGGCGGTGCGCGGGCGGCCGGCGAGCGACCTGCCCGAGCAGACCGTCGAGGGGCTGATCGAGGCCGCGGGCGGGGCGATCGGCGGCTCCGGGGCGAGGTACGACGCGCGCCGCACCGCGCTCGGCGCGGTGGGTGGCATCACCGCGGGGCTCGCGACCGGCCTGGTGGCGAGCGTGGCCCGGCGCGCGGGGCTGCGACTGCCCTTCCTGCTCTCGGCGGCCGCGACCGGCGCCGTGGCCATGGCGGCCTCCGACGGTCCGGCGGCGCTGGTCGGGGCCACGGACCCGTCGACGTGGTCCGTCGACGACTGGGTGGCCGACGCCGTGCCCCACCTCGTCATGGGAGCCGTGACCGTCGCTGCGCTGCGCGCGCAGGACCCCCGGCCCACGCCGGCCGAGCGGGCGGTGACGCTGCCCCCGCCCTCCCGCGCGAGCGCCCGGCTGGTGGCCCGCTCCTTCGCCCTCGGCTCGGCGGCCGGGGCCCGGACCATGCTCGGCATCGCCGGGCCGGTCTACTCGGGTCGGGCCGGGGCGACCGCGGTGTCGTCCGCCACGCTGATGCTCGTGGGCGAGATGGCGGCCGACAAGTCCCCGGTCGTCCCGAGCCGGCTCGACGGTGGCGCCCTCTACGGGCGCGTCGCCGCCGGTGCGGCCGGCGCCCGGATGCTCGCGCGGCGCGACGGCGCGCGCACGCTGGTGCCCACGGTGGCGGGCGGCCTCGGTGCCCTCGCCGGGTCGTTCGCCGGTGCCGGCTGGCGCTCGCGCGCCACCGGCCTCATGCCCAACTGGGCCGCCGGGCTGGTCGAGGACGGCGTCGCTGTCGGCGTCGCCGCCCTCGCCTGCCGCGGGAGCGCTCGGGGCTGACCCCCGGCGATCAGGACGAGGTCGACGGCTCCGGCGCGCCCTCGGGGGCCGCGGGGCCCTCGGGGGCCGCGGGGCCCTCGGGGGCCGCGGGGCCGTCGGGGTCCTGGGGGTCCTCCGGGGCGCCCGGGCCATCGGCGCCGGGACCGCCCTCACCGTCGTGCCGGTCGTGCTCGCCCCGCGGGTGCGGCGCGTCCTGGTCATCGCCGTGGGGACCGGGGCCGCCGGGGCCGATCGCGCCGGGCGCAGGTGGCCCGTCCGGCCCACCGGGACCGCACGCGGCGAGCCCACCCTCCTCGGGCGCCGACGGCGCCGCTCCGTCGGGCGTCGAGGGCGTCTCGCCCTCGGGCGCCGACGGCGCCGCTCCCTCGGGTGCGGACGACGTCCCGGGCGCCGGGGAGTCGCTCCCCGTGCCGCCGGCCGCGACCTGGGTGGTCGCCTCCGACCGGTCGGCGAGGGCCGGGCCGCCGAGCCCGAGGGCCAGCCCGGCCAGCGCGCCGACGCCGAGGCCGGTGATCACCCCCGTGCGCCAGGTGCGGCGGGCGCCGCGGCCCGGGGCGACGTCCGACCCGACGGCCTCGATCCGGGTGGTGTCGGCGTCGGTGCGGGGCAGGCGCTGGGTGGGCTCGCGGTCGGGGTCGGTGGGTCGGTCCATGTCGGTGTCCTCCGGTGGTGGGTGGGGATGGGTACGGGCGTGCGGGCGATCAGCGGACGGCGTCGCCGACGAGGCGCTCGGCGTCGCGCAGGGCCCGGTGGGGGACCGGCGCGACCTCGAGCAGCGCCGTGTGGCGCACGGCGCGCTCGGCGACGGCGGGTCCCCACGTCGCGGTGGCCGCGACGGCGACCCAGGCCACGACGAGGGTGCCGATCGCGGCGCCGACGCCGGCGAGCAGGCCGCCGCCGCGTCGCAGCGCGGCGGCGAAGGCGAGGACGACGACGCCGAGCACGACGAGGTCGACCAGGGTGAGGTCGGCGAGGGTGGTCATGGCGACGACGCTGACCGCCGTACCTGAAGACGACCTCAAGGACGGCCGCCGACGTCGCGGACTTCAGGTGTTCTTCAGCCGCGGGTGGTCACACTGGTGCGGTGCCCCGCCCCGAGTCCAGCGCCGTAGTCCGGCTGATGCTCGTCGAGGACGACGCCGCCATCCGCGAGTCCCTGGCGGCCGCGCTGCGGGCCGCCGGCTACGAGGTGCGAGCCCTCGCCGACGGCGAGGACCTGGAGGCGGAGCTCGCCTCCTACCGCCCCGCGATGGTGCTGCTCGACTGGATGCTGCCGGGACGCGACGGCCCGGCCCTGGTCGAGGTCGTCCGGTCCCGCTCGGCGGCCGGGGTCATCATGCTCACCGCCCGGGAGGCGGTCGCCGACCGGCTGCGCGGCTTCGAGGCCGGGGTCGACGACTACCTCGCCAAGCCCTTCGCGACCGAGGAGCTGCTCGCCCGCACCAAGGCGGTCCTGCGCCGCCTCGGTGCCGTCCCGGCCACCGTGCGCGTCGGCGACCTCGTCATCGACGAGGGCGCCGGCCTGGTGGAGCGTGCCGGGCAGCGGGTGCCGCTGACGGCCACGGAGTTCCGTCTGCTGTGCTTCCTCGCCGACCACCGCGACCGGGTGCTCTCGCCCGGCCAGATCCTCACCCAGGTCTGGGGCTACGAGGAGTACGCCGACAACCTGGTGCAGGTCCACGTCAGCGCGCTGCGCCGCAAGACCGAGGCCCTGGGCCCGCGACTGGTCCACACCGAGCGCGGGCTGGGGTACGTGCTGCGCGCCCCCGCCGACCAGTCCACGTGAGCCGGACGACGGGTGGCGCGGGCCTGCGCACGCCCTCGCTGCGCCGCCGGGTCACCGCGGTCGTCCTGGTCGCGCTCGCCGTGGTGCTCGTGGTGCTGGTCGTCGGCACCGACCGCGCCCTCGCCTCACGGCTCGAGTCGCAGCTGCGCGAGCGGATGGTCGATCGCGCCGGCTTCGCCCAGGACCTCGCCGACGAGCTCGACGCCCCCGAGCTCGCCCAGAGGCTCGAGGGCGACGGCATCTCGGTGCGGGTCACCGACGACGACGGCGACACCTACGCCGCCGGCCCGCTCGCCGGGCGCGGGGTCACCCCGGACGCCGGTCCGGGACGGGCCACCGACGAGGGGCCCGGCCCCGGTGTGCCGCTGCGACGAGGGCCCGGCCCGGGCGGCCCCGGGGCGGCCGCCGACGACGTCGTCGTCGACGGCGACCTGCTGAGCGTCACCGAGGACCTGGGCGACGGCGCCACCGCGGTCCTGCTGGCCGACGGCTCGTCGGTACGGGAGACCGTCACCCAGGTGCGGGTCGTCCTCGCGGTCACGGCCCTGCTGGTGCTGCTGCTGGCGGCCGCGGCGGTGCCGCTCGTGGTCGCCCGCGCCCTGTCGCCCCTGGACCGGATCACGGAGGTGGCCCGGTCGATCACCCGCGGGGACCGCGGTCGTCGTCTCGACCCGGACCGCCCCGGCTCGGAGCTGGGCCGCACGGCGACGGCCTTCGACGAGATGCTCGACGAGGTGGTGGGCGCCGAGCAGCGCGCCCGCGCCTCGGAGGCGCGGGTGCGGACGTTCCTCTCCGACGCCGCGCACGACCTGCGCACCCCCCTGACCGGCGTGCAGACCGCCGCCGAGCACGTGCTGCGCGACGACCCGCCCCGCGAGGAGCGCGAGCGGGTCCTGACCACCCTGGTGCGGGAGTCGCGCCGGGCCGGCCGGCTCGTCGACGACATGCTCCTGATGACCACCATCGACGCCGGTCTGCGGCTGCGCGCCGACCGCGTCGACCTGCTCGCCCTGGCGCGCGACGTCGTCGCCGCGCGCGAGCTCGGCGCCGCCGGCGTCCGGCTCGAGGTGGCGGGGGAGCCGGTCGTCGTCACCGCGGACCGCGACCGCGTCACCCGCGCCCTCGGCAACCTGGTCGACAACGCGCTCGGCCACGCGCGCTCCGTGGTCCGCCTCGAGGTCGCCCCCGCGGGACCGGTCGGAGGGCCGCGGCACGCGGCCGTCGCCGTCGTCGACGACGGCCCGGGCGTGCCGGGGGCCGACCGGGCGCGGGTCTTCGACCGGATGGTCCGCCTCGACACCGCGCGGACCTCGGGCGGACCGGGTCGCACCGGCGCCGGCCTGGGGCTGCCCATCGCCCGCGGCATCGCCCGGGCCCACGGCGGCGACGTCGTCGTGGGCGACGCGCCGTCGGGCCGGGGCGCGGCGTTCCGGCTCAGCCTGCCGACCGGGGCCCACCCGGCCCCGGGGCGGGCCGTCGACGGGGCCTGAGGCCGTCGGGCACCGGCTCACCCGCCGGGCCACTCCCAGGGCCGGCGGTGGGCGCGTTCGAGCGCCTCCACCCGCTGCTCCAGCCTGCGCCGCTCCGCCCGTTCGACGGCGACCAGCACGACGGTCACGGCCAGCAGCGCGAACAGGCCGAGCCCGAGCATCGTCTCCACGGCCGCACAACGCTTGGCAGGTGCAAGAGTCACGCGGCCCCCGGCTGCCCGGTCGCGCGGCGGCGGTTCAGCGCCCCCGGCAGGACTCGAACCTGCGACCAGCGGATTAGAAGGCCGCTGCTCTATCCAGCTGAGCTACGGAGGCCGAGGTCCCAGTATGGCGGGCCGCCCGGCCCGCCGGCCGTGAGGTCAGCGGCGGTGGGCGGCCATCCACTCGACGATCTCGTCGGGGTCGCGGGGGAGCGCGGCGGACAGGTTCTCGCTGCCGTCCTCGGTGACGAGGATGTCGTCCTCGATGCGGATCCCGATCCCGCGCAGCTCCTCGGGCACGAGCAGGTCGTCGGGCTGGAAGTACAGGCCCGGCTCGACGGTCAGGCACATCCCGGCCGCGAGGTCCCCGCGCGGGTAGACGTCGAGCGAGGCGCTCGCGCAGTCGTGGACGTCCATCCCGAGCATGTGGCTGGTGCCGTGCAGCGTCCAGCGGGCGTAGACCTTGCTGGCCGGGTCGAGGGCCTCCTCAGCCGACACGGGCAGCAGACCGAGGTCCTCGAGCCCGTGGGCGAGCACCTCCATCGCGGCGTGGTGCGCGGCGAGGAAGGCGGCGCCCGGCCGGACGGCGGCGATCCCCGCGGTCTGCGCGGCCAGCACCAGCGAGTAGAGGTCGCGCTGGACACCGGTCCAGGTGCCGCTGACCGGCAGGGTGCGGGTGACGTCGGCGGTGTAGAGGTTGTGGCCCTCGACGCCCATGTCGAGCAGGATCAGCTCGCCGGGGACGACGGGCCCGGAGTTGTCGATCCAGTGCAGGGTCGTGGCGTGCGCGCCGCCGCCGACGATCGCGTCGTAGCCGAGGTCGTTGCCCATCGCGCGGGCACGGCGGAAGAAGGTGCCCTCGATCCAGCGCTCGCCGTGCTCGAGCACGCGGTCCCACTCCGCGACGGAGTCGGTGAAGCCCAGGGTGGTGATGTCGCAGGCCTCCTGCAGCTCGCCGACCTCCCAGGCGTCCTTGACGAGACGCATCTCCGAGAGCACGCGCGCGAGCTCGCCGTCGCGGCCCTCGTCCCCGTCGACGACGCCGTCGACGCGGGCGTCGACCCCGCGGTGGACGCGGGTCTTGCCGCCCCGGCCGAGGGTCTCGTCGAGGTCCGCGACGTGGCGGACCTCGAGACCGAGGGAGTCGCTCATCTCCCGCAGCGACGGCCGGCGTCCGGCCCACAGGTCGCCGTACTGGCGGTCGCGGAAGAACTCGTCGGTCTCGCGGTCCGAGCCCGGACGGGCGTAGAGCACGGCCTCGCCGTCCTCGACCACGAGCACCGCGTCGGAGGTCTGGTTGCCCGAGAGCCAGGTGTGGGCGGTGTCGGACCGGAACCGGTAGTCGGTGTCGTTGCTGCGCACCTTGAAGGTCCCCGACGGCACCACGAGCCGCTCGCCCGGGAAGGCCTCGGCGAGCGCCTGTCGCCGCCCGGCGGCCCACGACGCCACGGGGTGCGGCGCCAGCTCGGTCTCCCGCGAGCCCCAGCCGGTGCGCATGAACGCGGCGTACGCCTCGGGCACCTGGGGGTCGTGCGACTCGGTGCGAGGGGCCTCGTCGCCGTCGTCGAGCGGGTTGACCTGCGGGTTCTCTGCCTGGCTCACCGTCGTCACTCTACGCGGGGTCCCGCGCGCGACCGGGGCCCTCCGATACGCTGCGCGCATGGTGAGCCCGGGTGCAGCGGAGCCTCCGCGCACACCCGCGACCGGGTCCGCGCGTGAGGGCGGGTCGGACGGCGGTTCCGACGTCGTCGGCGGGACCTCCATGCTCACCGCGCTGGTGCGCCTGCACTCGGCCCTGCAGGAGGTCCGGCTGCCCCTGGCGCTGCCGGGCGTCGAGGAGCAGCGCGCCGACCGCGCCGAGCTCGTCACCCAGCTCGAGGACTACCTGATCCCGCGTGTCACCACGATGGACGGGCCGCTGCTCGCCGTCGTCGGTGGCTCGACCGGTGCCGGCAAGTCCACGCTGGTCAACAGCATCGTGGGGCGCCGGGTGACCGAGTCGGGCGTGCTGCGCCCGACCACCCGCTCGCCCGTGCTGGTGCACCACCCGGCGGACGCCGGCTGGTTCGGCCAGGACCGGCTGCTGCCCGAGCTGGTCCGGGTCGACCGGCCCACCAACGACCCCGCCGCCCTGCAGCTCGTCGCCAGCGACGCCGTGCCCCACGGCCTCGCGGTGCTCGACGCGCCCGACGTCGACTCGGTCGACGCCTCCAACCGCGCGCTCGCCGCCGAGCTCCTCGCGGCCGGCGACCTGTGGCTGTTCGTCACCTCCGCCGCCCGGTACGCCGACCAGGTGCCGTGGGAGCTGCTGCGCCAGGCCGCCGAGCGCTCGACGTCGGTCGCCGTGGTGCTCGACCGCACCGACCCCGACGACGCCGGCACCGTGGCCACCCACCTCGCCCGGATGCTCGCCAGCCGCGGGCTCAAGGACTGCCCGCTGTTCACCGTCCCGGAGACCACGCTGACCGACGACGGTCTGCTGCCTCCCGGCGCGGTCGACGACCTCCACGCCTGGCTGCGGGCGCTCGCCGCCGACGCCGACGGGCGCGCCGCGGTCGCGATCCGCACCGTCCTCGGCACCATCCGCACCCTGGGCGGGCGCAGCCACCTGCTCGCCGGCGGCGTCCAGGCCCAGATCGCCGCCGCCGCCCGGCTGCGCGAGTCCGTGGCCGCGGCGTACGCCGAGTCCGTGGTCGCGGCCCGTGCGGCCACCGCGGACGGCACGATGGTGCGCGGCGAGGTGCTCGCGCGCTGGACCGAGTTCGTCGGCTCCGGCGAGCTCCTGCGCTCCCTCGAGGAGCGCGTCGGCTGGCTGCGCGACCGGCTGCTCAACGCGGTCCGCGGCCGCCCGCAGACCGCCGAGCTCGTCGCCCGCTCCGTCGCCGTCGGTCTCGGGTCGGTCCTCGTCGAGCACGCCGAGGTCGCCGCGGGCCGCGCGGCCGCCGCCTGGCGCGGCGACCCCGCCGGTGTCAGCCTCCTCGCCGAGGCCGCCGCGCGCGGCGACGACCTCGGCCGGGCGACCCCCACGGCGCGGCGTGAGGCGCAGGCGCTGGCCCGCGAGTGGCAGGACGGCCTGACCCGGATGGTCCGCGCCGAGGGCTCCGACACCCGCTCCACCACCCGCTACCTGACCGTGGGGATCGACGGCCTCGCCGTCGCCCTGTCCGTCGTCGTGCTGTCGCAGTCCGGTGGCACGCTGGCCGTGGAGAGCCCGTCCGCTGCCCCCGGCGCGGGTGCGGTCGCGCAGCGGCTGCTCGACGCCGTCTTCGGCGAGCAGGCCGTGCGCTCGATGGCCTCTCGCGCCCGCGGCGACCTCGACCGCCGCGTCGAGGCCCTGCTGACCCGTGAGGGGGCGCGCCACCAGGCCGTGCTGGACGACCTCGGTCTCGTGCCCGCCGCGCCCGAGCACCTGCGTGAGGCGGCCCGCCGCGTCGACGACCTGCGCTTCCGCTCGACGCGCGGCACGGGCGGGGGCCACGGCGACGCGGTCCCCGCGCGGCCCACGCCCTAGGGTGTGCCGCATCCTGCCGTCCGTGCTGTTGCGAGGGAGTAGATGACGTCCCTGCCCGAGGGTCCCCACCACCGGCCGGGGCCGTCGACCGGTCTCGCCGGCCGTGTCGACGCCCTGACCACCGCGGTCGAGCGCGCCCGTGGCCGCGTCGAGGAGTCCGTCGTCGACGACGCCCGGGCGACGGCCGAGCGGGCCGCCGCGCGGATGCGGCTGTCGGCCGAGCACACCGTGGTCGCCATCGCGGGGGCCACCGGGTCCGGGAAGTCGTCGACGTTCAACGCGCTCACCGGGCTGGACCTCTCCGCCGTCGGCGTGCGCCGTCCGACGACCTCCTGGGCCACGGCCTGCGTGTGGGGCGGGGACGACGCGACCGAGGTGCTCGACTGGCTGGGGATCCCGCCGCGCCACCAGACCAACCGTGACTCGATGCTGGACGCGACCCGCGAGGACAACGACCTCGACGGCGTCGTGCTGCTCGACCTGCCCGACCACGACTCGACCGAGGTCTCGCACCACCTCGAGGTCGACCGGCTCGTCGACCTGGCCGACCTCATGGTCTGGGTCCTCGACCCGCAGAAGTACGCCGACGCCGCGGTCCACGACCGCTACCTCGCACCGCTGGCCGCCCACGCCGAGACCATCGTGGTCGTCCTCAACCACCTCGACGCCGTCCCGGAGCCGCGCCGCGAGTCCATGCTGGACGACGTGCGTCGGCTGCTCGTGGACGACGGTCTCGGCGGCGTGCCCGTCATCGGCGTCAGCGCCCGCGAGGGCTGGGGGGTCGACGAGCTGCGCACCGAGGTCGCCCGGCGGGTCCGTGACAAGGCGGTCGCGCGCGGACGGCTCGAGCGTGACGTCCGCGCCGCGGCCGACCGGCTCGCGGAGGCCTCCGGGACCACCGGGTCGGGCCCCGCGCACCACACCCTGAGCGGCTCCCGCGCCGGTGAGCTGGAGGCGGCGCTGGCCGACGCCGCCGGCGTCGGCGTGGTCGTCGAGGCGGTCGAGACCGCGGCCCGACGCCGCGCCGCCCGCGCCACCGGCTGGCCGCTCCTCGCCTGGACCGGCGCGCTCGGCAAGGACCCCGCGGCCCGCACCGGGCTCGACCTGCAGGGGGCCGGTGGTGACGACGCCGTCGCCGCCGAGCTCGCGGGGGGCGCCTCGACCCCGAGCACCGCGCGGGTGCAGGGCTCCCGGGTCGACGCCGCGCTGCGCGACGTCGCCGACGACGTGTCGCGCGGGATGTCCGAGGCCTGGCAGGACGCGGTCCGACGGGCCTCGGTGTCCCGCTCCGACGAGGTCGTGCGACGGCTGGACGAGACCCTCGCCGCCACCGAGCTCGAGCCGACGCGCCTGCCCGGCTGGGTCCACGCCGTCCGGGTCGTGCAGTGGCTGCTGCTGCTCGTCGCCCTCGCCGGGGGCGCCTGGTACGTCGCGACGATCGTGGGCGCCACCGCGGAGGTGACGCTCGCCGGGGTGCCGGTCGCGCTGGCGCTGCTGGTCGGGGGCCTGGTCCTGGGGCTGGTGCTCGCGCTCGTCTGCCGGGCCCTGGTCGGCCGCGCGGGCCGGTTCCGCGGGATGGTCGCCGACACCCGGATGCGCTCCGGGGTCCACGACGTGGCCACCGAGCTCGTCGTCACCCCGGTGCGCGCCGAGCTCGCGGCGCACGCCGAGCTCTCGGACGCGCTGGCCACCGCCCGCCGCTGACCCGCCCCGGGCCCGCTGCCCCTGCGGCCCGGCACCGCCCCGGCGGCGCAGGCCGCATAGGGTTGAGGCCATGGCCGACTACGTGTACACCCTGCGCAAGGTGCGCAAGTCCCACGGCGACAAGGTCGTCCTGGACGACGTCACCCTCTCCTTCCTCCACGGCGCCAAGATCGGCGTCGTCGGCCCCAACGGCGCCGGCAAGTCCTCGCTGCTCAAGATCATGGCCGGCCTCGATCAGCCCAACAACGGCGACGCGTTCCTGGACCCCGACGCGACCGTCGGGATGCTCCAGCAGGAGCCCCCGCTGACCGAGGGCAAGACCGTGCTCGAGAACGTCGAGGAGGCGGTCGCCGAGCTCAAGGCCAAGATGGCGCGCCTCGACGAGCTGTACGCCGCGATGGGCGAGCCCGACGCCGACTTCGACAAGCTCGGCGAGGAGTCCGGCAACCTGCAGGCCGAGCTCGAGGCCGCCGACGCCTACGGGCTCGACTCCCGTCTCGACCAGGCGATGGACGCGCTGCGGTGCCCGCCGCCGGACGCGCTGGTCGACAACCTCTCCGGGGGCGAGCGTCGCCGCGTGGCGCTGTGCAAGCTGCTCCTGCAGCAGCCCAGCCTGCTGCTGCTCGACGAGCCCACCAACCACCTCGACGCCGAGTCGGTGCAGTGGCTCGAGGGCCACCTGAAGTCCTACCCGGGCGCCGTCCTGGCCGTCACCCACGACCGGTACTTCCTCGACAACGTCGCCGAGTGGATCGCCGAGGTCGACCGCGGTCGCATCCACGGCTACGAGGGCAACTACTCCACCTACCTGGAGACCAAGAAGGACCGGCTCAAGATCGAGGGCGCGAAGGACGCCAAGCGCGCCAAGATGCTCGAGAAGGAGCTGGAGTGGGTCCGCTCCAACGCGAAGGCCCGCCAGACCAAGAGCCGCTCGCGGCTCGCGCGCTACGAGGAGATGGCGGCCGAGGCCGACCGCGCCCGCAAGATCGACACCTCGGAGATCAACATCCCCGCCGGGCCGCGCCTGGGCGACGTCGTCCTGGACTCCCACGACCTGACCAAGGGCTTCGAGGGACGCGTCCTGATCGACGACCTGTCCTTCACGCTGCCGCGCGCCGGCATCGTCGGCGTCATCGGCCCCAACGGCGTCGGCAAGACCACGCTGTTCCGCATGATCACCGGCAACGAGGAGCCCGACGAGGGGGACCTGCGGGTCGGCCAGACCGTCAAGATCTCCTACGTCGACCAGACCCGCGGCGGCATCGACCCGCAGAAGAACGTCTGGGAGGTCGTCTCCGACGGGCTCGACTTCATCAAGGTCGCGAACTTCGAGATGAACTCGCGCGCCTACGTCGCGTCGTTCGGCTTCAAGGGCCCGGACCAGCAGAAGAAGGCGGGGGTGCTGTCCGGCGGTGAGCGCAACCGGCTGAACCTCGCGCTGACCCTGAAGATGGGCGGCAACCTGCTGCTGCTCGACGAGCCCACCAACGACCTGGACGTCGAGACCCTGTCCTCCCTCGAGGACGCCCTCCTCGACTTCCCGGGCTGCGCCGTGGTCACCTCCCACGACCGGTGGTTCCTCGACCGCGTCGCGACCCACATCCTGGCCTGGGAGGGCGACGCCGAGAACCCGGCCCGCTGGTTCTGGTTCGAGGGCAACTTCGCGGCGTACGAGGAGAACAAGGTGGAGCGTCTCGGCGTCGAGGCCGCCCGGCCCCACCGGGTCACCCACCGCCGCCTGACGCGCGACTGACGCCCCACCCGCGCGGGAGGCGGCAGCCCGTCACGACCCCGGGTCCGGTACGCCGGACCCGGGGTCGACGTGCGTCTCAGGCGTGCGCGCGGCTGTCCGACGCGGCGGTCTCGGTCTCCGCCGGGGCCGCGGGGCTGACGAGGGCCGTGAGCCGGACCGACAGCAGGCCCAGCACGCAGCCGGCCAGCAGGCTGACGGAGACGTTGACCCACACCATCTCCAGCGGGGTCGAGATGACCCCGCCGAACGCACCGGCCCCGGCCGTGGCCACGTCGGCCAGCGACTCGACGTTGTTGCCGGTGCCGCCCCCGCCGGGAGCCCACGTGTCGAGGCCCGTGGCGGTCCACCAGAAGAAGACCGAGGCGAAGGCGCCGAAGGTCGCCGGGACGTAGTGCCAGTCGCCGAGCGCGCTCATCAGCACGAGGAGGACGGCGAAGACGCCGACGAACACGGCGATCGCCCAGAAGTCGGGCAGGGGCGCGGTGGCCGACGAGGCGAGCATCGCCCCGAGACCGGCCAGGCCGCCGACGACGCTGCCGACGGTCACCTTCACGAAGGCGCCGGTGTCGGCACCCGCCGCGAAGAAGAACCCCCAGGAGATGAAGGCGGCGGGCACGACGAGGTGGAAGTTGCTGGGCAGGGCGAGGCCGTTGCCGAGGTCACCGTCGGTGACCCAGTGGAAGGTGAAGTTGAGGGCGAACCAGGTCCAGGCGAGGGCGAGGACCCCGATCACGAGGGCGAGGGGGACGGAGGCTTTCAGGCGGTCGAGCACGACGGTTCTCGATTCTGGCGCGCCGAGCCGCCCCGGGGCCGAGGGGCCGGTCCGGGGAGGGGTCGACGGAGGGGCGACGACGGAGGGGGCCCGCGGGAGCGCTCCCGGGGCTCGTGACCGGTCCGCCCGGTGTGGTGGCGGACCTCGCTGCTGTGACGGTCGTCACGGGCTGCGACGACGGTAGGTCGCCCACCGGCGCCCGGCGAGTGCCGCGTGTCTCAATCTGGGACGCCGGGCGGTGTCGGGGTCCGGGTCGGTGGTCGGGTCACCGGGGTCTCGACCCGCGGTCGCGACCTCGTTCCTCGGTCGTGCCTCAGCGGATCTCGGCCTCGGGGTGCTCGGGGAGGAGGTCGTCGGCGACGGCGTCCATGACGCGGCCGACGGCGGCCAGGTCGGCGGGGTCGGCCAGGTCGACGAGGTGCTCGCGCACGCTCGTCACGTGGGACGGCGCGGCGCGGTCGAGCAGCTCCTGGCCGGACTCGGTCATGCTCGCCACCACGCCACGCCCGTCCTCGGTGGCCGGCTGGCGCCGGACGAGACCGCCCTGCTCCATCCGGGCCACCGTGTGGGTGATCCGGCTCCGGCTCAGGCACAGGGAGTCCGCGATCTGCGCCATGCGCATCTCGTGGTGCTCGCGCTCGGAGAGCCGCACGAGGATCTCGTACTCCGTCAGCGACACGCCGTACTCACGCCGCAGCTGCTCGTCCAGGTGGTGCATGAGCAGCGTGTTGGCGACCACCAGGGCCCGCCAGGTCCGCTGCTCCTCCGGGTCGAGCCACTTCGTCCCGACCTCGACCGTGGTCCCGGTCGCCCCCGTGTTGTCCACCATTCATCGAGTGTAGGGCCCCGTTCGGGACCCGCGGGTCAGGCGGTGCGCTCCAGGATCAGGGCCATGCCCTGGCCGCCGCCGACGCACATCGTGATCAGGCCGGTGGACTTGTCGTGCCAGTCCAGGCTGTTGAGCATCGTGGCGGTGAGTCGGGCACCGGTCATGCCGAAGGGGTGGCCGACCGCGATGGCGCCGCCGTTGACGTTGAGGCGGTCCAGGTCGATGCCGAGGTCCTGGTACGACGGGACGACCTGGGCCGCGAACGCCTCGTTGATCTCGACGAGGTCGATGTCGCCGATCGACATGCCCGCGATGCGCAGCGCGTTGCGCGTGGCCTCGACCGGGCCGAGGCCCATGATCTCCGGCGAGAGCCCCGACACGCCGGTGGACACGACCCGCGCCAGGGGGGTCAGCCCGAGCTCGGCGGCCTTGGTGTCCGACATGAGGACGACGGCGGCGGCGCCGTCGTTCAGCGGGCAGCAGTTGCCGGCCGTGACGACGCCGTCGGGCCGGAAGACCGGCTTGAGGTCCTTCACCGCGTCGTAGGTGACGCCGGCGCGGGGGCCGTCGTCGGCGGTGACGACGGTGCCGTCGGGGGTCGTGACGGGTGTGATCTCGCGCGCCCAGAACCCGTTGTCGACGGCCTTCTCGGCCAGGTTCTGCGAGCGCACGCCGAACTCGTCGAGCTCGCGACGGTCGAGCCCGCGCAGCTTCGCGACGTTCTCGGCGGTGAAGCCCATCGCGATGTAGGCGTCGGGGAGGAGCCCGTCCTCGCGCGGGTCGTGCCAGCCGTCGCCGTTCTCGGCGGTCGCCTTCGTGCGGGCGCGGGCCTCGTCGAAGACGGGGTTCTGGGTGTCGGGCAGGTGGTCCGGGGTGCCCTTGACGAAGCGGGAGACCGTCTCCACGCCGGCGGACACGAACACGTCGCCCTCGCCGGCCTTGATCGCGTGGAACGCCATGCGGGTGGTCTGCACCGAGGACGAGCAGTAGCGGTTGACGGTCGCGCCGGGGACGCCGTCCATGCCGTTGAGCACGTTGACGACGCGCGCCATGTTGAAGCCGGACTCGCCGCCGGGCAGGCCGCAGCCGAGGTAGAGGTCGTCGACGTCGGCCCGGTCCAGCGCGGGCACCTTGTCGAGGGCCGCGGCGACCATGCTCGCGGCGAGGTCGTCGGGCCGGACGTCCTTCAGCGAGCCCTTGTTGGCGCGGCCGATGGGGGAGCGGGCGACGGAGACGATGACGGCCTCGGGCATGCGGGGTCCTTCCGGGGGTCCAGGAGCGGGTTACCCCACAGTAACCACCCCTCGGCTCTGCCAGGATCCACCCCGTGCGCCACGTCTACGAGTGCCCGATGCGCTGGGCCGACCTCGACCTGCTGGGTCACGTCAACAACGTCGCCCACGTCGACGTGCTCCAGGAGGCGCGCATCGACATGCTGCGGCGGCGGGGGAGCGCCCACGGCGCGACCGACGACGCCCCGGCGCCGCTGACCCGCGGCTCGGTGGTGGTCCGGCTGGAGGTCGGCTACGTCGCGCCGCTGCGCCTGCGGCGCCACGTGAGGGTCGAGATGTGGGTCTCGGAGGTGCGCGCCGGCGCCTTCACCATCGACTACGAGGTCACCGCGGGCCGGTCGTCCTCCGACGACCCCGAGCGCGACGTCGTGCTGCGGGCGCGCACCCTGCTCGCGCCGTACGACTTCGACGCCGACCGCCCGCGGCGGCTCACCGGGGCCGAGCGCGACGGGCTCTCGGCGTTCCTCGAGCCCGGCGAGCCCGTCCGCCGTGCCCGCCCGGGCCCCCCGGACGCCGTGTGGTCCGAGGTGCCCTGCGCGGTGCGGTTCTCCGACGTGGACGTGTTCGGCCACGTCAACAACGTCGCCTACGTCGAGCTCTTCCAGGAGGCGCGGATCAAGACGTTCTCCGAGCTCACCGCGGGCCTGCCCGACGACACGCCGCCGCTGTCGGTGGTGGTCGCGCGCACCGAGCTCGACTACCTGCGGCCCGTGCTGTTCCGGGCCGAGCCGTACGCCGTGCGCACCCGCGTCGCGGAGGTCGGCCGCACGTCGTTCGTGCTGGCCTCCGAGCTCGTCGACCCCGAGGCCCCCGCCGACACCGCGGTGATGGCCCGGGCCCGGGTGGTGGTCGTGGGCTTCGACCCCGAGGCCCAGCGGGCGGCCGCGCCGCCGCCGGCGTACGTCGAGGCGCTGCGCGCGCGCCTGGTCCGAGCCGACCCGGCGTGACCCGGCCCCGCCCCGGCAGGGGTCGGGTCAGTCGAGGGTGTTGACCATGAAGTCGGCGGCGTAGGTGACGTAGGCCCACAGCCGCTCGTCCTGCGCCGGGGTCAGCCCGGCGCCGTCCATGGCGGCCCGGAAGCAGGACAGCCAGTGGTCGCGGGCCTCGGGGGTGACCGCGAACGGCGCGTGGCGCATCCGGAGCCGGGGGTGGCCGCGGGTCTCCGAGTAGGTCTTGGGCCCGCCCCAGTACTGCACGAGGAACAGGGTGAAGCGCTCCTGGGCCGGGCCGAGGTCCTCCTCGGGGTACAGCGGACGCAGGACCGGGTCGACCGCGACGCCGTCGTAGAAGCGCGCGACGATCCCGGCGATCGTCTCCCAGCCGCCGACCTCCTCGTAGAAGGTCTGCTCGGTCCCGTCGGTGCTCACGCGCCGGCCCCCGTCGCGCCGCCCGGGGCGCCGGCGCCGGCAGCCTCGCCGTGACGCGGGTCGCGCGACCAGACCACGCGCTGCGGCAGCGGGATCTCGATGCCCTCGGCGTCGAAGCGGTTCTTGATGCGCAGGCGCATCTCGCGGGACACCGCCCACTGCTCGCCCGGCGCCGTCTTGATCGACAGCCGCACGGTGACCCCGTCGACGCCGAGGTCCTGGATCCCCAGCACGGTCGGCTCCTCCAGGATCTGGCCGCGGTAGTCCTCGTCCTCCCACATGTCGTGCGACGCCTCCCGCAGGATCCGGTTGACGCGCTCGAGGTCCTCGCCGTACCCGACGCTGATGTCGAGCACCGACTTCGACCAGTTCTGGGACTGGTTGCCCACCCGGACGATCTCGCCGTTGCGGACGTACCAGACGGTGCCGTGGATGTCGCGCACCCGGGTCACGCGCAGGCTCACGGCCTCGACGGTGCCGATCGCCTCGCCGAGGTCGACCTCGTCGCCCACGCCGTACTGGTCCTCCACGAGCATGAACACGCCGCTGATGACGTCGCTGACGAGGCTCTGGGCGCCGAAGCCGAGCGCGACGCCGACGATCCCGGCACTGGCGATCAGCGGCGCGACGTTCACCCCGATCTCGGAGAGCGCCATGATCCCGACCACGGCGATGATCACGCCCGTCGCGACGCTCTTGAGCAGGGAGCCGAGGGTCCGGGTGCGCTGCTTGCGGCGGTGGCTCACGACGGGGGTGCCGCCGGCGGCCTCGGCGCCCTGCGGGGGTAGGCCCAGGCCGGGCTTGCCCGGCCGGCCGCCCATCATGCTGTGCTCGGCGCGCCGCACGAGACGGTCGATGATCCGGTGCAGCACCCACCGGCCCAGCACCCCGAGCAGGATGATGCCGAGCACGGCCGCGGGCTTGCCCAGCAGCAGCTCGGCGAGCGACGCGGCGGTGTCGTTGCCGGTCAGCTCGCGGGTGATGCGGCAGGACCACGCCTGGTCCGGCTCGCAGGCGCCGTAGGTGTCGATCGCGAACATCCCCCCAGTATCGGGGCGCGTGGTGAGAGCGGTGCGCGGGGGACCGACCGCGACCGATATCCTGGGCGGGTGCCTGGATCTCGCCGTCTGCTGTCCGTGACCGCCCTCGCCGCCGGCCTCGTGGTGGCCGGCGCCGGCCCGGCCTCGGCGGTGCCCGAGGGCTGGAGCGACCCCGAGCCCGTGAGCGGTCTGACCGTCCTCGTGCTGCTCGTGGGCATCCCGCTCGGCCTCGTGGTGCTCGTCGCCCTCATGGTCTACGTGCCGGCGCTGGTGCGCGGCGAGCGGGTCGCCCCGGGCTCCGGGCGGATCGAGGAGCTGTGGATCGGCGGTCCGCGCAGCGGCACCAAGCAGCTCGCGGGTCCCGACGGTGACGACTCCCAGGCCGGAGGCGCTCGTGGCACGTGGTGAGGTCTTCGACGCGACCGAGCGCCAGACCATCGACACCGCCCTGCGCAAGGCCGAGGAGCGCAGCCGCTGCGAGTTCTCGGTCTGGGTGGGGGAGTCGCAGGGCGACACCCGCGCCTACGCGACGCGCCTGCACAACACGCTGGTCTCCCCGGCGTACAGCGTCCTGATCATGGTCGACCCGCTCCGCCGGGTCGTCGAGGTCGTGACCGGCGCCGAGGTGCGCCGTCGCCTGCCCGACGTGCGGGTCAACTTCGCGGTGCTCCAGATGGAGACCGCCTTCGCCCAGGGCGACCTGGTCGGCGGGATCACCTCCGGCGTCGCCATGATGGCCGACACCGCCGCCGAGTCCTGACCCTCGCCCGCGCGACCGGTCGCCGCCGGCGCGACCGGCGGCTGGACCGGCCGGCCCGGGCCGGGGG
>NZ_BAAAMY010000005.1:0-55766 GCF_039529515.1 Nocardioides lentus
CACCGGCGGCGCCGGCGGCACCGGCGGCCGCCACCGCGGCTCCGGCGGGGGAGGCGCTCCCCGGCGCGTCGTCGGCCGCAGCCGTGGTGCGGTCGGGGGCCGGGGTCTCGACCCGGGACACCCGGACCAGGCCCGACAGCACGGTCATCGGCTCGGCCGGGGCGGGCGCGTCGGTGTCGTCGTCGGCTCCCGGCACCTCGAGCACGGTCGCGGTGACGCCCGTGACCGTCCGCTCGACCCAGGTGCCGGCGCCGGCGGCCCCGACCTCGACCGGACCGTCGGCGGTCTCGAACGTCGCGCGGGCGGCGCCGCGGACCACGACGCGGGTCGCGTCGTCGGTGTCGGCCACGAGCAGGAAGCCCGGGAGGTCGCGCAGACCGGTGGCGATGAGGGCGTCGAGCACCTCGTCGAAGTCCGCGCCGTCGTCGAGCAGCTCCCACAGGGCCGCCACCCGTCGCTTCTCGGTCGGCGGCAGCAGGACCGCGGCGGCCTCGCCGAAGATCCCGAACCACGCGCCCGGCAGGTAGGAGCGGCGTCCGCTCTCGTCAACGCTCACGGCAGTGCCCCCAGCTTCTCGTGCAACGACTCCCGCTGACGCTCGGCGTCGTAGGAGCCCTCGTCGTCGTCCCATCCCACCACATCGACGACCACCGCCGTGGCGTTGTCCGTGCCTCCCGCCTCGACGGCGGCGGCGACCACCCGGTCGGCCGCGTCCCGGGGGTCCTCGGCGGCGAGCAGGATCGCCTCCAGGGTGGCGTCGTCGATCAGGCCGCTGACCCCGTCGGAGCACAGCACCAGCCGGCGCGCGGCCCCGAGGGGCAGCAGGAAGAAGTCGGGCTGGAGCGGCTCGGGCCCGCCGAGCGCGCGCGTCACCACGTGCCGCTCGGGGTGGCGGGCCGCCTGCTCGTCGGTGAGGCGCCCGGCGTCGATCAGCTCCTGCACCACGGAGTGGTCGACGCTGACCTGGTCGAGGCGCCCCTCGAGGAGCTTGTAGACCCGCGAGTCCCCGAGGTTGGCCAGGAGCCACTTCGGGCCCTCGTCGTCCTCGACGACGAGGGCCACGACGGCGGTGGTCCCGGCGTACCAGGGTCCCGGCACGTCGGCGCGGGCGCCGTAGTCGCGGATCCGCTCCTGCGCGGCCTGCAGGGTGTCGCTGACGGCGGCGGCGCCGCGGCGCGGGTCGTAGCCGGCGTCGGCGAGCCGCTCGAACTCCTCGACGACGATCCGGCTGGCCACGTCCCCGCCGGCGTGACCGCCCATCCCGTCGGCGACGACGAACACGGGCGCCGCCGCGAGGTAGGAGTCCTCGTTCACCTCGCGGACCAGCCCGACGTCGGTGGCGGCGCCGAAGTGCAGCCGCACGCCGCTCACGTCGGCCTCGCTACCGTGGTGAGGATGTCCACCGAGCCCCCGTCAAGCGCCGGCCGCACCCTCGCGGACCGGCTGCGCTCCTGGCCGCCCGAGCGGCTGGCGCGGCTGATGGGCGAGCGCACGGACCTGGGGACCCCGGTCCCCGCGGACTCCGGCCAGCTTGCGTCACGGGCGGCCACCCGAACCTCCTTGCTGCGTGCGCTCGACCTGCTCACGTCGGCCGAGCTCCTGGTGCTGGATGCCCTCGTCGTGCTCGGCGAAACCTCCGAGGACGACCTGGTGGCGACCATCAACGCAGATCCTGCCGCGACACGGGCGGCGGCGCACCGTCTCGAGGACCTCGCCCTGGTCTGGGAGGCCCCCCAGGGGCTGCGTCCGCTCACCGCGGTCGTCGAGCTCGTCGCGTCCGGCGCGGCGGGGCCGGGCAGCGGGCTGCTGCCCGTCTCTGTCCCCCGGACCCCGCCCGCCGACGTCGAGGCGGCGCTGGCCGGGTTGTCCCCCGAGGCCGACCGGGTCGTCCGGGTCGTCGACGCCCACGGCGGGCGCGGCACCACGCAGGGTGCGGGCACCGGCGGTCCGACCGACGAGGACGGCCCGGTCGCGGAGGCCCTGCGGGCCGGCGTCCTCCGCGTCGCGGCCCGGGAGCGGGCGTCCGGCACGGTCGAGCTGCCCGGCGAGTACGGGCTGGCCCTGCGGGGCGGTCGGACCACCACCTCGCCGGTCGACGTGGTCCCGGCGCTGGACCTCGGCGAGCGCGAGCAGCGCCTCGTCGACCGGACCGCGTCCGGTGCCGCGGCCGAGTCGGTGCGCCTGGTGGAGGCCGTGCTCGAGGCCTGGGGCACCGACCCGCCGTCGGTGCTGCGCAGCGGCGGCCTCGCGGTGCGCGACCTGCGGGCCACGGCCCGCGACCTCGGCACCGACGAGACCGTCACCGCCCTGCTGCTCGAGGTCGCCGGGTCCGCCGGCCTGCTGGCCCAGGGCGCCGACCGCGGCGGGGACGCGGCCTGGCTGCCCACCCCGGCGTACGACGCGTGGACGGCGCGCACGACCGCGCAGCGCTGGTCCGAGCTCGCCGCGGCCTGGCTCCGATCCTCGCGGGTGCCGGGGCTCGTCGGCTCCCGCGACTCCGCCGGCAAGGCGTGGAACGCGCTGGTGCCGGAGCTGTCCAGCAGCCTCGCCGTCGAGACCCGCCGCGCCGCGCTGGCCGAGCTGGCGGCCCAGGACGAGGGCGCCGTGCTCGTCGAGGTCGAGACGCTGGTCGCCCGCGTCGGGTGGCTGCGCCCGCGCCGGCCCCGCCTGCGCGAGGACCTCGTGCGGTGGACCCTCGCCGAGGCCACGACCCTCGGCCTGTGCGCCCTCGGCGGGATCGCGGGCCCCGCCCGCGCGCTGCTGACGGACGGCCCCGACGCCGCGGCGCGCGCGCTCGACCCGCTGGTGCCGCCGCCGGTCGAGCAGGTGCTGGTGCAGGCCGACCTGACCGCCGTCGCGCCCGGCCCCCTCACCGCCGAGGTGGCCCGCGACCTCGGGCTGGTGGCGGACGTGGAGTCCTCCGGCGGCGGCGGCGTGTACCGCTTCACCCCCGCCTCCGTGCGCCGTGGCCTCGACGCCGGCTGGAGCCGCGACGAGGTGCACGACTTCCTCGCCCGCGTCTCGGCGACCGGGGTGCCCCAGCCGCTGTCGTACCTCGTCGACGACGTCGCCCGCACCCACGGCCGGGTGCGGGCCGGTCGCGCGTCGGCCTTCCTGCGGGCCGACGACGAGGCCACGCTCGGCGAGCTCCTCGCGCTCTCGCGCACCGCCTCGCTCGGCCTGCGGCGGATCGCGCCGACGGTGCTGGTCACCGACGTCGAGATCGACGAGCTGGTCCTGACGCTGCGCGACCTCGGCGCCTCCCCCGTCGTCGAGGCCCACGACGGCACGGTGCGCGTCGTGCGTCCCGACCGCCAGCGGGCCCGGGTGCCGCGGACCCGCCCGGCGGGTCAGGCGGGCTCCCCCGGGGCCGGCGCCGCGCCCGGGGAGACCGACGCCGTCGCCGAGCGCGAGCGGTGGGAGGCGGCCGCGCAGGCGGTGCGGGCCGGTGACGCCGCCGCGGCGCAGCGGCCCGCGGGGGTCGCCCCGCTCTCGCCCAGCGGGAGCCTCGCCGCGCTGCGGGAGGCCCTCGAGGCCGGGGTGTCGGTCCACATCTCCTACGTCGACTCGCACGGCGCCAGCACCCAGCGCCACGTCCGTCCCCGCAAGGTCGAGGGCGGCACCCTGACGGCCTGGGACCACCGCGTGGCGGCGCCCCGGACCTTCGCGGTCCACCGGATCACCGCGGTCGCCCGGTCGCGTGAGGACGCCGCGCCCAGCGGTTCGTAGGCTTGGCGGGTGAACGACGGCCCCCTGATCGTCCAGTCGGACAAGACGCTGCTGCTCGAGGTCGACCACGAGCGCGCGAGCGAGTGCCGCAAGGCGATCGCCCCCTTCGCCGAGCTCGAGCGCAGCCCCGAGCACGTGCACACCTACCGGCTGACGCCGCTGGGCCTGTGGAACGCCCGCGCCGCGGGCCACGACGCCGAGCAGGTCGTCGACGCCCTGATGGAGTTCTCGCGCTACGCGGTCCCCCACGCCCTGCTGGTCGACGTCGCCGAGACGATGGCGCGCTACGGGCGGTTGCGCCTCGACAAGCACCCGCTGCACGGTCTGGTGCTGACCACCACCGACCGGCCGGTCCTCGAGGAGGTGCTGCGCGCCAAGAAGGTCGCCGGGATGATCGGCGAGCGCCTGGACCCCGACACGGTCGCGGTCCACGCCTCGGAGCGCGGCAACCTCAAGCAGGCGCTGCTCAAGATCGGCTGGCCCGCGGAGGACTACGCGGGCTACGTCGACGGCGAGGCGCACCCGATCGCCCTGGAGACCGCCGACTGGCAGCTGCGTCCCTACCAGGAGGAGGCCGCCGAGTCCTTCTGGCACGGCGGCTCGGGCGTCGTGGTGCTGCCCTGCGGCGCCGGCAAGACCCTCGTGGGCGCGGCCGCGATGTCGCGGGCCCAGGCGACGACCCTGATCCTGGTCACCAACACCGTCTCCGCGCGGCAGTGGAAGGACGAGCTGGTCCGGCGCACGACGCTCACCGAGGACGAGATCGGCGAGTACTCCGGCACCGTGAAGGAGGTCCGTCCGGTCACGATCGCGACCTACCAGGTGCTGACCACCCGCCGGAAGGGCGTCTACCCGCACCTCGAGCTGCTCGACGCCCGCGACTGGGGCCTCATCGTCTACGACGAGGTGCACCTGCTCCCCGCGCCGATCTTCCGGATGACGGCCAACTTGCAGGCACGCCGACGCATCGGCCTGACCGCCACCCTGGTGCGGGAGGACGGCCGCGAGGGGGACGTGTTCAGCCTGATCGGCCCCAAGCGCTACGACGCCCCCTGGAAGGACATCGAGTCGCAGGGCTGGATCGCCCCGGCGGACTGCGTCGAGGTGCGGGTCTCCCTGCCGGACGCCGAGCGGCTGGCCTACGCCACCGCCGAGCCGGAGGACCGCTACCGGCTCGCCGCGTGCACGGCCCAGAAGACCCGGGTCGTCAAGGAGCTGGTGGCCCAGCACCCGGCGGCGCCGACGCTGGTGATCGGGCAGTTCATCGACCAGCTCGACGAGCTCGCCGCCTCCCTCGACGCCCCCGTCATCAAGGGCGAGACCTCGGTCAAGGAGCGCCAGCGCCTGTTCGAGGCGTTCCGCTCCGGCGAGGAGCGGCTGCTGGTGGTCTCGAAGGTCGCGAACTTCTCCATCGACCTGCCCTCGGCCGAGGTCGCCATCCAGGTCTCCGGCTCCTTCGGCTCGCGGCAGGAGGAGGCCCAGCGCCTGGGCCGGCTGCTGCGCCCCAAGACCGACGGGCGCACCGCCCGCTTCTACACGGTCGTCTCGCGCGACACCGTGGACGCGGAGTTCGCCGCCAACCGGCAGCGTTTCCTCGCCGAGCAGGGCTACGCCTACCGCATCGTCGACGCCGAGGACCTCCCCCGGCTCGAGCAGTAGCCGCCCTGGCAGGATCGCGGCATGGCGCTGGGTGCGGTGGCGGTGTTCTGCGGGTCGAGCCCGGGCACGGACCCGGCGTACGCCGAGGCGGCCCGGCTCGTCGGCCGGACCCTGGCCGAGCAGGGCACCACGCTCGTCTACGGCGGCGGCCGGGTGGGTCTGATGGGCGTCGTCGCCGATGCGGCCCTGGAGGCCGGCGGCGAGGTCGTCGGGGTGATCCCGGGCGGGCTGTTCGCGGCCGAGGTCGCCCACACGGGTCTCACCCGCCTGCACGAGGTCGGCTCCATGCACGAGCGCAAGCAGCTCATGGCCGACCTGGCCGACGCGTTCCTCGTGCTGCCCGGCGGCGCCGGCACCCTCGACGAGGTCGCCGAGCAGTGGACCTGGGCCCAGCTGGGCATCCACGACAAGCCCAGCGGCTTCCTCGACGTCGGGGGCTTCTGGCGGCCGTTGCACGCCATGCGCGAGGCCATGCTCGAGGCCGGCTTCGTCGCCGCCGACGCCGCGGGCGTGGTCACCTTCGACGCCGACCTGACGTCGCTCCTGGCCCGTCTCGCGCGCCCCGCCCGCGGTCCGGTCTAGACCGTTCCGCTCCTCCGCGGATCCGGTCCCATCCGATGACCCGGGTGGCTCCGAATGCCCTGTGGCCCGGATCACCCACCACCCGTGCGCGCGTGCGCCCGGAAGACGGAGGAACCATGAGCGACACCAGCAGGAGAAGCTTCATCGCCGCGGGGGGTGTGGGCGTGGGAGCCCTCGCCATCACCGGCGCCGGCGCGTTCACCGCGTCCGCGTCCGCGTCCGCGACCCCGAGCGCGGACCGCGCCAAGGAGCGCGTCGTCGCGTTCGTCCCCGACCACACCACCGACGAGCTGCACCTGCTCGTCGACGAGCGCGAGGTCGTCGTGCACGACCGCGACCTCGTCGTCCGCCTCCTCAACGCCGCCGGGAGCCGCTGATGTCCAGCCACCGCGAAGCACCGGAGATCAGCCAGGACCCGGCCGCCGACAACACCGACGTCTACGCGTTCGTGTCGCCGGACAAGCCGGACACCGTCACGATCATCGCCAACTTCCTGCCCCTCCAGCAGCCGTACGGCGGCCCGAACTTCTACGAGTTCTCCGACGACGTCCGCTACCGCATCCACATCTCCAACCAGGGCACGGCCCAGGGCGACCTCATCTACGAGTTCCTCTTCGAGACCACCGTGCGCAACCCGGACTCCTTCCTCTACAACACCGGGCCGATCGAGACCCTGGACTCGGAGAACTGGAACCGGCCCCAGACCTACACGATCACCAAGATCGAGAACGGGCGCCGCAGCGTCCTCGGTCGCGGGCTCCCGGTCCCTCCGGTCAACGTCGGTCCGCGCAGCACCCCGAACTACGGGGAGCTGGCCCGCTCCGCCCGCCGCCTGCGCAACCGGACCTGGTTCTTCGCCGGCCAGCGCGCGGACGCGTTCAACGTCGACCTCGGCAGCATCTTCGACCTCGGCGCGCTGCGTCCGTTCAACGAGGCGCACCTGATCCCGATGGCCGCCATGGACGGCGTCAACTCCGTCCAGGCGACCAACGTGCACTCGATCGCGATGCAGGTGCCGATCGACATGATCACGCGGTTTAAGAACCAGCCGACCAACCGGTTCAGCCCCCACGCCACCGTCGGCGTCTGGGCCACCGCGTCACGCCGCCAGTCCCGCATGCAGGACCCGGCGACCGGCACGTCGGTCGGCACCGGCCCCTGGGTGCAGGTGTCCCGGCTCGGCAACCCGCTGGTCAACGAGGTCCTCATCCCGATGGGCCAGAAGGACCGCTGGAACGCGGGCCGTCCGGCGGCCGACGCGGCGTTCCGCGAGTACGTCGACTCCCCGGAGCTGGCCCGGCTGCTGCCGGTGCTCTACCCGGACGTGTTCCCGAACCTCGCGGCCTACGACAAGCCGCGGGCGGACCTGAACGCCATCCTGCACACCGGCATCCCGCGCGGGGTGGTGCCGGAGTTCCAGAACTTCACCGGCGCCACCCAGGCCGACATGCTGCGGCTCAACGTGGCCATCCCGCCGACCCAGCCCGAGGACCAGAACCCGTTCGGCGTGGTCGGCGGCGACCTCGCCGGGTTCCCCAACGGCCGTCGGGTCAACGACGACATCGTGGGCATCGAGCTGCGCGCCGTCGCCGGGGTCACGATCCCGCTGGTGGACCCGGAGTACACGCCGGACGAGACCGCCTCGCAGCTCACGGACGGCACCCAGTCCGCGGCGCCCGGCACCGACTCGTTCCCCTACCTGCAGGACCCGAGCGGGGGCTACCAGACCCGTCCCGGGACGGTCGACGAGGGCGAGAACTGATGTCCGGCGCCGGCGCGGTGGAGAACCCGCACGCCGGCACCGGCTCGGTGCTGCTCGACATCGGTGGGGACGTGGGCGCGCTGGTCGTGCACGTGCCGGAGTCGATGACCGGTGACGAGATCGAGATCCACCCGGCGGGCACCGACCTGGCCGCGCTGCGCGAGCCGCACGACCACGGGCACGGGCACGGGCACGGCCATGACCACGGGCACGCGCACCACCAGCCGCACGTCGCGGTGGTGCAGCGGCCGACGGCCTCCGGGCCCCGGCCGAGCCTGGTCTACCCCGAGGTCACCGAGGGGTCCTGGGTGCTGTGCCCGGTCGGCGGGACCGAGGCGGTCCTGACCGCCGAGGTCCGCGGTGGTGCGGTCACCGAGGTGAGCTGGCCCGCCTGACGGCGGGCCGAAGGCTGCGGACCCCCGCCCGGGTGGGGCGGGGGTCCGTACGCTCGGACGACATGGACGCGATGCGCGACCGGCTCGGGCGGATGATCTTCGACCGCGTCGCCGGACCCGACGGACCCCAGCAGCGATCACGGATCCACGACACCCCCGGACCGCGGTGGTTCGAGCCCGGCAGCCCGATCCACCAGGTGCACGGCGACGCCTCGATGTTCATCGGCGGCATCCGCGCCGTGCTCCTGCAGACGATGCACCCGGTCGCGATGACCGCGGTCAGCGAGAACTCCGGCTTCCGCGTCGACATGTGGGGCCGGCTGGCCCGGACCAGCACCTTCCTCGCGGTCACCACCTTCGGCCCGGCCCGCCACGCCGAGCAGGCCGTCGCCGCGGTGCGCCGCATCCACGACCGCGTGCGGGGCACGATGCCCGACGGCACGCCGTACGTGGCCTCCGACCCGCACCTGCTGGCGTGGGTGCACGCCGCCGAGGCCGAGAGCTTCCTGCTGGCCCACCAGGTCTACGGCGCCGAGCCCCTCGACCAGGCCGGCCGCGACACCTACGTCGCGCAGATCGGCGAGGTCGGCGCGCGGCTCGGGGTCGTCGACCCGCCCTCGACCGAGGCCGAGCTGACGCAGGTGCTGGCCGACTTCCGCGGCGAGCTGCGCGGCACGACCCACGCCCGGGAGGCCGTGCGGCACCTGATCTGGCACCCGGACCTCCCGCTCGCCGCGCGGGCGCCGTACGGCGTGCTCATGGCGGCCGGGATCGGCCTGATGCCCTGGTGGAGCCGGCTCCCGCTGCGGCTGCCGCTGCTGCCCGTCACCGAGCGGACCGCCGTGCGCGGGGCCGGCGAGCTGGCCACCCGCACCATCCGCTGGGCGATGTCGCCGCGCGAGGTCGCCGTGGCCGACCCGGTGCACCCGGCCTCGTGAGCGCCGCGCCCGGGGCGGGGGCCCACCCGCACTGGCCGCTGCCGGGGGCCGCCCGCCTGCGCGACGAGCTGCTCGCGGCGTGGGGGGCGACGGACCGCGGCTACCACGACCGGCGGCACCTCGCGGAGGTGCTCGCCCGCCTCGACGAGCTCGCCGACGCCGGGGAGCCCTTCGACCCGGTGACGGTGCCGCTGGCCGCCTGGTTCCACGACGCCGTCTACGCGCGGGGCGCCGACGACGAGGCGCGCTCCGCGGCGTGGGCCAAGCGCGCCCTGACCGACCTCGGCCGGGAGGGCCCCGGCACCGGCGGCGCCGCGGAGGTGGCACGGCTGGTGCTCCTCACCGCCGCGCACGCCCCCCGCCCCGACGACACCGACGGCGCCGCGCTGTGCGACGCCGACCTGGCGGTCCTCGCCTCGACCCCGCGCCGCTACGCCGAGTACGCCGCCGACGTGCGCGCCGAGTGGGCGCACGTGTCCGACGCCGACTTCGCCGCCGGGCGCGCCGCCGTGCTGCGCGACCTCGTGGCACGGCCCGTCCTGTTCACCACCTCCCACGCCCGCCGCACCTGGGAGCGCACCGCCCGCGCCAACGTCGCCGCCGAGCTGGCCCGCCTCGCCCGGCCCGGGCCGGCCTGACGCCGACGGCCGGGGTCAGCCCCGCGGGTCCGCCGGGCGTCGCGCGAGCCGCCCGCGGGGCGTGAGGGTCCCGGCGTCCCCGTCGAGCGCGACGGTCGCGCCGAGCAGCAGCGCGGCGCTGTCGGGCTCGTGGCCGAGCGGGAGGTCCGTCACGACCGGCACCCCGAGCGCGCCCAGCTCGTCGCGGACCAGGGCCCGCACCTCGTCGGGGTCGCCGCAGTCCGTCAGCTGGCCCACGGCCACGCCCAGGACGCCGTCCAGCCAGCCCGAGCGCCGCAGCTGCGTCAGCGCACGGTCGAGCCGGTAGGGCCGCTCCCCGACGTCCTCGAGCAGCGCGACGGCCCCGCGGGCGCCCAGGACGCCGGGCGCACCGGCGCCGGCGGCCAGCACGGTGAGGTTGCCCCCCACCACCGGGGCGAGGGCAGTCCCCGGCGCCCCGGGCCGGCCCTGCATCGGCGCCGCCACCGCACCGGTCACCACGGCGCGCAGCGCCTCGCGGGCCGTGGGCCGCAGGCCGGGCAGGGAGGCCACCCCCGCGCCGTGGACGCCGGCCAGGCCGAGGCGGGCGCCGAGCACCTGGTGCAGGGCGGTCACGTCGGAGTAGCCCACGAGCAGACGCGGGCCGGCGTCCGCCATCGCGTCCAGGTCGAGCCGGTCGAGGACCCGGTGGCTGCCGACCCCGCCGCGGGCGGTCCACACGGCACGCACCTCGGGGTCGCACCAGGCGTCGACGAGGGCGTCGGCGCGCGCCTCGTCGGTGCCCGCGAGCCAGGGCGACCGTGCGGGGGGCAGCGACGCGGGCGGACGCACCCGCAGGCCCCACGCACGCAGGATCGCCGTGCCGGCGGCGACGCGCTCGCCCGACGCCGGACCGGCCGGTGCGACGACGGCGACCAGGTCGCCGGGCGCGAGCGCGGGCGGGGCGAGCAGCGGCGCGCGGGCCGGCGCGGTGGTGCTCACCGCGCCAGGTCGTCGAGGAGCAGCCGGAACGAGCGCACGAGGCCCGCGTCGACGTAGGCGCGCGGGGAGCCGCCGGGGCGCACCTCCGCGCCGAGGTGGAACTGCCGGACGCCGGCGCGGAGGAACCACGGCAGCTGCTCGGCCAGCAGCCCCGTGCCGGGCATCAGGACCGCGGCGGTCGCCGGGTCGTCGCGGGCCGCGGCGAGCAGGTCCTCGAAGCCGGCGCCGAGCCCGCGCGGTGAGCCGGCGGACCAGATCGCGTCGAGGCCGGGCAGGCCGCGGGCCCGGCGCAGCGAGCGGCGGGGGTCCAGCGTGGCGTCCACGGCCCGGTGGAACGTCCAGGGCACCTCGGGGAGCCGTGCGACGAGCTCCGCGCAGGTGGCGGTGTCGACCTCGAGGTCGGCGTCGAGGAAGCCGAGCGCGAAGCCGGCGGCCCCGCGGGCGACGTAGTCCTCCCCCAGGCCGACCAGCCGGGCGGCCTCGCCACCGGTCGTCGTCCAGGAGTCGTTCAGGCGCAGGACGACCCGGACCGGCACGCCGTCCGCGGCCCGGCACACGCCGGTGAGGGCCGCCGGCTCCGGCGCCAGCTCCTCGGCCCCGACGAGGAGCAGCCGGTCGGCACCTCCCTCGAGCGCGCCGGGCACGTCCCGCTCGTGGTGGACCGCCACCTCGAGCAGCGGGGCGTCGGCCATGGCGACACCCTAGGGCGCGACGCCGGTGGCGACGGGCTGCGACGCGGTTGCCCGGCGCGTCATGATGGGAGCCGTGGAGGATGTCGTGCTCGAGTCCCGGGCGTTGGTGCTCGCGGACCTGGAGGCCCGTCGGATGGCCGACCCGTTCGCGGTCTCGGCCCTCGAGGACGCCGTGGCCTCGCGCCGGTGGTGGGTCGAGCAGTGGCCCGAGGGGGCGGCGTACGTCGCCGGCCTCGTGGCCCAGGACGTGCAGGACGCCCTCCTCGACGACGTCGGCCGCTGGCCCGTCTGCGAGGGGTGCGACGACGCGCCGACCCACCCCCTGCACATCTCCCCCGAGCTGGGCGGACCCGACCCGGTGTGGGTGTGCGAGGAGACCGGGTCGGTCGTGGCCGCCCTCGGCGGGCTCGCCGCCTGGACCCCGCCGCCGCGCTAGCGGCGGCGGCTCACCACTCGGCGGGGCTGCGCGACCAGTGGGTGTAGCGGTCGGCGCGGTACAGCGAGCGCGCCGCGACCACCGGGCGTCCGGCCGCGAGGCAGCGACGGGCCACCCGCAGGACGGGGGCGGCGCGCGAGATGCCCAGCTGCTGCGCCTCCGCCGGGCTCGCGAGGTCGGCGGCCACGGAGTCCTCGGAGGCCACGGGGCGCAGCCCGCGGGCGGCGAGGGCGTCGAAGAGGCTCGTCGGCGGCCGGGCGGGGTCGAAGTCCGGCAGCGCCGCGACGGCGAACCAGGCGTCCTCGACGGCCATCGGGCGCGCGTCCGCGAGACGCAGCCGCCGCCAGTGCCACACCTGGTCGGTCGCGGTGATGCCGAGCGCCCGGGCGACCCCGGCGGAGGCGGGACCGGCCTGGGCGTGGAGGGTGCGCGAGTCGGCCGCCATCTGGCGGTGGCGCATCTCCTCGGTGAAGCTCCGCAGGCCCCCGGCGGCCTCGCGGCGCTCGGCCACGAAGGTGCCGCGTCCCGGGACGCGGTCGAGCAGGCCCTCGGCGACCAGCGCGTCGAGCGCCTGTCGGACCGTCATCCGGGCCACCCCGAACCGGGCGACCAGCTCGCGCTCCGAGGGCATCGGGGCGCCGGCGACCAGGCCCTCCGCGAGGCTGCGGACGAACTCCCGGACCTGCACGTGCTTGCGCGAGCGGTCGTCGGTGACCCGGGGACCCGGGAGTCCCACCGCGGCCGTGGTCCGCTCGGGCAGCGTGTGCGTCATGAGCAGACCGTAGGCGAGCGCGCGGCGGATCGCGCCGAACTTGCACGTCTCTTGCGCCATTGCTGAGCCGTCGGCGAGAACACCGTTCTCCGAACACATGTTCGACGGATTCTGCTACCGTGACGACGTGGACGTGCAGGGTTCCCTCTTCGCCGAGGCGCCGGCCGACCGACGCCCGGCCCCCGAGCGCCGCGTGCTGTCGTCGGGCGCCTGGATCGACGTCGCGCGGTCCTGGCTGACCGAGCCGGACGGGGTGTTCGACGCGCTGGTCTCACGGGTCCCCTGGCGCGCGGAGCGGCGCGAGATGTACGACCGGGTGGTCGCCGTGCCGCGGCTGCTGCACACGTACGGCGCGGGCGAGGCCCTCCCCCACCCGGCTCTGCTCGCCGCCCGCGAGGCGCTCGACGCGCAGTACGCCGCGGAGCTCGGCGAGCGGTTCGCGACGGCCGGCTGCTGCTTCTACCGCGACGGGCGCGACTCGGTGGCCTGGCACGGCGACCGCATCGGGCGCGGCGCCACCCACGACACGATGGTCGCCATCGTCAGCGTCGGTGACCCCCGGCGGCTCGCGCTGCGCCCCCGCGGCGGCGGGCCCTCGATCGCGGTGGAGATGGGCCACGGCGACCTGGTGGTCATGGGCGGCAGCTGCCAGCGGACCTGGGAGCACGCCGTGCCGAAGGCCGCCCACGCCGGGCCGCGCGTCTCGGTGCAGTTCCGCCCGCGCGGCGTCCTCTAGCGCCGGGCCCGACCCACCCGACGACAGCGACGCCGGCCCCCCGTGGCGAGACGGGGGACCGGCGTCGGGGTCAGGCTACCGGCGTCGCACGATCCAGAGGATCAGGGCGAGGACGCCGAGGCCGCCGGCGAGCTGCGGCCCGTAGGAGCGGAGCAGGACCGGCAGCACCGTCGCGCCGAGGTCGAGCGCCTCGTCGTCGGCGGCCTTGTGCGAGCCGCCGGCCGGCCCGGGACCGGTCCCGGGTCCCGCCGAGGGCCCGGGGGCCGCCGCGAGCCGCTCCTGGGTGTCCGCGCCGGCGCGTGCGTCGGCGGCGGCGACGGGCTGCGGCGCCGGCGACGTCGCGGAGGCGTCGGCCCCCGAGGCGTCGGCCCCGACCTCGGTCACGGCCTCCGGCTCGGCCGCGAACTTGCCCTCCAGGCACTCGACGAACTTGCCGAGCAGCTTGTCGGACACGTCCTGCATGACCCCCCGGCCGAACTGCGCCGGCTTGCCGGTGATCTGCAGGTCGGTGACGACGTTGACCACCGTCGCGTCGGGCCCGGACTCCCGCAGCGTGGCGACGACGTCGGCGCCCGCCGTGCCGTTGCCGCGCTTGTCCTTGCCCTTCGCCGCGATGACCATCTTGTGGGCGGCCTGGTCCTTCTCGGTGAAGGTCCCGGTGCCGGAGTAGACCATCGCGATCGGCCCGAGCTTGACCTTCACGGTGCCGTTGAAGGTGTCGCCCTCGACCGACGTCACCGCGGCGCCCGGGAAGCACGCGCCCACGGACTCGATGTCGTCCAGGACCCGCCAGGTCTCGTCGATCCCGGCGGGCACCGTGAACTCGTGTGTCAGCTGCACCCGATCACGCCCCCGCGGCGGCCAGGACGGCCCGGCGGGTGAGGACCCCGGCCAGGTGGCGGCGGTAGTCGGAGTCGCCGTTGAGGTCCGCGGGCGGGTTCGTGCCCTCGGTGGCGTGCGCCGCCGCGGCGGCCACCGCCTCCTCGGTCGCGGGCTGACCGACGAGGGCCTGCTCGACCGCGCGGGCGCGGATCGGCGTGTTGCCCATGTTGGTCAGCCCCACCCGCGCCTCGGCGATGGTCCCGCCCTCGGCGCGGACCGCGGCGGCGACCGCGACGATCGGCCACTGGTGGGCGACGCGCACGAACTTCTCGTAGTGCGCCCCCCAGCCGGTGTGCTTGGGCACCCGGACCTCGGTGAGGATCTCGTCCTCGCCGATCGCCGTCTCGAAGAGGTCGACGAAGAACTCGTCGGCGTCCACGGTGCGGGTGCCGGACGGCCCCGCGATCACGAACTGCGAGCCCAGGGCGATGGCCGGTGCCCCCAGGTCGCCGGCGGGGTCCGCGTGCGCCAGGGCGCCGCCGAACGTGCCGCGGTGACGGATCTGGGCGTCGGCCAGGTGGTCGACGGCGCGGGAGATCAGCGCGGCGTGCTCGGCGACCAGCGGGTCCTTCTGCACGGCCGCGTGCGGGGTCATCGCGCCGATGACGATGGCGTCGCCGTCGTCGCGCACCCCCCGCAGCGCCTCGATGCGCCCCAGGTCGATGATCATCTCGGGGGCGTTCAGCCGCAGCCGGAGCACCGGCAGCAGGCTCTGGCCGCCCGCGATGATCTTCGCCTCGTCGCCGTGCTCGGCCAGCGCGGAGACGGCCTCCTCGACGGTGGTGGGGGCGAGGTAGTCGAACTGTGCGGGGATCATGCGCCCGCTCCTTCCGTGCTGGCGGTGCCGGCCTCGTCGGTGTCGAAGTGCGGCATCGCCGCGCCCTCGGTGGCGGGGCCGCCGGTGCCGGCCCCCTGGATCGCCTTCCACACCCGCTCGGGCGTGCACGGCATCTGGATGTCGTTGACCCCGAGGTGGCGGATCGCGTCGACGACCGACCCGACGACCGCCGGGGTCGAGGCGATGGTGCCCGCCTCGCCGACGCCCTTCGTGCCGAGCGTGTTGGTGATCGAGGGGGTAGTGGTGTGGTCGATCTCGTAGTTCATCGTGTCGGCCGAGGTGGGCAGCAGGTAGTCCACGAACGAGCCGGACACGAGCGTGCCGGCCTCGTCGTACACCGCCTCCTCCCACAGCGCCTGAGCGATGCCCTGCACCAGACCGCCCTGGACCTGGCCGGAGACGATCAGCGGGTTGATCACGTTGCCGATGTCGTCGACGCAGACGTACTTGCGCATCTTCACGGCACCGGTCTCGGTGTCGACCTCCATGGCGCACAGGTGCGTGCCGTGGGGGTAGTTGAAGTTGATCGGGTCGTACGTCGCCTCGGAGTCGAGGCTCGGCTCCATGCCGTCGGGCAGGTTGTGCGCGGTGAACACGGCCGAGGCGATCTCACCGATGGCCAGCCCCTGGTCGGTGCCCCGCACCGAGAAGCGGCCGGCGGAGAACTCGATGTCCTCGACGGAGGCCTCGAGCAGGTGGGCCGCGACGGGCTTGGCCTTCTCGATCACCTTGTCGGTGGCCTTCACCAGCGCCTCACCACCGACGACCAGCGACCGCGAGCCGTAGGTGTCGAGGCCCTTGGAGGCGATCTGGGTGTCGCCGTGCAGCACCTCGACGTCGTCGAAGGACACGCCCAGGCGGTCGGCGACGATCTGGCTGAACGCCGTCTCGTGGCCCTGGCCGTGGGCCGAGGCGCCGGTGACGACCTCGACCTTGCCGGTGGCGAGCATCCGCACGGTCGCGGACTCCCAGCCGCCGGCGCCGTAGTTGAGCGAGCCGAGCACCCGGGAGGGGGCCAGGCCGCACATCTCGGTGAAGGTGGAGATGCCGATGCCGAGCTGGACGGTGTCACCGGCCTCGCGGCGCCGCTTCTGCTCGGCCCGCAGCTCGTCGTACCCGAACATCTCGAGGGCCTTGGCGGTCGCGGCCTCGTAGTTGCCGGTGTCGTACTCGAGACCGGCGACGGTGGTGAACGGGAACTCCTCGTGCTTGATCCAGTTCTTCTCGCGCAGCTCGATCGGGTCCATCCCGATCTCCGCGGCGAGCTCGCTCATGATCCGCTCGATCCCGTACGTCGCCTCGGGACGGCCGGCGCCGCGGTAGGCGTCGGTCCACGTCTTGTTGGTCAGCACGGTCTGGCAGTTGAACTGGTACGCCGGGAACTTGTAGATCGCGTTGAACATGAACGCGCCGAGCACCGGCACGCCGCCGCCGACGAGGGACACGTAGGACCCGAGGTCGGCCAGCAGGTCGACCTTGAGGCCGGTCACCGTGCCGTCCTTCTCGGCCGCGAGCGTCAGCTTCTGCCACTGGTCGCGTCCGTGGTGGGCGGAGACGAGGCTCTCCGAGCGGGTCTCGGTGTACTTGACCGGCTTGCCGAGCCGGTTGGCCAGGCAGAAGGTCAGCCACTCCTCGGGCGTGGTCTGGAGCTTGCCGCCGAAGCCGCCGCCGACGTCGGGGGCGATCACGCGGATCTTGGACTCCGGCACCCCGGTCGTCGCGGCGAGCGCGAAGCGCAGGATGTGGGGGATCTGGGTGGCCGACCACATCGTGATCTGCTCGCCGGAGGGGTCGACCACCGTCGACCGCGGCTCCATGAAGGCGGGGATCAGGCGCTGCTGGCGGAACTCGCGCTCGATGACGACGCCGTCGGTGCGGGCCTTCTCGATGGCCGCCTCGACGTTGCCGCCGGTGCCGGCGCCCTCGGAGTCGAACTGCCAGAAGGCCGACTTGTTGGTGCCGAGCTCGGGGTGCGCGAGCACCTCGTCGGCCGCGGCCTTCTTGAGGTCCAGCGCCGCGGGGAGCTCCTCGTAGTCGACGTCGACGAGCTCGGCGGCGTCGCGGGCTTCGGCCTGCGTGCGCGCGACCACGACGGCCACGATCTCGCCGGCGAAGCTGACGCGGTCGGCGGCCATCGGCAGGTGGGTGGGGGTCACTTGGTCCTCGGTGATGGCCCAGGCGTTGATCAGCACGCCCTGGCTCTCCCCCAGGTCCGCGGCGGTGAAGACGCCGACGACGTTGGTCGCGGCCTTCGCCTCGGAGGTGTCGATCCCCGTGATCCTCGCGTGCGCGAAGGGGCTGCGCACCATCGCGAGGTGCAGCATCCCGGGCAGCGTGATGTTGTCGGTCCAGCGGGTGCGGCCGGTGATCAGCCGCTGGTCCTCCTTGCGACGGCGGTCGCGCCCGATCTCGGGGGCGACGTCGGGACGGTCCTCGAGCGTGGTCACGCGGTCACTCCTTCGGTCTGCCCGGACGCCTGCTTCACGGCGCGGACGATGTTCTGGTAACCCGTGCAGCGGCACAGGTTGCCCTCGAGGCCCTCACGGATCTCGGCCTCCGACGGGGTCGGGTTCTCCTCGAGCAGAGCGACGCTCTGCATGATCATCCCGGGGGTGCAGTAGCCGCACTGCAGCCCGTGGCAGTCGCGGAAGGCCTCCTGCACGGGGTGCAGGACACCGTCGGTCGCGAGGCCCTCGATGGTCTTCACCTCGCCGCCGTCGGCCTGCACCGCGAGCACGTTGCAGGACTTCACGCTGGTGCCGTCCAGGTGGACGGTGCACGCCCCGCAGTTGGACGTGTCGCACCCAACGACCGTGCCGGTCTTGCCGAGCTTCTCGCGCAGGTACTGCACGAGCAGCGTGCGGGGTTCGACGTCGTCGGCGACCTTCGCGCCGTCGACCATCATGGTGATCCTGGTCATTCGCACCGCTCCCTGGGGTCAGCTCCGTCGTGTGACGTGGGTTACGCCAGCGAACCTAGGTCCGCGCGGTTGGCGGAAGGTTGGGGCCGCCGGGGTCCGGGCGCGGCGTCCGGCCCGGCCGGCCTCAGAGGTCGCGCGTGGCGGCGAGGCGGCCCTTGAGCAGGGGCACGGCCGGGTGCGTGGGCCCGCCGTCGCGCCCGACGACGGCGAGGCAGTGCTCGACCACCTCCGCGTCGTACGGCGCGCGCTCGGCGTAGCGCAGCACGGCGTCGGGGTCGGGGCTCGCGAGCAGGGCCTCGCGCACGGCGACGGCGACGTACTCGGCGAGCTCGGTGAGGGCCGGCGAGTTCGTGCCGGGCAGCAGGTCGCCGCCGTACGCCTCGACGGCGTCGGCGACCCGGCCGGCGCGGATCAGGGCCAGCACGTGCTCGACGTCGGTGCTGACCGGCATGAGCAGCTTGTAGGGCCGCGACGCGAGCTGGCCGCCGAGGGCGGAGCGCAGGTGCGAGACCTCGGCCTTCAACGTCGAGAAGGTGACGCCCTGGTCGCCGTAGACGAGGGCGTGCAGCTGCTCGAGCGAGAGGCCCTCGGGGTGGAGCGCCAGCAGGGACAGGATCTCGGTCTGGCGGCGGTTGAGGAGCAGGCGCTGGCCGTCGAGGCGGATCTCGGCCGTGCCGAGCAGCGTCAGCACGAGGCCGGGGTCACCCGTGTCGTCGGGGCCGCGGCCCGCCGTCGGGTGGTGGGCGGAGCGCGGGATCGCGGACTCGATCAGCCGGGCCATGACCCGGGCGGTGGCGAGGCCGATCGGGTGGGTGCGGTCCCAGGTGGTCGACAGGTCGATGACGCCGAGCCGACGCCCGCTGACGGGGTCGACGACGGGGGCGGCCCAGCAGACCCAGCTGTGGACCAGGGGCGCGTAGTGCTCGGCGCTGAACACCATCGACGGCTGGGACAGCCGGTTGGCAAGGTCGAGCGCGTTGGTGCCGACCGAGGCGTCGTCCCACCGGCCGCCGGGCACGAAGTTGACGCTCTCGGCCTTGCGGCGCATCACGCGCCCGCCGTACGTCCACAGCACACGGGTGTCGGGGTCGGTCACGGCGAGGACGAGGTCGCCGTCCTCGGCGGTGCGCCGCAGCTCGTCCTCGACGGACTCGACGGCGACCTGCAGCGGGGAGTCCTTCCACAGCGAGCTGGTCTCGTCCTCGTCGGCGAGCGGGGCCTGCTCGATGTCGAGGCTGACCTGCGAGGAGCGCTGCCAGCTGCCGAGGATCTCGGGACGCACCAGCGGCTCCGCGGAGTCGCCGTGCTCGACGAAGCTGGTCCACGCGCTCACCGTCGCCCGACGCCGGTCGGTGAGGTCGGTGACGGACGCGTGCGTGGGCTCGAGCGGCGCGTTCACGTGACCTCCTGAGTCGCCCCGGCGTGACGTGGCTCACGGTAACCGACGACACCGAACGACCCCCGGGCCGTCCACCGCGCCGGTGACGGCCGGGCACCCGACTCGGCGCCCGGACGGCGCACACAGGTGCCGACTCGCGGGGGCTACCGGGCGGCGTCGGCGTGGATGCGGCCGTCGGTGGCGGCCAGGCGTCGCCCGGAGCCGCCCCAGCGGGAGGCGACGATCTCGGCGGCGATGGAGACGGCCGTCTCCTCGGGGGTGCGGGCGCCCAGGTCGAGGCCGATGGGCGAGGACAGCCGGTCGATCTCGTCGTCGCCCAGGCCCTTCTCGCGCAGGCGCTCGAGCCGGTCCTCGTGCGTCCGACGGGACCCCATCGCGCCGACGTAGCCCACCTCGGGCAGCCGCAGGGCGACCTCCAGCAGCGGCACGTCGAACTTCGGGTCGTGGGTGAGCACGGTGAGCACCGTGCGGCCGTCGACGCGGCCGGCGTCGACCTCGCCCTGCAGGTAGCGGTGGGGCCAGTCCACGACGACCTCGTCGGCCTCGGGGAAGCGGGTGGCGGTCGCGAACACGGGGCGGGCGTCGCAGACGGTGACGTGGTAGCCGAGGAACGAGCCGACGCGCGCCACCGCGGCGGCGAAGTCGATCGCGCCGAAGACCAGCATCCGCGGCTTCGGGGCCATGGCCCACACGAAGACCCGCATGCCCTCGCCGCGCCGCTCGCCGTCGGGGCCGTAGCCCAGCACCTCGCTGCGACCCGCCGCGAGGAGGCCGAGCGCGTCGTCGCGGACGGCGTCGTCGGCGCGGGTGCTGTCGAAGGAGCCCCGGACGTCGACCTCCTCCCCCGGCGCCCCGGGGCGCAGGAACATCCGGCGTCCGACCAGGGCGGGGTCGGGGTGCTCGATGACGACGGCGACGGCGACGGGGCGCCCGGCGTCGACGTCGGCCTTGACCTCGGCCAGCTCGGGGAAGGTCTCGCGCGAGACCCTCTCGACGTAGACGTCGAGGATCCCGCCACAGGTGAGACCGACGGCGAAGGCGTCGTCGTCGGAGACCCCGTAGCGCTGGAGCGACGGTGCGCCCGAGGCGACGACCTCCTGGGCCTCGGAGTAGACCGCGCCCTCGACGCAGCCGCCGGAGACCGAGCCGACGGCCGTGCCGTCGGGGCCCACCAGCATCGAGGCGCCCGGCGGGCGCGGCGCGGAGCGGAACGTCGCGACGACCGTCCCGACCCCGACCGTCTCGCCGGCCTCCCACCACGCGACCAGCTCGTCCAGCACCTCACGCACGGGCGACCACCTCCACCAGCTCGGCGTACGTCGCCAGCGAGTGGCCGGCGAGGAAGTCGTCGACGTGCGGGAGCACGGCCTGCACGCCGCGCTGCACCGGCTCGTAGCCCGCCTTGCCGCGGTGCGGGTTGACCCACACGACGCGGTGCGCGAGCCGCTGGAGCCGCGCCACCTGGCCGGCGAGCAGGTCGACGTCGCCGCGCTCCCAGCCGTCGGAGGCGATCACGACGACCGCTCCGCGCGCGAGCCCCGCCGCGCCCCAGCGGTCGGTGAAGGCCTGCAGCGACTCCCCCAGCCGGGTCCCGCCGGACCAGTCGGGCACCGACTCGCCGGCCGCGACGAGGGCGCGCTCGGGGTCGGCGTGGGCCAGCGCGCGGGTGACCCGCGTGAGCCGGGTGCCGACGGTGAAGACCTCCACGCCGTACGACGCCCCGGCCGGGCAGGCGGACACGAAGCGGTGGGCGACCCGCAGCAGGGCGTCGGCGTAGCCGCTCATCGAGCCGGACACGTCGAGCAGCAGCACGACCCGGCGCGGCTTGGTGCCGCGGCGGCGCCAGGAGATCTCGGAGGGCTCCCCCATGCGGCGCAGGCTGGCGCGCAGGGTCGCCGGGGCGTCGACCTCGCCGCGGTGCCAGGCCCGGTGCCGTGCCGTGCGACGTCGCGGCACGCGGCAGCGCAACGTCGCGAACATCGCCTCGAGGCGGGCCTTCTCCGACGGCTCCAGGGTGGCGACGTCGCGGTGGCGCAGCACCTCGGCCTCGCTGGCCCGGGCGCGGATCACGTCGTCGGTCATCTCGTCGCCGCCGCCGTCGCCGTCGGTCTCCGGGACCTCGGTCAGCCGGGGGGCGGGCCGCTCCTCGCGGGGGCGGCTGCGGGGGAGCTCGCCGCGGGGGTCGAACCACGTGTCGAAGACCTGGTCGTGGCGGTCCAGGTCGGCCGGGCCGCCGCACAGCGTCGCGTGACCGGCTCGGCGCACGCCCTCGGGGTCGCCGGCGTCGAGCAGGGCGACGGCCTCGAGGTAGCCCTGGGCGCGGTCCATGGTCACCGCGACCCCCGCCGCGCGCACCGCCCGGGTGAACCCCAGCAGGACCTCCTCGCCCGGGTGACGGACGGGCGCCGACGTGGTCATGCCGCGAGCATGCGGTCCAGGGCGGTCCGCACGCGGTCGGCGTCCTCGCGGTACTTCACCAGCGCCCCCACGGTGCGGGCGGCCGACTCGAGGTCGAGGTCGGTGGTGCCGAGCATCTGCAGCGCGCGGGCCCAGTCGAGGGTCTCCGCGACGCCCGGCGGCTTGAGCAGGCCCGCGCCGTCGCGGAGCCGCTGCACGGCGACGACGACCTGGCGGGCGAGGGCCTCGGCGACCTCGGGGGCGCGGGAGCGCACGATCTGGACCTCGCGCTCGAGGCCGGGGTGGTCGATCCAGTGGTAGAGGCAGCGGCGCTTGAGCGCGTCGTGGAGGTCGCGGGTGCGGTTGGAGGTGAGCACGACGACGGGCGGGACGGCCGCGGTGACGGTGCCGAGCTCGGGGATCGTGACCTGGTAGGTGGACAGCACCTCGAGCAGGAAGGCCTCGAACTCGTCGTCGGCGCGGTCGACCTCGTCGACGAGCAGGACGGCGGGGGCCTGCTGCAGCGCGGCGAGGACGGGTCGGGCGAGCAGGAACCGCTCGTCGTACAGGCCCTGCTCGGCCTCCTCGGCGCTCGCGCCCCCCGCCGCCTCCAGCGCGCGCAGGTGGAGGATCTGGCGGGGGAAGTCCCAGTCGTAGAGCGCCTGGGTGGCGTCGATGCCCTCGTAGCACTGCAGCCGCACGATCGGCAGCTCGAGGCTGGTCGCGATCGCCTCGGCCAGCGAGGTCTTGCCGGTGCCGGGCTCGCCCTCGAGCAGCAGCGGACGTCCCATCCGCAGCGCGAGCCAGACCGTGGTGGCCAGGGAGTCGTCGCCGACGTAGCCGGTGGCGGCGAGGCGGGCGGTGAGGTCCTCGACGCTCTCGACCCCGCGGGCGGCGTCGGAGGGCGTGGGGACCGTGCTCGACGGCGAGGGAGCGACCTGCATCACACCAGCGTAGTCACGCGCAGGTTTCCCGACGGTTGGTCAGGTGCGCGGCCCGGCCCGGTGCGCCGCTCACCGGGAGTCGACGTCGACCCCGCCCGCGAGGTCGCCGCACTCGACCAGCGCGGGCGGGTGGGTGCGCAGGTAGTCGCGCGCCCCCCGGTCCCCGTCGGCCCGTGCGCCCGCGCCGGCGAGGTGCGCGCGACCGAGCAGCACCGGGTGGCCCGGCACCCCGCCGTACGCCGCGCGCCGCAGGCTGGTGGTCGTCAGCGGCTCGGCGAGCACCCGGGCGACGACGTCGGCGCCGACGTCGGGCAGGTCGACGAGGTGCACGAGCACGGCGACGGGGTCGTGCGGGACCGTGGCGGCGAGCCCCGCGGCGAGCGAGGCGCCCATCCCCGCGGCCCAGTCGTCCGCGACCACGACGGCGACGTCGTCCGGGACGCGGGCGCGGGCCTCGTCGGCGGCGGCGCCGAGCACCACGGTCAGCGGCGCGCAGCCCCCGTCGCGCAGCGCGGCCAGGCTGGCGACGAGCCAGTCGTCGACCAGTGCCTTGGGGCGACCCATCCGGCGCCCCGCCCCGGCCGCGAGCAGCAGGCCGTGGGCCGGGCTCACCCCGGCTCCCCGTCGTGGGACGGGGGCGGCGGGGGCGACATGACGACGGTGCTGCCGACCGCGATCTCGCCACCCGCCAGCACCCGGCACACGGCGCCGGCCCGACCGCGCCGCAGGGCGTGCTGGGCGTCGGGACCGATCGTGTCGTCGAGCAGCTTGCAGGGCGCGGCGACGCGGACGACCTCGAGCTCGACGGCGTCCGCACCCTCGCCGACGGTGATCCGGCTGCCGGGGGCCGTGGGCACCTCGCCGTCCTCGACGGTGAGGTTGCGCCGGGTCAGCGCCGACGCGATGGGCGCGCCGTACCGCTCGGCGGCGTCGTCGAGCTGGCTGCGGCTCTGCACGCTGACGTGGCGGTGCCGGGTGCCGTGGTAGCGGTCGCCGACCAGGCCCTTGCCGGTCTCCGCGGTCACGCGCTCCACGCTGCGGGTGGGCAGCCGCCGACCCTTCGCGAGGTGGATCTCGGCCACGCGGGTCGTCTCGCTCACGCCGCCCCCATCCGGGCGGTCAGGAAGGCGTCGGTGCGCTCGATCATCGAGCGCCAGCCCGCGTAGAAGGTGTGGCCCTCGTCCGGGTAGGTCTCGAGCCGCGCGTCGACCCCGGCCCCGGTCAGGGCCCGCTGGGTGGCGTCGGCCCACGGCGGGGGGCAGGTCTCGTCGAGCTCGCCGTGCAGGGCGAGGACGGGCTCGGTGATCCGGTCGAGGTACGTGCGGGGCGAGAGCTGGCGGTAGGGCTCGGGGTTCGTCTCCGGCGGGCCGCCCAGCTCGGCGTAGAGCTCCGCCGCCTCGTCGGGCCGGCCGGGCTCGGTGAACTGGCGCAGGTTGTCGACGTAGTCGGAGCTGACGCTGGCGTGGACCACGGCGGCGTCGACCAGGCCCGGGGCGATCACCAGCGCGCTCAGCGTCACCCCGCCGCCCATCGACCGGCCGACCATGCCGAGACGCTCGTCGTCGACGTAGGGCTCGCGGGCCAGGGAGCGGACGGCGGTCACGGCGTCGCGGGCGTAGCCCAGGCGCGACTCGAGGTCGAGGTCGGAGGCGGGGTCGCTGCCCGCGTGGCCGCGGTAGTCGGTGTGGAGCACGACGTAGCCGGCCCGGGCGAGGTGGTCCTGCTCGCGGGCCATCCCCTGCCCCGGGGAGTAGGCGCTGGGCTCGATGTAGCCGTGGTTGAGGACGACCCCGGGGAAGGGCCCCTCGCCGCGCGGGCGGAGCAGCACCCCGGAGACCGTCAGGCCGCGGGAGCGGTAGGTGACCACGGAGCGGGTGTAGGCGTCGGTGGTCTCGAGGACCTCCCCGCGGCGCAGGCGGCTGCCGCCCAGCTCGCCCCGCGCCTCCTCGCGCATCACCGCCGGCAGGGAGACCGGGCTCGCGACGGGGGGCAGGTCCGTGCCCGCGTCGGGGCCCGGCTCGGCGTCCGTGCCGGCGCCGGGGCCCGTGCCGGTCGGCTCGGCGGCCGGGGCGCTCGGCGGGGCGCTCGGCGGGGCGGTCGCGCCGCGCGGCTCCGCGGGGGCGTCGGCGCTGCAGGCGGTCAGGGCCACCAGCAGCAGGGCCGTCGGGCCGAGGCGTGTCCGCAGCACCTGTTCACTGTACGGGTGGCTCACGCACGCAGGACCTCGTCGACGACCCCCGAGGACAAGACCTGCGCCTCCTGCGGGCGGCGCATCGAGTGGCGCAAGAAGTGGGAGAAGGACTGGGACGCGGTCCGCTACTGCTCCGACGCCTGCCGCCGTCACGGCGTCACGGACACCGACCGTGCGCTGGAGGCCTCGATCCTCGACCTGCTCGCGCAGCGCAAGGGCGGCGCGACCATCTGTCCCTCCGACGCCGCCCGCGCCGTCGGGCCCGCCGACGACGAGGGCTGGCGCGAGCTGATGGAGCCCGCCCGCCGCGCGGCCCGGCGCCTGGTCGCCGCCGGCGAGGTCGTCGTGACCCAGAAGGGCTCCGTGGTCGACCCGTCCACCGCGAAGGGCCCGATCCGCATCCGCCGCGCCTGACCCGGCGTCAGCGCAGCAGCCTGCGCACCAGCAGCGCCAGGTCGTCGGCGGCGGCCGCCACGTCGCCGGTGGGGGCGACCGCGTGGCTGACGAGGAGCCGGACGACGCTCTCGACGAGCACCCCCGACAGCCGGGGCCCCAGGTCGGGAGCGCGCCGGCGTACCCAGGCGCCGAACAGCTCGACGCCCGCGCTGAGCAGCGGCTCGCCACGGGTGGTCAGCAGCGGGAGCAGCCCGTGGTCGCCGTCGGCGCCGCCGAGGACCGCCTGCAGCAGCGGGTTGTCGTGCGCCATGGTGAGCGCCAGCGCGGCCGCGGCGCCCACCGCGGCGTCCGGGGCCTCGGCGGGGTCGGCCTCGAGCCGGTCGGCGACGGCCGCGAAGAAGGCCCCGGTCTCGCGCTCCACCAGGGCGCGGCCGAGGTCGTCCTTCGTGCCGAACTCGCCGTGCAGCGTCTGACGGCTGGTGCCGACCGCGGCCGCGACGGCGCCCATCCGGACCGCGCCCCAGCCCCGGTCGAGCACCGTCGCGCGGGCCACGTCGAGCGCCAGGTCGCGCAGCTGCTCCCGCACGCGGGCGCGCCCGTCGGCGCGCAGGTCGGCCGCCGTCGTGGTCACGTCCGGATGCTACCGGTCGGCGACATCCCACCCCTGACGTCGTCGTCCCTTGACAGAACATTGATTCTGTCAGAACGTCGGGCCATGACGACCGAGGCGATCCCCCGCGAGCAGCGGCCCTACGACCCGGCGGACCTGTCCGGCCTGGCGTTCTGGTCGACGACCGCCGCGGAGCGTGAGCGGACCTTCGCCGAGCTGCGTGCCGAGCGGCCGGTGTCGTGGCACCGCCCGGTCGCGAACGGGCTCTTCGAGGACCCCAACGACCAGGGCTTCTGGGCGGTGGTGCGCCACGAGCACGTCGTCGAGGTGACGCGTCGCCACGACGACTTCCTGTCGGGTGAGGGCATCGTCTTCGAGTCGATGCCCCAGGAGCTGCTGGACGCGGGCCAGGGGTTCATCGCGATGGACCCGCCCCGCCACACGCGCGTGCGGCGGCTGCTGGCGTCGGCGTTCACCCCCCGCCAGATGCGGCGCATCGAGGACCGCATCACCGCCAACTCCGCCCGCATCGTCGACGCCGTGGCGGACGAGCCGGAGTTCGACCTCGTCGCCCGGGTCTCGGCCCTGGTGCCGATGCACAACATCTGCGACATGGTCGGCGTCCCCGACGAGCACCGCCGCACCATCGCCCACGAGGCGCAGTTCGCCGGTGGCTGGCGCGACGAGACGCTCCTCGACGGCGCCGACCCCCTGACCCGGCTGCTCGAGGCCGCCGGGACCATGCGCGAGGTGTGCTTCGCGCTCCTCGCGGAGCGACGCGCGGCCCCGGTCGCCGAGCGCCCCGACGACCTGCTCACCGCGCTGGTGGCCGCGGAGATCGACGGCGAGCGGCTGAGCGACGACGAGATCGTGTCCTTCTTCGGGCTGCTCATGGTCGCCGGCAACGACACGACCCGGCAGGCGATCAGCCACGGCACGCGGCTGCTGACCGAGCACCCCGACCAGGCCGACTGGCTGCGCGAGGACCTCGACGCACGCCTGCCGACCGCGGTGGAGGAGGTGCTGCGGGTCTCGACGCCGATCATGACCTTCCGTCGTACGGCGGCGCGGGACTGCGAGCTGGCGGGGCAGCGGCTCACGGCCGGCGACAAGGTGGTCCTGTTCTACGCCTCGGCCAACGCCGACCCCGCCGTCTTCGCGGACCCGCTGCGCTTCGACGTCGCCCGCTCCCCCAACCACCACCTGGCGTTCGGCGGCGGCGGCATCCACCACTGCCTCGGCCTCCAGCTCGCCCGGCGCCAGCTGCTGGCGACGTTCCGCGAGCTGCTGACCCGCCTGCCCGACCTCGAGGTCGTCGGCGAGCCCCGGCTCGGCACCGGCAACTTCTTCCACGCCGTCACCCGGATGACCGTGCGCCACGGGCGGGGGGGTCGCGGCATGAGGATCGCCCACGACGAGTCGCGCTGCGCCGCGACCGGGATCTGCGAGTCGCTCGCCCCCGACGTGTTCGAGGTCGGCGAGGACGGCTGGCTCGTCGTGCTCGAGACCGAGCCCGCCGAGCACCGGCGTGCGGCGGTCGCCGAGGCGTGCGCCGCCTGCCCCACCGGGGCCCTCGTCCTGGAGGGCTGAGGGGCAGGCCCCGCCTCAGGCCTCCGTGCGCCGCAGACGGCCGTCGAGCTCGGTGGCCTCGATCTGGCGCTTCAGCAGCGCGAGGCGGAAGAAGTCGTCCTTGGGGCGGGCGCGGAACTCGTCGGCGTGGTCGCGCACGAACCCGGCGAGGTCGGCGATGCCGTCGCCGATCGGGCGCATCCGCACGTCGGGCACGAGCCGGCCGAGCTTGGCGAACGAGACCCGGTAGTCACGCAGGTCGGGCGAGGGGTCGGCGACCTGCACCTCGACGCCCGCCGCCTGCGCGACGAGGTCCGCGGCCTGCCGCACGGTGATCGTCGCCTCGTCGGAGCCGACGTTGACGATCTCGCGGCCGACGCGGTCCAGCGGCGCCTCCAGCAGGGCGCGGGCGGCGATCGCGATGTCGCCGGCGTGCACGAACGGGCGCCACGAGGTGCCGGCGCTGCGCATCGAGACCGCCCCGTGGACGACCGCGTCGTAGGTGAACTCGTTGATGGCGAGGTCGAGCCGCAGCGCGGGCGAGGGGCCGTAGACGGTGGCGTTGCGCAGGATCACCGGCGTCAGGCCGGGGCGCTCCACGCCGAGCAGGTCCTGCTCCACGGCGACCTTGCAGCGGGCGTACGTCGTGAGCGGCGTGGTCGGTCCGTCCTCGTCGACGATCGTCTCGCCCGTGGCGCCGTAGACGCTGCAGGAGGAGAAGTAGACGAACCGCTCCACCCCCGCCTCGGCCGCGAGGTCGGCGAGCCGGACGGAGGCGCGGTGGTTGATCTCGACGGTCAGGTCGCTGTCGAGCTCCCCGAGGGGGTCGTTCGACAGCTCGGCGAGGTGCACCACGGCCTGCTGGCCGGCGAACGGCGCGGCGTCCAGCTCGCGGGTGTCGGCCTGCCGGGCCATCGGGGCGCCGGCCTCGAGCAGGCCCGCGCGGTACAGGCCCGCGTCCAGGGTGGAGACCTCGTGCCCGCCGCGCTCCAGCTCCGTCACCAGCAGCCGCCCCAGGTAGCCGTCGGCCCCCGTCACCAGCACGCGCATCCGCTCATCCCTCCGCCGGTCCGGGCGGCGCCCGGGTCCGGGCCGAGGCTAGCGGTCGGCGGGCCGTCGCCGCCGTCGTTCGGACGCGGCCGAGCCGGACGGGCGGCGGTGGCTCAGGCCAGCAGGTCGGTGCGGGAGAGCCGGTCGGCGGCGTGGCGGACGGCGGCGAAGTCGACGTCGGCCCGCGTGGCGATGTCGACGAGCGAGGTGGCGCCGTCGGCGTAGGCCAGCACCCAGAGCATCGCCATGACGGCCTCGTTCGCGGCCTGCCCGCCGGTGGTCGGGTAGAGGCCGCGCTTGCCGAGCTGGGGCTCGCCGTGCGGCTGGAGGTTGCGCGGCGTCGCGTCGTTCTCCAGCACGTCGACGACCTCCAGCAGGGCCGCGAACGCGTCGGCGAGCTCCGCGGGCCGCACGTAGGAGAGGTCGTCGGCGGAGGTGTGGTACTCCGGGTACTCGTTGTGCGGGGTGCGCGAGAGCCGCGCGAAGGGCAGGTCGAAGCCGAGCGCGTTGAACTGCCGCTCGTCGTAGCCCCACGGCGAGTAGTCCCGCTGCTCGCCCCCGCGCCGGGCCACCACGTGCCCGACCGCGCGGTCGACCTCCCGGTCGCCCCGGCGGCTGCGCTTGTGCACCAGCGGGCCGGGCCCGCCCAGGCCGGTCAGCACCAGGCCGTGACGGATCCGCTCGCGCCCCTCGACGTTCTGCGCGAGCCAGACCACGGAGCCGACGGTGCCGGGCGCGAACAGGAAGCGGTAGGTCCAGCGTCGCCGCCCGAGCCCCGCGAGGGTGCGGGCGAGCTCGGTGGCCAGCACCAGGCCGGACAGGTTGTCGTTGGCGATCGACGGGTGGCACAGGTGCGCGGTGACCATCACCTCCTCGTCGGTCTCCCCCGGCACCACCAGCTCGCCCCAGGTCAGCTCGCCGGGCCCGAGGTCGGCGTCGACCACCACGTCGTACGGCGCGGTGAACTCGCCGGCCTCCATCCGCTCCAGCAGGCGGTGGGGCAGGCAGAAGCCCCAGCGCCGGTGGTAGTACGACGTCCGGTACGGGATCCAGTCCGGGTGGTCGGGCAGGGTGTGCAGGTGGCCGCGCATCTCCTCCAGCGACAGCGTCGCGCGGACCGGCGTCGAGTAGCCCACGACGTGCAGGGTGTGGTCGTCGGTGTCGACGACGACCCGTCCGTCGGCGTCGGTGATCGTCGCGCGGCGCAGGCTCCACTCGTCGGTGACCGTCCAGTCGTAGGCCTGGTAGCCGGTCGGCACGGAGTGCCGCTCCAGCGGCGCCACCGCGTCGAGCAGGTCGAGCGTCGCGCGCACGCCGTCTCCGGTCAGGCTGCGCGGGACCGGGTAGAGCTCGGCCATGCGGGCGTGCATCGACTCGCCGAGCGCGGCGAGGTCGACCTCGCCGGCCCGCACCGCGTCGACGAGCCCGGCGACCCCGCCGTGCCCCTGGGTCCCGGCCACGCCGGTCACGCGCCGTCCAGGTCGGGCAGGCGCCGCGGGTCCGCGGTCGCGCGCAGCGCGGGCGCCACCGGGCGGCCGCGCAGCAGCCCGTCGGTGCTGCCCTGCTCCAGCGCCCGGGCGTACGACGGGAGGGTGGCCTCGACGGCCGCCAGCGTGACGGCGAGGTCGTCCTCGGTGTGGGCCGCGGAGACCACGAACGACTGGCCGAGCACCCCGTGGGTGAGCAGCCCCTGCAGGAACAGGGTGCGGAACGCCTGCGACGGCGCGCCCGTGTGGTCGCGCGTCGCGAACACCAGGCACGAGGGCCGGCCCAGCGCGACGACGTGGTCCGCGAGCCCGGCGGAGGCCGCCAGCGCGTTGACGCCCGCGGCCAGCGCGGCGCCCCGGCGCTCCATCGTGGCCACCACGTCGGCGCCGAAGCCCCCGTCGTAGGCGTCGGCGACGGCGAGGTAGGCGGCCAGCCCGCTGACCTCGGGGCCGTGGGTGGTGGAGAGCAGGAAGGTGCGCGCGGCGTCGGTGCGCAGCCCGCCGAGCTCCATCAGCTCGCGCCGCCCGGCCAGCGCCGAGACCGCGAACCCGTTGCCCAGCGCCTTGCCCCACGTCGAGAGGTCCGGGGTCACGCCGTACACCTGCTGGGCGCCGCCCGCGGCCCAGCGCATCCCGGTGATCATCTCGTCGAGCACCCACACGCAGCCGTCGCGCGCGGTGAGCGCGCGGACGCCCTCGAGGAAGCCCGGCTCGGGCTCGGCGAGGGCGGTGGCCGCCTCCATCACCACGCACGCGACCCGGCCGGCGTGCTCGGTGAGCAGCGCCTCCAGGGAGCCGAGGTCGTTGTAGCGGAACCCGACCGTGCGCGCGCGCTCCGCGTCCCCGATCCCGGCGCTCATCGGGGTGGTGCCGATGAACCAGTCGTCGGTGGAGAAGAACGGCTGGTCGGTGCAGACCGCGACCAGGTCGCGGCCGGTCACCGCCCGCGCCAGCCTCACCGCGGCGGTGGTGGCGTCCGAGCCGTTCTTGGTGAACTTCACCATCTCCGCGCCCGGCACCTGGGCCACGAGCCGCTCTGCGGCCTCGAGCTCGGTCACCGAGGGGCGGGAGAAGCTGACGCCCGCGCGGGCCGCGGCCGCGACCGCGTCGGCCACCGGCGCGTAGCCGTGACCCAGCGTCACCGAGCGCAGGCCCATCCCGTACTCGACGAGCCAGCGACCGTCCGCGTCGAGGACCCGCGCCCCCTCGCCGCGCACGAGGACCGGCGCCATGTCCTCCGGGTACTGGTCGGAGCCGCGGGCGTAGGTGTGCGCACCGCCCGGCACGACCCGGTGCAGCCGCTCCTGCAGCGCGGTGGAGCGGGCGAAGGACGCCGTCACGTGCCCTCCCCGGGACCGGGAGCGAGGTCCAGCAGCACCTTCGCGGCGCGGAACGCCTCGGCGTAGGGCGCCCGGCACTCGATGCCACGCAGCCGCATCAGGCCGCCGAAGGTCTCGGCGTCCCACCAGTCGCGGGCGAGCTGGGAGGGGAAGCTCGCGTCGAGCAGCTCGAGCTTGCGACGCATGGTCGTCGCGTCCACGCCGACGTAGTGGCTCATCGGACCCAGGTCGCCGTCCCACTTCGGGATCTCGTAGTGCAGCACGAGCGCGTCGCGCCACACCGTCGGCACGAGACCGCCGACCAGCCGGTGGTCCTGGTGGGCGTCGTCGGTCCGCGGCGCCAGCACCACGTCCGGCGCGGTACGACGGGCGAGGTCCTCGAGCGTCTCCTTCACCGCCGCCCACGCCGCGGGCAGGCGTCCGTCGGGGAGGTCGTGCACCTCCACCTCGGCGTCCGGCACGAACCGCGGCAGCGCCGCGCGCGCCTCGGCCTCGCGGGGGCCGCCGGCCCCGGTCAGCACCACGCCGCGCACCCGCACGCCCGGCCGCCGCGCGAGCCGCAGCAGCGTCGCACCGCACCCGATCTCGACGTCGTCGGGGTGCGCGCCCAGGCACAGCACCTCCAGCGGACCGTCGGGCAGCCGCAGACCCAGCACCTCAGCCGCCCTCCCCGGCCGCCGGCGACTCGACGTCGACGCGCGGCACCTCGCGCCCCGGCGTGGTCGACCGGGGGCGCCACAAGGTCCACGGGCTGACGCCGTGGCGGTACTGCTCCTCCAGCGCCGAGCGCTCCTTGAGGGTGTCCATGGGCGCCCAGAACCCGTCGTACTCGACGGCGCGGATGCGGCCCTCCGCGGCCGCCCGCACGCACGCGTGCATCACCAGGTCCTCGCCCTCGCCGAGGTAGTCGAAGATGGACTGGCGGAAGACGAAGTAGCCGCCGTTGATGCGCATGTCCATGTCCGCGACCGCGGTCAGGCCGGTCACCCGGCCGTCCTCGATCCCGACGACGTGGAAGGAGTCCTGCGGCTTGACGGTGAGCATCGAGCCGACCGCGTCGGAGGCGGCGAAGCCCTCCACGATCTCGTCCATCGGGGCGTCGGTGAGCACGTCGCCGTAGTTGGCCAGGAACATCTCGTCGCCGTCGAGGTGGTGGCGCACCCGGCGCAGGCGCTCCCCGATCGCGGCGTCGATGCCGGTGTCGGCGAACGTGATCGTCCAGTCGCTGATGTCGGTCGAGAGCATCTCGATGTCGCGGCCGCCGTTGCGCAGCACGAAGTCGTTGGACCGGGTCTCGCGGTAGTCGAGGAAGTAGTCCTTCACCGCCTGCGACCCGTGGCCCAGGCAGAGGATGAACTCCCGGTGCCCGAAGTGGGCGTAGTAGCGCATCACGTGCCACAGCACCGGCCGGCTGCCGATCGGCATCATCGGCTTGGGCAGCGACTCGGGCCCGGTGCGCATCCGCATCCCCAGCCCGCCGCAGAACAGCACCACCTTCACGGCGCCACCTCCCCGTCCGCTGCCGCACGGTCCGGGACCGTCGGCGGGAAGATCTCCAGGTCGGGCACGAAGACCACGAGCTGGCCGCCCCAGTCGGCGACGTACGACAGCTGCGCCGAGATCTCCGCGCGCAGGTTCCACGGCATGACCACGACGTAGTCGGGCCGCTCCGCGGCGAGCCGGTCGACGTCGTGCACGGGGATGTGGGTGCCCGGCAGGAACCGGCCGTGCTTGAACGGGTTGCGGTCGACCGCGAAGGAGATCTGGTCGCGCTTCACGCCCGCGTGGTTGAGCAGCGTGTTGCCCTTGCCGGGCGCGCCGTACGCCGCCACGCTCCTGCCGCGCCGCGAGCAGTCGACCAGGAACGACACGAGGTGGTCGCGCACGCGCGCCACCTCCGCGGCGAACCCCGCGTGGCCCTCCAGGGTGTGCAGCCCGGCGGCCTCCTCGTCGGCCAGCACCTTCGCCACCGCGGCCGACGGCTCGCCCGCGTGCTCGGTGGGCGTCGACCAGGTGCGCAGGGACCCCCCGTGGCTGGGCAGCTCCTCCACGTCGACGACCGTCAGGCCCGCCGTGGCGAGCACGCGCTGCGTGGTCAGCAGCGACACGTAGGAGTAGTGCTCGTGGTAGATCGTGTCGTAGGCGCGGCCCTCGATGAGGCGCAGCAGGTGGGGGATCTCGATCGTCAGGGTGCCGTCGTCCGCGAGCAGCTCGCGCAGCCCGGCGGTGAAGTCGACGATGTCGGGCACGTGGGCGAAGACGTTGTTGGCGACGACGAGGTCCGCGCGACCGTGCCGGGCGGCCACGTCCGCACCGGTGGCGCGGCCCAGGAACGTCACCTCGGTCGGCACCCCGGCGGCGACCGCGGCCTCCGCGACGTTGGCGGCGGGCTCGATGCCCAGGCAGCGCACCCCGCGCTCGGCGACGTGGCGCAGCAGGTAGCCGTCGTTGCTCGCGACCTCGACCACGAAGGAGTCCGCGTCGAGCCCCAGCCGCTCGGCCGCGGTCGCGACGAACGCCCCCGCGTGGCGCACCCACGAGTCGGAGTAGGAGGAGAAGTAGGCGTAGTGGCTGAAGATCTCGTCCGGCGGGATGTAGGCCGGCAGCTGCACCAGCAGGCACTCCGCGCACACCCGCACGTGGAGCGGGTAGAAGGTCTCCCCCGCGTCCAGCTCGTCGGCGGTCAGGAACGTCTCGCACGGCGGTGACATGCCGAGGTCGACGAAGGTGTGCGTGAGCTCGGCGGAGCACAGCCGGCACCGGGGCGCGGACATCAGGGGCCTTCTTCCGTCGGGGCCCGACCGGGCCGGGTGGACCTATAGTGACGGGCGCCGGGTCGGGCTGTCCGGCCCATCGCGAGATGGACGAGGAGCGTGCCGTGGACGTCCGCCCGACCGCGATCGCGGGTCTGCTGGAGCTGCGCCCCACCCCGCACCGCGACCACCGGGGCTTCTTCTCCCGGACCTTCGACCTCGCCGCCGGGCTCGAGGCCGGGATCGACGGCCGCGACTTCGTCCAGGACAGCCTGTCGCGCTCGGCGTACGGCGTCCTGCGGGGGCTGCACGTGCGCACCGGCGCCGGCGAGAACAAGCTCGTGCGCTGCTCGTCGGGCCGCGTGTACGACGTGGTCGTCGACCTGCGTCCCGGCTCGGCGACGTACCGGCACTGGCTCTCCTTCGACCTCGACGGGGACCTGCAGAACTCGATCTACGTGCCGGCGGGCTGCGCCCACGGCTTCCAGGCCCTGACCGACCCCGCCGACACGGCGTACCGCATCGACCGCGAGCACGCGCCGGGCGAGGACCTGACGATCGCCTGGGACGACCCGGAGCTGGCCATCGACTGGCCGCTGCCGGTCACGGCGATGTCGGAGGCTGACCGCGCGGCTGCGCCGCTGAGCGCGTCCGCCGAGGGGCTGGCGCGGATCGCTCCCGCCTGAGCGCGGGCCGGCGGCGCTGCTCACCGGTGTCCTGGGGCAGGCGGTGGGAGATCCACCGCTCGAGGCGCGCCTTGAGCGGGTGCACCGCCGCGAGCAGTCCCGGCGCGACGTGGAGCGCCACGAGCACCAGCAGCACCCGCGGGGTGCGCCGCTGCCGCGCGGCGTCGCGGACCTCGCGGCGCGCGTCGGCGACCTCGCCGCGCGCGAAGTGGTACCGGGCGCGACGCAGCGCCTGGTGGTAGCGCAGGCGGCGCACCGTGCGGTCCACCAGGGCGGCGACGCGGGCGTCGTCGGGGTGACGTCGGGCGTGCGCGAGGAAGCTGTTGACCAGGGCGTGCTCGAAGGCGGCCACGCTGCTGGGGTGACGCGACAGCGAGTCGTCACGCACCCGGTAGCGGGCGAGCCGCCGCGGGCTGACCCACACCTCGTGATCCGCGACCAGCCGCAGCCACACGTCGACGGACTCGTCGACGTCCGGCTCGGTCGAGCCGTAGCCCCCGACGGCCCGCCAGGCGCTGCGCCGCACCAGCGCCCCGTAGTAGGGGATGCGGCCGTCGAGCAGGTCCGCGAGCCCGAGCCGCTCGCCGTCGCCGGCGGGCAGACGCATCCCCACCGAGCGCATGTAGCCCCGGCCGTGCGGGCGGTCACGGCCGTCGGAGAACAGGTGCGCGTCGCAGCCCACGACGTCCGCACCGGGGTGGTCGCGCAGGAAGGCGCGCATCGAGGAGACGAACTCGGGCTCGAGCTGGTCGTCGCTGTCCAGCGGCACCACGAACTCGCCCGTCGCGACCGCCGCCGCGGCCTCGAGACCGCCGACGTAGCCGGCGTTGTCCTGCCGGACCAGGCGGACCCGCGGGTCCTCGTCGGCCACGCGGGTGACGATCGCGGCCATGGCGTCGGAGGGGCCGTTGTCGACCACGACGAGCTCCCAGTCGCCGTCGAGCTGGGCGCGCACCGACGCGATGGTCGCCGCCACGTAGTCCTCGGTCCGGTACGCCGTGGTCAGGAAGCTGACGAACGGCGCGCGCGAGCGCGGCGTGTCCCCCATGTCGTCCCCCTGTGGCCGGTCGCTCGCCCCGTCACCAGGCGATCGCGTGGTAACGGTGACCGAGCGAGCGCCGCGTGTCCATGGGCAGACGCACAAGATCCACGACCTGCACGTCGTCGCGCAGGCCCTCGAGCGCTGTGAGGGTCTGCTCGTCGCGGCTGCCGACGATGACGGTCCCGCCGTGGGCGGCGACCTCGCCGGGGTCGTCGACCAGCACCTGCGCGAGGTGCGGCAGCCGGTCGTCGACGAACGCGCGGTTGGCGCCGAGCAGGCGCGCCAGCACGAGCACGCTGTCGTGGACGCGCACGTCGTGGCCCTTGCCGATCAGCCGCTCGACGAGCTCGACCAGCGGGCTCTCCCGCAGGTCGTCGGTGCCCGCCTTGAACGTGAGCCCGAACATGCCGATGCGCCGGTGGCCGAGGCCGACCACGGTCTCCACGGCCCGGTCGACGTGGGCCTCGTTGGAGGGCAGCACGTGGTCCAGCAGCGGCACCGTGACGTCGCGCGAGCGCGCGACGTGGGTCAGCGCGCGGACGTCCTTCGGCAGGCACGAGCCACCGAACGCGTAGCCCGGGCGCAGGTAGGCGCCGGAGATGTTGAGCTTGGTGTCGGCCAGGAAGATCTCCATCACGTCGTGGGAGTCGACCCCCAGCGACGCGCACACGGCCCCGACCTCGTTGCCGAAGGCGACCTTGAGGGCGTGGAAGCTGTTGTCGACGTACTTGGTCATCTCCGCGACGCCGATCGGCACGGCGAACCGGGGCCCCGGCAGCCCGTCGTACAGGGCCATGACGTCGGCGCCGGCGCGCTCGTCGCTCTGACCGACGACGGTCTTCGGCGGGTCGTGGAAGTCGCGGACGCTGCTGCCCTCGCGCAGGAACTCCGGGTTGACGCAGACCCCGAAGTCGACGCCGGCACGCTTGCCGGACAGCTCCTCCAGGATCGGGACGAGCAGGTCGGTGCACGTGCCGGGCAGCATCGTCGAGCGGTAGACGACGGTGTGCCAGGCGTCCTCCGTGGCCAGCTTGGTGGCGAGCGCGGCGCCGATCTGCTCGGTCACGCGCTCGAGGTACTCCGTGGACAGCCGACCGCCGCGGGTCGACGGCGTGCCGACGCACACCAGCGAGACGTCGGTGTCGTGGACCGCCTGCGCCAGGTCGGAGGTCACGCTCAGGCGCCCGTCGCCGACGACCTCGGCCACGACGTCGGCGATGCGCTCCTCGACGATCGGCGAGACCCCCTGCGCCAGCAGCGCGGTCTTCGCCTCGTCGACGTCGACCCCGACGACGCGGTGCCCGCGCTCGGCGAAGCACGCGGCCGAGACGCACCCCACGTAGCCGAGGCCGAAGACGCTCAGACGGGCACGTTCCGTGCGTCCCGAGTCCATGCCCCGGAGGCTAGCGGGCGATCCCCGGGGGCCGTGGCGTGATGGCCACATCGGTCACCCGGCGCCTCCCGCCCGCCCACCAGACGACGCGCGCGACGTCGCCGTCGACCTCCACGACCGGGGGCCGCAGGTCCCCGGCACCCGTGGCCGGGTGCAGGTGGGTGGCGACGACGAGGGGGCCCGTCCCGGTCGCGGTGGTGCCCAGCAGCGGCGCCGGCTCGCGACCCTCCAGGCGGCGCGAGACCCAGCCACGGTGGGTCGCGGGGTCGCCGACGACGACGGTGTGACGCAGCGGGGCGGTCGCCGCGGCGGCGAGCGCGAAGAGGGCCTCGGCGCCGTCGGTGACGAGGTGACCGCCGGCGACGACCTGGGCCTGCAGCCCGGGCGCCAGGGGCCAGGCCACGCCGGCCGTGTGCTCGCCGGCGGCGCGCAGCACGTCGACGACCAGGAACCCGCCGCCGGCGTCGGGCGGCGCCTCCACGTGCCGCCGGTGCACGACCGGGTCCTCCAGCCGCGTGTAGCCGTCGTGCTCCGCGGTCACGACGCCGCGGTCGAGGTCGACGTCCACCTCGGTGACCTCCGCGCGGCGCGACCACAGGAACGCGCCGGCCATCACCGACTGGTCCTCGCCGTCGACGGTCACGGTGGCGTGGACCGCCGTGCCGCGGTGCACGCGGCGCCACGCGGGGTGGCCGTAGTAGCTGCCGGTGCCGGGGTCGACCACCCGGTCGCGCCCGCCGACGCTCCAGGTCACGGCGAGCGCGTCGGCGTGGCCGTGGGCGGCGATGGCGAGGTAGCCCAGCGGGCCGGTGTCGACGGTGACGCGCTCCCCGGCGGCGGGGCGCAGCACGACCAGTCCCCCGTGCGGGGCGTGGAAGGAGCCGGCGTCGCGGGCGGCGTCGGGCAGCAGGCCCGTCGGGCCGGGGGTGCCCGTCGTGGCCGCGGCGACCCAGCGCGCGGTCAGGCCGGCACCGGGCGGCAGGTCCGCGGGCGCGGCGCCGTACGCCGCAAGGACGTCGAGGTGGTCGGCGATCGTGCGCACGGGCTCGGGCCCCAGCCGGAGCGCGAAGCCCTCGTCGTCGTCGCCGTAGCGGGGCTCGGGGTCGCCGCGCCCGACGAGGCCGGCGAGGTAGGTGCCGCTGCGGGTCAGCGCGTCGGTGAGCGGCGCGGGCACCGGGCGGCCGGAGGCTCGCAGCAGCACGGCCACGACGAGCACCAGCTCGGCGGTGAAGACCTGGTAGCCGACCGCCTGCTCGGCGCCGGCGCCGTCCGGCAGCACCTGCCGCCCGGCCTCGCGGACCAGGGCGTCGAGCGCACGGCCCAGACGACGCTCCGCGTCGGGGAGCTCGGGCAGCAGCAGGCAGGTCGCGGCGAGCCCCGCGAGCTCGCCGACCAGGTGGTTGTTGGCGGAGCTGTGCAGCGAGCGCTCCCGCCAGCACGCCCGGGCGGAGGCGTCGGCGACGACGACCACCCGTCGCAGCCGCTCGGCGGTCAGCAGCGGGCTGGTCCGCAGCCCCTGCAGCGCCACCAGCACCGAGATCATCCGCACGCCGGCCTCGAACGCGCCGCGCCACGCGATCCCGACGCCGACGGGGTTCGCGTCCAGCCAGGAGTCGAGCTGTGCGAACGCCTCGGCGGCCAGCTCGTCCCGCCCCGTGAGCAGCCACGCCTCGGCCAGCCACGGCAGGTGCTGGAGCCGGTTGAGCTCCCAGATCCACTTCACGTCGGCCGGCGCCGTGCGGTGGTCCAGGCGGCGTGCGGGGACACGGGGCCAGTCGTGCCCCGCGAGCGGGTCGTGGTGCCAGTCGACGGGGTCGGCGAGAGTCACCTCGGGGTGGGCGAAGAAGGCGAAGCGGTGCGCGGCGACGCGCTCGGCGGCCGCCAGGAGGTCCGCGGTCGCCGCCGGCGCGGTCGCGGCGATCGTGCCCGCGGCCCCGCGGTCGAGCAGCACCGGACGGTCCGTCGCGGTGCGGAACGCCGCCAGGGCGCGCTCCCACGACGCCGCGTCGGCGTCGTCGGGCAGGGCGCGCGCACCGGGGAGGCGCTCGCGCAGCGGATCGAGGCGCGGGGCGGCGGTCTCCACCGCCAGCCGGCGCATCCGCCAGGCGACCTCCGCCGGGCCCATCGCGCGCAGCCGCCGCGCGTACCACCCCAGCCGCCCACCGGCCATGCGCGCGGTCCCTCCCCGTCCTCGTCGGCGCCCTCGTCGGCGCCGTGGTCGGCGCCGTGGTCGATGCCGTGGTCGATGCCGTGGCGTCGCCGTCGTCGGCGCCCGGACCCTCGCCGGGTCCCGACCGGCCAGCCTAGAGCGGCGAGGCCCGGCGCGTCGGGGGGACGTGGAAGAGTGGGCGCGTGCCGTCGTCCGCACCGTTGAGCCTGCAGCACCGGCTGCGGACCGCCCACCCCCTCGCGCCCGGGATGCGGCGCACCCTGGCCCGCCTGGACCGGGCGTCCACCGACGAGGTGCGCGCCTTCCAGGAGCGGCGGCTGCGCGCGCTCGTGCGCTGGGCGGCCGCACGGTCGCCGTACCACCGGGCGTGGTTCGCCGAGCACGACGTCTCCCCCGCCGACGTCCGCACCCTCGCGGACCTCCCGCGGCTGCCGCTGCTGCGCCGCGCCGACCTCGTGGAGGGAGCCGAGCGGTTCCTGGCCTACCCCCGTCGGCTGGTGTGGCCCTCCCGCTCCAGCGGCACCTCCGGGAGCGTGGTCACCGTCTACCGCACCCCCGGCTCCTCGGCCTACGAGCTGGCGGCCCTGCAACGCCAGTGGGGCTGGTTCGGGGTGCCCCCCGGCGCCCGACGGCTCGCGATCCGGGCGGCCGGCGCCGACGCGTCGCAGGTCGCGGCCGGCGGCCCCGTGACCCGGGAGGTCCCGGGCGCCCGCCAGCTGCTGCTGTCCGGGTACGACGTGGCGCGCGCCGACCCGGCCAGGCTGCTCGCCGAGGTCCGCGCCTTCGCGCCCGACGCCGTCGAGGGGTGGCCGTCCGCGATCACCGCGCTCGCCACGCTGCTGCTCGAGCGCGGCGAGACCCTGCCGGTGCGGGCGGTGATCACCTCCTCCGAGGTGATGACCGCCGCCCAGCGCGAGCTGATGGGGGCCGCGTACGCCGCGCCGGTGGTGGACCACTACGGCCAGACCGAGCGCGTCACGCTCGCCGGCACCTGCGAGGCCGGGGGCTACCACCTCTTCGACGACTACGCGATCACCGAGCTGCTCCCGGTCCCCGGGGAGCGCGAGCGCTGGGAGATCGTCGGCACGCCGCTGCACAACTGGGGCTTCCCGCTGCTGCGCTACGCCACCGGCGACCTCGTGGGCCCGGCCCCGGCGGGCCCGTGCCCGTGCGGCCGGGGCTTCGCGCGGCTGGGCGCGGTCGCCGGGCGCGCCGAGGACGCGTTCACCTCGGCCGACGGGCGGCCCCTGCCGCTGCCCGGCACCGTGGTCGACGCGGTGCGGGGACTGCGGGAGGTCCAGATCGCCCAGCTCGCGCCCGGCCGCTTCGAGGTGCGCATGGTGCCCGGGGCCGGTGCCGGCGACGACGTCCTCGCCGCCGCCCGCGCCGACGTGCTGGCGGCGGTCGAGCGCTACTTCGGGCCCGGGCAGCAGGTGGGGTTCGCCGTGCTCGACCGGATCCCGCGCAGCGCCAGCGGCAAGCTGCGCCCCGCCGTCGTCGAGCGCGCCCCGTGACCTCGCCGCACGACCCCGCCCCCGCCGGCCCGGCGCCCGAGCCCGACCCGGAGCGGCCCGGTGGTGGGGGCCGCACGCTGCGGGAGCGCATCGGGCGGGTCGCTGCCGCGTCGGCCGCGGCCGTGGTGTTCGGCCAGCTGGTCTCGCTGGTCCAGACCGTCGCCCTGGCGCGGCTCCTCAGCCCGACCGAGGTCGGGTGGTTCGCCGCCGGGAGCGTGCTCACGGCGTTCGCCAGCAACGTCGTGGAGGGCGGGCTCCGGGCCGGCCTGGTGCAGCGCGAGGACCGGCTCGACGACGCCGCCGAGACCGTGTTCCGGGCGACCATCGTCAGCGGCTTCCTCACCATGCTGCTCGCCCTGGGCATCGCGCCGCTGGTCGCGCTGGTCTTCGACAGCCGCACCGCGGGGCTCGTCGCGGCGAGCATGGCCGGCGGGGTCTTCCTGTTCGCCTTCACGAACGTCCCGGAGGCGCTGCTGCAGCGCGAGTTCAGCGTGCGCCGACGGCTCGTCGTGGGCCCGGCCGTGGCGGTCAGCTTCGCGGTCGTCTCGGTCACGCTCGCGGCGCTGGGGCTCGGCGTGTGGAGCATGGTGATCGGCAGCTACGCCTCGACGCTGACCTGGGTGGCGACCCTGTGGTGGATCTGCGACTGGCGCCCCGGACGGGGCCGCGCGAGCCTGCCGATGTACCGCGAGCTCGTCCACTTCGGCTTCCCCCTGGCCCTGGGCCTGTTCGCCGAGCAGACCGAGAAGGGCGTGCAGGCGGGCGTGACCGGTCACGTGCTCGGGGCCAGCGGGCTCGGCCTGTTCCGCTACGGCGAGCGCATCGCGCAGATCCCCGTCGGCGCGCTCGTCGAGGTCAGCTCCGTCGCCCTCTTCCCGGCGTTCTCCCGGATCGCCGACGACGCCGACCGCTTCCGCCAGAGCTACCTGCGCGCCCTCGGCCTGGTCGTCACCGCCGCCGCCGGGGTCACCGCGCTGCTCGTGGCGATCGGCGAGCCGCTCGTGGTGCTGGTGCTCGGCGAGCAGTGGCGCGGCGCCGGCGTCGTGCTGGTGGCGATGGCCGGGCTCGGGCTGGGCAAGGCGTTCACCACGGTGAGCGAGGAGGCCATCAAGGGGGCGGGCCGCACCTCGCTGCTCAACTGGTACACCCTCACCGAGTTCACGCTGACGATCGCGCTGCTGCTGGCCCTCGTCGGCCCGCTCGGGCTGGTCGGCGTCGGCCTGTCCGTCTCGGTCACGGCGCTGCTCGTGGGGCTCACCGTCATGACGCTCGCGCGCCCGGTCGTGGGCGTCCGCTGGCGCGACCTCGCCGCGACCACCCTGCCCGCGATCGTCGCCGCCGCGGGTGCCGGCGACGTCACCCACCTCCTCGAGACGGAGCTGCTGCGCGCCGAGACCCACTCCGTGCTGCTCGGCCTCGCCCTGCTCGCGCTCGCCGGCCTCGTCATGCTCACGTCGTACGTCGTGCTGCTGCGGGTCCTCGCCCCCCGCGCCTACCGCGCCGCCTCCGACGTCGCCCTCACCGTCCTGCGCCGGCTTCGCCCCCGGCCCTGAGGCGGTCGGGCAGCAGGCGGCGCTGGCCCCGACCGCCGGCGAGATGGTGCTGGTCGACCTGTCCGACGAGACGCTCGCGGGGCGACGGCACGGGTGCGGGAGTCCTGCGACACCCCGGTCCGTGCCGTCCGCACCCGGGTCGACGACGCCACCGCGGCCGTCACCGAGATCGGCGCCTGCGACCTGTTCGTCTGCTTCCACGTGCTCGAGCTGGTGCCGACCGAGGCCCACGGTCTCGCGGTGCTCGACGCCGCCGCCGCGCTGCTGCGCCCGGGCGGGCTCGCCGTCGTCCGGCTCAAGTACGACGACGGAGCGCCGGGCACCGGAGCCGCCGCCGCGGCTACCGCCGCGACCTGGCCAACATGACCACCTACACCGTGCCCGACTCCTGGGGCCACGCGGCGGCCGCCGGGCTCGAGCCCCGCACGGTCACCCTCGTGCCGCGCAGCGACCTCGACGAGCGGTACGCCTACCTGTCGGCCACGCGGCCGGCCCCGGGCGGGCCGCCCAGCAGCCGCTCGTAGAACCCCAGCAGGCGCCGGCGGGACTCCGCCCACGACAGCTCGTGCTCGACGCGGGCCCGACCCAGTCGGCCCATCTCCTCGCGCCGGGCCGGGTCGTCGAGCAGGTCGGCGACGGCACCCGCGAAGCCCTCGACGTCGTCGTCGGGCACGTAGACCGCGGCGTCCGCCGCCGAGACCCGCGCCTCGACGAGGTCGAAGGAGACGATCGGCCGGCCCATCGCCATGTACTCGACGACCTTGTTCATCGTCGAGACGTCGTTGAGGGGGTTCTTCGGGTCGGGCGAGAGGCAGACGGTCGCCGTCGAGAGGCAGCGCTGCACGTACTCGTCGGGGACCCGGCCGGGGAACTCGACGACGTCGTCGAGGCCGAGCTCGCTGCTCAGCGCGCGCATGTCGGCGAGCGCGTCGCCGGCGCCCATGAACACGCAGTGGAAGTCGTCGCGGCCCCGGGCGCGCAGCGCCGCCACGGCCCGCAGCGCGTAGTCGACGCCGTCCTGCGGCCCCATCACCCCCAGGTAGGCCAGGAGGTGCTCCTTGCCGCGGTGCAGCGACGGGTCCGGGTCCCGTCGCACGAACCGGTCCAGGTCGGGCCCGGAGCGCACGACCTCGATCCGGTCGGCCGGCACCCCGCCGCGACGCCGGGCCACGTCGCGGTAGCTCTCGTTGGTCGAGATCACCCCGTCCGCGGCCGCGAAGGTCAGCCGCTCGACCAGGCGGGTCGCCCAGTAGAGGGCACCGCGACGGGCGTCGTCGAAGCGCGACAGGAACAGCTCGGGCACCAGGTCGTGGTGGTCGAAGACGAACCGGGCGCCGCGCGGCCGCAGCACGAGCGCGACGAGGAACAGCAGGTCCGGGGGGTTGCAGGCGTGCACCACGTCGACCGGGCCCTCGCGACGCACCCGCAGCGCGAGCCGCAGCGTGTGCCACAGCGCGAGGGCGTACTCCCGTGGGTAGCCGAGCGCGCCCGCCGTCGCGGGCCGCAGCGGGTAGCGCAGCACCCGGATCCCGTCGACGTCCGCCTCGGGCTCGGTGTCCTGGGTCGTGCCCCGCGGGCAGATGACCGTGACGCGGTAGCCCGCCTCGACCAGCGCGCGACTCTCCTGCGTCACCCGCCGGTCCAGCGGGACGGACAGGTTCTCCACCAGCACCAGCACGTGCGGTCGCCGTGTCATCGGTCCTCCTCGGTCCCCCGGCCCCCGCGGCGGGCGAGCAGCCCGACCACGAGGTCCTCGTAGCCGCGAGCGGTGCGCTCCACGGCGAAGTCGTGCTCGGCGCGCACCCGTGCAGCGCGCCCGGTCGCGAGGCGTCGGTCCTCGTCGGCGGACAGACCCACCAGGGCGGCGGCCAGCGCGCCGGTGTCCCCCACGTCGACGAGCACGCCCTCGCGGCCGTCCTCGACCAGGTCCGCGAGCGCCCCGCAGCGCGTGGCCACCACGGGCACGCCCGCGGCCATCGCCTCCAGGACCGTCAGCGGCGCGGCCTCGTGCACCGACGACAGGCAGGCCACGTCGAAGCCGGGCAGCAGCGCCCCGACGTCGCGCCGCACGCCCGCGAACAGGACGGCGTCGCCGATCCCGAGCCGTACGGCGAGGGCGCGGAGCTCGGCGTCCCGCTCACCGCCGCCGACGACGACGAGTCGCGCCCGGGGCACGGCGGCCCGCACCGCCACGAACGCCTCGAGGAGCACGTGGTGGGCCTTCTGCGCGCTCAGGCGCGCCACGATCCCGACCACGAAGGCGTCGTCGGGCAGGCCGAGCGCGGCCCGCGCGGCGGCACGGTCGGCCGCGGTCGGGGGCGGGGCGAGCGGGATCCCGTTGGGCACCACGACCTCGCGCGTGCGGCTCCAGGGCCGGGCGCCGACGCCCTCGTGGCGGTGGAGGTAGTCGCCCTGGCTGGGCGCCAGCAGCACCAGCGCCGAGACCCCGCGCAGCGTCGCGACGGTCGAGGGCGGCAGCACCCGGCCACCGAGGGGCACCAGGTCCATGTCGTGGGCGGCGACCAGCACGACGCGGACACCGGCCAGGCGCGCCGCGATGCGGCCGAGCACCAGCGAGGCCCGGTGGTGGTGGGCGAGCAGGACCGCGTCGGTGCCGGAGGCGCGGAGCGCGCGGACCAGCCGCGGCAGCGTGCGCACGTCGAACCGGCCGCTGCGCCCCAGGGCCCTCACCCCGACGCCCGCGGCACGGAAGTCGCCGGCGAGCGGACCCTCCTCCCGCAGGCACACCAGCGACGGCGTCACCCGGGAGCGGTCCATCGCCCCGAACGCCCGCAGCGTGACGATCTCGGCGCCCCCGACCGCGGTCGTGTCCATGACCGCGGTGAGGCCGACCGGCCGTGCCGGGGCGGGCGGTCCCGGCGACCCGTCCGGGAGGCCCACCACCGCGGCGAGGGTGTGCTCGAGGTCGGTGACGTTGCGCGCCAGGGTGAAGTGCTCCTCCACGCGCGTGCGTGCGGCTGCGCCGTAGGCACGGCGCCGCGCCGGGTCGGCGAGCAGCTCGGCCACCCGTCGCGCCAGCGGCTCGGGGCGTCGCGACGGGACGACGTGGCCGGTGACGCCCTCGACGACGATCTCCGCGACCCCGCCGACGTCGGTGGCCACCGCCGGCACCCGGGACGCCATCGCCTCGAGCAGGGAGACCGGGAAGCACTCGACGGTCCACGAGGACAGGACCACGACGTCGCTGGCGGCCAGCACCTGCGGCACGTCGGTGCGGTGGCCGGCGAAGACCACGCGGTCGCCGAGCCCCAGCTCGACGGCGAGCCGCTCGAGGTCGGCGCGCCGCGCCCCGTCGCCCACGACCAGGAACCGCGCCGCGGACACCCGCCCCGCGACCTGCTGGGCGGCCCGGAGGAACAGCTCGTGGTCCTTCTCGGGGCGCAGCGCCGCGAGGATCGTGACCACGAGGTCGTCCGGCCCGAGCCCGAGCCCGGTGCGCACCGCGCGCCCGGCCGCGGCGTGCTCGGGGCGGCCGAACGCCTCGACGTCGACGCCGTTGTGGACGATCCGCACCTTGCGCGCGGGGTGGCGCAGCTCGCCGGTCAGGTAGGCGACCTGGGCGCGGGCCACCCCGAGGTAGACGTCGGTAGCGGGCTCGAGCGCGGCGTCGACGACGGTGCGCACGCGCCCCCGGGGCTCGGTGTCGGAGCAGTTGTGGACCCACACCACCCGGTGCGGCACCCGCGCCAGGACGGCCGCGAGCCGCCCCACGGTCTCGGCGCTGTAGCCGCGGCAGACCACGACGTCCGCGCGGGTGCGGCGCAGCTCGCGGGCGAGCGTCCAGACGCTGCGCAGCACCTGCCGCTTGGCGTGCCGCAGCGCTCGGGCCGGGGCGAGCGCCGCGGCCTCGTCGTACAGCGCGCCGGGCTCGCCGAGGCACACGACCCTGCCCTGCAGCCGCGCCGGGTCGGCGCCGCCCAGCACCGAGACCAGGTTGCGCTCGGCCCCGCCGGCGGCGAGGTCGGGCACCACGAAGGTCGCCCGGACGGGGCGGGTCGTCATCGGTCGCTCCGGCCGGTCAGCTCGCGGTAGAGCGCGTCGAGCCGGCGCGAGGTCACGGCCACGTCGAAGTGCTCCAGCACCCGGGCGCGGGCGCCGGCGCCGAGCCGCTCGCGGGTGGCGGGGTCGCCCAGCACCTCGACGAGCGCGTCGGCGAGGGCCGCGACGTCGTCGGGTGGCACCAGCCGGCCGCTGGTGTCGTCGACGAGGTCCGGCAGGCCGCCCACGGCGGTGGCGACGACCGGGCGCGCGTGGGCCATCGCCTCCAGCACCGCCATCGGGTGGCCCTCGGCCCGCGAGGGCAGCACCAGCACGGCCGCGCCGTCGAGTAGGCGCGCGACATCGTCGGGTCCCACCCACCCGGGGGTCTCGACGACGTCGCCGAGGCGTCGCGCGGCCACCTGCCGGCGCAGGCCGTCGAGGTCGCCGTCGCCCGCGACGACCAGCCGGGCGTCGAGGCCCGGCAGCCGCGCCCGGACCTCGGACCACGCGTCGACCAGCACCGGCACCCCCTTGTCGGCGTGCACGAGCCCGAGGAACAGCGCGACGGGCGGCGCGCCCGGTGACGCGATGACCGTCGCCGGCGGCACCACGGCGTTGGGCACGACCTCGATCCGGGCCCCGGGCGCGATCCGGCGCAGCTGGGCGGCCCACCCCGCACCGAGCGCCACGACCACGTCGGCGGACTCCAGGGTGTGGCGGATCCACCGCCGCAGCCAGCGGGGCGCGGCGTCGTGGAAGTCGGCGAACCCGCCGCCGTGGACGTGGACGACGACCGGCACCCCGCGGCGGCGGGCGAGGAGCGCGAGCACGGACTTGCGCGCGAAGCTGCCGCGCGAGGCGGTGTGCAGGTGCAGCAGCGCCGGGGGCCGCACCGCGAGGCGCAGCCCGACGACGACGAGGCTGCGGGCGAACAGCGCGAGCCTCGCCACGGCGGAGCCGTCGGTGTGGGTGGCGACGTGCCGGATCCCCCACGTCGACCACAGCGGCGTGGCGCGCACGCTCCGCACGTACGACGCGACGCCACCGCGGGTGGTCGTCGCGGTCGAGGCCCAGAGCACCCCGCGCCGCCTCACCCGACCACCGTCGCGGCGGCCGCAGCGGTCCCGGGCTCCCGGGTCGCAGGCCCCCGGCCCTCCTGCTCCGGGCCCGCACCCTCCTGGCGGGCCCCGGCGGAGCGGCGGCGCCACCAGCAGTGGCCGATCGCCGAGCCGGCGAGGGTCATCACCATCAGGTTGGTGACGTCGAACAGGCGCTGGTCGACGGTCGCGCCCGTGACCAGCCACGACACCAGGGCCAGCAGCGCCAGCGTGGCGTAGTCGCGTCCGCCGACGTCGCCCGCGGCGCCCCCCGGCACGTCGTCGGACTGCGGCGGGGTGCGTCGTACGGCGTGCACGAGCCGGGCGGCGACGAGGCCGACGACGCCGAGCCAGAGCGCGGCGCCCACGAGGCCGAGCTCGGCGGAGATCCCGAGCAGGTCGAAGTGGGCGGCGAGGCCGTAGCCCCGCTCCCACGGCACCTCGGGCGTCAGCTGCCGGTGGTGGTAGGTGTTGACCGAGGGGAAGCGACCGATCCCCCACCCCAGCAGCGGCCGCTCGCCGGTGGCCCAGATCGCGGTGGCGTTGATGTTGAGCCGGTCGAGCAGCTCGTTGGAGCTGGTGACGCCGCCCGCGGAGCGGTCGTCGCTGGTGAACGTCGACCAGTTCACGGCCACCCCGACGGCCCCGGCGGCCAGCGTGAGCACGAACCCGGTCCGCCAGCCCCGGGCGACGACCGCGCCGAGGAGCACGACGACGGCCAGGCACAGCCAGGCCGAGCGGGTGTAGGTGAGCAGGACGCCGTAGGCGCAGGCCGCGGCGACGACGGCGGCGGCGACCCGCACGCCGCCGCGCACCGCGGTGCGGGAGGCCACGAGGACCGACGCCAGGTAGCCGAGCACGAGCACCAGCCCGTGGACCACCGGCTGGTAGACCACGCCGACCGCGCGGCCGGGCCACTCCGGGTGGCCCAGCGCGTACGACGGCCACACCAGCGCGGCGGGCCCGTGGAACTGCAGGATGCTCACGAGCGCCGAGTAGCCGCCGATGCCCATCAGGAGCACCACCAGGGTGCGGACCGCCCGCTCGCGGCCGAGGCACGCGACGCCGACGAGGAGCATGGTCAGGGGCATGACGGTGCCGATGAGCACGAAGCGCCACACCTCGATCTCCCCGCCGTACGTCGGGTAGACCGCGTCGTAGGTGTGCGGCAGGACCATCGAGAGCACGTTCCAGCCGACGTACGCCGCGACCAGCAGCCCGAGGCCGCGCAGCGGCGGGACCGGGCCGCCGCGGGTGCGCCACCACAGCCCGACCGCGAGCAGGACGCCGCCGTAGGCGAGCACGAAGGGGTCCGTCGGCAGCGGGCCCGTGGGCACGGCCAGCCGCAGGAACGCCGCCACGAGCAGGTACGACGTGGCCACGACCGGGCTGGCGAGACCGGCCGCGACGGCGACGAGGCCCACCACGCCCACCACGAGCAGGACTCCGAAGGCGTCGGGCACGACGACCACGGCGCCCGCGAACCCGAGGGCGAGGACGGCGAGCACGGCCAGCTCCGGGCCCGCCGCGCGCAGGCGCGCCGGAACCACCGTGCGCGTCGCGGGGGTCATCGCGAGGTGCCGCGCCGTCGCCGCCGACCACCCAGGAGCACCGCGAGGACCACGCCGAGCAGCAGCCCGCCGACCAGCCCCAGGCCGACGTTGCGCACCACGCTCGGCGCCTCGGTCGCGACGCCCGCGTCGAGCTGGAGCTCCTGGAGCTGGTCGGTGCGGTCGGCCTCCAGCCGGATCAGCTCGGTGCGCAGCGCGTTGACCGTGCCGGAGTCGTCGCCGTCGGTGCTCCGGCGCGCGTCGATGCGGTTCTGCAGCTCTGCGATCTTGGCCTCCTGCTCGGTGGCCCGGACGTCGTTGATGTCGGCCTGGAAGGCCCGCGCCGCCGCCGCCGCGGAGACCCGGGCGACCTCGGGGTCGTCGGCCGTGGAGGAGATGACGAGGATCGGGCTGGCCGCGGCGGCACGGGCGGACAGCTCCACCGGCTCCTCGACGCCCGCGTCGTCGAGCAGCTGCGCCTGGTAGGCGGCGTCGTCGAACAGGTCGACGTAGCCCTGGACGAGCACGGCGTCCTGGTCGGGCGAGCGGTTGTTGGAGCTCACGATGAGCGAGGAGCGGCCGGTGTAGGTCGTCGGGGTCAGCACCGTGGCCGCGACCGCGGCCGCGAGCGCCAGGACCACGACGGCAAGGACGAACCAGCGGTGACGCGACAGGTCCGACGCGACCGCCGCGACCGGACCCCGGTCCTCCGGGCTCTCCTCGCGCACCACGTGCACCTCCCCTGGCTCGCCGTCGCGCTCACGACCGTGCCGGCGGACCCCCCGCTGCGCACCGCGCCCATCGTAGGCACCGGGTGGGACCCGGCGCCGGGGAGTCGCGAAGTCCGCGTCGGAGGGCCGGTGGCCTAGTCGGCGACCTCGGTGGGCAGACCGATGTCGCGGTTGCCGGCCCACGGCCGGACCAGGTCGTAGGTCTCGTGGCGCTGCGCGTAGGCGAAGCAGCCGGAGTCGACGTAGGCCTGCAGGCCCTCGTCGGTGCGGGTCACCGCGAAGTTGATCGCCCGACCCTCGGTCACCGGCGACTCGGCCGCCCACTGGGGCGAGCAGGCGTAGTCGGTGAAGAAGGCGACGCCGGTGTCGTGGTTCTCCACGAAGCCGCCGTCGGCCAGCGCGTTGCCGTGCTGCTCGGGATCGGGGTAGCCGCCCCCCGCGCCGGCGAGGTCGCCCGCGGTCCACGTGCCGTTGACCACGACCACCAGCCCGTGGGCGTCCGCGACCCGACGGAAGGTGCGCGTGAGCGCGATCGCCCCGTCGCGGTAGGCCTGCTGGGCCTCGGGGCTCCAGGAGTCCCAGTCGATCTCCGGGAACCAGGAGCGGGAGCCGACGTCGTCGGCGAACCAGCCGGCCATCCGGGGGTTCTCGGCGACCATCGTCTCCAGGACGCACGGCAGCTTGTCCTGCAGCACCGACCCGACCCGGAAGTCCGCGAGCGAGCCGTAGTCGTTGGCCACCGGCGAGCCCGGCCAGTCCGGTACCGCCGGGCCGCAGGCCGAGGCCCCGAGCAGCAGCCGGTGGTAGCGGCCGTAGGCGTTGTCGATGACGGGGTCCAGGTAGAGCAGCACCGACCCGCCCGCCCGGGAGACCTCGGCGAACGCCGGGTCGTCGAAGTTGTCGCGCCCGGCGACGACCAGCCCACCGGGTCGCGCGTAGGCCTCGACGCCGGCGGTGTCGCCGTACACGAGCGAGGCCGGCTGGGTCGGCGAGCCGTCGGCGACGACCTCGGGGGCGGTGTCGTCGGGGCCGCCGGGCCCACCACCCGGCAGGGCCCCGCAGGCGCTGAGCGCGAGCACGAGCACCGTCAGCAGCACGCCGCGCGCGCGGGGCACCGGCCTGCTCATGCCTCGATCGTAGGTCGGCGCCCCAGGTCCGGACGCCCGCCGGAGGCGGCGCTCAGGGGCGGGTGACGCGGTGCGGGAGACCGGTCGGGCGGAACCGGCCCCAGACCCGGGCCCGCTCGTAGGTCGTCTGGGTGGCGGCGAAGGCGTAGCAGCCGCTGCGGGCGAAGGCCCGTCGGTCGGCGTCGGTGGAGGCGATCGCGAAGTTGAACTGCGTGCCGCGGGTGACGCTGGAGGCGTTGGCCCACTGCCGGGCGCAGGGGTAGGTGCGCCCCCAGAAGGCGTCGGGCCGGTGGTGCTCCGCGATCGTGCCGTCGGCGAGGGCGTTGCCGGACGCGGACGCCGTCGGGTAGCCGCCGCCCTTGCTGTGCACCGATCCGCCCTCCCAGGTCCCGTTGACGAGGAAGACGAGGCCGTGGCGGTCCGCGACCCGACGGAAGGTCTTGGCCGCGGCGATCGCGCCGGCCCGGTAGGCCTGGCGGTTGCGGGCGCCGAACGCGTCCCAGCTGAAGCCCCGGAACCACGAGCGGGAGCCCAGGTCGTCGGCGAGGAAGCCGGCGATGTGGGGGTTCTCGGCGACGATCCGGCGCAGGACGCACCCGAGCTTGCGCTGGACGACCGAGCCGGGGCGGAAGTCGTTGAGGCGGCCGTAGGAGTTGGCCCGCCAGTCCCCGGGCCAGGCCCGCGTCGCCGGACCGCACACCGAGCGACGGTTGAGCATCGCGTGGTAGCGGCCGTGGTCGTTGTCGATGACGGCGTCGAGGTAGACCAGCACCGTGCCGCCGCGGCGCGAGACCCGCTTCATGGCGGCGCTGCCGTAGTTCTCGCGGCCCGCGATCACCAGCGCCCCGCGCTCGGCGTACGGCGCCGCGGCCCCCGGGTTGCCGTAGGCGACGAGGGCGGGCTGGGTGAAGGAGTTGTCGACCTCGGCGGCGGCGGGTGCGGCGGGCGCCGCGGCGAGCAGCGCCCCCGGGAGCGCGAGCAGCAGGGCACGGACGAGCCAGGTGCGGGCACGGGTGCCCGAGGGGGTCGTGCTGGGCATGGTGTCTCCGAGACGCTGGGGGGTGAGCGCGACCCTACGTCAAGGAATCCTGGTCGTCCCCGCAAGAAAACCTCAACATCGCGTTCACCCCCGGTCGCCCGGCCCGCCGTTCAGCCGCGCCCACCGACCTTGTGAGGCAGGCCGGTCCAGCGGAACGGGCCCCACACCGGCGCCCGGTCGTAGGCCTGCTGGGTCGCGGTGAAGGCGTAGCACCCGGTCGCGGCCAGCTGCCGGCGCACCGACTCGTCGCGGGTCACGGCGAAGTTGAACGCCATGCCCCTGGTCGTGGCGGACGCGTCGGCCCACTGCTCGGCGCAGGGGTAGGCGCGGCCCCAGTAGCCGTCCGCCTCGTGGTTCTCGGCGAAGGCGCCGTCGGCCAGCGCGTTGCCGTGCTGGGACGCGACGGGGAAGCCGCCCCCGGCGCTCTCGAGGCTGCCGCCGCCCCAGGTGCCGTTGACCATGAACACCAGCTGGTGGCGGTCCGCGACGCGGCGGAAGGTGCGCGACAGCTCGATCGCGCCGTCGCGGTAGGCCTGGCGGTTGGCGGCACCGAACCCGCTCCAGCTGAAGCCGCCGAACCAGGAGCGCGAGCCGAGGTCGTCGGCGAAGAAGCCGCCGATGTGGGGGTTCTCGGCCACGATCGTCTCCAGGACGCACTCCATCTTGCGCTGCACGACGGAGCCCGGGCGGAAGTCGTTGAGCATGCCCCAGTCGTTGGCCCGCCAGCCGCCCGGCCAGGCCTGCGTCGGGCCGCCGCAGCTCGAGGCGGTGTTGAGCAGCTGGTGGTAGCGGCCGTAGGCGTTGTCGATGACGGCGTCGAGGTAGACCAGGACGGTGCCGCCCGCGGCCGAGACGCGCGTCATCTCGGCGGAGTCGTAGTTGTCGCGACCGGCGACGACCAGCGCGCCCTCCGCCGCGTAGGACGCGACCTCGCGGGGGTGGCCGTAGGCCACGATGCCCGGCTGCGACACCGAGTTGTCCATCGCCCGCGGCGGCTCGGGCTGCGGCTCCGGCTGCGGCTCGGGCTGCGGCTCCGGCTGCGGCTCCGGCTGCGGCTCCGGCTGCGGCTCGGGCTGCGGCTCGGGGGTGACGCGGACGACGGTGCGCCGCACCACGTGGTTGGTGACCGCGACCCGGCTGCCGCGGGCGGCGGCGCGGACGGTGAGGACCGTCCGGACCCCCGCGGTGCCCTCGGGGACGTCGAGCTCGGCGCCGACCGTGCGCCAGCCGAGGGGGCCGGTCAGGAACCGTCGGCTGTCGGCCTCGCCGAGCGTCGCGCCCGAGGCGTCGCGGAAGGTCGCGGACAGGGTGGTCAGCGCGCCCCGCGAGGTCCGGACGTCGGCGGAGACCAGGGCCCGGGCGGCGTCGACGAGGGGGGCGTCGGGGAGCGCCACGGTGACCCCGCTCGCCCGGACCCGGGCCGACGCGGCCCAGCGGGCGCCGCGGTGGGGCCGGACCGCCGTGCGACGCAGGGAGGCGACGCCGGCGACGGGGCGGTAGCCCGCCCGGCCGCGGTCGAGGCGCGGGTTCGGGGAGGCGTTGCGCTCGTCCGCCGGCGCCGCGGTCGTCGTGCTCGGCGCGGGGCCGGTGGAGGGCACCACGGCGGGGACGGCCGCGAGGGCCGGGGCGGCGCCCAGGGCGAGCGAGGCGACGAGCCCGGCGACGAGGCCGGTGGCGCGGCGTCGGGGGCGCGCGGGCAGGGCAGGACGAACCGACATGGGTGCTCCGGGGCAGGCGAGGAGGGGGAGGCGCGGCGGCCGCGGGAGGGGCTGCGCCCCCGGCGGGAGAGGTCCGCGGAACTTCAAGGAACACTCAAGAATGTAGGTCGGTCGGCGCCGGGGCGCGGGGGAATCGCGAAACTCGTCGGCCCGTCTCAGGGCAGCAGGCGCACCGCGCTGTCGAGGAAGGTGCGCCCCATCGCCGTCGCCCCGAAGTCGACGACGTGCAGCCCGGTGCTGACGCGCTCGAGGAAGCCCCACGCCTCGATCCGCGCGGGGTCCGTGCCGGTGCGCTCGCCGAGCCGGGCGCACCACCCGGCGACCAAGGCGCGGGGGTCCTCGCTGCGGCGCACCCGGTGGGTCCACTCGCGCACCAGCACGCCCAGGTCGTACGCCGGGTCGGCCCGCACACCGTCGGGGTCCACCAGCGCCCAGCCCTCGCCGCGGCGCAGGACGTTGGCCGGGTGCGGGTCGCCGTGGCAGGGCACCCAGCGCCCCGGGTCGTCGGTCGCCGCGAGGTCCCTGGCGAGCGTGAGCGCGTGGTCGCGCACCGCCGGGTCGCAGACCCCGGGGTGCCGGGCGTCGGCCTCGCGGACCAGCGCGGCGAGCACGACGGCACGGCTCCGCGGCCCCGGGGTGACGGCGGCGTCGCCGGCGTCGGCGGTCCCTGCCGGCACCGGCACCCGCCAGGCGGTGCGCAGCAGGTCGGCCACCACGTCGAGGACCTGCTCGGGCGGCAGCAGTGCGGCGTCCAGCGACGGCCCGAGTGACTCGAGCAGCAGGGCGGGACTGCCGTCCGCTCCCCCGTCGTGCGCGAGCAGGCGGACGTAGCCGCGGCCGTCGGCGGCGGCCAGCACCGCGGCCTCCCGGGCCAGCGCCGCCTCCTGGCCGGGCAGCGCGACCTTCACGACCCGCTCGTCGCCCCCGCCCGTGCGGCCACGCACGACGTACGACGCCGACCCGCCGGGCAGCCCCCGGCCCAGCTCGAGGTCCCAGGCGGCGGCGAGCTCTCCGAGACGACCGGGCAGGGCCTCCACCCACGCCGCGCCCACGTCGCCCAGACCGGCGACCCGCGCCCGGACGAGCGGCTGCAGCCGGGGCGCGGAGGTCACCGGGCGAGTCTCGCGCACGGGATGCTTGACCCTCACACGGTGTCAGGCGGTCCGCTGAGGGGGTCATGTTGAACATCGGAGAGTTCGCCCGACTGGCCGGGGTGTCCGTGCGGATGCTGCGGCACTACGACCAGCTGGGCCTGCTGCGACCGCACCGCGTCGACCCCCACACCGGCTACCGCTCCTACACCGCCGCCCAGCTGGACCGCGCCAACCACCTCGTGGCGCTGAAGGACCTGGGCTTCGGGCTGGACCGGGTCGCCGAGCTGCTGGAGGCCGACGCCTCGGGCGGCGACCGGGTGGTCGCGCTGCTGCGGGAGCGACGGGACGAGCTGCGTGCGCAGATCGCGGTGGACCGCGGTCGCCTCGCCCGGGTCGAGGCGCGGCTCTCCACGATCACCAAGGAGCACGAGATGACCACGACCCCGACCTACACCGAGACGTCGCTGCCCGCGCTGCGACTCGTCCAGTCCTCCGCCCACGTGGCCGACATGGGCGCCATCGAGGCCGAGATGGGCCTGATGTTCGGCCGCGTGAACGAGGCCGTCGCCGCGGCCGGCGCCACCCGCACCGGACCCGGCGTCGCCCACTACACCGAGGAGGACGAGGGGCTGCGCGCGGCCGCCGCCGAGCAGGTCGACGAACCCGTCGCGGGCCTCGAGAGCGCCGACCTGCCGGCCGTGGGGCGCGCCCTCGCCACGACGTACGACGCCGCGGACCTCTCGGGCATCGCCGGCGCCTGGCAGTCCCTGGTCACCGAGGTCGAGCGTCGCGGCCTGACCCCGCGGGGCACCTGCCGCGAGGTCTACCACGCCACGCCGTACGAGCCCGGGGGCACGCGCTGGGTCGTCGACCTGCAGCAGCCCGTCGGCTGACCCCGACGCCCCGCCTCGGGCCCCGGCGGCGCTCCCGGCCGCACCGGCACGCGACAGGACCCCCCGCCGCTGAGGCGGCGGG